>NZ_CAKVAM010000001.1 GCF_934725225.1 uncultured Treponema sp.
CCGACTTGCATGCTTAAGACGCGCCGCCAGCGTTCGTTCTGAGCCAGGATCGAACTCTCCATGCCTATTTCCTCGGCCCCCGAGGGAGCCGGAGATTGCATAAACACAGAGAGCCTTCTTCAGGCCCTCTCATTCTTCTCGAATCTGACTGCCTATAAATAATTCCGGTAAAACTCGCTCTCCCAATGTACGCTCTTCTGTCGTTTCTTCTTTCCTTCCCTTAAACTGTCAAATAACGGCGATATAAACTAGCAGTCATACTGCCTAACATTTTTTGTTTTGTTCCTTTGTTTTCAAAGGGTGAGATAGAATATATAGCTGTGAAGAAATATTGTCAATAGCAAATTTCAAAAAAATATAAAATTTATTAAATTTTTTCTGTTCCGAAAAAAAGCAGACTTTTTCAGCCTGCTTTCATTTATTGTATAGAATATAAACCTATTTAACTTCTTAGTTTTCCTCGTAATCAAGGTTTTCTTCTGAAACTTCTTCTGCTGGCAAGTCAGGTTCTTCGTATTCGCCACCGTCATATTCATCATCGGCAGGAAGAACAACCATCTGGGACTGCACCGCGCTCTGAATTTCCTCTTCTGTTATCGCATCGACCAAGTCCTTTGCCTGCGCCCTTGTAAAGTACAAAAGATTTCCGCCGTATTCAATTTGAGTGTCGCCCTTTCTCTGATTTGACTTTGTGGAAGGAATTTTTATGCAGAAATAAGGCGATTTTCCGACGAAAACATAGCCCATGGAAATTTTAGGGTCAGCATAAGAAGAATACTGAAAAGGTCCCCACTCAATTCTCGCGCGGGCATATTCATAAGTCGCCTTGTATTTTTTCTGATTGCGGTCAAGCTTCTTTTCTTCAAAATCCTTTAAGTAAGCATTGTAAGAAGTGATGACGGCTTTGCGCGCATCCTTATCCAAAAGGAGACGCTCCTTGTTCGGCATATTTTTGTAAACAATTCCGGCAGTTCCGTTCTTTGGGAAAAGCATTACAGAAAAATCCTTCGCCTCAAGTTCATTAACGAGAATTTTTCTTAGCCTGAAAGTTCCAGAGCCAAGTTCAACAGGATCGAATTTTCCAAGTTTTACAGTTTCAATTTCCTGCTTTACTTTTGGAGTTCTTGCCGCAAACGACAACGCAGCCATTGTTCCGACCATTATAAACAAAATTTTCTTTTTCATATTTTCCTCTATTAATTAAGTTCTTCCATTCCATTCAGAAGATTCTTTAAAGCGCAAAGCTCATCTTTTGTGAAAGTCACGCCTTTTCCCATTTTTTCATGCTCGGAATCCCAGGAACGAATGTCGTACTTTGCAGGACGTCCGCCCCAAGACACAAAATTCAGCTCAAGATTCCAGCCAGATTTTGACGTGGAAAGAACACCGATATTTTTCTGTATATCCGGCGGAGTAAAACCTTCAGACATTGCCATAAAATCCTCCGATAAAATATGCGCCGCACTTTTATAGAAACAACCGCTCGCAAAGCAAAAAGTTACAGGCGTTTTTTTAGCTTTTATATTAATGCCGTTTGCTTTTTTTGTCATCAATAAAATTTCATTCTAAAACAAAACGTATTATGTCTTTTGCGCGGTCTGTTTATTGCCGAAATGCAATTAGTATTATATATTGATAGTAAGCAAAATCGCTTTTATGAAAACTGAAATTCAAAAGGCAACCAAAGCTTTTCGTTTTTTTACTTTATGGAGGAAAAATGATTAAAAGTAAACTTGTATTGGCAGCATTTGCAGCCATGTCGCTTGCGCTGATCTCGTGCGGCTCATCGCCAAAAGAAGAGCCAGAGATTCAAGAAGAGAATGTTTCTGAAAACACAGCAGAAGAATCTCAAGACCAACAGCAGATTTCAGAAGACACAGCAGAATCAAATGAAGCAACACTCAGCAAAATTGAATCTTCAAGACAAGACGCAATAAATGCCGGCGCGCAGAACGCAGCCCCAGACGCATTTAACGCCGCAGAAGAAGAATATAATTCTGTAAAAGCCGCAATGGAGCAAGGCGAAGATGTTTCCGCAAGACTGAAAGATCTTCTTGCACGCTATCAAGCTTTAAAGGCTTACGCAGACGCAGTTGCAAAGAAAGCAAAGATTGACGAAAACGGATTTGCTTCTTACGCGCAGAATGTATACAACGACGGCGTTTCTATTATCAGCGAGCTTGAATCTTCAAAAGACTACGGAAGCGACTGGAACAAAAAAGCAGTTTCCGCAGATGCAAAAATGACATTTGTTCTTAAGGCGGCTCACAAATCGCTTGCGCAGGCTGAACGCACAGAAGCTTTTAAGGCAAAGAAAAACGCAGACAGCATAAAGTGCTCTGTTTCAAGAAAAGCTGACTACGACAAGTTTGTTGCAAACTTCAAGTCCGGCGACCAGAATTACGTTACAGGGAACCCGGAAGGCGCGCTTGCAAACTACACAAAGGCAAAAGAAGGATTCACATCTCTTTACACACAGGTTTCCGAAGCAAGAGCTCAGGCTCAGGCAGCAATTGAAGAAGCAAAGAAACGTGTTGCAGAAAGCGAGACAAACGCTCAGTGGGCAGACAAGGAAAAACCTCTTGGAGACGAGCCGGTAGAAGGAATCGAAGAAGCAGACACACAGCTTCTTGAAGCGGACGACTTTACAAAAGCAGAAAATTCAGAAGTTGAAATCGAAGAAACTATCGAAGAATCTGCACAGGAGGCTGAATAATGAAAAAATTACTTGCTTGCACAATCGCATCTGTTCTGGGACTTTCAGTTTTTGCAGCCAGCTACACAAACAACACTTACCAGAAACTTGCAAAAGAATACACACAGAAAGCAGAAAGAGCTTTGGACGCAGGAGAATATGTTCTTGCTGAAGAATACGCCGCAAAAGCAAAAGAGAACGCAGAACTTTCCGACACTTACATAAGCCACATGCTTTCAAAGGAAAGCGCGGAAAAAGATCTCAATCTTGCAAGAAACAGGCTCGCCTATGTTGAAAGCATCAACGGAAAAGAAAATTTCCCGATTGCTTATGATTCAGCATCAAAATCTCTTGCACAGGCAGAAGACGCATTTGCAAAAGAAGAATGGGACGCAGCTTCAAGCTATTCAAAGCAGGTTCTTGACGCTTTAGCAGAAATAAAAGAAGTTACACCGCTTCCAAAATATTATGTTGTAAAACCTTGGGAATCAGACAAAGACTGCTTCTGGAATATTTCTGGAAGACCTTATGTTTACAACAATCCTTATTTGTGGGAAAACCTCTACGAAGCGAACAAGAATTCCCTTCCAGACCCAAAGAATCCAAACTTGATTCGTCCAGGAATGAAAATGGAAATTCCTTCAATTTCTGGCGAATACCGCGACGGAGTTTACAGCCCGGACAAAGACTACGAGCCTTTCCAGAAACGCTAAAAATTCCGAGCTAAATACAGGGCAGCTGCTGAAGCCATCAAAGCATGGCAATATTCGGGGCTGCCCATTTTTTTTATCACTTCGGATTTTGGAATTTCCAAGTAGTTTAAATATTCATCAGCATCAAGATTCTGCTTGCCGGAAAACTCCAAATCTTCAGCAAGAAAAACATGAACGTGGTTTGCAAACAAAGCCGGATTAGGATTCATTGAGCCAAGGCAAATAATTTTTTTTGCAGTTGCGCCGGTTTCTTCCAAAAGCTCACGTTTTGCAGCTTCAAGCGGAACTTCGCCCTTGTCTATTACGCCGCCCGGAAATTCAATGCTTAAAGATTTTTCCCCGTGCCGCCATTGCCTTACCATAAGAAAATTTTCACCGTCATCCGGAATTACAATAACCCAGTCAGGAGCTTCGTTCACAATGTAGATGCCTTCTGTTCCGTCGGGGCTTACGCTGGTTCGTTCAGTAACAGTAAAAACAGGAGTTTTAAAAGCTTCCCTGCGTGATTTTTCGTGCCATATAAGTTTTTTGTCGTCCATGCGTTTTATACTAAAATTATTCTGAAACTTTAGCAAGAAAGAAAATTTCAACAACTGCCATTCTCTTGCTTGACAAAGAACACAATCATAAAAAATTGCAAATTTCAAAAAACGGATTTATAATTTAATTATCAAAAAATAACATTTAAAACAGGAGGCGCATTATGGCAATCATAGCAATTTCAAGACAGGTGGCAGCTCTTGGAGACGAAATAGCTGCGGCGGCAGCAAAAAAACTTGGCTACACATTTATAACTCGAAAACAAATAGAAAACCGCATTGTAGAGCTGGGATTTCCAAAGGAAAAACTTCAAAAATATGACGAAATAAAACCGGGATTTTTCGCAAGTCTCGCAAAAGGACGCGATGAATACCTGAATTATTTGCAGTATGCGGTTCTGGAAGCGGCAAGCAAAGGAAACTGCATTTTGATAGGACGCGGTTCATTTGTAATTCTTGAAGATGTTCCAAATTTGATTTCGCTTCGGTTCGTGGCAAAAGAATCTGTAAGAGTCAAGCGGCTTGAAAAAGAATTCAACTGGACAGAAAAACAGGCAATGGCAAGAATCAACGAAAGCGCGGCAAACAGAAAAGGATTCCACAAGAGTTTCTTCAATGTGGACAACGAAGATTCAAGCCACTATATGCTCACAATAAACACAGGAATTCTTGAGCAGGAAGAAGTTGTAAAGCAGATTGTAAATTTTGTAAAATATTTTGCAGACCCGGAAAAAGAAGCTCTAGGCAAAAAGCGAATTGAAAATATGCTCAAAGCCCAAGACCTGACAAACAAGCTTCTCTTTGAATACAAGCTGAATATAAATTTCCTGCGCGCAATTATTGACGACGAAGGAACTTCCATAACGCTGCAAGGCGTGGCAGATTCTCAGGCTGTGGTAGACAGAGCTGTTACTCTTGCCGCAAAGATTCTTCCAAGCTGCACAATAAAATCAGCAGTAAATATTGTTCAGGATTTTAAAGGCTGCTAATTAAAGCAGTTTATCTGAAAAGAGCCTTTTGCTGCTTTAGCAAAAGGCTCTTTTTTTTTTGGCATTTTTTATTCAACAGTAACAGACTTTGCAAGGTTGCGCGGCTTGTCCGGGTTGTTTCCCCTGTGGACTGCGCAATAATAAGCAAAAAGCTGCGCTGGAATTATTGCAAGCATCGGCTCAAAAAAACTTTCCGTAGAAGGAATTTTTACAATTTCATCTGCGGAAGAACTGAATGCCCCGGAATCATCCTGCGTGATAACAAAAGTTGAAGCTCCGCGGCTCTTGACTTCAATGATGTTGCTTGCAAGTTTTTCGTAAAGTTCAGGAACTGTGGCTGTCGCAACAACAAGAGTATCCGTGTCTATAAGCGCAATCGGCCCGTGCTTAAGTTCGCCTGCCGCAAAAGCCTCGCTGTGCATATAGCTTACTTCCTTAAGCTTAAGGGCGCACTCAAGACTTGTCGCGCTGTCATACTGGCGGCCAATAAAGAAAACCTTCTGTTTATTGTAGTTCTTGGAAACAAATCTCTGGATAGAAGCCTTATCTTCAAGAATCTGCTGAACTTTCTCCGGAATAGAATTCAGTTCGCAAAGATATTTTTTATAATCAGAAGCGGAAATTGTTCCCTTTATAAAGGCAGCTTTCAAGGCAAGCATAGAAAGGCACATAAGCTGAGTTGTGTACGCCTTAGTAGAAGCGACCGCAATTTCAGGACCTGCCCAAGTATAGACAACATCGTCAGCTTCGCGGCTTACAGTTGAACCCACGCAGTTTGTAATCGCCGTAACGTGAACACCATTTTGCTTGGCAAGGCGCAATGCAGCCAAAGTGTCGGCAGTTTCCCCGGACTGGCTTATTACAATAAAAATATCATCCTTACACAAAATAGGATTTCTATAGCGGAATTCGCTTGCAACATCAACTACAACAGGAACGCGTGCAAGCTGCTCAAAAACATACTTTGCCACAACCCCGGCATGATATGCAGTTCCGCAGGCAACAATCACAATGCGCTTAGCTTCCTTCCACTTTTCATCAAAGCGAAGCTCATCGAATTTTATGTCAACAGGAACTCCGCCTTCAAAAACAAGACGCGGTCTCATTGTGTCTGTAAGAACTTTTGGCTGCTCGTGGATTTCTTTAAGCATAAAATGCTCATATCCGCCTTTTTCCGCGGAAGAAATATCCCAGTCAACATGGAACGGCTGCTTTATTATGCGGTTTCCGTCTTCATCAAAAAGATCAACGTGGTCTTTGTAAAGCACAGCAATTTCTTTTTGGTCAAGGAAGTAGACATCGCGGGTGTACTCAAGAACAGCAGGAACATCGCTTGCAATAAAGTTTTCACCTTTGCCAAGACCTACAATGAGCGGGCATTCCTTTCTTGCGGCAATGATTCTGTCCGGAAAGTCCTTGCACAAAACTCCAAGAGCATAGCTGCCTTCCAAGCGGTTTACAGCCGCCTTTACAGCTTCAAAAATATCAAGAGAATCTTCATAGTAATAGTTTATAAGATGAGCAATGACTTCTGTGTCTGTGTCGCTCTTAAAAACAACGCCTTCGCTCTGAAGCCACGCCTTGAGCTTTGCAAAGTTCTCGATAATTCCGTTGTGAACAACAGCGATTGTTCCGCTTTCGTTAAGATGCGGATGGGCGTTTATGTCGCTAGGCTCGCCGTGGGTCGCCCATCTTGTATGCCCGATTCCAAGAGAACCTTCGATAGTTTCCTTCGCGATTTTTTCTTCAAGAGCTTTGAGCGCGCCTTTTACCTTGCGCACCAAAATATCCTGGCCGTTAAACACTGCGATTCCCGCGCTGTCATATCCGCGGTACTCAAGTTTTTTAAGCGCATTCACCAAAACCGGTGTAGCATTTTTATTGCCGATATATCCTACAATTCCACACATGGCATTATTCTATAGATTTTCACAACTTTTGAATAGAACACATTTCGTAAAATCAAAATAAAATCTGACAATGACAGATAGCTTCAAGAAAATTTTATTTTTGTCTGGAATCCTTTAAAAACTTCAGGAATATTTGATTTTCTTCTGGAATTTGTTAAAAAAATCAGGAATATTGTATTTTCCACTTGGAATTCGTCAAAAAACTCAGGAATATGAAATTTTCCTGAAGAATATGCATAAAAACTCTGGAATATCTTCTATCCCTCAATATTTATACAAATTCTTTAGGAATATACAATATTCTTGGAGAATACCATTTATTCCTGCATATTTATACAAAATTCAGCATTCCGCCGAAAATTCCACTAGGAAAAAAAATGCGCAATGCACTATAATGGCGCAAGGTTTTGGAAAAATGAAAAGGCTTTTGGGACTTGCCGCAGTTTTAATATCTTCCGCAGGAATTTTTGCCGCCACGTTAAATGACGCGCAGGACAGGCTTTCTGCAATCGAAGAATTCAAAAGCGGAATCCTAAGCTCAAGCCCGAACGGATTTTTTTCTGACGAGGAAATGGACGCGCTCAATCTTCTTTATCAGGTTCTTGAAGGAGACGAATACACAGTAAACTCGCTTAGCGGCGCAATGGATTTTTCAATAGGAGAATACAGCCTTGTTGAAACAAAATGGCCCACGGAAATTCAGGCTCTTTTCTTCGGCGGAAAAATAAAATATGAGCGCAGCGTGGACATCATGTATTCCGACGCAATGGAAAAAAAATACGTTCCAGAACCGCAAATGACTGAATACCAGCGGCGCGACTACGAATATTACATAAACGACTACGAAACCAGAATCCGTTCCGGGGAAAAATTCTTTTATGCGGAACTTACATTTAAACTCACGCACTGGCAGGGAGCAAGCGAATACAGATTCGAGCCAGTCGCACTAAAAATCTACAAGAATTCAAAACGTCCGCGAGCAATAATCAAAATCGATGAAACAAAAAGCAAGGATTTTTTTACATTCGCGGAAGAAAAGGAATTCAGAACAGAAAAGCAGATTGAAAAAAACAACGCGCGCATAAAAAAACTTCTCAAGGACGAAAGCAAAAACGCTTCCACGGAAAAAGCAAAGAAAAAAGACATAATATTCAGCGAGCAAAAAGGCAGACGGGCATTTTACGTAAGCGCGGAAACTTCCACGGACAACATCGATTTTTCAAGCACGGACTTCACTTCGTATAAGCTCGACAATATGTACGGAACTCTTACGCTCGGGCTTGGAAAATTTATCTTTGCAGGAATTTCAGCCGGAATAGATTTGCCTTCGCTTAATGACGACGTTCCGATTTATTCTTTCGGCGGAATCTTCGGACTAAACCTGAACCTTGGAACTCACTTGCGTCCTTACGGCCAGACTTCAATTTACGCGCGGACCGATGACCACGTTGTATTTAAAACCGGAGCCGGCATAGACTTTAAACTTGGAAAATTCATGCTGAACCTTGAGTACAGCTACAACTGGAGCAGCAACGTAAACACTTCTGTAAAAGACGAGGAAACAGAAAAATTCGGCGCATACACGGCAGGCATTGGACTTACTTGGTAGAAGTTTCATTGTGAAGGCACAAGTCGTTTATCGGGCATTCCGCGCACTTGGGATTTCGCGCTGTGCAAATATAGCGTCCGTGCAATATAAGCCAGTGATGGGCGTGCATCATAAATTCAGCTGGAATACGCTCAAGCAAGGAGCGTTCAACTTCAAGCGGCGTTGAGCCTTGGGCAAGTCCAATCTTGGGGCAGATTCTAAGAAGATGTGTGTCCACAGGCATTGTGGGCTTGTTGTAGACAACATTTAGAATAACATTCGCAGTTTTTCTTCCAACGCCCGGTAAAGATTCCAAGTCTTCCCTGTTGTCTGGAACTTGCGAATTGAATTTTTCCACGAGCATTTTGCTTAAGCCCGCAACGTGTTTTGCCTTGTTCTTGTAAAGCCCGATTGACTTTATAAAGCCTCTTATTTTTTCTTCGCCAAGCGAAAGCATAAGTTCAGGCGTATAGGCAACTTTATAAAGCGGTTCGGTTGCTTTGTTCACGGCTTTGTCCGTAGTCTGCGCAGAAAGAACAACGCTAACCAAAAGGCAAAAAGCATTCGGAGCAACAAGCTCAGTTTCTGGAGACGGATTCAGTTTTTGAAACCGCAGAAAGACTTGCGAAATCTGCTGCGGAGTTAAAAGTTTCAAGCTAGAACTCTTTTTTCAGGAGCGCGGCTTTGTCTGTCTGTTCCCACGGAAATTCCGAATTTCCAAAGTGTCCGTAAGAAGCTGTCTTGGAATAAATAGGACGCTTAAGATTGAACGTCTTTGTTATTCCGGCTGGAGTGCAGTCAAAAACTTTTTTTACAGCGTCCGCAATCTGAAAGTCAGGAACAATTCCAGTTCCAAAAGTTTCAACTAGAACAGAAACAGGGAACGGAACTCCAATCGCATAAGCAAGCTGAACTTCGCAGCGTTCCGCCAAGTCCGCGGCAACAATATTCTTGGCAATGTAGCGCGCCATGTATGCTCCTGAACGGTCAACCTTGCTAGGGTCTTTTCCGCTGAAAGCTCCGCCGCCGTGCCGTCCCATTCCGCCGTAAGTGTCAACGATTATTTTTCTGCCTGTAAGACCAGTGTCTCCAACAGGACCGCCGATTACAAACTGGCCTGTAGGATTTATAAAATACTTTGTTTTGGAATCCAAAAGCCCTGCCGGCTCAAGAACTGGCTTTATTATTTTTTCCGTTACCGTAGATTTTATTTCATCATAGCTGATTCCCGCATCGTGCTGCTGACTTATAACAACAGTATCGATTCTTACAGGACGATGGCCTTCATATTCAATTGTAACCTGGCTCTTTGAATCCGGGCGCATCCATTTGACTTCGCCGCTTTTCCTTAGCTCTGCGGATTTTTTCATAAGCTTGTGGGCAAACATAATCGGAGCAGGCATAAGCTCAGACGTTTCCTTGCAGGCAAAACCGAACATCATTCCCTGATCTCCTGCGCCCTGCTGTCCTTTGAATTCATCAAGGCCTTTTCCTACAACTCCCTGATTTATATCCGACGACTGGGAATGAATCATGTTAAGAACAGCCATGGAATTGCAGTCCAAGCCGTAGTCTGGATTTGTGTAGCCGATTCTCTGAACAACGTCATGCACAACTTTCTGAATATCAACGTGAGCATTTGTAGAAAGCTCGCCGCCTACAAGAATAAGAGCCTGAGATGCAAAAGTTTCGCAGGCAACATGGCTTTCCGGATCCTGACGCAGACATTCATCAAGAATTCCATCTGAAATCTGGTCGCAAACTTTGTCCGGGTGACCTTCTCCCACGGATTCCGAAGTAAATAAATAATGATTTTTTGATAAGACAGCGCTCATTTTTAGAGCCTCCTGTTTAGCAAGTTTCAGTTCCACAAGAAAACTGTTCCGCCTGCAATTTGGATAAATCAGCGGATAATTTGTTCACAACAATATAATCAAAAGCAAAAAAACAAGCAAGGGAAATTTTTTTCTTCTAATTGAGCAAATATCTTTTCTTTTTCACCAAACAGTTTTTACATTATACAAAGGAATTTTTGAATCTGTTGTTACAATTGTTAAATCATTTTCCATTGCTTGTGCAATCAACAATCTGTCAAACGGATCCTTATGAATATCTGGCAAAGTCTTTATTCTTTCAGCATCATATTCTGTTGGTGGAAGATATATAAATTCTTCATTCTCTAAAACAGATTTTAATCTTGGAATATCAATATCAAATTGCAATGTGCCTTTCGCTTGCTTAATTGCAATTTCCCATAAGAATGCAAAACTGAAAAAACATCTTTTTGTTTCCATTATGTTTTGAGCTATTAAAGAAAGCTCATTATTTCCTGTTACATACCAAATTATTGCATGAGTGTCTAATAAATACATTACATATACTCCGCAAATTCTTCGAGAGGCTTATCAAAATCAGGAGACATTTTGCATGATATATTTTTTAAACATCCAAATCCGCTTTTTTTTGTTTTAACAGAATATTGTTTTTCAGAGGCTGTAAACTTATATAGAACATAATCAATGTATGAAGCAACTTCTTCAAGTGCTGTCTGAGGAAGTTCTTTTAATTTTTCCTCAAGTACAGAATATGACATACAAAACCTCCATAATTCTCAAGTAACAATTTAATTATATCACATTTCAATTAGTTTTCTAGTGTTAAAATAAGAACTCAAATTTTCATAAACTCTCCCTCCACCTAAAATCGAAACGTTTTTATATATGCCCTTGATTACATTTGAAATATTATATAATATATGTATATAGCAAAGGAGCGAAAACAATGCGTTTATATGCGTTATTTTCTATCCGGCAACTGTTGTTTTATATCAAATTGTTTTTATAATAAGGAGACATGAAATGTCACTGAAAAAGTCTTATTCCAAAGACAAGAAAACTTGTAACGTAACTTTTTCTGTTTCTCAGGAAGCAGCACACGGCGCAGAAAAAGTTTCAATCGCAGGAGACTTTAACAGCTGGAGCAGCACAGAAACTCCGTTGAAAAAAGGCAAAGACGGTTCTTTCTCTGTAAAAATCCCTCTTGAAGCCGGAAAGGAATATCAGTTCCGCTATCTTCTTGACGGAAAGCACTGGGAAAACGACTGGGCGGCAGACAAGTACATTCCTGCTCCATTCTCCCACACAGACAATTCTGTTGTAATCTGCTAAGCTATCTTAAAATCTTTTACTTCATACAAGCTGTCCAACTGAAGAAAACTTCAAAGGGCAGCTTTTTTTTATAAAATTTGCAAAAAAAAACACGCAAAAAGTGGAAATTCCGAAACAACTCATTATAATGTATAAAAGGAGACGCGCATGGACTTAAAAGGAATCTATACAGCAGACGCTCGCCGCTATGATGACTCCCAAACTTTATACAATCGCTGCGGAAAAAGCGGAATTCTCTTGCCCAAAGTAAGCCTAGGATTTTGGCACAACTTCGGCGGAAACGACTCTTATGAACGCAGCCGGAAAATCACACATTTTGCGTTTGACCACGGAATAAATCACTTTGACCTTGCGAACAACTACGGTCCTCCTTACGGCAGCGCAGAAGAAACAATGGGCAGACTCATAAAAGACGACTTCCGCCCTTACCGCGACGAGCTTTTTATTTCAACAAAGGCAGGCTACGATATGTGGGAAGGTCCTTATGGCAATTGGGGCTCGCGCAAATATCTTACCGCAAGCATTGACCAAAGCTTAAAGCGCATGAATCTTGAATATGTAGATTTATTTTACAGCCACCGATACGATCAGGACACTCCTTTGGAAGAAACTTTGCAGGCAATGGTTGACATTGTAAAGCAAGGAAAAGCCCTTTATCTGGGTTTAAGCCGCTGGCCGCTTGAAGCATTAAAATTCGCCGACAACTATCTTCGCGAACGGGATGTTCCGCTTCTTATTTATCAAGGCAGGCTGAATCTTCTTGACCGTTCACCGCAAGATGAAGGCATTCTTGACTACTGCGCCGAGCATGGAATTGGATTCATTTCATTTTCTCCACTGGCGCAAGGCTTGCTTACAGACCGATACCTTAACGGAATTCCTTCTGACAGCAGAATGGCAAAAGAGCATTTTCTAAAAAGCAAAGATTTGACTCCAGAACTTCTGGAAAAACTAAAGGCATGGAACGCACAGACAGGCAAACGCAACGAAACTCTTGCAGAAATGGCATTGTCTTGGATTCTTAGTCAGAAAGGCGTTACAAGCGTGCTGGTTGGCGCAAGCTCCACAGAGCAGCTTGAAAAAAACATGAAATGTGTTCACGCTGAACCGTTCAGCAGTGAAATATAGAAAGCGAAATTAACCACAGGAGAATTTTATGAACATTAAGAAATTTTCATTTGCATTTTTGCCGGCGCTGATTCTTGCCCTTGCGTCTTGCACGAACATGAGCGGCTCAAACAGCAAAGAAGGCGCAATCCGCATAACAGTTCCGGGAGGAGAACGCGGGCTTTACACTTTTTCCAAGGACAATGCCACATCTTACAAAGTAAGCATAATCCTTGACAAAGAAGTTATCGACTCGCAGACCGCAGAATTGGGGGGGTAATTACATTTGACGAACTTGAGCCTGCCACATACACAGTAAAAGCCGAAGCATTTGATTCAGACGGAATACGCATAGGAAGCGGAAGTGAAGAAGTAAAAGTTGTAGCCGGCGAAACCGCAGAAAAAACAATTTTGATGATACTGGCTAGCAACAGAGATGTAATTAATTATCAAAAATATTATTTATGGGATGTTTATAATTCTAAATATTATTACAATCGATTTGATTCTATAACAAGTGATTTAACTATAAATAACATTGATTCCGTTACCTCAAATAAACCTGGAAATTCGACTATACTAGGATTTGCAGAATCTTTTTATGCATATTATAACTATTATATAGAAAACGCTGATAGCCAATTTAATAGAACAAATTTTATCTACTATAAAGGGAAAGGTTCAGGACCTTATGACATTCAATTTAGTAGCACATCCGTAAAAGACCCTTTGTATTTTGATGATAGCACAGATTCTCTATGGATAGGCGGATATGATTCTTCTACTGGCGAATTAAAACTTTTACAAATAACAGAACCTTCAACAAACTTTATTTCTACAATTTCATCAGCGACTTCTTTATATTCCACACAATTTTCTGTTTCCGGGGCATCTTATACAGCATTTGCAGTTCAGGGCAGCGATATTTACTTTGCATACACAAAGAACGGCTCATCGTACCTTCAGCGTGGAACAATCACGAATATCGATGATTCAAATTTTTTTATAGACATAAAAGGAGCGGCGCAGTCCACAGAGCAAATGGGTGTTTCAGGCACAATCAACGACATAGCCATTTTGTACGACGGCTATGTTTATGCGCTGGTTTCAAATGTAGGAAATTCCGCAGAAGGCACCGATGACACTTTCTATAATTTTCATGACTGCAAAGTATATAGCCGAGGCGCGCTTTTAAAGATTGCAGGCACAGATTATGGATTTGAAGTAGAAAACACCTTGGGCTGGACAAATTCCGAAAGAACAATAAATTCTATTGGAAATCCTGAAAGCGCAGGAAGCCCAATAGGTTCTCTTGAAGCATACATTCCAGCATTAAAAGAAAACAACCAAAAATTTTACGGTCCGCGCAGATTCGTAGCCATAAAGCCCAAGGAACTTGCAATTGCAGACTGCGGTGCAAACTTTGTTCTTCCAAACAAAACCGCAGGCAAATCAGGAAAACTTTTTGCACATAACAGAGTTGTAAATGTAAATCTTTATAATTTTGCAATCGATTCCATTGTAGATTTAGAGAACATAAAATTCAGCAATGTATGCCTAAGCGGAAACTCAATGTACATATCAGCAGAAGGATGTAATACCGATCCTGATGCCTCAGACGAGGAATAAATAATTTCATTATGATGATTGCAAGCACAGGCCAGCACTCCTGTTCTGCGCTTGCAACACCCCCTAACAAATGCTTGCAAGACCCCCTTGCGTGTGCATGTCAGTACCCTTTGCAAAACAACAAATAGATTGCCGTATCAAGTACGGCAATGACAGTTAGACTTATTAGACATATCCATGACAAGTTGTTTTACATCGTTCATTTTTTGCATGACGGATTCAACTTTCCTATCTGTGCAAAATCTTATACATTGGAGTTTGGCCAGGACAAAGTTCTAGGATGTTTTTTTCGCACGCAAGGACTTCAGAAGGCTCGTGGGTTACGTGCAGAAGCGTTGTCGTTCCTGTTTCCGCAACAGTTTCTAGCAGGTCTAGGATTTTTCCGCGGTAATTTTCATCCAATCCGTGGCAAGGCTCGTCCAAAATAAGAACACGCGGCGACTTTACTGCGGCTCTAAGAATCAGAATTGCGCGCTGCTCTCCGTAGCTTAAAGAGCCAAACGATTCCTTTTCGCGTCCGGCAAATCCTGCAAGTTTAAGCCAAGCCTTCGCCATTGCAAGCTCAAAATCCGTGGCAGGCTCATAAAGCCCGATGCTGTCCTTGAATCCGCTTACAATCACGCTCTGCAAATCAGTTCCGCCGACCATTCTGTATTCCACATGAAGCCTGTAGCTTACAATTCCAAGGTGCTTTTTTATGTCCCAGATTGATTCGCCTGAACCGCGCCGGCTTCCAAACAAGTAGACTTTTTCGCGGAACACTTGCATATTGTCGCCCGTTATAAGTTCCATGATTGTGGTTTTTCCAGAGCCGTTCGGACCTCTCACAAGAAAATGCTCGCCTTTTTTAACTTCCCAGTTTAAGTTTACAAGAACCTTATGCTCGTCCCAGCCTACATTCACATCCTCAAACTTTATAAGGCTTTCTGGCACTTCAGAAAATTCTTCTGTTTCCAAGGCGAAATTGCTTTCACTGCGGATTCTTTTTAGCTCGCAAAGAAATTCCTGTCTTTCTTTTTCGCGGACGGATTTTTTTTCTGCGTTTCGAATTTCAAGGAGAGTTTCATATTCAGAACGGCTTGCGCAGAAGGAAATTTTTTTATCTGAAAACTCAAGAACGCGGTTTATTTTTTCCGGGATTTCACTGAACCGCTCCATGCACAAAATTATGCGCGGAAAATCTGTTCCAGAATTTTCAGTCTGCCGCTTTAGAATCATATTGAAAAATTCCATAAGAATTGAACGCGACTCGGCATCCAGCCCCGCAAAAGGGTCGCTCAAGACAAGCAGCCTGGCTCCAGACAAAAGTGAACGGCACAAAAGCGTGCGCCTTATTTCCCCGGTAGACATAAAGCGAAGTCCGCGGTCAAGAATTTTTTCCACGCCGCAAAGCTTTACCTGCGGAAATGTTTCTAGCTTGTACGCGTCCTTTGCAAGAGGCTCTGATTTCTTTTTTGGTCCGCCAATCACTTCGTAAATGTATTCACGGCCGGTTCTTCCTATGTCGATTTTATCCAAGTATTCGCTTTCGTCCCGCTCGCGCTCTTCTTCTATTAATCTTGCGGCTTCTTCAAGGGAAACTACAGCCGTGCTTTTTGCAAATTCAGAACAGAACGAGCCGCCCTGTTCCGGGTAAAATTCCAAAGAACCAGACAACGCTTTTATAAAGTCAGCCTTTCCGCCGCCGTTTGGTCCTGTAACAAGCCATGCTTCGCCTTCTTTCATCGTCCAGCCAATCTGCGGAATCAAAACCGAGCCGCCCTTTCTTATCTGGCATTTATCAATGCGAATCAAATCTTTTTCCATAAATATTCTCCAAATTTATTATAATGCAAATATTAGCATTAATATTTTATTTACTAACAACAAATAACTAAAAATGCGGTAAGAAAAAGAAAGCGGCAACAGAACCATTTTGAGCGATGGCAAGCGATTGTAAAATCGCGCAGTCCAATTCCATTTACGCTCAACTTGGCGAATTGACGCGCTTTTTCTTATAGCATTTTTAGTTGCAAATAGATTCTCGCATCAAGTGCGGGAATGACAGTTCATTCACTTTCATGAAATGCCTAATATTTCATTTACTGCAATGCGGATTTTTCTTGCGCTTTCACTTCCTGTGATTTTTGCCTTTTGAATGAATCCTATGTCATAAAATCCCAGCGCGTTTCCTGCGTTGTGCGACACAAAGCCTTCTTTGTACGGCCCGTTTTCAAGGACAATTTTTGGAACAAGTCCTATTCCAAGTCCAAGAGCGGCAAGAGCCATTACAGCTTCGTTTCCTTCTGTTTCGGCGGCAACTTCCGGGTGAACATTGCGGCTTTTTATCCAGGAATCAAATCTTTTGCGCGCAAGTCCGGCTTTGGGCAAAATCAAAGGCACTGTAGAAACTATATCCTGCGGACTTCCCTGCACGTCAACATAAGGACTGTTCAAAGCGGCGGCAAACACAAGAGGAGTTCGGCACACGGAAATGCAGTCAAAAAATGCAGAACGCTCGTCAGGAATTGCCGCCACCGCAAGTTCCGCCCGCCCTTCCCTCACCGCGCTCACAGCCCCGGCAGGATCTCCTGTTTCTATGGAAAGATGAACCGCCGGATATTTTGCAGAAAGTTTTTTTATGAACGGAGGCATTATCGTATAGCACGCCGTAACGCTAGCATAAACATGAAGAGTTCCGCACACGCTGTCCTTTATCTGCGAAAATTCATTTACAAGATTTTCTTTTTCTTCCACACATTTTGAAGCAAAGGCTAAAAATTTTCTGCCTTTTTCCGTAAGAAATATATCCTTGCTTCTTCTGTCAAAAAGTTCTGCGCCAGTCTCTTCTTCCAGCCTTGAAATAAGCCGGCTCAATGCGGAAGGGCTTAAATTGATTTCGTTCGCGGCACGGGCAAAATGCAGATTCTTCGCCACAGAAATAAAAGCCTTAAGCTCAAAAAAATCCATGTATTTACTATAAAAATTTTTCGTTTTTTAGTCGATAATCAAGAAGATAAATTTACACTTTTAACACTTGGGGGATTTATGAAAAAAACCGCTTTTTTCGCTATTGCTGTCCTTGCAGCTTTTTCTGCTTTTGCCGACAACTTTTCAACTGGATTCACTCCAGCCGGAAATGTTTCTTCTTACACAAAGACAAATTATTCTGTAACTTCTAAGTTCGGCGAATATTTCCGCTCTGTTTCAGAAAAAGAAATTCACAAATTCAGCAACGGACTTGAAACTGAATATTCACTTTTGAACGCAAAAGACGAGCTTATAACAAAAACAACAAGCACTTACGACGCAAAAAAACTTGCAAGCTTCACATATTCAGACATTGCAAATTCCGCGGAACTCAAAACTGAATACGAATACGGCGTTGATTCAAAAATCAAGTCATACACAGTTACAGAAACTGATTCCGGCAACCTTAATTCAAAAACAATCTATAAATATGAAGGCAAAAAAGTTACGGCAAATCATTACGACAAAGACGGAAAACTCTATCTGCGCGTAATCCAGACTTTGAATGACGACGGAATTCCTGTTCAGGAAACTGAATACAACGGGGACGGAACTTTCAGCCTTTCAAGAAGCTATTCATTTACAGAATCAAAAAAAATCGCCGCAATTGAAACTTTTGACGAGGAAGGAAACTGCACAAACAAAGTTGCTTTCCGCTATGACGCAAACGACTTCCTTACAGAAATTCAGGTTTACGAAAACGGAAAAATCAAAGAACGCCGCATTTACAAGAATGACGCTTTGGGAAATCCAGTCAGAATAAGCTACTACGATGTTGCAGAAAAATTCGGAACAACAGTAAACGAGCTTTCCCGCATAGAAGATTTTTCTTACAATTACTAAAACTGATTTCATGCTCCGGCTTGCCCGGAGTATCGCATATGTAGAGATTGTCGTATCAAGCCCGATAATGACAGTTAATTCCTATTTCCAAATAGCCATAGACTT
Source organism: uncultured Treponema sp. (assembly GCF_934725225.1). NCBI lineage: Bacteria > Pseudomonadati > Spirochaetota > Spirochaetia > Treponematales > Treponemataceae > Treponema > uncultured Treponema sp. The sequence continues at coordinate 18,295 of NZ_CAKVAM010000001.1, forward strand.
TTGAAGCAACCTCAGTTATTATTGTATTCTATGAATAAGCATTTTTTGGCGCATTTGGAACAAATTGAATCTTCTATAAAAAACTTTCTTCCGCTTGAAGCAAACAGCGAATGGAAAAAACTTTCATTTGGAAACGAAAATATAGACTCCAAGCACATTTTTCCGCTTATAGAAACAACACGCTCTTTGGTGGATTTGGGCGGAAAAAGATGGCGGCCGTTGCTTTTGGTTTTATGCGCGCGTGCTTGTGCCAAGGACAAAGAAAAATCCCAAGAAGCAGCATATTTGCTTGCGCCTCTTGTTGAATTTGTGCATACAGCAAGCCTTATCCATGACGATATTGAAGACAGTTCTCCTGTCCGCCGCGGAAAACCAGCCGCATACATAACTTACGGAATCGACACTGCAATAAACGCAGGCTCATGGCTATATTTTGAAGCTCCACTCTGCATAAAGAAATTAAATTGCTCCATAGAGCTTAAAAATAGGCTTTACAGCAACTATCTTATGGAGCTTAGGCGGCTTCATTTGGGTCAGGCAATGGACATAGCTTGGCACAGAGACAATACAAAAGTTCCTTCAGTGCAGGAATATCTTGAAATGGTAAAGGGCAAAACCGGAACTTTGGCTTCTCTTGCCGCCAAAACAGGAGCACTTGCTTCCAATGCGGACGACGAAACTGTAAAAAAAGCCGGAATAATCGCTTCTGAAATTGGAGCCGGATTCCAAATTATTGACGATGTTATAAATCTCACAACAGGAAATCCCGGCAAAAAGCGCGGCGACGACATCGTTGAAGGCAAAAAATCGCTTCCAGTCCTTACATTTTTTGAGCAGAACAAGGAAAATCCGCAAAAAAACCAGGAGCTTAGCCAGTGCTTTATTCAGGCTGCAAAAGAAGGAATTGAAAGTCCAGCTGTGGAAAAAGCAATCGCACTTATGGGGCAAAATTCTTCTATTGAAATAGCAAAGAAAAAAGGAATCGAGCTTATTTTTAACGGCGGAAACTCTTTTATTGAGCTTTTCGGAAAAGACAACGAGGATGCGATTCTTATAAAAGAGCTTTTTGTTTCGATGATTCCAAAAGAACTTATGGGAGCAGAAAATAAAGATGCTTGAAAACAGCGAAAAACTAAATAACCAGGCAGTTCATCTTGCCTCAAAAGGCGAATACGAGGATGCGATTGCCTGTTTAAAGCGCGCAATAACTGTAGAAAATTCAAATTATCTTTTGTGGTTCAATCTGGGGCTTACTTACCATGACGCAGGAAAAATTTCCCTTGCAAAAGCCGCAATGGAGCACGCTTACAGAATAAATCCATACGATGAAGACACATTGGACAGCCTAGCTTCATTTTGTGTTTCCACAAAGACATTTGACGAAGCCATGCTTTACTGCGCAAAAGGCCTTGAACTAAATCCAGTAAATCCGCATTACTGGAACACAAGCGGAGTCATAAGATTTCAGCAGGGAAACTATTTGGAAGCCGCAGAATTTTTTGAGCACGCGGTTTCGCTTAGTCCGCATTATTACGATGCCTTGTTCAACCTGCGCGACACTTACCAAGAACTAAACAACAAAGCCGGCGTTCAGGAATGCAACAGGATGCTTGAGTCAATAAAAAAAACTGAATAAAATCCGCCAAGAAGGAAAACATGACAGAAAAAGCTCTTATAATGTCAATAAATGAAAACAAAATTCTTGCCGCAAGATTTGAAAAAGAAGAATGCGCAAGCTGCTCAGCCGGATGCGCCAAAAGAAACCACGCGTTTGAAGTTGCAAATCCGCAGAACATGAAAATTTCAAGCGGCTCTGTTGTAATCATCGGGGCGAACAAAAAAGTGCAGGCGGCGCAAGGAATTGTTTCGCTTTTTATTCCGTTTTTGTGCGCAATCGCAGGATATTTTTCAGCCTCGCCTATAATGAATTTTTTTGGCAAATCGATTTCAAATGACGGAAAAGCTGTGTTCGTGCTTTTGTTTCTTCTTTTGTCTTCCGCGCTAGTTTTTGCAGTTACACGGAAAATTCCAATTCCAGGCAAGCCTGAAATAATCGAAGTTCTGTAAACTCAAAATGTCCAAAACCGCCTTTTTACTTTTGCTCCTTGCATTTTCCTCCTGTTCCTTAAAATACGACGAAAATCCCAGCGGAACAGACTCTTCCCCGGAACTTGAATTTAAAGACGCCGATTACAAAAAATACGAAGACAACAAACTTTCAACGCAGATTCAGGCGCAGACTCTTGAGCAGTACAAGGACAGTTCAGCTTATGCAAAAGACGCAAGATTCAAAACTTGGAATTCAGGCGGCGATCTTTTGACTGAAGGATATTGCGCTTTGCTTGGAATCAACAGCGACACAAAAATCTACACGCTGTTCAACGAAATTTTCATCAACAACATCGAGCAGAATTTCAAAATAAACGCGGAAAGCCTAAAATGGAATTCAGAAACAAAGCAGATGGTTTCCACAAAAGACGGAAATGTAAAGCTCACCAGAAGCGACATTGAAATTCAGGGAAGCGGATTTTCTGCAAGCGGAACTTCAAAAAGCTTTGAGTTTGCAAATCCTGTAACAGGAACAATTACAACTAACGACGAATCAGGCGAAGAGGATTTCAGTGAAAAGTAAAAAATTTCTTTTGTTCTATATATTGCTGATTTTTTCTTTTACGGCAAACGCGGAGCAAATAACGTTCAGCGCGGATTCAATGACGGGAACAGCCGGAAGCAAAAACAGCACGACAATTCTAAAAGGCAACGCAAAAGTAAAAACAGAAAGCATGGAAATTTCCGCGGAAACAATAGAGCTTTCTGGAAAAAATTTCAGGCGGATAACGGCAAGCGGAAATGTCGTAGGCAAAAACACAGAAAGCAAAATGGATTTTACCTGCGAAAGAATGAAATACGACAGGCAGACAAAAATCGCAGTTTTGGAACAGAACGTTGAGCTTTCGGACACGGAAAACGGTGTAAATGCAAAGGCTGAACTCATTGAATACGACCAAAAAAAAGAAACTGCAATCATGCAGATTCAGGTGAATTTGACGCAAAAGAAAAATGTCTGCACTTCCGCCTACGCAATCTACAGCAAAAACGAGCAGACTTTGGAAATGAGCGGAAATCCGAAAATTGTGCAGAACGGAGACACTTTCCGCGCGCAGGTAATTCTTCTTGATATGGAAACTCAGGAAATAACGCTTACAGGAAGAGTAAAAGGCTCTGTTTCCACTGCGGAATCAAGCAAGCCGGAGCAAAAAATTTCCGCCGAACCAGAAATCAGCGAAAATGCGGAAGAAAACGAAGAAATCCCGGAGGAGCAGAATGGAATCTCAGAATAAAGAAAAAAGCACACTAAGAGTTTCTTCATTATACAAATCTTTCGGAAAAAAAAGCGTTGTAAAAGGTGTTGATTTTTCAATGCAGACCGGGGAAGTTCTGGGACTTTTGGGACCAAACGGAGCTGGAAAAACCACAACTTTTTATATGATTGTGGGATTTTACAAGCCAACGGCAGGCGATGTTTTTCTTGACGAAGAATGCATAACGCAGCTTCCGATGTACAAAAGAGCAAGGGCTGGAATTTCGTATCTTCCGCAGGAGCCTTCAGTTTTTAGAAAACTTACAGTCGAAGAAAATATCTGGGCAATTCTTGAAACGCGCAAGGATTTAACTCGAATCGAAAAAAAACGGGAACTTGACCAACTCATTGAAGAATTCAACATCGGGCGCATAAGAAAACAGCAGGCGTACACTTTGTCTGGCGGAGAACGGCGCAGAACTGAAATAGCGCGCTCGCTTGCAATAGAACCAAAGTTTCTGCTTTTGGACGAACCGTTTGCCGGAATAGACCCGATTGCGGTTGCAGATATAAAAGGAATAATAAGGCTTCTTGCAAAAAGAGGAATCGGCGTTCTTATAACAGACCACAATGTGCGCGACACTTTGGAAATAACCGACCGCGCCATAATAATTTCCACAGGAACAATTTTAGTTTCGGGCGGAAAGGAAGAAATTTTAAAGTCGCAGGAAGCCCGCGAAATCTACCTTGGAAAAGATTTTTCAATGTAAAAAAAAGAGCCTAGATAATCTCCGGCACCACTGCAAACTGAATACCGTTGCTGCGTTCCCGCTCTGGCGGGGTTTTCCAGCCGCAATGTGCAGAGCATCTAGGCTCAAAATCGGAAAGAGGGGGATTCGAACCCCCGGTAACATTTCTGCTACGCACCCCTTCCAAGGGTGTACCTTAAACCACTCGGACATCTTTCCTAAATGTCAACAAAAAAAGGATTCATTCTTGCTGAATCCTTATAAACTGAAATCTAAATATAATTGAGACTGACACGATTCGAACGTGCGACCCCCACCTCCGCAGGGTGGTGCTCTAATCCAGCTGAGCTACAATCTCATAAACAGACCTTTTCTCTGCTGCTAAATCAAGTGAAACCTGTTTAGTAGCGGAGGCGACAGGAGTCGAACCTGCCCGGCCCTTTAGGGAACCGACGGTTTAGCAAACCGTTGTATTAACCGCTCTACAACGCCTCCAATTCCCTAAAACTCTGTTTAGGACGGAGCGAGAGGGATTCGAACCCCCGGTACCTTTCGGCACGCCTGTTTTCAAGACAGGTACTTTCGACCACTCAGACATCGCTCCATGAATGTGAAAATATACTAGCAAAATTCACATCAGATTGTCAATAGGATTAATGCAGAAATTTAACTTTTAAAATGAAGTTTTCAGTTTATAGCCAAAGTTTCAAGAGCTGTCAAAAGGCTTACATTTTCTATGGGAACTTCGCCCGGAACTTTTAAAACACAAGGCGTGTAATTTACAATTCCTTTTATTCCGCAGTCAATAAGAAGATCCGTAAGCGGCTGGGCTTCGTCGGAATCCACGGTAAGAATCGCATAGGAAATTTCTTCTTCACGGATAATTTTTTTCATCAAAGTTGTAGGATGAAGCGGAAACGATGAACTTAGAACTTCAGTTTTATTCACGCTCGAATCAAATCCGGCTACGATTTTAAACGGCGAATCATAAAGCTCCGAAGTGTCCAGCAACGCCTGTCCCATTCTTCCAAGACCAACAATGCAGCACCGCAAGCTTTCTTTTTTTTCACCGAACATTTTTTCAAGATGTGATTTCAGCTCTTCAACTTTGTAGCCGTTTGTTGCGCCGCAGTTCAATTTTAAAGCTGAAATATCACGACGGACAACTGCGGAAGTCCAGCCGGTAAGCTCCTGAATTTTTTGCGAAGTTATATTTTTTTCTTTATATCCTGAAAGCAGCCGCTCCAAAAGAACAAGCCTGCGTTTCGTTGGCAAAGGAATGTCTTTCATTTTTAAAATATTTTATCAATTTAATACATTTTTTGTAAATATTCGAATATATATTTTTGGAGGAAATTATGAGGAAAATTAATTTCAACAAGCGATTTAAATTTTATGCTGTTTTGTGGATTTTATTTCTGCCGTTTTTTGCCTGCTGTGATTCCGGCAAATCTGAACTAAAAATTGCAAACTGGAATGTCCAGACTTTTTTTGACGCAAACAATGACGGAACAGAATATTCAGAATTTATCAAAAGCAAAACTTGGGGCGAAGAAATGTACAAGGAGCGGCTCAGGCGGCTTTGTTCCGTTATAAAAAAACTTGACGCTGATATTTTTATAATGGAAGAACTTGAAAATTCAAACGTCCTTTTTGACATAAGCAATTTTCTTGCAGGCGAATGGAATCCGCGGAAAATCTACAGATACGTTTGCTTTTCAAAAAGTGAAGGCGGCGCAATTGGCTGCGGAGTTCTTTCAAGAATTCCATTGCAAAAAAAGAATTTGCATTCGCTCGACATAAGAACTGAAAATGAAAAAATGCCTCGCACAAGACCTTTGTCAGAAATTGAAATAAAATTAAAAGAAAAAACTTTAACTCTTTTTGTAAATCACTGGAAAAGCAAAAGCGGCGGAGAAGAAAAAACTGAAAAATGGCGAAACCGTGAAGAATGCGTTCTTTCATTTTTTATGAGCCGGGCATTAAACGAAGGCAAGGCTGTTTTCGCAGTTGGAGATTTCAACAGGGACATAAATGATTTTTGCGTAAAGGAAAACGGAAATGTTCTGCTTAGAGCGTGGCACGGAAAACTTCTTTGCGATGAAGGGCTTTTGGTAAAATCGCCTTGGTTTGATGAAAATGGAAATTTAATAGAGCCGGGAAGCTATTACTTTAGAGAAGAATGGTCGCGCATTGATAATATTTTTTATTCCGGAAAAATTGAAGTCGAAGAATTTTTTCCTGCGGCGGAAGGATTTTGGTGCAACGAAAATTCAATTCCGTACAAATATTCACTTTGGAACGGAAGAGGATACAGCGACCATCTTCCGCTTGTATGCAAAGTGCGGCTTTTAAATTAAACTTCCGAAGTTTTTTTTACAAGTTTTTCATGCATAATAAAAAGAAGCGCAAGGGCAATCAAAAGATAAAATGGATACAATGCGATTGTAGTTTTTGATGCAATCATTCCAAACAACGGCGGCATTAAAGTTGTGCCGGTATAAGCGCTTGCCATTTGAACTCCGATTATTGCCTGCGACTTGTCTGCTCCAAAATGCGCTGGAGTAGAATGTATTATGCATGGATAAATTGGCGCGCATCCAAGTCCGATTGTTACAAGTCCTGCAACTGTGGAAATTTGTCCAAAAGGCAAAATTACCGCAACAATTCCTGCAAGCGCAAAAATCTGTCCAAGCCGAATCATCTGCGTGTCATTCATTTTCATTGTTAAAAATCCGCTGACGGCGCGGCCTGCTGTAATTCCAATGTAGAACATTCCTGCAAAGAAAGCGGCTTTTTCAGGAGAAACATTTTCATAAAGCGCAAGATAGCTTCCTGCCCAAAGTCCGGTTGTCTGTTCAAGCGTGCTGTAACAAAAAAATGCAATCATAACTTCCTTTGCGCCCGGAATTAAAAAAATCTGTCGCAAGGAAAGAGGCTTTTCATTTTTTTCAGATTCATGCAAATCAGATTGTGATTTATTTTTTTTCCAAAGCGGAAGAGAAGCAACAAGAATTGCAGTAAGCGCAGTTTGAAAAATCGCAATGTATCTGTAGCCGGAATTCCATCCATGCTGACCAGCCAATGCAAATCCCATTATAGAAGGACCAATCGCAGTTCCGACTCCCCACATACAATGAAGCCAGCTCATGTGGCGGCTTTTGTAATTAAGAGCAACATAATTATTAAGAGCGGCATCCACGCTTCCGGCTCCAAGTCCATAAGGAATAGCCCAAAGGCAAAGCATCCAAAATGAACTGCTTATGGAAAATCCAAAAAGCGCAAGAGCTGTTGTGGCAACACTTATCACCATGACTTTTCCAACGCCCACTTTTTTTGTAAACCAGTCGCTCATCAGACTTGAAAAAACAGTTCCCGCGGCAATAATCATTGCAATAATTCCGGCAAAAGAAATGTCCACGCCAAAATCTTTGTACATTGAAGGCCACGCGGAACCAAGCAATGGATCAGGAAGTCCAAGACTTATAAAAGCCACATAAATTACAGCAAGAAGAAGCGATGCCATACAAACCTCACTTAATTGCAATTTTTGAATTTTTAGAAAATTATAATGCACAAAAATATTTTTTTCTTTAACGATTTTCCGCATTGATATAACAATCTTCCATAAAAAATATTTGACAGCAGCTTTCCTTATAATTAAAATTATTCCGTTATGAATGTAATTGTAATTCAGCCGCCTTTAGTTCAGCTTAATTCGCCATACCCATCCGGAGCATATTTAAAATCCTTTTTTAACAGAAACGGACACAATGCCGTGTGGCTTGATTTAAGCGTGCGGCTCGTACATTCAATTTTTTCAAAAAACGGACTGAAAAAACTTTTTGAACTTTCAAAAGAAAACGCAATGAAAATTGCTTCCGCCGCAGAAAAAAACGGAGACTTTGCAACTGCAAAAAATTTAAGACGATATATTTTTCAAAGCGACTTATGGATTGAATGGATTGATTTTATAATGTCGGTTTTATGCGGAAAACAAAATCCAAGCGCACGTGAACTTTGCCACAGGTTTATTTTAAGCCCGTACACTCCGCGCGGAAACCGCATGGAAAACTACATAGCAAATCTTGACAGAGAGCCAACCGTAGACGACACAAGAAATATTGCAAGCCTTGCGCTCGAAGATTTGGCGGACTACATTTCAGTTGCGTTCGACAAAAGTTTTTCACTCGTGCGTTACGCGGAAAGCATTGCAGTTAGCGAAACTTCATTTAGTCAAATTGAAGAAAAACTAAACTCGCCGGTTTTGACAAATTTTTATGCAGAAGTTTTGGAAGATGAATTTTCAAAAACAAATATTTCTGAAAATGAAAAAACGCTTGTTTGTATTTCTGTGCCGTTCGCAGGAACTTTTACTCCAGCTTTGTTTACAGCAAAATATTTGCGGAAAAAATATGGCGAAAAAATTTTTATAACTTTTGGCGGCGGATTCATAAACACTGAGCTTAGAGAATTTTGCGACAATTCATTTTTTAAATATGCGAACGCAATAAGCTACGACAGAGGCTACGGTTCATACAAAAATTTCTTTGATGAATTTCCAGACGGAAAAATTTCAGAAGAAAAGCAGATTTACAAAATGCGCCTGTTTACAAAAGAAAAAGTCATAGAGCCATTGCAGTCATCTTTGGAATACGAAAAATTTGAAAACGAGCAGACATCGTTAATTGTTCCTGATTATTCAGAAACTGATTTTTCAATTTATCCGCGTGTTGCCGATGATGAAAATCCAATGCAGCGTTTGTGGTCAGACGGAGCTTGGATGAAAGCTTATCTTGCGCACGGATGCTACTGGCACAAATGCGCGTTCTGCGATGTAAACCTTGACTATGTCGCTTCCTACAGGCTTGTTCAAATTGAAAATCTTTTTCACGGATTAAAATCACAATCAGAAAAAAACGGAATACACGGAATTCATTTTGTTGACGAAGCAATGCCGCCAGCCGCAATGATAAAATTTTCCCAGTTAAATTCAAAGCATTCAGCTTCTTTTTCATTTTGGGGAAACGTAAGATTTGAAAAAATTTATTCCCGCGACATGGCAGAATTTTTATCGTTCGGCGGATTGATTGGAGTTTCCGGCGGAATTGAAATTGCAACAGGAACAGGCTTGGACAGCATAAGCAAAGGAACTGATTTGGATTCAATTGTAAGCGCGTGCTGTGCGTTCAAGGAAGCCGGAATTTTGATTCACGCCTACATGATTTACGGCTACTTTGGAGAAACCGAGCAAGACACAATAAATTCCATGGAAACTTTAAGGCAGCTTTATGCGGCAGGACTTCTTGATTCATGCTTCTGGCACAAGTTCGTTTTAACAAGGCACTCAAGAATTTATTCTGAATGGAAAAACGGACTTCACAAAAATTTAAATCCATTCGCTCCAAAAAATTCCGGAGTATTTGCAAAAAATGGACTTCACTTTAAGGACGAAGAAAAATCCGCAAAATTCGGAAACGGACTTTATGCCGCGCTTCAAAACTGGATGCACGGAGAAAATTTAAATACGCCTGTTGAAAAATGGTTTGAATTTAAAGTTCCGCATCCAAATGTTCCAAAAGACTTGATTTCAAAATCAATTGAAAAATATGAAGAACGCCGCGACAAAGAATGGAACTTGCCATTAAATTTGAAAAAACTTTTTTGGCTTGCAGGAAACGCAGTCTTCTGTGAAAACAAATTTTTGTGGAACTATATGCATGAAGATTTTAAAATTTCAGTAAATATTTCCGCACAGGAAAAAGAAGAATTTGTTCATGCGCTTTTTTGTCTTTCACCTAAAAATTTTGACAGCTCATTTATGGAAAATCTTGTTCAGGAAAATCCGGGAATAAAAAAAATCCTTCACTCGCTAAGGGGCAAAGGACTTGTAATGCTTTAGAAAAATGAATCAGCGGCACAAATTAATTTTCCAGTTTTTGCCTGTAGACTTCATAAAGAAGAACACCGGCCGCAACAGAAACATTCAGACTGTCAATTTTTCCGCAAGTTGGAATGGAAACAACTTCATCGCACTGTTCCTGCAAAAGCCGCGCAATTCCGCTGCCCTCGCTTCCCATTATGATGCAAGTTTTTTTCGGAAACTTTATTTTTGAAAGAGTCGTGCCGCCTGCGTCTGCTCCGTAAATCCAAAATCCAGCTGACTTTAAAATCTGAACCGCACGAACAAGATTTGGAACTTTTGCAACATCAACCCAAGAAGAAGCTCCCGCGCTCGCACGTGCAATTATTTCATTGCTGTTTATGTCTGCGCTTCTATGATCTGGAACGACCATAAGATTTGCGCCGAACTGATCGCATGAACGCAAAATCGCGCCGACATTGTGAGGGTCGGTAACGCTGTCAAGAACAATAACAACGGCATTTTCCGGGCAGCAAGTAATCCACTGTTCAAGCTGAATTTGATTTTTTGAATTTTCTTTTTCTCCTTCAACTGAAAGAATAATTCCGCGGTGATCACGGGCAGTTTCTGGAAGCGATGAAACCATTGAGTCAAGCTCTTTTTCATTCACAAGCGAAACTTCAAAATTTGAATCCTTTGCAAGCGAAATTATTTTTTTAATTCTTGGTCCTGGCTTTGAATAAAAAATTTTCAAGCTGATTTCTTTAGGCTTAGAAACTGAATACAATCTGACTTTTTCTTCAACAGCATGAAAGCCTGTATAAATATTTTTTGACATATAGATTTTATTTTTCAAAAGGAATTACTGGCTAATGCCGATTTTTAAATATGGGTTGTTCCAAAAGTATTTTTGTGTCATTTTCAGGCTTGATCCGAAAATCTAAATATATAATTATTTATAGATTGTTAACCGAGTTTCTTTCAGAAACATCGCAGTATCAAGCACGACAATGACGTTTTAAACTTTTTGAACAGTCCCATATTATTTTTTTATCTGCAATTAATTATTGTACAAAACTACTGTATCAATTCTTGCCGCAGTTTGGTGCTTGCTCCCCTTGGTCGCAAACTTGTACAAAATTGCTGCGTCAATTCTTGCCGCAGCAATTTTTATATTTTTTTCCGCTTCCACAAGGGCATGGTTCATTGCGGCCGATTTTTCTGCCTTCTCTTACAACTGTTGTTGGGCGCATCATGCCTTCGCTATAAAGCCATTCGCCGTTTACTTTTTTGAAGCCGCCGATTTCGTGGTGAATGTCGTGCATTCCTTTTGAAGTGTATTCAGCTTCAAATTCAACAATGCCCTCATCGTCGTTTTCTGTTCCTTTTTCTGTGCGAAGAATTTTCAAGCCATGCCAAGTGCTGTTGTTGCTCCAATCTTCAGTTGCCTTGCGGTCAATTTCTGCAATTTTTTCGCCTTTCTCGCAGCTGTTGATAATAAAATCAATTTCATGCTTTACATAAGCTGTATAGCGCGCCCTCATAAGAGCTTCAGCAGTTTTTGCTTTTTCTGTGCCTTTTATAATTTTTTCGCAGCATTCAGCATAATCTTTTCCTGAACCGCATGGACACAAATCTTTTTTATCGCTCATAGTTTCTCCAAAAAAATTCTGTTTGTAAATATTTTTTTATTCTACCAATTTATCCAACTTGTTGCAAACTCTATTTCAGTTGTCGCGGTAGTCGGTTACGCGCTTTGTTTTCTTTTCGCTGCGTGGAAGAGTGCCAACCGGAACAATTGTAATTTTTGGAGTTACTCCGATTTTAGACTTGAACATCTCGCCGATTTTTTTTGCGGTTTCTTCAAAGTTCACTCTGCCCTCGGCTTCCGCAGTAAGAATCATAATGTCCTTGTTGATTTCGTCATCGTGCGCAATTGCAATTGAATACTCGCTTGAAACTCCGTCAACATTTTGCAGCAATTCTTCAACTTGGCTCGGGAACATATTTACGCCGTGAACTTTAAACATATCGTCGCTTCTTCCCTTTATCATGTCGATTCTTGGATAACATCTTCCGCAGCTGCATTTTTCAGGAATGATTCTTGAAATGTCGTGCGTTCTGAATCTTAAAAGCGGTGCGCCTTCTTTTACGAGAGTTGTAATTACGATTTCGCCTTCTTCGCCGTCCGGCAAAATTTTTCCAGTTTTTGGATCAATTATTTCTATATAAATGTAGTCGTCCCAATAATGAATACCACTTTCTTTTTCGCAGTTGATTCCGATTCCCGGTCCGTAAATTTCTGTAAGTCCGTAAATATCGTAAAGCTCAATTCCAAGCTCGTCTTTGATATACTTGCGCATTTTTTTTGACCAGCGTTCAGAACCGAACACCCCTTTCTTCAAACAAATTTTGTCTTTGAGTCCGCGCTTGTTAATTTCCTCCGCAAGCAAAAGAGCGTAAGAAGAAGTCGCCGTGATTACAGTCGATTTTAAATCCTGCATCATCTGAAGCTGTTTTTCTGTGTTGCCCGGTCCCATCGGAATTGCCATTGCGCCAAGTTTTTCGCATCCAGCCTGAAATCCGATTCCCGCTGTCCAAAGTCCGTAGCCCGGCGTAATCTGGATTCTGTCTTTTTTTGTGATTCCGGCAGTTTCGTAGCAGCGCGCAAACATAATCGCCCAGTCGTCAACATCTTTTGCAGTGTACGGAATTATAACTGGCTTTCCTGTTGTTCCTGACGATGAATGAATTCTAACAATTTCTTCATCCGGCACAGCCTGAATTCCAAGCGGATATGCGTTGCGCAAATCATCCTTGCTAGAAAACGGAAGGGATTCAAATTCTTGCTGACTTGAAACGCCGGTAATTTTTTTCTCTTTCAAAATTTTTCCGTAGTAACTGTCGCCTGCAATAAGACGCTTAATCTGCTTGTCAACTTGAGCAAGCTGCTTTTCATTCAATTTCATATTTTTCCTCCAAAGCCTTTTTCCAGTGCCTTTATGTTAATGTCAACCAACGCAGGTTTTACCGTTGTTCTTAAAGCTTCTTTTATTTTTTCTATGCTGATTCCGTTTATTCCGCGTGAAGCCGCCGCGCCCAAAAGAATTGTGTTTACAACTTTTGAAGTGCCAAGCTCACAACAAATTTTTTCTGAATCAACAACGCAAACAGAGTTACAATTTTTATTCAGAAATTCCAAAAGCGAATTTTCATCAGTTGAATTTTCTTTTCCGGCGCAAGCTGAAGACAACGTAACTTTTTTATTCACAACAATTGTTCCGCCGCGTTTTAAATACTGAATATTTCTTACAGCTTCTGTCATTTCAAAAGAAATAATCATGTCCGCCTGACCGAGCGGAATGAGGGGCGACCAGCAGTTTTCTCCGATTCTAACGTGGCTTACGACTGAACCGCCGCGCTGAGCCATTCCGATTGTTTCCGCAGAATGAACCGTAAGTCCGCAAAGAAGAGCCGCCTGATCTAAAAGTTTAGCGGCAAGAACAGTTCCCTGTCCACCGATTCCGCATATCAAAATATTCACACTCATTTTTTCCGCCTTTAATTTTTTGAAGCAATCGCGTTCACCGGGCAAATCTGCGAACACAATGAACAGCCAGTGCAGAGAGAAGAATCAATCCGGGCTTTTTTGCCGTTCATGCCGAGCGCAGGACAGCCGATTTCGTTTATGCATTTTTTGCAGCCGACGCATTTTTCATTTTCAACGCAGAGTGCGGGCTTTCTGAATTCCTTGAATTCTTCCTTACGCAAAAGTGCAATGCACGGAGACTTGAAAATAACCGCGCTGACTCCTTCGTGCGAATCGCATTCCTTTATCGCCACAATGCTTTCCTTTAAGTCAAACGGATTCACCGTAACGACTGGCTCAACTCCGACCGCCTTGAGAATTTTTTCGATGCTGATTTTTTCCGTGATTTCGCCCATCATCGTAACGCCTGTTCCAGGATGAGGCTGATGTCCCGTCATCGCAGTTGTGGAATTGTCCAGAATGCAGATTGTCTGACGCGCCTGATTGTAGACCGCATTGACAACGCCAGTGATTCCCGAAGCGAAGAAAGTCGAGTCGCCGATAAATGAAAAGCAGTGCCTGTCATTTTCCGCATGAAAAAATCCCTGCGCCATAGTTATGTCCGCGCCCATGCAAAGGCAAGTGTCGCACATATCAAGCGGCTTGGCGTTTCCCAAAGTGTAGCACCCGATGTCGCCGCAGTAGACTGTCTTCTCGCCTTTCATCGCCTGCTTTACCGCATAGAAACTCGCACGGTGAGGACAGCCGGCGCACAAAACCGGAGGGCGCACAGGAAGAGGAGGAAGCTCAATTTTATTTTCTGAAAGTTCAAGCCCAAGAAATTTTGCAATCGCCTGCTTTGCAATTTCCACGGAATATTCTCCGGCTTCTGGAATTTCTTTTGTGAGCTTTCCGTGGATTTTATTTTCAAGATGATTTTTTCCGCACAGCTTTAAAAGCTCATTTTCAATAACCGGGTCAAGCTCTTCAATTACAAGAACTTCTTCTGCGTCCGCTAAAAAATTTTTTGCAAGCTCAGAAGGAAACGGATAAGGCGTTCCGATTTTTAAAACCGGAATATTTTTTTCACCAAGAATTTCCAAAGCTTCCTTCGCATAACAATAGCTCACGCCGCTTGCAACGATTCCCTTTTTGCTTTTGGACGTTTTGTTTTCTATAAAGTTAAATTTGCTTTTTGAAAATTCAGACGGAAGAATAAATTCGTTGCGCTCAAAAATCCGCTTGTGGTTCAAAAAAGATGTGCGCGGAAAAATTACCCAGCGGCTTGTGTCCTTTTCAAATCCTTCAATTTTTTTTGCCTTTGGAAGCTCCGGGATTTCCATGCTTGCGTATCCGTGGTCAACTCTCGTTGTGGGACGAAGCAATACCGGCGTATTGTATCTTTCAGAAAATTCAAATGCCTGCTGAATCATCTCAAAGGCTTCTTCCGGCGAGCTTGGATCAAAAACCGGAATCTTTGAAAACGCACCGTACATTCTTGTGTCCTGCTCCGTCTGCGAGCTGATTGGCCCGGGATCGTCTGCGCTTACAATCACCATTCCGCCTTTTACGCCAACGTAGGAAAGACACATTGCAGGGTCGCCGGCAACATTCAGTCCAACCTGCTTCATTGTGACTAAAGTGCGCGCGCCGCAATACGAAGCTCCAGCCGCAACTTCAAGAGCAGCTTTTTCGTTGACCGACCATTCTATGTAAGCGCCGGTTTGCTTTATGTATTTTGCCGCAAATTCTATTATCTCTGATGAAGGCGTTCCCGGATAGCCGGAAATTACATTTACCCCGGCACAAATCGCGCCCAAGGCAATCGCCTCGTTTCCCATTATCATTTTCTTTGACATTGCGAAAAACCTCAAAAAGATTAAAAAGTGTATGTATCTTTTTATAGTAACACGAATATACGGCTTTTACAATAGAAAATTCTAAAGATAAAAAAGGCTGCCAATTGCTTGAAACATATTTCAAGAACTGACAGCCTAAAAATTATTCAGTGAAGAAAGAGCTATTTTTTAAGCCAAGCTGAAAGCTCTCCATCACCATCAGCAGTAGTCATTGTGTTTCCACTGATTGTAGCTTTCCAAATAAATTCTGAAGCATATTCTGATGGAACATCAACAAGTTCTAATGATTCTGAATCCTCAAGCATGCCTTTTACAACTTTCTTTATTGTTATTACAACGTTGCCATCTTTTGTGGTATCACCAGTATAAGTTCCAGTCGCAAAAGTAATATTTACACCTTCAGAAGATTCAACCACCTTAAATGTGCTGTCATCATAGAAATAAACAGTTTCTGTAACAACAGAACCATCATCCTCTTCCGTACAATACCAAGTTGTTATAACGCTTGGATCGTCATCATCATCGTCATCTTTGCAGCCTACAAATGCAAGCGCAAGAACCATAGCTGCCAATACAGCTGAAATTTTAGCAAACTTTCTCATAAGTTCACTCCTTAAAAAATAGATTACGCTGAAAAAATTCAGCAGTCTCTATTGTACCCCCCCCGGGATTTGTCAAGTACTTTTATAAATTTTTGTTAATTTTTTTCTGCTTATTCATTGGCATTAAACAAAACTTTTTTCCTAAACATCCGCTTTATTTTTTCCGAAAATCAGAACAAGGGAATCTTTTTATTCAGAGGGTGCAATATGAAGTCTATTGGAATAAAACTCGCAGACGGAACTTTCTATCCGCTTTTGGAAGAAGGAAATCCAGAAAAGAAAACTATTGACCTAACAACGGTCATGGACAACCAGACAAAAGTTCAGGTTGACGTATATAGAACAGAAACCGGAACGCTCGAAGGCGCAGAATATGTGGATACACTTGAAATTACAAATTTGAATCCGCATCAAAACGGAGAGCCGACTTTGTGCCTTGCAATCGACGTGGACAAAAACAACGAGCTTTCCGCAGAAATCCGTGACCTTGAAACTGGAAAGAAAAGCGAAATCCAAGTTACCCTCGCATCCCGCACTCATTCAGAGGCAAACCAGATAGAAAAAATTCCCCAGGAAGAAGATGCGCCAGTTACAATTTCTGACAGCGATCTTGCAAATGCCGGACTTGCAGATTTTGTTGCAGAGCAGGCAAAAAAAACAAATGACGACGACTTTCACTTTGATGACCTGAATAATTCTAAGCCGCAAACTTCACCAGAATCTTCTGCGGACGAAGAAATTTTTGGCAAGGACAGTTTGGATCTTCCAGAGTTTCCTTCAGATGCAAATGAAGAAATTTCTGCGGATTCATTTCTTGATGAAGATGACGACAAAACTTTTGTGCCGGACAGCACAAAGCTTCATCCTGAAATTGAAGAAATGGAAAATTTTGAAACAGAAGTTTTTGAAGAGCCGGACACAGACATTCAGGAAGAATTTACGGACGAGCCAATTGAAGCAGAAGAACAAGAAATTCCAGAGCAGGAAATTTCAGAAGCTCCTTCAGAAGACAACGTGATTGACGTAGACCACACAGAAATTGAACTTCCAGATAACCAGACAGAAATAAACGACCTTCCGGATTTTGACAGCACGGAATCAGTTGAAGATGAAGAACCGACAGAATCAGCGGAAAATGAAACTCAAGTTTCAGAAGAAAACAACGAGCTGCCTGATTTTGATGACACAGAATTTTCACTTCCAGATTTTGAAGATGAAAAAACAGACGAGCCGCTTTCTGATGGCGACTTTTCTCTTCCGCCGGAATTTGACGATGAACCAGAATTTCCACAAGAAAATGAAGAGCAGCCAAAAGATCCGACATTTCAGCCAAACACAAATATGTTCAGCAATCTTTATGACAAAGAAACAATGCAAGGCTCGTCATCTTCATACAGCGAGGAAGACGAAATAAAAAGAAAAACAAAAGCGCCTGTAATAATCTGCGTGGTCTGCGCAATAATTTGCGTGATTGCGGCACTGCTTGTGCTTTTTGTAATTCCATCCAAGCTGAATATTTTTGGAAAACACACTGAAAAAATTTCAGAGCAGGAGCAAGTAACGAATCTTCCTTCTGAAGAAATTAATCAGCAAACAGAAATTTCAGAACTTCCGCCTGAACCAGAGCCAATTCCTGCGAAAGAAGATGAAATTGTAATTGCAGAAACTCCAGAAGCTGTTGTGCCAGAACCGCCAGAACCGGCTCCAGAACCAATTGAAGACATTCGCTACAAAATTGTCTGGGGAGACACTTTGTGGGACATTTCAAATGCCTACTATAAAACTCCGTGGAAATACAAGCGGATTGCAAATTACAACGGCATAAAAAATCCTGACCACATTATTTCCGGGCACTGGATTCTTATTCCGGCGGAGTAATTTTTTGGCATTTAGTTTTTTATATTATTGATGAAAAAAATCCGTGTATTTATTTCCTGCCTGATTGTCTTGGTGAGCTTTACAGGATTTGGATGCGCACAAAATAATTCTCTGCAAAAAAAGTATGGACAGGATTCCGCATATTTTATGGCGCTTCTTTCTCTTGAAAACGGAAACGAGCGTCAGGCGGAACATCTTTTAAAGCAAGCTGAAAAAAAAGCGTCTCCTTTAATTGCAAGACGTTCAATGGAAAAACTTTCGCAGCTTGGAAACGTTCAGGAACGCATAAATAGAAGTTACAGTTTATACAAAAAATTTCCAGATGAAGAAACAAAACTTGCAGCCGCAAAAGAATTTTTTAAGAACAAAGAATATGCAAGAGTAATCCGGCTCACAGAAAAAATTGATTTAAAAAACTGCCTGAATGAAACCGCATACTACAGACTTTCTTCAATGCAGAAAAAAAACGACTCAAGATTCAGCAAAGAATTTTTTGAGTGGTGCGTATCAAGAACATTTTCTGATTTGCATTACAAGCTTTTTTGCGAAACATTCAAATCCGAAGAAACGGAAGAATCAAAAGTTATCCAGCTACGTGCCGATGTTTTTACAAAAAATTATGTCGCCGCATATTCAAATGCAAAGTCAATTCTTGAAAACAAAAAATTTCTTTTGCCGCAAATTCTAAGCGATTCAGGAAAAGCATTTTTGTACGGCTCAAACAATTTTTTTTCAAACGCGCTTTACCTTGATTCCATAAAAAAGAATTTGCCGGACGACTGCAAATTTTACGCAGACTTTTATTCAGGACGGCTTTACGACAAGGCAGATTCCTACAAAACAAGAGCCTTAAACCGGTTTGTTTTTGCAATGCAAGAATCTTTGTCAGACGGAAATTTTGACAACGCGCTTTGGTATTATTTGAATTGCCTTTTAAAAATTTCAGTTCCAAGAACAATCGATGCAATTGCTCAATATAAAAACGAATGGAAAAATCCTTCTTACTTTGATGATTTTTTTGAAACGCTTTCTGTGCGGCTTCTTTCGCTTCATGCTTGGAACGATTTTTTTAAAACCGCAGATTTAATTTACGGAAAAGCAAGCCCGGAAATTTCTGCAAAATATTCATATATTTCCGCCCGGCTCATTCAGGAAAATTTCATCAAGCCTTCAAAAGAAAAATCAGAAGAAGAACAACGGCTTTTTTCGCAGGCACTTCAAAGCGGAAGCGATTTATACTACAGATTTCTTGCGATAAAAAATTTGAAGCTGGACAAAACAAAAGCAGAAGAAATTATTTTTTCAGTGGGAAACAAAAAGGAAATTCAGTCGGATTCACAAGCTGAAAAACTTTTGCTTGGCTATGCGGACTTCGGACTTAAAGAATTTATTTATCCTGAATACCAAAAGCTTCAAGAAAAAATCGGAATGGAATGCGCGGAAAAAATTGCAGAGTTTTTAAGCCAGTGCGGAAAAGAACAAGAAAGCATCCGCATTGCTTCCCGAAGGTTGTTTTCAAAAGACAAGCCATTTCAAAAAAAACTTCTGGAACTTTCATTTCCGCAGTATTTTAAAGAGAGCGTTCAAAAGTCTTGTCAGGATTTTTCGCAGCCAGAATATCTTCTTTACGGATTAATCAGAAGCGAAAGTTTTTTTAATCCGAATGCAAAAAGCAACGCGGGCGCAAAAGGTCTTACGCAGCTCATGGAAGGAACTGCCGCAGATGTCGCACGAAAATTAAAAGTTGCGCAATTCGATTTAATGGACAGCGCGACAAATATAAGGTTCGGCTCATTTTATCTTGAAGAACTTAGACGCAGACTTGACGGCTCTTCTATCCTTGCAATTTTTTCTT
Organism: uncultured Treponema sp.; assembly: GCF_934725225.1. Lineage (NCBI taxonomy): Bacteria > Pseudomonadati > Spirochaetota > Spirochaetia > Treponematales > Treponemataceae > Treponema > uncultured Treponema sp. The sequence goes on from NZ_CAKVAM010000001.1 coordinate 37,931, forward strand.
ACAACGGCGGAATTTCAAGAGTGCGTTCCTGGGTAAAAAGCGCGAACCTTGAATTCGGAACTTCAGCCTTGCCAAAGGATTTATTTTTAGAGGCGATTCCATTTTCTGAAACGAGAGAATACGGACGCAAAGTTGTTTCCGCAGCGGCGATGTACGGCTATCTTTATTACGGACTAAGCACATCGCAAGTTGTTGAAGAAATTATGAAATGAAACTAGAATACATTTCGCTTTTAGAAAATTCTAAAACTTTTTATTCTTTTTAATTTTATAAACGGAGACAAAATTATGACTGACCCGTTTGCACAAGTTCTGCCGCAGGCTTTTCATTTTTCACATTTGCAGGGAACACAGTTTGTTCTTTTGCTCGGAATCATCATGTTCTTTGGCGCGCTCGGCGGACGCATTTTTCAAAAGCTGAAAATTCCGCAAGTCGTAGGATATATTGTAATCGGAATTTTAATCGGCTCTTCCGGCTTTCAAATTCTGCGGATTGAAACAATAATCGCACTGAATCCAATAAACACAATCGCGCTTTCTTTGATAGGATTTTTAATCGGCGCAGAACTAAAAATCGATGTAATAAAAAAATACGGCAAGCAGTTCATTGGAATTTTAATCGGCGAATCTGTAACTCCATTTTTTGTCGTAGGATTTTTTGTCACTTTGATTGCATACATTTTTATGAAAGATTTAAAAATCGCAATTTCCTTTGGACTGATTCTTGGAGCAATATGTTCCGCAACAGCTCCGGCGGCAACAACTGATGTTTTAAAAGAATACAGAACGCGCGGACCTTTAACAACAACAATTCTTGGAATTGTCGCAATGGATGACGCAGTCGCGCTGATTTTGTACGCAGTCGCATCTACGGTTGTTTCACCTTTGCTTGGCGGACAAGGTCAGTCATTCGGAATGCAAATGCTGAACATTGCAAAAGATATTTTTGGTTCTATTATAGCCGGAAGCATTTTTGGCGCGCTTGTAACTTTTGTTGTAAAAAATCTTATGAAAGATGAAGGCAGAGTTCTTTCATTCGGACTTGGAGGACTTTTTCTTTCAACAGGAGTCTGCACAATTTTAGGGCTTGACAATATTCTTGCCGCAATGTCTCTTGGATTTTTTATGGTGAATTTCGCACCTGCAAAAACACGCCCGATATTCAGCCTTGTTGAAAAATTCACGCCGCCAATTTATGTTTTATTCTTTGTGCTTGTTGGCGCAAAACTGAATATTTGGGTTGTTACTCCAGTCTTGGGAATTCTCGCGATTATCTATGTCGCAGGAAGGACTTTAGGAAAATCCATAGGCGCACGTCTTGGCGCAAAAATAACAAAAGCTCCGCAGACAGTCCACGATTTTCTGCCATGGTGTCTTTTAAGCCAGGCCGGTGTTGCAATCGGACTCAGCATTGCAGCCAGCAACGACTTTGAAAATTCAATCGGTCCTTCTATTATATTGATAATCACGGCGACAACTTTTATTGTTCAGCTGATTGGCCCGGTCTGCGTAAAACATGGCGTTACAAAAGCAGGCGAAGTTGGTCTTGCCATAACAGAAGACGACATTTTAAAATCTTCAAAAGTAAAAGATGTTAATTGGGGAAGTGAAAAAATTTGCTGCGCCGAAAGCCACGCAATTGTCAATGAAACAGAAAAAATCTGCCATATACTTAAAAATTTTGAAACTCACCACAACCAGTCATTTGCAGTCGCTTCAACTGAATCTGGAAAACTTTCAGGCATAATCACGCTTGAGCATTTAAAAGAAACGCTTATGATTGGAGAGTTTGCGGACACACTTCTTGCCGTTGACATCATGGACAAGCCTGCTTGCACTTGCAGCCCTGAAGATTCGCTTCCTGATGTTTATAAAAAATTCAGCGATGCAGACACGGAATCACTTCCGATTGTAGACAACGATGGAAAGCCTCTTGGCATTATGGAAAAATTCGCCGTTGACCATTATCTTCACACAAGAATCCTTGAAATAAACCGTAAACTTGAAAACATGGCATAAAATCAAAAAAGTGAATCATTGCATAAATCTGCCAAATTTTGTATCTTTAGAAAAATAAAATTTTAGAGGTAGAAATGGCAGACGAAGCTCTCATTGCAAAAGTAAAAGAAACTTTGGAAGCATTCCGACCGCAGCTTAACGCAGATGGCGGCGACATGGAATTTATAAATATCGATGATGAAAATAAAGTTCATCTAAAACTCACCGGGGCTTGCGGCTCATGTCCTATGGCAACAATGACTCTTAAAATGGGAATCGAACGCTACTTAAAAGAAACCTGCCCCGAAATTTCCGAAGTTGTACAGGATTAAGCAATGACAGTTGAAAACGACAAATATGTTTCTATCCATTATGTATTGAAAAATGATGAAGGAGCAGTTCTCGATTCTTCCACTGAAAAAACTTTGGATTATGTTCATGGACGCGGCTACCTTTTGCCTAAGCTGGAAGAGCAGTTAGCAGGAAAAAATCCCGGAGACAAATTCAGCGTAATTCTTGAACCGAAAGACGGCTACGGAGAATATAGAAAAGAACTTGTTACAGATGTTGACCGCTCAAATTTTGAAGATGGAGTTCCTATTGAAGTCGGAATGGCTTTTCAGGCGATGACTGCTTCTGGCCCGCAAATTGTGCGCGTTACAAAAATCAGCGACAACAAAATAACAGTTGACGCAAACCACGAGCTTGCAGGAACACGGCTTCATTTTGAAGTTGAAATTGCAGACGTGCGCAATGCTACAGAAGAAGAACTGAATCCACCATCTTGTGGCTGCGGCGGAAATTGCGGTGGCGGCTGTGGAGGCGAATGTTCTGACGGAGGCTGCGGCAACTGCGGTGGAAATTGCGGCTGCGAAAACTAAACTTTAGAAGAAACAGTTTCGATTATTTTTCTAGCGTTCGCTTCTTTTGAAGAGCCGGACATATCAATAACAACATCGGCCAGCTGTTCATAAATAAGTTCACGTTCAATAAAAAAGTCATGGAAAATTTTTTTTGCATCGGCTATTGAACGTGGATTTTTTTTTGCAATAAAAGCAGGAACATTCAAAAGCGTTCCGTCTTGAGCAACAGAAATTTCCCGCAAAACACGGAAGCTTGCAATTCTTTCTGGAGTCTTTAAAAAAACAAAAGTTCCGATTTTTTTTAAAACATCAAGAGCTTTTTTATTTGTGCAGATTCCGCCGCCAGTCGCTATAACTGCATTTTTTTCAGCGGAAGAATTTATTTTTTCCTGCAAAAATGAGCAGGCCTTTTCTTCAGCTTCCTGAAAACCTTCATTTCCAAATTCTGTATAAATCTGCCGCGGAGTTTTTCCTGTCATTTCAAAAATCACATCGTCCGTGTCAAAAAACGGCACTGAAAGTTTTTTGCTTATTATGCGTCCTTGCGTTGATTTTCCGCAGTGCTTAATGCCCATTAAAATTATGCTCAATTTTTCATCCCCGGTAAATTAAAAAAATTGCTGGAACTTTATTTATAGGCGGCTCATTTGATTTTTTCCATTCAGCCACAGAAAGCGTCCTGATAAATTCCTGTTCAGTTGTAAGACCTGCGACAACACAAACTCGGGTTTCATTCCGGCACGAATTCAAAATCGATTCCAGCATTTTTAAATTTCTGTACGGAGCTTCTATAAAAAGCTGAGTCTGTTTTTCGTTCCAAGCGCGATTTTCAAGTTGCCTTATTTTTGCGGCGCGTTCATTCGGCTTAACAGGAAGATAGCCGTTAAATGCAAAACTCTGGCCGTTCAGTCCGCTTGCCATCACAGCCATAATCATCGAAGACGGTCCGGAAAGCGGAACAACTTTTAAATTTTTTTTCTGCGCCATTTCAACAATAGCAGCTCCGGGGTCGGCAACAGCAGGACAACCAGCTTCTGAAATAATTCCCATCGGAAGTTTTTTCTTCAAAAGCGGATCAAGATAATTTGAAATTTTTGCAAGGTCTGAATGTTCGTTAAGCTCAAGAAATTCCAGCGAATCAATGTCAATCGATGAATCAGCAAGCTTTAAAAATCGGATTGCGGAACGTCGGTTTTCAACAATGAAATTTTTTATTCCGCGGATAATTTTTTTGTTATATTCAGGCAGAACTTTTTGATATTCAGTTTCGCCCAAAGTTACAGGAATAAGATAAAGCGCAGGCTCAATTTTTTCCATTGCAAATCACCGTGTAAAAATTGAAATAAAACTTGCGCCGCCAATAAAAGTTCCAATGCTGCTTCCAATTGAAGACAAAAAGAAAACAAGCAGAACGCGAAGAATTCTATTTTTATAAAAACCTTTCACGCTCGAAGCATCAGCCTGCAAATTTTCCATATCTTCAACTGCCGGCTTTTTTACAAGAGCCTGAACAATTCCAGAAACAAATCCAATTCCAATAAACGGACAAAGCGAAGTGAACGGCGCGCCAACAGCAGAAACTAAAATTGCAAGAATGTGTCCGCCCGCAACAGCCGCACCAATAGCCGCAAGAATTCCATTCCACAAAACCCAGCTTCCAATCAAGTCCGCGCCTTTTTCAATTCCGCCAACAACAAAGCCAGCAACTATAAGTCCCAGAATCAAAATCGGAATTATCCAAGAAGCAACTTTTGCTCCAGCTGATTTTTCTGGAACTTTTTCAATTGCGCTCACATCAGGAATTTCTTTTCCAGATGCAATTTTTTCAAGATGAGAAGAAACTCCCGGCAAATGACCTGCTCCCAAAACTGCAAGAATATTTTTTTGCGGACAAGACCAAATTTTTGAAGCAAGGTAAAAATCGCGCTCGTCAATCAGAACTTCTTTTACAGCCGGAAGATAAGCCGAAAGCTCCTGCATCATTGTATCCATTTCGCTGGACTGCTTTAAATTTTCAATTTCAGTTTCCGAAACTTCTTCCTTGGAAAAAGCAGTGGCAATAAGCAACGAAAGCAGCTTGCATTTTCCCATGAAAGAATTTTTTGCCCAGGCACGGCGCAACGTAACTGTTACAGGGCGGTCAACCATTATCTGCGGAATTCCAAGCTCCTTGGCTTTTTTAATTGCCGCCGCCATTTCGTCTCCGGGCTTTATTCCGGCATCTTCTCCCATTCGTTTTTGATACGCTGAAAGGACAATGTTCGCAAGCAAAAGGAATCCCTGCTTTTTCTTGAGGATTTCAATTATGTCCATTTTTTTCCAGGACTCTTTATCCTCCATATTTTTCAAGCGGTTTTCATCAAGCTCGATTGCAACAGAATCCGGCTTCTGTTCTTCAATTGCATTTTCAACTTCCGAAATGCTGGCTTTTGAAACGTGCGCTGTTCCAATGAGAATAAATTTTCTTCCATTAAGTTCAAGGATTTTTTGTGTTGACTTGTTTTCTTCCATAAAAAATTATTTTAAAGGAACTTTTCCTTTTGTTCTCCATTCTGCCAAACGAAATTCAAAAAACATCGGGCTGTTCATGCTGACAACCTTTGCGTAATATTCATTGGCAAGTTCTGTTCCACCAAACATATCATAAAAAAGCGCAAGATAATAGTACATTTTTCCCTGCAAATTTCTGTTTGTCATTGCGGAAATTCTCTGCGGCAAAGGACGCTCGCCCGCCCTGTCATGGAAAACCCGGAGCATAGAATATTCGATTGTGTTTCTGTCCATTTTTCTAAGAACCTGATTGCTGAAATTTTTTGCTTCAGTTCCGTTGCCTTCCTTGTAATAACAGTAAGTAATCATCAGCGGATAAGAAATATTATTCTTGTTGGAATCATAGCATTTCATAAAAGCTTCACGCGCAGTTGTCCAGTTTTCTTCATGAAGGGCAAGAATTCCAAGGCTTTCGTAAGCAAAATAATAATTTGGATTCAGCTCAATGACTTTTTTGTAATCTTCCATCGCCTTTGCAAAAATGTCCTGCTCGTCATAAAGCCCTGCCCGGTATGCGTAAGCTAAAAAATAATCCGGCTCAATTTCGATTGCCTTTGTCCAGGCAGCTTCCGCATTCTTGTAATGCCCAAGATAACGCTCGTACATTCCGTAATCCAGGTTGCATTCATAGTTTTCAGAGTCTGTATCGAGCGCCTGTTTTGCATAGTCAGAAGCGATTTTGTATTCATTTGCGGCGTAGGCAAGTTTTCCTAAATACAAAAAAGACTGAGTGTTTTTCGGGTCAATCTCAAGAATTTTTTTGAAAGTCTTTTCAGCCTCGTCATCATTTTCAAGATAGTAGTCGCATTGTCCGGCTCCGCGCAAAGCATCAATATTTTCTGGCTCGCGAAGTAAAGCTCTTTTATAATAAATTTTTGCCTGCTTGTAGTTTTTCTTTAAAAACATATCTTCGCCAAGCTCCACATTCGCCGCGGAATTCAGCTTGTCTTTTGCCAAAAGCGAATTGATTTGTTTTGTGCGCTCGGCAGTGTCGCCTTTCATTTTTGCAATTGTAACCGCAAGGGAAGCAACGTCATCATTCTGCGGATCGCGCTGTGAAAGCTCATTGCAAAGAGCCTGCGCTTCATCAAGATTTTCCGCGCTCACATTTATCGCAGCCTTTAAAAAAAGCAAATCAAAATCGTCCGCATATTTTGCCGGAAGCTTAGTTTCATAAAGGGAAAGAGCCGCTTCTGGTCCGTCTTTGTTCAAAACAGACTTCAAATCTTCCATAAAATCAGTTTTGGAATATTCAGCTTTTTTCTTTGTCTCTGATTTCTTTTCAGTTTCAGCAGTTTGAGCCGGCTCTACAGTTTTTTCAGTTGAAGCGCAAGAAGAAAGCCCCATGCTCAAAATAACAGCAACCGCCACAACAAGAACAACCGCAGCCAAAAGCTCCGTCAACGTAGTTTTTACCGAACTTTTCATAATTCCTCATATTCCAGAATGCTTATTGCCTTTTACAATTTTTAAATATAAAATAGCAAAGTTATGCGTAAACATCCTGTAAGAAAGTTTTTTGGACTTACACTCCTTTATTCAACTATTATTGTCGGCATTTTTGTTATTCAATTTAAGTCCAACTCTGTATTTTCAAAATCTTTGGGAGACTTGAATTTTTCAATTTCCCAGATTCAAACGGAAAACAACGGGACAAGTTTAAAAAATCAGATAAAAGTATCTTTTAAAGGCATTACGTTTTCAGCGGATGACAAAAATCCAGTAACTGCAAAAGATTCCAGCGGAAATTTAAAGCCGCTTTTTCTTGAATCCTATGAAGAGTTAGCTGATTCCGTGGAATTTTCGTTTACAGGCGGCGCGCACATAATGTTCCGGCAAATTCAGGATGAAGAAAATTCAACTGCGCTTTCAATTCTTGCAATTCCGCCTAAAAACTGCACGGAAATTTTTCTTCCATATAAAATTGCGCAAACTTACAGCACGGAAAATGTTTCGCCGGCAAATATTCTTGTAACTTCAAAAGACGGAATTTTCAGTTTTACATCGCACGGATTCAGCGCGGAAAAAATCGCGTTTACAAAAACAGATTCCGCGGCGCAATATTCGCATTACAATCCCACAAAAAAATTCACATTTGATCTTGTTGCCGGCCTTAAAGGAACTAGCGACAACGAAATCAAAGAACTTACAACAAAAATCCGCTACAGCCTTGTTGAAAAAATTCAGTCCGTATTGGCGCAGGCAAAAATCGACTCGCTTTCGGAAACAGACATCACGGCTTACGTTGCGGAACTCGCTTCACAAGGAAAATACAATCAGGCAATCGATTCAATTCCAGATTCGTTCAAAAAAGGAAACAAGCGCACTTACATTTCGTCTCCATATTTTGACAATCTTGTTTCAATGAGCCGAAGCCTTTCAGTTCAAACTGAAAAATATGCGTCGCTTGTGCAGTCAAATTCGGCGGAAGTTTTCACAGTTGAAGGAATTTCCGATTACATTTTGCGTGAAAAAAAATCTTCAGCAATAAAAAATCTCATAGAAACTGTTTCAAAGGCAACCGGATTTTCGCCGTTTCAGGCAGCCGGAATTATAAGCGTCTACACGAATTTAAAAAGCAAAGATTCCGCGCTTGTTCAGCCGCTTGAAGCCGTAATAGAAACTTGCGTAAATTCCATTCAGGAAAACTGCAAAATTGAAAACGGAATTCTAAAAGTTCAAAAAGACGCGGAAAATTCAATGGACATTTACGAAACGGTTTTTACTGGAGACGCTTTGCAAAAACTTGGAAATTTGCAAGGAAATAAAATTCTGGCTCAAGCCGGAAACCTGATGATTTATTCAAGCCTTTCTGGAACGGACACAAGCATAAGGACAATCGCAAACATTTATCCTATTATAGTAAGAAATAATTATTTTTATCCGCACACAGAAATTCTTGGCTGGTACGGAAGCACTTGCGTTTGGGCTTGGACTTGCGCAAAATCGATTTTTTACACGCAGGAACCGGCAAACACAGCAAATATTTTTATAGATTTCCCGTTGTCTTTGACGCATTACATTATGCTGAACGGAATTCCTAATTTCCACGGAAAAATTGAAATCCAGAGCCAAATGTTCAGAACTGATCCGCGCTTTGAAACTTACAATTCATCCGGCTATGTTTACCAGAATTCTTCACGCTCGCTGTTTATAAAATCGCGCCATAAGTCAAAAATGGAGCTTATAAGGCTTTTCTATGATGGACCGAGAACTTTTGAGACAACCGCAGATTTGTCAAAAGTTCCGCAACTGCCAAAACCGCCAGCACCAGAGCCTAAAAAAGCAGAGCCACAAGCGCAAAATTCAGTTTCCGCAGAAGAAACTCCAGCGGAAATTTCAAATTCTGAAAACGCCACGACAAATTCAGCTTTTGAAGAACAGTAAAAATTAAAAAGATTCTCGCAACAAGCGCAGGAACAACAAAAAAATGTCAAGCCGTTGCTATGTTCGACACGGCAATCTTATTTTTCCCGGCTTGAAATCAAAGCGAAAAAAAACAAATTTTTTCACTATTTTTTGTCATTTTAAAGAAATATGTGCTATAATTACTCAAAATGCCGTTACATCAACTTTTGAAAAAAAGCAGCAGGAGCAATTGTGAACAAACGTGATTTCCCAAAAATCCACTTTTACGATCAGGATTTTGTAGATATTTATGATAAAACTTGGAACTGGCTTTCTGAATATTGGATTAACACAGAAACAGGCGAGCAAGACAGCGAAGGACTTTTTGTTTATCCTGTAAATGGAAAATATATATTAGATCAGCTTGAAACAATTTTTTCATCATTTTTCCTTGTTTACTCAAATAGAAATTATCCGGCAAGCAAAAACATAGATTATTTTTACGCGCGTCAAGAAGAAAACGGAGCAATCAGATGGAAATATGACGCAGCAACAAACAGCCCTATTATCGACAAAAAAAATCCAGAGGGAATTGGACTTCCGCTTTTTGCCTGGGCTGAATTCAATTTGTATCACAAAAGCGCAAACAAACGCCGCATAAAAGAAGTAATGCCGGTGCTGCAAAAATACATGGAATGGATTGACAGAACTTTCAAGCAGCAAAACGGACTTTATTCAGTTCCGCATGAATGCTCAACAATGTTCAATTCTCCGCGGAAAGGCGCATTTTATCCGGTTGATTTCAACTGCTGCATGGCAATCAATATGGCGCACATGTCAGCTCTTGGCGACATTCTGAATGACAAGGATTTGAGCTTTCAGTATAAAAAAATGTATTTCAGCTTAAAAACCAGAATAAACAGCCTCATGTGGGATGTGGAAAGCGGTTTTTACTACGATTTGGACAAAAACGAGCAGCGTCTTTCGCAAAAAACTATAGCCGGATTCTGGCCGTTGCTTGCGGAGCTTCCGAATGCAGACAGAGCAGACACCCTCATTGCGCATTTAAGCAATCCAAAAACGTTCGGCACAGACCATCCGTTTCCTACTTTAAGCGCGGACAGCCCGGACTTCAAGGAAAACGGCGAAGGATTCAAAGGCTCTGTTTTGGCGCCGTTCAACTTCATGGTTATAAAGGGACTTGAAAAATACCAGCGTTACGCATTTGCACGCGAATGTTCAATCCGGCACTTGTATTATATTCTCGAAGCATTAAGCCCTGCGGATTCAAAGCGGAAAGGCGACTTGTACGAAGCTTATCTTCCGTGCCAAGAAGGTCCTGCAACTTGCCGAAGCGAAAAAGATTTTCCACGCAAACGTTTTTTGCATTTTACCGGACTTTCAACAGTTGCGCTCATGATTGAAAACGTAATCGGCCTGAACATAAGCCTTCCAAGAAAAACTGTAGACTGGATTATTCCGAACCTTGAAATCATGGGAATTGAAAAGCTTTCATTAAAGCGGAATCTTATTACAATTCTCAGCAACAAAAGCAAACGTGGCTGGGAAATTCAGATGGAAAGCGAAAAACTCTACTATTTTACAATCAATATTTTGGATCAAAAGAAAAAAACGCTTCCTATTCCAAGCGGAAAATGCTCAATGCTTATCGACAAGCTGTAACAAATTCCGCCCTGAATGTTTTTAGAGCTAAAAAATGCAAAATAGTTTTTGGAAAACGCTGAATTTAACAGCAAATTAACACAAATCAAAGCGTTTCTAAAAATTAATGGAATAAGGTAATTTTTAAATGAACACACCTCAAGCTGTAATTGAGATTGGCTCAACAGGAATAAGGCTTCTTGTTGCTGAACCAGTTGAAGTCCAATCGCAGAAAAAATTTAATATTCTCGACCGAAGCGATCAGCCTGTAAATTTGGGACGCGATGTTTTTACCACACGCTCAATAAGCCGCGAAACTCTTTTAATCTGCCTTCATATTCTTGAACGCTACGCAGAGCAGTTGGCAGCCTGGGGAATCAGCCGGGAAGAAACAATTGTAATTGCCACAAGCGCAGTCCGCGAGGCAGAAAACAGAGATCCATTCGTTGACCGCATAAAAGTAAAAACAGGTTTTATTGTCCACGTAATCGACGGAATTGAAGAAAACAGACTCATGTATCTTGCCGTAAGCGAATGTATAAAAGAAGGAAGCGTTGCAATCCGGCAAAACGATTCGATTTTCCTTGACATTTCAGGCGGCGCAACAGAAATGATGCTCATGGAAAAAGGCAGAATCATCGGAGCGCACAGCATGAGGCTTGGAACTGTAATCATTGAGCAGATGATTCATTCCATGATGGGAAACCTCGACGATGCTAGAAGATTCATTTCAGAATTTATACGCAACACAAAAAATACGCTGAACGCAGAAATAAATTTGGACAAAATCCAGCAGTTTATTGTTCTTGGCAACGACATGAAAATTGTTTCGCTTTTTGTCGGAAAGCCGATTTCGCCGTTTTTGTGGGAAGTTGAGCGCGGCGCATTTGAAAATTTCGTGGATGAAGTTCAGCATTACACGCCCGAAGAATGCATCGCAAAATTCAAAATGAGCTACAATGAAGCTCAGACATTTCAAATTTCCTTGGTTGCCTACAAACTTTTCATTCAGCTTACAAATGTAACAAAATTTATTGTTCCAGATACTTCAATCCGCGAAGGAATTCTTTTAAGCCGGAATCAGCTTTCAAATCCTGAAATTCAAAATGACTTTACTCAGCAAATTTTGGCGGGGGCAAGAGCGATTTTAAAAAAATATCAGGGCGACGAAAACCATGCTGAATACGTACGCAAAACCAGCCTTCAAATTTACGATGCGCTCCAAAAAGAACTTGGCTTTGATTCACACGTCCGCGTTCTTCTTGAAATAAGCGCGATTCTTCACGACGTTGGAATGTTTATCAGGGCGGAAGATCACAATATCCACGGAAAATATATTGTAAACAACAGCGAAATTTTCGGACTGAACCGAGATGACAAATCAATTGTTGCGCAGATAATAAGTTTTCACCGCGGAAGCAAAATGCCGCAGGAAGATGAAGAGTTCAGGCTTTTGTCTAGAAGCAGAAGAATGACCGTTTTAAAGCTAAGCGCAATTCTACGTGTAGCAGACGCATTGGACAGAACGCATAAACAGCATTTGTACAACTTCAACATTTCTTTTGCAAAAGACAGCATTACGTTCAGAACAAAAGGACACAACAACCTTTCCTTGGAAAAACTTGCCGTTTCAGAAAAAGGCGACTTGTTTGAAAATATTTTTGGCTACAAAATAGTATTGGTATAGCTTATGGCAAAGACAAAATTTTTTAACAGAGAATTAAGCTGGATTGAATTCAATGCAAGAGTTCTAAATGAATCATTAAGAAAAGAAGTTCCGCTTTTGGAACGGCTTCGATTCCTTGCAATTACAGAAAGCAACTTTGATGAATTTTTTCAAGTAAGAGTCGCAAGCATAAAACGCCGCCTTCAAAATTCCCAAGGAAAAAACTTTGCTGATTCAAGCGGACTGACTGATTCCGCTGTGCTTAAAAAAATTTCAGAAAAAACACGCGCGCTTATAAAACTGCAATATTCAACGCTTATGAACGATGTCTTGCCGTCTCTTGCAAATGAAGGCTTTGTTTACGTTCCTTCAAAAAACTACACGCAGGCGCAGGAAGCATTTGCAGAAAATCTTTTCAAGCATGAAATTTTTCCGCTTTTAACGCCATTAAGAACTGACACAGATGTTTTTCCTCATGTTGGCGCGCTTTGCCTGACCGCGGCATTTCTTCTTGAGCCAATGGAAGGCGTTAGAAAAATCAAAAATGCGCTTTCAACTTCGCAGGAATCAGATATTGTTGCGCTGGTTCAAATTCCGTCGGCAATAAACAGAATTGTGTGGCTTCCGTCTTCTGGAGGAACAAAACAGTTTGCGCTGATTGACGACATAATCCGGCTTTACGGAACAAAACTTTTTCCGGGCTACAAAGTTCAGGAAACAATGCTTTTTAAAATAGCACGGGACGCGGATTTTGCAGTAAACGAAGATTCCGGGGAACATTTTATTCAGGCGATGGAAGAAGTTCTTGAAAAACGCCAGTCCTCGTTCGCTGTAAGAATGACTTACGATTTTGCAAGCGAAAAACTTTTGAAATTTTTAAAACAACAACTTAAGCTTTCAAATGAAGATGTTTACGAAGCCTGCGGAATTCTTGACCCTTCATCTTTGGACGAGCTTTTTAACATTGAAGGCGCGGAAAAATACATTTATCCTGAATGGGAGCATTTCTTTCCGAATTCACTTCCGGAAGAAGGAACTTACTGGAACGTTTTCAGGCAACAGGACATTCTTTTAAATGTTCCTTACGAAAGCTATGAGCCAGTTGTGAATTTCATACATCAGGCGGCGCACGACGAGCAGGTTCTTGCAATAAAAATGACCTTGTACAGAACAGGAAGCAACAGCCCGATTGTAAAAGCGTTAAAAGAAGCCGCGCAAAACGGAAAGCAAGTTACGGTTTTCGTTGAATTGAAAGCTCGCTTTGATGAAAAACGAAATATTTCCTGGGCAGAAGAACTTGAAAAAGCAGGCGCAATTGTTGTCTACGGAATTGTAAATTTAAAAGTCCACGCAAAAATCTGCCTTGTTGTAAGACGCGAAAGCGATGGAATCCGGCGTTATGCGCACATAGGAACTGGAAACTACAATCCAAAAACCGCAAAACTTTATCAAGATTTGTCAGTTTTTACAACAAACCACGAGCTTGTAAACGACGCAACTTTGTTCTTCAATGTAATTTCAGGATACAGCGCGCTTCAGACAATGCATCATCTTTACATGGCGCCAGTAACTTTAAAAAGCCGGCTTCTTGAACTTATCGAGCGGGAAATTCAGCAAAGCACAAAAGAAACTCCGGGACACATTGTTGCAAAAATGAACAGCCTTTGCCATCCGCAGATAATCGAAGCGCTTTACAAGGCAAGCAATGCAGGCGTAAAAATAGAACTCAACATCCGCGGAATCTGCACATTAGTTCCCGGAGTAAAAGGCATGAGCGAAAACATAAAAGTTGTAAGCATCGTGGACAGATACCTTGAACATTCAAGAATTTTTTATTTCCAGAACGGCGGCTCTGAAGAAATTTATTTAAGCAGCGCGGACTGGATGGAAAGAAACCTTGACAAGCGAATTGAACTCATGTTCCCAATTTCTGACAAAAAAGTTTTTAAAACAGTTAAAGAAATTTTGTTTTTGTATTTCCAAGACAACACGCACAGCCACATTTTGCAAAAGACAGGACTTTGGAAACAACTTTCTCCAGAAAAAAATGAGCAGGCAGTTCGTGTTCAGGAAGTTCTTTATAAAAAATACAAGAAAAAAGCTGATATAAAAAAGAATACGCCGCGCGCAGAATTTACTGTACGCCGTAAATGAAAAAAATATCGCTTTAAACTGAAATTCTGTCATTCCCGCACTTGTTGCGGGAATCTATTGCTGCATAAAAAAAGCTGCCCATTTTTTGGACAGCCTTTTGCATTTTAAACAAACTTATTTTTATCTTTCGCGGAAAATAATACGGCCGCGGTTCAAATCATAAGGCGAAAGTTCCACTTTTACACTGTCGCCAGGAACAATACGGATATAGTGCTTGCGCATTTTTCCGCTAAGATGTCCCAAAATAATATGGCCATTTTTTAATTCAACACGGAACATTGTGTTAGGCAATGCTTCTTTTACAATTCCTTCAACTTCTATAGCCTCGTCTTTACTAGCCACAATTCCTCCAAAAAAATGTTTGCCTTTTTGACAAAATATTCGTATACTATTATGAACAAAACATTTAAGACTGTCAACATCAAACATTGAAATCAAAGGCAGTTTTACAGGGGAAGGCTCAAATGAAAAAAGAATTTGTAGATAAACAGAAAAAAAAGTTAATCGCAGAAAGAAATGAAATCCTTGATTCGCTTGCAGGACGCAACGAGCAGCTCACAAAGCTTGTTGACACATTGGAATCCGGCGATGACGTAGATATTGCATCCGACACGATTGACAGAACTCTTCTTAATTCGCTCGGAGAAGCTGACCAGCGCAGGCTCACAATGATTGACAGAGCATTGGACAGAATCCGGCAGGAAACTTACGGACAGTGCTTGTCATGCGGAAAACAAATTCCAGAAGCCCGTCTTGAAGCTCTTCCTTATGCAGTTCTTTGCGTAGAATGCCAGGCAAAAGAAGAGCGCAAAAACCGCTAGCAAATTTTTTGACTTTTTAAAGATCCGTCTTCATAGTACGAAAGTTCTGTGTAGCCGGATTTTTTTATGTACTCAACAGCCTCATCAAACCACCAGTCAATTCCAGAAGCAGAATGCGCGTCAGAAGTTATTGTAACAGAAATGTTCCGTTCTTTTAAAAGCGACAAAAAATATGGCGATGGATACGGAAGTTCCATTCCGCTTCTTAAAATTCCGCCGGTATTCACTTCAACGCAAACTCCAGCCTTTGCCGCCGCTTTTGCAACTTCCTTAAGCTCATTTTTATACCACTGCGAATTTTCGTCAAAAAGATTTCTTCCGCCCAAATTTTGCTTTCTAATCAAATCCGCATGGCCAAGAAATGTAAATGAAGACTTTCCAAGCATTTCGCGTTCTAAAGAAAAATATTCCTGAACAGCTTTTTTAACGTTTCCGCCAAAACATTCTTTTATTTTTTCACAAACTGAATCTTGGTTTCCGTCAGCTTCAAAAAATCCTTTTTTTCCGGGAACAAAATGCACAGAGCCAATCAGAAAGTCGGGATTAAATTTTTCATAGTTCTTAAAATCTGGGCTGCAAACTCCAGCGATATAGTCCGCCTCAAAGCCTGCGTAAATTTTTATTTTGCCGGAATACTTTTCCTTAAGGCGCAAAATTTCTTTTATATATTCTTCGTGAGAATTGGACGGAATGTGCCAGTCGCTTGAAAACGGATACATCGAATGGCTTGAAAATCCCAAAATGTCTATTTTTTTTTCGATTGCGGCTTCAACCATTTCTTCGGGAGTGTTTTTTCCGTCGCAAAAAGTTGAGTGCGTGTGAAAATTCGACTTTATCATAAAATATTCCGGCTTTTAGGAATTGGAATGCAGAATTTCCAGAACTTTGCCCAAAACTACAGACGGTTTTTGCGGCTTAACAAGGTAGCTTCTTGCGCCCAAGGAAAGTGCCTGCATTACAACTTCTTTCGCCGCCGCCTTTGAATACACAATAACAGGAATTTGCAAGCCTTTCCGCTGAAAATTTTTGAGAACACTGATTCCGTCCATGTCCGGCAAATACAAATCCATGATAACAGCATCGTATTCTTTTCCAGCTGAAAGTGAATCAAAAAAAGTTCCGGCAGTTTCAAAAAGGTCGGTTTCGCCGCTTACAGAAGAAAATGTATTTTGCAGAAGCTTGCGCACAACAATGTCATCGTCAATAACCGCAATTCGCATCATGCTTCCAAAATTTCCTTCGAGATTGCTTTTAGAATCAATAAATCCCAAAACGGAATCCTCGGCAGGCTTGTCGGAAGTCAAAACTTTATCACAAACAAATTCCTTGATGTTGTAATTTGAATCTTGGTCAACCATAAATCCAACAATAGATTCAATGTCGCTGGAAACTTGAATTCCAAAATATTCAGGATGCCCTTTTACAAGTTCTTTTGTAAAAACATCGTTTGTCAGGATTTTTATATATTTGTTCGGAATTCTTCCTTCCGCGGAAATATTGTCAATCAAAAGCTCAAGGTTCAGTCCGTCAACAAAGCTAAGCTGAATATTTGTGAGCATCAGGATAACCTTGGGAACATTTATTTTGTAATGGTCAATAAGCTCCGCAAGCCTGTATTTTAAAAGCATGAGTTTTTCGCGGTTAAGTCCAAACGCAACTTCAATAAAAATCAGGCTTCCGTTCAAATGGACATCGAGAATGCAAGGCGTTTTGTCCATTGAAAATTCAATCTGAAGAATTTTTCCGACAGCTTCAAAAAAAACATCAAATTTAACTGGCCTTGAAAAATATTTTACTACATTATATTCAACAAGATTCGCAATTTTTGAGCGTTCAATTACAGGTCCTGTGATTATTATAGGAATTTTGCGCGCATTTGGATCAACGCTCTTTTTTTCCAAAAGATGCATCACATCTTCTGAAAGTCCGTCTTCCGCCTCAATGATTATCAAATTGGGCAGCAAAGTTATCATTTTTGTATAGGCTTCTCTACTAGAAACTGACTCAAGCGAAATTTGCTCAGTTGAAAATTTGTCATGCAAAAAACCGCCGAATAAAGAAGAGCAGTCTATAAGAAGTACCGATTTCATAATATACATAATACTTCATAAATTGTATAATTTCAATTATAAACACAATTTAGAACAATTGCACAAATGCAGTTCAGTTCATGGAGGAAAAATGAAAAAAGCAGTAGTTCTTTTGGCAAACGGATTTGAAGAAATAGAAGCACTTTCGCCGGCAGATTATCTTCGCAGGGCAGGAACTGAAGTTATAATCGCGGCAACAGGAACTTCTTCCAGAAACGTTGAAGGCGCGCATAAAATTCTTGTAACTGCCGACATGACGTTAGACACATATTTTTCAACTGAAAAAGAGCTGCCTGACGCGGTGGTTATTCCAGGCGGAATGCCCGGCGCAAAAAATATAAGCGAATGCGCAAAAGCAATGGAATTTATAAACCAGATGTTCAAGGCAAAGAAAATAATTGCGGCAATTTGCGCTTCTCCAGCAGTTGTCCTTGGCAAAACTGAAATTCTCAACGGAAAAAACTGGACTTGCTATCCAGAAAAGGAAAAAAGCCTTTCCGAAGAAATTCAGAAGAACCACAAAATTCAGCCATTTGTTACAGATGAAAATTTAGTAACTGGAAGAGGTCCCGGAGCTGCCGAGCAGTTTTCAATGGAAATTGTAAGAATTTTATTTGGTGAGGAAACAAAAGCAAAAATTATGGAAGCTTCTGTTCAAAGAAAATGCTAGGTTAATTTGCATTCTGATGAGCTTGAAAAGTGCCGCTGTTAAAATTTCCGCTTGAATTCAGCTTGAACGAAAACCCGTTGTATGTTGTAAGAAATTCTGTGCGGGTTTTAACATCGAGCATTTTGTAAAGCTCAACCATGCGGGCTTTTACTGTGCTTTCGGAAACATCATGGAGCAAGGCGATTTTGCTGTACTTTTTCCCTTCCAAAACTGAAGACAAAAATTCAATGTCGCGGGGAGAACATTCTGCGCTGTCAAGAATTTTTATCCGCTTGACTGATTCCGCCTTTTTAAAAATCGGATAAAGAACTGCAAAAGCAACAAAGCCCATGTAAACAGCCCCTGCAATATGCGCAAGTGAAAGCAAAAAAACAAGCGAGCCTGATCTGAAAAACTGCGTTGTCAAAGAAACGACAGGAAGAATCATAAAAACACAAGTCTTAATGCTTCTGTAGCTTTTAAAAAAATTAGAAAAGTTCAAAAACAAAAATGAAAGTCCAAGGCACAAAATGCCAAGAATATTTCCGTTGTCAAAAAAATTTCCTATTCCGTAGCAATAAAAAAGAACCGAATAGCAGCGAAAATCCAAAGGATCAAAACAAAGACGTAAAAAAAGAAGAAATGCAATAATATTTATGGCAATTCTAATAAATTTTCTTGTGTCGTCAAGATTTTGTGAATCATCAGTAAAAAACTGAAACAAGCTTACAATCAGACAAAATGCCGTAATTGCAGCACCAATCCGACCTAAAATTTCCCATAACTTTTTTTCGTCAAAATCCATTTTTGTTTCTGCGGATTCATTTTAAGTCCCTTGATTCCGCCAAGACTTTTGTAATCTCTCCTATATAGATTGTATGAAAATCATTTTTTCTATAAAACTGATTACAAAATTTCTCTTCTTCAAATTTAAATGGGTCTAGTTCCTGCGAATAAAGCTTTTGGCAGAACAAAACAAGCCGAGCCTGCTTTATCCAAGGAGTTCCATTCATATATTCAACATCAAGTTTTGTAGCGCGGAATTTATCTTCATTGCGTCCTGAATGGCAGCCGCAGTAATCAAGAGCGGTTTTGTATTTTTCAGGAAGAAAGCTCAACGAAAAAGTATCCGTTTCATCTATAATTTCCTTTGTATATCTTGAAGGACGAATATAAACCGTCGCCACATTTTTGTTCCAAAGAACTCCAAGCCCGCCCCAGTTCGCTGTCATTGTGTTCGGGCGACCTGTAACAATATTTCCGTCATCTGAAAATTTTTTTGTGCAAGCTGTAATCAGCATCTGGTCTTTTCCAATCAGCTTGAACGGATTATCTAAAATCGCCTCTGGCTTTATAACTTTCAACATAAATTTTCCACTCCTTTTAAAACAAAAAAAGCCGGTCTGAACTTATCAAACAGACTTCCACTCAAATTTGGAGATGACCGGACTTGAACCGGTTACCTCTTGCATGCCATGCAAGCGCTCTAGCCAGGTGAGCTACACCCCCTTAAATATTTTTAAATTTTACCAAAAAATAATAACAACGTCAATACATCAAAAGGAAGTATTCCTAAAGGCTTTAAAAAATCTTCGGAACACTTCCTTGTTAACGGCGAATTTTTAAACCGACCTGATGTCTTTTATTTCAGCATTATTCGATTCAAGCAAAGATTTTAATTCCGCTTCGGAAATATTTGAAACTTTTACAGTAACAGTTCTGTGCTTGGAATCGCTAGCATCAGAAGTTACAAGCGAAACAATGTTTCCGTTTTTTTCTGCAATAGCCGCGGCAAGTTTTGCAAGTTCACCGGGGATTTCGTCAACAACTGCGACTGCGCGCACACCTGGAGTTCTTGTGTTGAACATATCAATAAATGTCGCAAACAAGTCTGATTCAGTTACAACGCCAACAAGCAAATTTTCTTTTACAACTGGAAGGCAGCTGATTCCGTAGTCGTTCATAAGGCGGGCGGCTTCTTCAACTGTCTGATTTGCTGTTGTTGTCTTTACAGATTTTACCATCGTTTTTTCAACAGAAAGTTTGCTTAGCAAATATCCAAGCTCAAACATATCAAGGCTTGTTGCCGCGCTAGGAGAAGCTTTTGCTAAATCAGTGTTTGTAATAATTCCAATGAGCGCGCCGTTTCTGTCAACAACGGGAAGCTTTTTTATTTTATTTCTGCTCATTATTTCTTTTGCTTCAAGAACAGAAGCCTCTGGTCCGATTGTTATAGGATTTTCAGTCATAACATCTTTTACTAGCATAATCAGCCTCCTAAATATGCAGATTTTACTGCATTGTCTTTTATCAAGTCTTGGGCGTTTCCGCTTTTTGAAATCACGCCTGTTTCAAGTATATATGCACGGTTGGCAATTGACAATGCCTTGTATGCGTTCTGCTCAACCAAAAGAATTGTTGTTCCTGCCGAACTGATTTTTTCAATTATGTTGAAAATTTCATCAACAAGAATCGGAGCAAGTCCCATGCTTGGCTCATCAAGCAAAAGAAGTGACGGCTTTGACATAAGCGCGCGGGCCATTGCAAGCATCTGCTGTTCACCGCCGGAAAGTGTTCCAGAAATTTGTCCTATTCTTTCTTTTAAACGCGGAAAAAGCTCGAAGCACCATTCCATGTCGGTTTTGACTGCGTCCTTGTCCTTGCGTGAATATGCGCCCATTTCAAGATTTTCCTTTACGCTCATATTTGCAAAAACTCTGCGGCCTTCCGGAACCTGAATAAGTCCAAGCTGAACAATTTTATCCGCGCTCATGTTTGTTATGTCTTTTCCTTCGAATTTTATTGTTCCGCTCGCTTTTTTTACAAGGTTGCTGATTGAATGAAGCGTTGTGGTTTTTCCAGCTCCGTTCGAGCCGATGAGCGTAATAACTTCGCCTTTTTCAACATTGAAAGAAATTCCTTTCAGCGCCTTGATTGCTTCGTAAGAAACAACAAGATTTTCAACCTCAAGCATGCTCATTTTTTTCCTCCAACGTCCTCATAGCCAGAACCAAGGTACGCTTTTATAACTTCTTCATTTGACTGAATTTCCGCAGGAAGCCCGGAAGCAATTACACGTCCGTAGTTTAAAACCATGAGCCGCTCGCAAATTCCCATGACGAGTTTCATATCGTGCTCAATCAAAAGAACTGTAAGATTGAATTTTTTGCGGATAAACGAAATAAGCTCCATAAGCTCTTCTGTTTCCTGACCGTTCATTCCAGCCGCCGGCTCATCAAGCAAAAGTAGTTTTGGATTAGAAGCAAGCGCGCGGCAAATTTCAAGTTTGCGCTGCTCACCGTAAGGCAAGTTGTGCGCAAGTTCATTTTTCTTGGAATCAAGATGAAAAATAGAAAGCAAAAGTTCCGTTTTTTCCTGCATGATTTTTTCATCATTGCGGAATTTTTTAGTTCTGAGCAAAACATCAATCGGCGTAACAGTTCTAGTCTGATGAAGCGCGATTTTTATATTTTCCGCGGCAGTCAAATGTCCAAAAAGCCTGATGTTCTGAAAAGTTCGGGCAATTCCAATTCTGTTCAGCTGGGCAGGCGATTTTCCGCTTACAACTTGAAGATTTCCGTCGCGTCCAACAAAAGTAATTGTTCCAGAAGTCGGCTTGTAAATTCCGGAAAGCATATTGAAAACTGTTGTTTTTCCGGCTCCGTTCGGACCAATAAGTCCAATCAGCTCGCCTTGATAAAGTTCAAGGTCAAAATCACTTACAGCGCGCAAACCGCCAAAAACAATCGAAATATCTTTTGCACGAAGAAGAAGCTCTTTGTTTTCGCTCATTTTCTTCCTCCTTGCTTTTTAAACAATCTGACAAAAAATCCAGGAATTCCATCGTATACTTTTATAAAGCTCAATTCTTTTGTTCCAAGAAGTCCCTGCGGACGGAAAAGCATTACAAAAATCAAAACAACTGGATAAATCAGCAAACGGTAATCGCGCAAGAACCTAAGCGCTTCCTGAAGAATTGTAAGAACAAATGCCGCAAGAATTCCGCCGGTTATGCTTCCCATTCCGCCCAAAACAACAAAAATCAAATCGTTAATTGAATTGTTAAACGAAGCCAAATCAGGTTTTATGAATCCAATAAACGGAGCATAAAGCGCGCCACCAATTCCTGCGATAAATGAAGCGATTACAAAGCCTGTCATTTTATAGCGGAAAACTCCGATTCCATTGCTGTTTGCCGCAACTTCATCTTCACGGACTGCAAGAATTGCCCTTCCGTAAGTTGAACGCAAAAAATTCTGAAGAAGAACAACAATAACAACAAGCGAGCCAATAACCGCAAGATACGAAATTGCCGCGCTATGGTCGAGTGAAGTTGTAAAAATCGTGCTGAATTGTTTTCCGTTCGGACCGCCAGTTATCGACTTTAAATTTATAAGGCAAACTCTGATAATTTCACCAAATGCAAGCGTTACAATCGCAAGATAATCGCCTTCAAGTTTTAGCGTAGGAAATCCAATCAAAAATCCCAAGAAAGCCGCAATAAGTCCGCCAAGCAAAATGCTAACAGGCAATGGAATTCCGGCTTCTGTAAGAATAATAACTGAATATGCTCCGAGCGCCTGAAATCCTGCCTGCCCCAAAGAAAGCTGACCTGTAATTCCGCAGATAACATTTACACTGATTGCCATGATTGCGTTTACACCGGCAAGAGTTATAATCTGAGCAGTGTAAGCATCAATTAAAGGCATTCCAAGCGGCAAATCCATAAGAACCGTAGGAACTGCAATGCAGACAAAGGCGATAACAAAAAGAATTATTGTATTTCTAATAAACTTGTCTTTCATTCCGCCGCTCCTAAACTTTTACAACTTCTTTTTTGCCAAGCAAACCTGCCGGCTTAACAAGAAGAATTAAAATCAAAATGCAGTAAGAAATTGCGTCGGCATACTGTGAAGAAATATAAGCCTTGGTCATAGTTTCCGCAATTCCAAGAATAACGCCGCCAACCATCGCGCCAGGAATAGAGCCGATTCCGCCTAAAACCGCCGCAACAAATGCCTTGAGTCCAGGAATATATCCCATGAACGGATCAACTTGCGGATAAGCAGTCGCATACAAAACTCCGCCCGCTCCAGCAAGAACTGAACCAATCACAAATGTAATTGCAATCGTTCTGTTTACGTTCACTCCCATGAGACTTGCGGCTCCAAGGTCGTAGCTTACAGCGCGCATAGCACGTCCGGTTTTTGTATAATTGATTATGTAATTCAAAATAACCATTAAAACAGCTGAAGAAATAATTACAATCAGCTGAATATTGCTTATCTGCACTGAACCAAATGTAAAAAATTTTGTTTCCATTGTCGGGAACTGACGCGGATTCGGTCCTACAAAAGGAAGCACGCGCATAGCATTCTGAAGAATCAGCTCAACCGCAATCGCCGTAATAAGAGAATTTAAACGCGGAGCAGTTCTCAAAGGTCTATAGGCACAACGCTCAATAGCAAGGCTTAAAACTGCACAGACAACCATCGCGCCCAAAAATGCAAGCACAAGCCCAAGCGGAGTCGGACCGGTCGCAGTCAAAACAAAGTATCCTGTATAAGCTCCAATCATCATAACATCGCCATGAGCAAAGTTGATGAGCTTTACGATTCCATATACCATTGTATACCCAAGAGCAATCAAGGCATATATGCTGCCCAAAGAAAGCCCATTGACAAGTTGCTTAAAAAAAGTATCCAACGTATCCTCCAAGAAAAAAATCCTACTGATTTTACTATAAATTCATAAAAATAAAAAGGGGCGTTCCTCAATTACGAAGAACACCCCATTGTGTCAAAATTTTAAAAACTGAATTTATTCGCTATTTGCTAATATCAACTGTAGCCGCATAAGCTGTAGAAAGTTTTCCGTTTTCCTTTACAAGCTTAATCATTACAGCTGATTTTACAGGATTGCGTTTTTCATCAAATACGATATGTCCTGTTACATAGTTTCCGTCAGTTTTTTCAAATGCGTCGCGGATTTTTGCAATGTCTGTAGTTGTTCCAGATTTTTCCATTGCATCCTTGAGCATATAAACGCTGTCATATCCAAGAGCTGCAAAAGAGTTCGGAGATTTTCCGTATTTTGCCTTGAATGAATTTACAAATTTCTGAACAGCCGGACTGTCGGAATCTTCCGCATAGTGATTTGAATAATATCCGTTAAGAACTTCATCGCCAGCGTTGCCTGTAAGTCCGTCCCATCCGTCTGCGCCTACGATTGGAGTATTGATTCCCTGAGCACGAAGCTGCTTTGCAATAAGAGCAACTGTTCCGTAATAATCAGGAAGGTAAACTACATCAGGTTTTGCTGACTTTATTTTTGTAAGCTGAGCATTAAAATCCTTGTCGCCAGTGTTGTAAGATTCCTTTGCAACAACTTTTCCGCCCAAAGAAGTATATTCAGCAACAAAGTTTTCCATAAGACCTACAGAATAGTCATTTCCGATGTCATAAAGAACTGCCGCATTTTTTGTATTAAGATTTGAAAATGCAAATTTTCCGCCGACTTTTCCCTGGAACGGATCGATAAAGCAAGTGCGGAAAATGTAGTTTCCTGCGTCAGTTATTGCAGGAGCTGTTGCGGCAGGAGCAATCTGAAGCACTTTCTGAGCCTGAGCCTGCTTTGTAATGGCAATTGTGCATCCGGAAGTAAGAGAACCGATTATAACGCGGACTCTGTCTCTTGTAACAAGCTTTTTATATGCGTTTACTGATTTTGCAGCGTCGCCTTCATCATCTTCGCAAACAAACTGAACCTGCTGACCGTTAATTCCTCCAGCCGCATTGATTTCAGAAACAGCAAGATCGATTCCGTTTTTACATTCAACTCCGTAAACTGCTACTGCGCCAGAAAGTGGTGCAACTCCGCCGATTTTAACAGTTTTTCCTTTTGGAGCTGCAAATGCAAAGGCAGAAAAAGTCATTGCGCCCAAGACTAATGCTTTTGAAAATTTATTCATAAATCCTCCTGCGGAATCTTTGCAAATTAAAATGCAAGTTCCCGCACCTATCATTTATGAGCAATTTTATACAATTGTTGAAATTTAGTAAACAAGAATTTTAAATATATTTAAAAAAATACAGCCGCCCTTAAAAAAAGGACGGCTTTGAAGCTGAATACAAATAAAATTATGCTTCAGCTGGTGCTTCTGTTTCAGCAGCAGGAGCGGCTTCTGCAGCAGCTTTTTTAGCAAGTTTTGCTTCTACCTGAGCTTTGTTTTTAAGAGCAGCCTTACAGAACTTGCAAATCTTAACTTTTTTTCCGTCTATTTCCTGATCGTACAAAGTTTTAATCTGCTGTTTTCCACAAACAGGACAAACTCCGCGACCATGATTAGGATCTTTACGGATTCCAGTTCCACGATGAGCTTTAGACATTGCTTACTCCTTATGCGTCAGCTTTTTCAGCTTTTTTTGCAGACTTTTTAGCGGCTTTTTCTTCTTCAGCTGAAGAATCTGGCAGCTTGTAGTCAACCAATTCAAAAATTACAGTGTCTGCCGCATCACCCTGGCGGAATCCAAGTTTAAGGATGCGTGTGTAACCGCCGTTGCGTTCCTTCATGCGAGGTCCGATTTCTGTAAAAAGCTTGTTCAGAATCTTCTCATCAGCAATAAATTTAGCAGCAGTTCTTCTGTTGTGAACAGAATCAACTTTTGCACGTGTAATTAATTTTTCTGCGGCTTTGCGTACTTCTTTAGCCTTAGCTTCTGTTGTAGTAATGCGCTCATATCTAAAAAGCGAAGTTACCATGTTGCGAGTCATTGCGCGGCGATGGGCTGTTGTACGTGAAAGCGGATTAAATCCATTTCTGTGGTTCATTCGTTTTCGTCCTTATGTTTACCTAAGTCAACATCTTTAAGGTGGCTATAATCAGTCATTCCAAGAGTCAAGCCATGCTCTTCAAGTTTTGCTTTGATTTCTTCAAGGCTCTTTTTTCCGAAGTTGCGAGTTTTTGTAATGTCGTCTTCAGTTTTCTTGGTCAACTCACCAATTGTTCTAATGTTTGCATTCTTAAGACAGTTTGAACTGCGAACAGAAAGCTCAAGCTCTTCTACCGAAGTATTAAGGAGCTGGCGAATCTTTTCGTCCCCTTCATCAAGCTCATCGCTGCCAGAATACTCACTTTCATTAAAGTTTACAAAAATAGCAAAATAATCTTTAGCGATCTTTGCAGCTTCAGCAAGCGCATCTTCTGGAGTAATTGAACCATCAGTCCAAATCTCAAGAATCAGTTTATCATAGTCGTTTCGCTGTCCTACACGGCAAGGTTCAATTGAATACTTAACCTTTGGCACAGGCGTAAAGATACAGTCCATTGCAATTGTACCAACAATTTCAATGTAATGTTCGTTTACTTCAGCAGGAACATAACCTCTTCCAAGGTCAACCTGGAACTCAATCTCAAGATGCGCGCCTTCCATCATGGTAAAGATTTCAAGATCTTTAGACATAATTTCAAGCTGACCTTCTTTCGCCAAGTCATCACTTTTTACAGTACCAGGTCCTTTGAATTCATAGAAGAAAGTTTCCTGCTCAACGTCCCGCGGCAGGCGCAAACGAATCTGTTTCAAACTGTTCAAAACTTCCAAAGTATCTTCTGAAATATTTGGAATTGTCTCGAACTCGCTGGAAATTACATGAGGAACACCATCTGCATCATAAGAAGTAATACGTACTGAAGAAATTGCATATCCCTGAATTGAAGAAAGAAGTACACGGCGGAGTGTGTTTCCGACTGTTGTACCAAATCCCGGCTCAAATGGATACGCAGTGAACTTTCCGTAATTTGGATTGTTCTCCAGATGTTCAAATATAATTCCCTTTGGTTTCTTAAAACCCTTAAGCAGATTTTTGCGAGCCAATCTGAACTCCTTATTTATCCCGAAAAACTGAATAAACAGAATCTCGGGCTTGCATTATCATTAACCGGCACACAAAGAACCGGTTATCGTCATTACATGCGGCGTGTCTTGCGCGGACGGCATCCGTTATGAGGAATCGGAGTAATATCAGAAATTGATTTTACCTTGAGTCCCAATGTACCAAGAACACGTATTGCGTTTTCGCGACCCATTCCAGGTCCTTTTACAAATACATGAACTTCACGCAAACCATAGCTTGCCGCACGCTGAACAGCAGTTTCTGCTACAGACTGTGCTGCAAATGGAGTAGATTTTTTTGCTCCTCTGAATCCCAAACCGCCAGAAGAAGCCCAAGCGATTGCGTTTCCTCTTAAGTCTGTGATTGTAACAATAGTGTTGTTGAAAGTAGCCTGAATGTAAATATTACCTTCAAAAACGCTTTTTTTCTCTTTTCTCTTTTTTACAGTTGTTGCCATCTGTTACCTCGCTTAAGCCTTCTTCTTGTTAGCAACGGTCTTTTTCTTACCTTTGCGTGTACGAGAATTGGTGCGTGTGCGCTGACCGCGGCAAGGAAGACCCTTACGGTGGCGAAGTCCACGATAGCTTCCAATATCCATAAGACGTTTAATGTTAAGACCGATTTCAGAGCGAAGACGTCCTTCAGTCTTAAAATTCTCATCAATATATTTACGGAGCTTTGTAAGATCATCTTCTGAAAGATCATTCAAATGTGCATGAGGATCTACATTTGTCGCTTCGCAAATCTTATTAGCTGATGAACGGCCAATACCATATACGTATGTCAATGCGATATTGACATGTTTGTTTGGGAGATCAACACCCGCAATACGTGCCATCAGTTACTCCTCAGCCCTGTCTCTGTTTATGCTTTGGGTTTTCACAGATAATGCGGATAATTCCGTTTCTCTTGATTACCTTGCATTTGTCGCAGATGGGCTTTACGCTGGTTCGTACTTTCATAAAAGTCCCCTTGGAAAACATGTATACATCGAATCATGGCAATCCGAAGTGAAATTTCTACACCATGGATTACAATCCGATGCACCGCCGTAAAAAACAGCAGTGCAATAATATAACATAATTTTCCTAACTTAATCTAGTCCTAATCACGAAATTTTACAAATTACGCGATTTTAATCCCTTCTTTGTAAGTCCGTCATGGTGATGCATTTTAAGAAGAGCCTCAACCTGAGCCATAGTATCAATATCAACACCGACCAAAATCAGCAACGAAGTACCGCCCATCAACATAGAAATTGACGCAGGGAACTTAAATAAAATTTGAATCAATGTAGGAAGCAAAGCAATTGCAGCAAGATACAGTGAACCAGGAAGAATCAGACGGTTCAAAACCTTCTGAAGATATTCCTCAGTCTTGTCAGTTCTGATTCCAGGAATGGAACCGCCGTTTTCACGGATATTCTTAGCGATTTCAGTGGGGTTCAGGGTTACCTGAGTGTAGAAGTATGCAAAGAATACAATCAACAACACTTCGATGAAATTATACCAAAAACCAAGTGGATTCAAAACTGCCGCAACCTTCATAAGCCAGGTAGCTTTTGTTGAAAGGCTGTTTGCAATCTGAAGAGGGAAAGTCAAGAATGCAGAAGCAAAAATGATTGGAATGACTCCCGACGGATTGATTTTAAAAGGAATGTAAGTGCTCTGTCCGCCATACATTTTGCGTCCAACAACGCGTTTTGCATAATGAACAGGAATTTTGCGTTCACCAGACTGCTCAAAAACAACAAGTCCGATAATAGCAAGAAACAGGAACACTGCAACAACAACGAAAACAACATTTATGTCTTCATTGCGTACACCTCTAATCAATTCATAGACAGCACTTGGAAGACGTGCGACGATACCAGCAAAGATAATCATTGAAATACCATTGCCAATACCACGCGCAGTAATCTGGTTGCCCATCCAAACTGTAATCATAGAACCTGTGGTTACAGTAAGAATAGCAAGAAGATTAAAATAGACCTTGTTATCGAAAATAATCGCTCCAGGAATCTGCTGGTTGATGGAATCAGCATAAACTGTAATGGCCATAGACTGAATCAGACAAACAATTATTGTTCCGACACGAGTCCAGCCCTGCACTTTCTGCTGACCGCCTTCTTCCTGCGCAATTCTCTTGAGCGATGGAAAAATAACAAGTGCGAGCTGCATGATAATCTGTGTAGAAATGTAAGGCATTACACCAAGCATGAACACAGAAAATCTTTCAAATGCACCACCCGCAAAAAAGTCCATGTAACTGGCAAACGCACTTTCTGCGCCACTAGCAAGATTGTCAAAATACTGCAAAAGCAATGTGGCATTGATGCCTGGAATAGTAAGAACACTTCCCAAGCGGAAAACAGCAAGAATGAGCAATGTAAAAAGAAGCTTTGAACGCAACTCTTTTACTTTGAACATATTTACAACTGGATTGTTTGCCATTTAGTCACTCCACGTTTATTTTGCTTTCGCAGACTTTTCAGCAATCACCTTTACTGATCCGCCAGCTTTTTCAATCTTTTCTTTGGCACTTGCAGAAATTTTTTCAACTTCTACAGTGAGTTTCTTGGAAATTTCACCGTTTCCGAGAACTTTAATTCCGTCAACGATTTTTCCAACCAAACCTTTTTCCTTCAAAGATGTGCGGTTCACAGTTTCGCCGTCAGCAAATTTTGCCTCAAGGTCAACCAAATTGATGATTGCAAATTCCTTTTTGAAAGGTGAATTTGAAAATCCGCGCTGAGCAATACGACGATACAAAGGCATCTGTCCGCCTTCGAATCCAACGTATGGTGTTCCTTTTCCTGAGCGTGACTGCTGACCTTTGTTTCCTTTTCCAGCTGTTGTTCCAAGACCAGAAGAAGATCCGCGGCCTACACGCTTAGGTTTTTTATTTGCACCCTCTGGTGCTCTTAAAGTAAAGTCAGCCATTAGTTAATTTCCTCTACTTTTACCAAGTGAGAAACAGCAGCAGCCATGCCTCTTATAGAAGCAGTGTCTTCATGTTCTACACTGGAATTGATTTTTTTAAGGCCAAGGCTACGAACAGTCGCTCTTTTTGCAGGCTTCTGTCCAATAACACTTCTAACAAGGGTAATACGTATCTTTGCCATAATCAGCCCCACATTTCTTTGAGAGTCTTTCCGCGGCTCTGTGCTACAGCACGTGCGTCCATAAGATTTGCAACTGCGTCAAATGTAGCACGAACAACATTTACAGATGTGCGGGAACCCTGAGATTTTGAAATAACGTCAGTTACTCCAGCCGCATCCAAAACTGCACGTACAGGACCACCGGCAATAATACCAGTACCTGGGCAAGCCGGCTTAAGCAATACAGCAGAACTCTTGTACTTTCCAATCATCTCATGTGGAATTGTTCCATTCTTGAGCGGAAGAGTAATAAGGTTTGCTCTTGCTTTTTCAAGGCTCTTTCTGATAGCTTCGGTAACATCGTTAGCCTTTCCAAATCCAAAGCCGATGCGTCCTTTCTTGTCGCCAACTACAGTCAATGCCGAGAAAGACATTCTGCGTCCGCCTTTTACAGTTTTTGCAGTGCGGTTAAGCTTTACAAGTTTTTCTACAAATTCGTCAGCAGGCTTTTTTTCATAGTTTTTCTGGTGTTCCATAGCCTCTCCTAGAATACAATCCCGGCAGAGCGGGTAGCGTCAGCAAGGGCTTTTACAACACCATGATAAAGGTAACCGTTACGGTCAAACACTACTTTTGTAATGTTCTTTTCCTTGAGGCGTGAACCCAAAGCTTCTCCAAGTTTTGTTGCGCTTTCGACATTTGCCTTGAGCGTAATAAAATCCTTTTCAAGAGTTGAGATGGCGGCAAGAGTTCTGCCTTCATCGTCATTAATTACCTGTGCATAAAGGTTACGGCCGCTTTTATACACTGTCAAGCGAGGGCGTTCTGCAGTTCCGTAAACAGACTTACGAATGTGAATCTTTCTATGCAGGCGCTTTCTGTTTTTATCACTAAGTTTCTTGAACATATCAATTCACCTTATTTTACGCCGGTCTTACCGACTTTACGTCTGATAACTTCGTTGTCATAGCGTATACCTTTTCCTTTGTAAGGCTCAGGCTTGCGCAATTTGCGAATCTGTGCGCTGAATTCACCAACCTGCTGCTTGTCAATTCCAGAAATTGTAAGTTTTCCGTCTTTGTCAGCAGTTACAGTAAGTCCTTCAGGAATAACAGCAACGAACTCAGAAGAATATCCGAGGTTCATTATAATTGTTTTTCCCTGAACTTCAGCACGATAACCAACACCTGTAATTATAAGTGTCTTAGAGAAGCCCTGTGTTACTCCCACAACCATGTTGTGAATGAGATTACGGTACAAACCGTGGCATGCGCTTGCTGCCTTTGTCTCATTTGCAGGATTAACAATGACTTCGGCGCCTTTTACTTCAACATTTACAAGACCGTTAATATCCTGCTTAAGCTCGCCCTTTGGACCTTTTACAGTAACCAAATTAGGAGCAACAGTAACAGTAACGCCTGCTGGAATAGCAACAGGAAGTTTTCCAATCTTAGATGCCATTTCTTCCTCCTATTACCATACTTTGCAAATCAACTCGCCGCCGACCATCTTTTCAGAAGCCTTTTTGCCAGTTGTAACACCGCTTGATGTTGAAACGATTAAAGTGCCGTATCCGTTGTAAACGCTAGGCAATTCTCTGTAGCCAGAATAAGCACGGCGGCCTGGTGTAGAAATTTTCTTCATGCCGTGAATAACTGACTTGTTGAAGTCGTCATATTTCAAGAAGATACGGATAACAGTGTGTCCGTTGTCATCCTGAACTTTTTTGAAATTCTTAATATATCCTTCTGTTTTAAGGATCTTTACAATTTCCAGTTTCATCTTAGAAGTAGGAACATCTACTTTTTCATGACCGGCTCTTGCCGCGTTCTGGACTTTTGCAAGCATATCTGCTATTGGGTCTGAAGCTGCCATTTCTATAATCTCCTGTCACTACCAAGATGATTTTGTGACGCCCGGTAAAAGGCCTTCACTTGCTAATTTGCGGAAGCAGATACGACAAATCTTGAACTTACGCAAATATCCATGTGGACGACCGCAAATCTGGCACCTATTATATCTACGAGTAGAATATTTCGGTGTGCGGTTTGCCTTGATAATCATTGATTTCTTAGCCATGAACTTCTTCCTTATTTCCTAAACGGCATTCCAAACTTGGTCAACAGTGCGCGGGCCTCATTGTCTGTGCGTGCGCTTGTAACAATGCTGATGTTCATACCGGCAATCTTAACGATTTTATCGAAATCAATTTCCGGGAAGATAATCTGTTCTGTAATACCAAGAGAGAAATTTCCATGTCCATCAAAACCAGTAGCTTTGATTCCGCGGAAATCCTTTACACGAGGAAGAGCAACATTGATAAGACGGTCGAGGAATTCATACATGATGTTTCCACGAAGAGTTACCATTGCTCCTACTTCATTGCCTTCACGAAGTTTGAAGTTTGCAATACTTTTCTTAGCTCTTGTTTTAACAGCTTTCTGGCCGGTAATCTGAGTGAGATCTGTAACTGCAGCATCAAGAAGTTTCTTATTCGTGAGAGCTTCGCCAACACCCATGCTTACGACAACTTTTTTTACTGCCGGAATCTGCATTACGGATGTGTATCCAAGCTCCTTGAAGAGCTCTGGAGCGATTTTTTCCTTATAGACTTTCTTAAGCCGTGGTACGTAATTTTCCATTACAGTGCTTCTCCACACTTGCGGCAAACACGAGTTTTCTTGTCGCCATCAAGTTTATATCCTGCTCTGACAGGGCGTCCGCATTTTTTACATACGAGCGCTACATTTGATATGTCCAGAGGTGCTTCGATTTCAGCGATTCCGCCTGCATCCTGCTGGGACTTCCTCTTTATTGCTTTCTTTACAATATTGCAACCGCTTACAATAACACGTCCTTTGTTATTCTTTTCAAATACACGGACGATTGTTCCGCGCTTGCCTTTGTCTTTTCCAGCAATGATTTCAACGTTATCATTCTTATGGATCTTGTATTTATGCTGCATACTGTCCAAGCTCCTTAGAGAACTTCCGGAGCAAGGGATATGATCTTCATAAAGTCCATATCACGAAGCTCGCGAGCTACAGGTCCAAAAATACGTTTTCCCTTTGGATTCTTGTCTGCATCGATAAGAACGCAAGCGTTGTCATCAAAGCGGATGTATGTTCCATCTGGACGGCGGTATTCTTTTGCCACACGGACAATTACAGCCTTCTGTACTGAACCTTCTTTAATTGTAGATGTAGGAATCGCTTCCTTTACAGCTACCACAACAATGTCACCAATACCTGCATAGCGGCGGTGTGAGCCACCTAAAACCTTAATGCACTGAACCAATTTAGCTCCGGAGTTATCGGCAACAACCATTTTTGATTGCATCTGAAGCATAATCTTACTCCTGCCTTATTTGGCTCTCTCGATGATTGTATCGAGACGCCAGCATTTTTCTTTGCTGATCGGACTGCATTCTACGATGCGAACTGTGTCTCCAATATGAGCCTCGTTCTTTTCATCGTGGGCCTTGCATTTCTTGGTCCGTGTAACATATTTCTTGTAAAGGCGGTCCATCTTTTTCTTATCAATAGAAACAACGATAGTCTTGTCCATCTTGTCGCTAGTGACGATACCTACGAATGAACGTTTTGCACCTTTTTTCTGCACATTCTGTTCTTCCACGGGTCAGCTCCTAGTTTTTTGCAGCAATAGCTTCAGCAGCAGCCGCTCTGAACTTTGCCAGATCCTGCTGATGAATAAGCGTATTAAGGCGGGCAATTTCATGGCGCATTGTACGCTTCTGCATTGGATTATCTACATGTCCGATTACGCTCTGAAAGCGAAAGTCCATGTACTGTTTTTTAAGTTCATTGCGCTTTGCAACGAGTTCATCATAAGAAAGATCTTTATCCTTTTTTTTCTTTGAATCAGCCATTTCTTACTCCTTACTCGACTGTTGGGCGGAATGCCACTTTTGTTTTAATTGGAAGTTTGCTTGCAGCAAGATGCATCGCTTTTTCAGCGAGCTTTTTGTCTACTCCGCCAACTTCAAATAAAATCATACCAGGTTTAATAACAGCGGCCCAGAATTCAGGCGCGCCCTTACCTTTTCCCATACGAGTGTCAGCCGGCTTTTTTGAAACTGGCTTGTCTGGGAAAACGCGTGTCCAAAGATTACCCTGACGGTTAATGCAACGGTTAATAGCAACACGAGCAGCTTCAATATGCTTTGCATTCAACCAAACAGGTTCCATTGCAACAAGCGCTATATCTCCAAAATCAACATAGTTAGTACGTGTAGCATTGCCTGTTGGACGACCACGCTGAACTTTGCGGTGCGCAACTCTTTTAGGACTAAGCATTTTCTACTTTTCCTCCCTCAGCTTTTGGGGAACGAGCAGACTTACGGTCGCCATTAGAGCGGTCGCGGCGAGGCTTTCTTACAATATCACCTGCATCCTCGTTCTGCTCACGTCCGTAATTCATTCCGTTGTAGACCCATACTTTAATGCCGATCTTACCATAAGTAGTAAGAGCTTCATAAGTACCATAATCGATGTCAGCACGAAGAGTATGAAGAGGAACGCGTCCTTCCTTAAGCTCTTCTGAACGTGTCATGTCAGCTCCGCCAAGACGACCAGAGATACGGATTTTTATACCCTGAGCTCCGCCCTTCATAGCATTTGAAGCAGACTGCTTGAGAGCCTTGCGGAAAGAACCGCGGCCAGCAAGCTGACGACCTACATTCTGCGCAATAAGAGAAGCATTGATTTCAGGACGTTTGATTTCCTTAATCTTAATCTGAACTTTCTTTGTCAGCTGCTTCTGAATATCTGCGCTGATTTTTTCAATAGTAGCGCCTTTAACACCAATAATAACACCCGGGCGTGCTGTGTG
The DNA here is from genome assembly GCF_934725225.1 of uncultured Treponema sp. Classification (NCBI taxonomy): domain Bacteria; kingdom Pseudomonadati; phylum Spirochaetota; class Spirochaetia; order Treponematales; family Treponemataceae; genus Treponema; species uncultured Treponema sp. Next base: position 72,577 of record NZ_CAKVAM010000001.1, read on the forward strand.
AATTACAATAGTAACACGCTGCGGATGACGAACAATTTCAATTTCAGCAATATCTGCGTTCTTGCATTCAGGAAGAGATCCAACAAGCTTGCGGATTTTCATATCTTCCAAGAACAAGTCTGCATATTCACGAGAATCTGCATACCAACGAGACTGCCAAGTTTTGTTTACACCAAGGCGTAAACCGATAGGATTAACTTTCTGACCCACTTTATTTTCCCGCCTTTTCGTCAACTACAACAGTGATATGACACATCCGCTTCAAGAGCTGATCAGCACGTCCGCGTCCACGGAACCATACTCTTTTAAGTCTTGGACCTTCGTCAATACGAATTTCCTTAATGTAGAGCATATCTTCATCAAGTTGCTTATTCTTATTGAGAGCATTCGCTACTGCAGATTTTAATGTTCCGCTGATAAGACGAGCGCCTTTCTGCGGCATTACATCAAGAATAGCCATAGCTTCAGAGCAAGACTTTGTCTTTACAACATTAGCTACAGGGCGAACCTTTGTAGGAGATGCAATGAGAAATTTAGTTGTGGCTACATAACCTTTCTTTTCAGCCATAATATCCACTCCTATTATTTACCAGCTGATTTGTCTGAACCGCCATGTCCCTTGAATGTGCGTGTTGCAGCAAACTCGCCAAGCTTGTGGCCTACCAAGTTTTCTGTAATATACACAGGGATCCATGACTTACCGTTGTGCACTGAAATAGTGTTTCCTACCATTTCAGGGATGATTGTCGAGCAGCGGGAATAAGTTTTAATCATTTTCTTATCAGCTGCTGATGCTTTGTTCATTTCTAAAACCTTTTTGTAAAGAGATTTCTCTATAAAAGGTCCTTTCTTAACTGATCTTGACACGATTAACTCCTACCCTACTTCTTGCGGCGACTAATAATGAAACGACTAGAAGTCTTTCTCTTATTGCGTGTTTTATAACCACGGCAAGGCTGTCCCCAAGGAGTAACAGGCTGATGTCCTTTTCCAGCGCCTTCACCACCACCAAGCGGATGATCAACAGGGTTCATTGCCATACCACGTACAGTCGGGCGAATACCACGCCATCTGTTGCGTCCAGCTTTACCAAGCTTAGTATTCATGCGGTCTTCATTTCCAACAATACCGATTGTTGCATAGCACTTTCTGTGAATACGGCGAAGCTCTCCAGAAGGAAGCTTTATTGTTACGTAATCACCTTCTTTTGCAGCAACAAGAGCACCTGTTCCAGCTGAACGAACAAGCTGTCCGCCACGGCCAAGAGTAAGCTCAATATTGTGTACAGTGAATCCAATTGGAATAACATCCAGTGGAAGAGCATTAGCTACAGTAGGAGCTGCGTTTTCACCAGACATAATTTTCTGTCCAACTGTAAGACCTTTTGGAGCAATGATGTAGCGTTTTTCACCATCAGCATAAGCAATCAAAGCAATGTTTGCGCTGCGGAATGGATCGTATTCAATTGTCTTTACAGTTCCAGGAATACCATGCTTATCGCGTCTAAAATCGATTTCACGGTATTTTCTTTTATGACCGCCGCCCTGATGACGTACAGAAATACGTCCGCCTGCGCCACGACCAGCTTTTGATTTGCGGCCATGAGTCAAGCTTTTTTCGGGTTTATCGGCTGTCAATTCTTCGCGAACCAAGTCAACACGGCCGCGTGTACCTTTTGAATAAGGCTTGTATATCTTAAGAGCCATATGGTTCCCCTTACTTACAGTTCAAAGGCTTAAACACCTTCAAACACCTTGATTGTTTCGCCAGCGGCAAGCTTTACGATTGCCTTTTTGTAGCCAGCAGTTCTTCCAGGTCTTCCGCGAAGACGCTTGATTTTTCCTTTTACATTGATAGTCTTGCAGTCTTCAACATTTACATTGAAAAGCTTGCGTACAGCTTCTTTAATCTGAAACTTTGTAGCTGCAGGGTCAACAATAAAAGTATATTTATTCTGTTCACGGAGTGCTGTTGCTTTTTCAGAAAGAACAGGTTTAATAAGAACATCATTGAATGTCATTATTTTGCCTCCTTGTCTTCAGCATAGAAATCAGAAAGATTTTTTGCAGCACCTTCAAGCATGATGATTTTTCTTCCGTAGAAGAGATCATGAGCACGAAGACGGTTGTAAGAGAGGAAATAAACATTCGGAAGGTTTCTTCCAGCCTGCTTGATTTTTGCATCGTCATCTTTAAGAAGAATAACAGTGCGCTCGTCTTTTACAAAGTTCTTAAGGATTTTTACCAAGTCCTTTGTCTTTCCGCTTTCAATAGTAAAATCTTCAACAACAGTAAGTCTGTCTGCCTGAGCCTGAAGACTCAAGATAGACTTCATTGCGAGACGTTTTTCTTTCTTTGGAATTGCATAGCTGTAATCACGTGGTTTTGGTCCAAAAATTGTACCGCCGCCAACTGTAATTGGAGACTTTTTATCACCACGACGTGCATTACCAGTTCCCTTCTGCTTGTAAGGCTTAGCATTGCTGCCATGAACTTCTGCACGTGTTTTTGTACATGCTGTTCCAACACGTTTATTTGCTAATTCGTTAGTGATGGCATAGTAAATAACATCTTCGTTAATTGGAAGTCCGAAAATTTTGTCATCAAGATTGATAGTCCTGAGTTCTTTGCCATCGATTGAATAGACTTTCTTTTCCATACTATTCCTCGACCTTATTTCTTAACCGCAGCCTTAACGATAAGAGTACAGTTTCTTACACCAGGAACTGCACCACGAACCATCAAAACATTGAGCTCAGGGTCAACTTTCACAACCTTGAGGTTTTGTACTGTAACGCGATCAAACCCCATGCGGCCAGGCATCTTAACATTTTTAAGACAATGTCCCGGAGTTGTACAGCATCCAGTGCCGCCAGCTTCACGATGGAATTTTGAACCGTGTGTAGCACGTCCGCCGTGGAAGCCCCATCTCTTCATTACACCCTGAAAACCTTTACCTTTTGAGGTAGCAGTTACGTCGATGAAACGAACCTTTTCAAACAATTCTACACCAATCTGGTCGCCAACTTTAACTTCACCTTCAAAGTCTCTGAATTCTTTAAGATGACGTTTTGGTGTAATGTTCTCTGGAAACTGCTTTGCGTATGGCTTTGAAATCTTGTGAGGCTTCAAATCCTCAAGTCCAAGAACAACAGCTTCATAGCCGCATTTTTCCTGTGTCTTTGTAGCAACAACAGTGTTTGGCTCGACGCGGATCACGGTTACTGGTGTCAGATTGCCGTTTTCATCGAAAACCTGTGTCATTCCTACTTTTTTTGCTATCAGACCTTTCATCTGAATCTCCTAAACTTGGCCGCCATCCCCGATCCAAGGGGACCGTTACCTTTATTTTACAGAAACCGGCTTTTATTCCGATTACTGCTTAATTTCTACATCAACACCTGCCGGAAGCTCAAGTTTCATCAAAGAATCCATTACTTCTGAGCTTGGTTCAAAAATGTCAATAAGGCGTTTGTGAGTTCTCATTTCAAACTGTTCACGTGACTTCTTGTTAACGAAAGGTGAACGGAGAACTGTAACTTTATTGATTCTTGTTGGAAGCGGGATTGGTCCTGAAACCTTTGCTCCTGCCTTCTGAACCTGCTGCACGATGTCTTTTGCGCTCTGATCGATAAGAGCTACGTCAAAAGCACGAAGTCTTACACGAATCTTGCCATTTGCCATGATATTCTCCAAATAGGGCAGAAAGCCAAGCCTTCTGCCCTTCAATAACTATTCGATAATCTTTGTTACCTGTCCAGAAGCGATTGTGCGTCCACCTTCACGGATAGCAAGCTTAAGACCTTCATCCATAGCGATTGGGTGAATAAGTTCACCGATAATCTTAACGTTGTCGCCAGGTTTTACCATATCTGTTCCTGGTTCAAGTTCAACAGTACCAGTAATATCTGTTGTTCTGAAGTAGAACTGTGGGCGGTAACCTGTGAAGAACGGGCTGTGGCGTCCACCTTCTTCCTTTGAAAGAACGTAAATCTGAGCCTCGAACTTTGTGTGTGGGTGGATGCTTCCTGGAGCAGCAAGAACCTGTCCGCGGATAACATCTTTCTTTTCAACACCACGAAGAAGAATACCAGCATTGTCACCAGCCATACCTTCGTTAAGAGTCTTGTTGAACATTTCGATTCCAGTTACAGTAGAAGACTGTGTTGGGCGGATACCAACAATTTCAACAGCGTCACCCATGTGGATAACACCGCGCTCGATACGTCCAGTAACAACAGTACCACGTCCTGTGATTGTGAAGATGTCTTCAATTGGCATAAGGAATGGTTTCTGGTCATCGCGAACTGGATCATCGAACCATGTGTCCATAGCTGTAAGAAGCTCTTCGATGCATTTTGTGTTTTCTGGGTTGTCAGATTCGTTCAAAGCCTTGAATGCAGAACCCTGGATAATTGGTGTGTCCTCAGAGAAGCCGTATCCTTTGAGAGTTTCTTTTACTTCGTCAACAACGAGCATAAGAAGATCTGGATCGTCAACAAGGTCAACCTTGTTAAGGAATACGATAATCTTTGGTACGCCAACCTGACGAGCAAGAAGAAGGTGCTCTTTTGTCTGTGGCATAACTGAATCTGGAGCAGAAACAACGAGGATAGCTCCATCCATCTGAGCAGCACCAGTAATCATGTTCTTGATGTAGTCAGCATGTCCTGGGCAGTCAATATGTGCATAGTGACGCTTGTCAGACTGATACTCAAGGTGGCGGCTGTTGATAGTGATACCACGAGCCTTTTCCTCTGGCGCATTGTCGATTTCATCGTACTTCAAGAGCTTATCACCGTATTTTTTTGCACAATAAGCAGTGATAGCAGCAGAAAGTGTAGTCTTACCATGGTCAACGTGACCGATAGTACCAACGTTCATGTGAGGTTTAGTTCTGTTGAACTCTTCCTTTGCCATGATTTTCTCCTTGCCTTGCAGTGTTTTACTGCGGCATTATGTTGTATTTTATGTGTTGCACTTTAAGCCAGAAAATATGCCTCTTAAAAAGCAGACAATATTTTCGCATACACACTTGACCAATTTTACTAGGACGATTCTATACGTGAATGGACAACATCAAAAATTCTGTTTCATCTATTCGAAGCAGCTGGCCTTTTCCACCTAGCATCATCCGGGCTGACGATTGGTTTGGATTCAGAACCTTTTTTTAGCTGAAACAAACTGCGGGAGCAATTTTTCCAGCCAGTCAGAAGCCTGAACACACAATCGTTTTATAGAAAGCTTCAACGAAACTTTCTGCACATTCAGGGTGTGAAACTCTACAGCCGCACTGCGGAAGTTTTACGATTTTCACCAGACAGCTTTAACTGTCCGTCCGACTATCAAACACTCTGTCTGCAAAAATGCAGAATACGCCTTATAAAGGCATAAATGTTCTGTATTTATATACTTTTTTCAAAAAAGAATCAAGAGGCTAAAAACTTTTATTTGGAAAATAATTGAAAATATATGATTTAAGACAAATGTCAAACTTTATATTTTACTGTCATTACCGGGCTTGACCCGGTAATCCTCATGGAACTTTGCGGCAGATTGCCAACCGGTTTTATCATTTCTATAAGGAAATACGTCTGGTCAAGGTACGCTTACACTCAAGACCTTGACTCAGCCGTTTTTAGGGTTTTGATAAACCCTAAATAAAAAAACCGCCTTGGAAAAACCAAAGCGGCTGTTTTGAACAAGCAAGAACTACCAGCGGTAATGTGCAAAAGCCTTGTTTGCCTCTGCCATTTTGTGTGTATCTTCCTTCTTCTTATAAGCAGAACCTGTGTTGTTGAAAGCATCAAAGATTTCAGCAGCAAGAGTTTCAGCCATTCCGTGTCCGTTGCGTGAGCGGGCAGCGTTAATCATCCATCTCATTCCAAGAGCTTCGCGGCGTGCGTCACGAATTTCAATAGGAACCTGATATGTAGCTCCACCAACGCGGCGGCTTTTTACTTCCACCATTGGCTTTACATTTTCCAAAGCTTTAAGGAACACTTCAAGAGGATCCTTGTCAGTCTTTGTCTTCAATTTGTCCAAAGCCTCGTAAACGATTTTCTGGCAAATCTGTTTTTTTCCATCAAGCATCATGCGTGTTACAAATTTTGAAATAACTACGCTGTTATATCTTTCGTCTGGCATAACCGGACGGTTAACTGATTTCTTATGTCTTCCCATAGTATTAACCTCCTATTATGCCTTTGGTTTTTTAGCGCCGTATTTTGAACGGGCTCTTTTGCGTCCATCAACGCCAAGAGTATCTTTTGTACCGCGGATAATATGGTAGCGTACACCAGGAAGATCCTTTACACGTCCACCGCGAACAAGTACAACTGAGTGTTCCTGCAAGTTATGTCCAATTCCTGGAATATATGCAGTAACTTCGATTCCATTGCTCAAGCGAACACGGGCAATCTTACGAAGAGCCGAGTTCGGTTTCTTTGGAGTCATTGTCATAACACGTGTGCAAACACCGCGTTTCTGCGGACAAGACTGAAGTGCGGGGGCCTTAGTTCTTTTTGCAGAAGACTGACGTCCTTTACGAATTAATTGGTTTATTGTAGGCATCGCCTATTCTCCTATATTATTGCCGAGCAGCACCTCGGACAGAATAACAAAATAAGTATCTAATTTTACAGAATTCAAACTATTTTCGTCAAGGGAATTTTGCCAAAGCCGCTAGAAAAAGTTGAATTTTCCTAGCGACAGGCAATTTTTAATCCTCGTCCGAAGCAGAATCCATTGCTGGAACAACCGCGGCTTCTTCAGCTTCCTTCATTTCAAGCATACGCTGCTCAAGGATTTCCTTCATCTTGGCATCCAAGTCGGCGCTTGAATTGTCCGAAAGCTTTACATTGTTGTACTGGCGGATTCCTGTACCGGCAGGAATTCTGTGTCCAATAATAATGTTTTCCTTAAGACCGTGAAGATTGTCTACAGAACCTGCAATCGCAGCGTTTGTAAGAACACGAGTTGTTTCCTGGAATGAACAAGCCGAAATGAATGAGTCAGCGGCAAGAGCAGCTTTTGTAATTCCCTGGAACATTGGGCAAGCAACAGCTGGCTGTCCGCCTTCCGCAACAACTCTGTCGTTTTCTTCGCGGAATGTGTACTTGTCAACCTGCTGACCGTAGATAAATCTTGTGTCTCCAACTTTGATGATTTCGACTTTCTTAAGCATCTGGCGGATAATAGTTCCGATATGCTTATCATTAATATCTACGCCCTGAGCGCGGTAAACAGACTGAATTTCATCCATAAGGAAGTTCTGAAGGCGGTCTTCACCAAGAACAGAAAGAACATCGTGCGCGTCTACTGCTCCATCGCAAAGTTTTTCTCCGGCTTCAACTTTATCGCCATCGCGGACAAGAAGACGCTTAACCATAGGAACAAGGTGGCTGTGTTCTTTTCCGTATTCATCAACAACGATAACTGTTCTTTTTCCTTTTACAATCTTGTCGAATTTTACAGTTCCAGTAATCTTTGCTATTACAGCAGGATTCTTTGGCTTGCGCGCTTCGAAAAGCTCAGAAACACGAGGAAGACCAAGAGTAATATCGTTTGCCTTTGCAGCGTCTTTTGCCATTTTTGCAAGAGTTGTTCCGGCTTCAACCTTTCCCTTGTCCTTGATGTCGTTGCTCAAAATAGCGCCAACCGGCATGTGGTAGCTTCCAAGCTCGTTTCCGTCTTCGTCCGTAATAATAATACGAGGCTGTTTTACATCAAGGTGAAGATCAGAAATACGGCGTTCAACAGCTCCAGTCTGAATATCAGTCTTTGTTTCAAGAGTTACGCCGTCAATAATGTCTTCATAATGAATGTAGCCTGAAACTTCTGCAATAATCGGCTCGCTATAAGGATCGAATTCACCTACAGGCTCGCCGGCTTTTGCAATGCAAGAAGCTTCTGTGTATTTTGAATATACAGTCGAACCGTTGGAAATTTCAACTTTCTGGTCATTGCTTGTAAGGTAAATCACATTGTCTTTTATGATAATGCGACCACCGTCAGAAGCAAGAACTTCCTGTCCTTTGTGTTTCAGAATCGGATTATCCTTGCGGACATAAGCTCCGTCTTCAACAAGAACTTCATCAGAAGAATCAAAAGCATAAGACTTGAAGAGCTTTGTAACAATCATTGAGCCACGGCGTGTAAAGAGCCAGTCGCCATTTTTTGCAACAACGTGAGTTCCCTCAAGGCTCTTGATGTAAACATCGTATTTCATTGCAATATGGTTGTCTTTCTGTCCACCTTCCGCAGCACCACCAGTATGGAATGTACGAAGTGTAAGCTGTGTACCCGGCTGACCGATTGACTGGGCCGCAATAGTTCCAACCGCTTCACCGATTTCAACAATCTTGTTGCGGGCAAGGTCTTTTCCGTAGCATTTTACGCAGATTCCGTGTTTGCTTTCGCAAGTAAGAACTGTGCGAAGCTTAACTTTTTCAACGCCAGCCTTGTCGATTTTTTCAGCAAGACTTTCATCTATATATTGGTTTACATCGCAAAGAAGTTCGCCGGAAACAGGGTCGATTACACGTTCAATTGTATAATGTCCTGCAATGCGCTTTGCCAAAGGAACAGTAATAGTGTCTCCGTCCTTGATTGCAGCGTAGTCAATTCCGTTGATTGTTCCGCAGTCTTCTTCATTTACAACAACATCCTGAGCAACATCTACAAGACGGCGTGTCATGTAACCGGCATCGGCAGTCTTCAAAGCTGTGTCAGACAAACCTTTGCGCGCACCGTTTGTTGAAATAAAGAATTCAATAACTGAAAGTCCTTCCTTGAAGTTCGCGCGGATTGGAAGTTCAATGATGTCTCCGTTAGGCTTCTGCATAAGTCCACGCATTGCCGCAAGCTGGGAAATCTGTTTCTTTGAACCACGGGCACCAGATGTAGCCATCATATAGATAGTGTTAAATCCGTCCTTGTGTTTTGCAAGGTTGTCCATCATGAGGTTTGTAAGCTTTTCGTTTGTGTTTTCCCAAACTGTAACAGACTTGTTGTAGCGTTCATCAGCTGTAATAGCACCGCTGTTCCACTGACCAACGATTTTTTCAACTTCTTTGTTTGCTTCTGCAACCATAGCTTCTTTTTCTTCTGGAACAAGAATATCGTCCATTGAAAGAGTTGCGCCGTAGAATGTAGCGTTTTTGTATCCGCAGGCTTTGATTGCGTCAAGCATCTGGATTGTAAGCCAGCCGCGGTCAATTGCATAAAGGCTTGGAAGGATTTTTCTGAGCTTGTATTCTTCAAGCGGAGTTTCTCTATTGTAGATTTTGTCAATCTGTTTTCTGAGGGAAGCATCTTCAATGACTTTGTCCAATGTTTCCGCATCAAAAGTTTCAAACTGATATTTTTCTTCAATGAGATTCTTTATGCGCTTGTCGCTTGTCTGCTCGTTGTGGTAAACGCTTTCAATCATCTTCTTGAGCTTTTTGTCGCCAAGCTGCTCGTTGTAGAAGTCAACTTCGTCCGGCATTGACTCATTGAAAGCCATTCGTCCGGCAGATGTAAGAATATACTTGCTGTCAGGCTCTTTGTCGCTGTTTACGCACTTGTTGAGAATATTCTTGTGAACCTTGATTTCCGCCTGCCATTCAATCGCTCCGCTAGAAGCCGCAAGACGAACTTCATCCGCGCTAGAGAAGAATTTTCCTGTGCCTTTTGCATTCGGCTTTATAGAAGTCATGTAGTAAATTCCCAAAACCATGTCCTGAGAAGGAGCTACAATCGTATTTCCGTTTGCCGGGTCAAGAAGGTTGCGTGCAGAAAGCATAAGTGTCCAGCATTCCATCTGCGCAGCCTGAGTAAGAGGCACGTGAATCGCCATCTGGTCGCCGTCGAAGTCAGCGTTAAACGCTTTACAAGCCAAAGGATGAAGCTTCAATGCTTTTCCCGGAACAAGAACCGGCTCAAATGCCTGAATTCCCAAGCGGTGCAAAGTAGGAGCGCGGTTAAGCATTACAGGATGCTCGCGGACAACTTCATCAAGAATTGCAAAAACTTCTGTAGATTCGCTTTCTACAAGTGAACGGGCTTTTTTAATATTGAAGACAACGCCCTTGTCAACAAGTTTCTTCATTATAAATGGCTTGAAAAGTTCCAACGCCATTTTTTCAGGAAGACCGCACTGCCAAAGCTTAAGCTCAGGTCCAACAACAATTACAGAACGTCCAGAATAGTCAACGCGTTTTCCAAGCAAATTCTGGCGGAAACGTCCCTGCTTTCCCTTCAACATATCGCTGATTGATTTAAGCGGACGGTTTGCAGCGCCTTTTAGAACACGCTGTTTGCGCTTAGAGTTGTCAAACAATGAGTCAACTGCTTCCTGAAGCATGCGTTTTTCGTTGCGGATAATAATGTCCGGCGCAGACAAAGACTGAAGCTTCTTTAAACGGTTGTTGCGGTTGATTACACGGCGGTAAAGGTCGTTCAAGTCGGAAGTTGCAAAGCGTCCTCCGTCAAGCTGAACCATAGGGCGCAAATCCGGCGGAATAACCGGAATAACATCCAAAATCATCCAAGAAGCCTTGTTTTCTGAAGTGCGGAAATTTTCTACAATTTCAATTCTCTTCAAAAGACGTTTGTCGCTCTTTGGACCTTTTTCAATCATTTTGGCACGGAGTTCAGCAGCAAGAGCATCAAGATCAAGGTTTTCAAGCAAAGTCTTGATTGCCTCTGCTCCCATTCCCGCTGTAAATGCTCCGCCATAACGTTCCTGCGCTTCAAGATATTCATCTTCTGTCAAAAGCTGATTTTTCTTTAAATCTGTGTCGCCCGGCTCAATTACAATATATTTTTCATAGTAAAGAATTGAGCGGAGAGCTGCCACCTGCAAATCAAGCAAAAGTCCCATGCGGCTAGGAACTGAATGATAATACCAAATGTGGCTAACAGGAGCCGCCAAGTCAATGTGTCCAGTGCGCTCACGGCGGACTTTAAAGTGTGTAACTTCAACTCCACAGCGGTCGCAGACAACGCCTTTATAGCGGATTGACTTGAATTTTCCGCAGTAGCATTCCCATTCTTTTGTTGTACCAAAGATGCGCTCGCAGAAAAGTCCGTCCCTCTCCGGGCGAAGAGTGCGGTAATTTATAGTTTCCGGCTTTTTTACTTCACCGTAAGACCATGAACGGATATTTTCCGGGGAAGCAAGTTTAATTTTAAGGCTTGTGAAATCCTGAATATCACGCATTTTCGTTCTCCTTGTCAAAACCAGCGCCTACTTTGTCAATAAGCTCCTGATCACGTTCAGTAAGGGCAATCTGCTTGCCTTTGTCATCATAAATAGTAAAGTCCAACGCAAGTCCGCGAAGTTCCTGAACCAAAACGTTGAATGATTCCGGCACTCCGATTGGAGCTGTTGGCTCACCCTTGACAATCGACTCGTAAACTTTAGAACGTCCGTTCATGTCATCAGATTTGATTGTCATCATTTCCTGCAATGTATTTGCAGCACCATAAGCCTCAAGCGCCCAAACTTCCATTTCTCCAAGACGCTGACCACCGAACTGGGCTTTTCCTCCCAACGGCTGCTGAGTAACAAGAGAATATGGTCCTGTTGAACGCGCGTGCATCTTGTCGTCAACCAAGTGGTGAAGCTTCATAAAGTATATAACACCAACGAAAATTGGGTTCAGGAAAGGCTCGCCTGTAAATCCGTCGTGCACAATCTGCTTGCAGTCCGGCGAAAGTCCAGCCTGAACAAGTTTTTCCGCAATCTGCTCCTGGCTAGGTGTCTGGAACGCAGGCGAATTATACCATTCATTCAAAACAAGACCGGCTCTTCCAAGCTCAGATTCCATAATCTGTCCGATGTTCATGCGCGAAGGAACACCAAGAGGATTCAAGCAAACATCGAGCGGAGTTCCGTCCTCAAGGTAAGGCATATCTTCAACAGGAAGAATGCGGGCAACAACACCTTTGTTTCCGTGGCGTCCTGCCATCTTATCACCAACAACAAGCTTGCGTTTGTCTGCGATAATAACTTTTACCTGCTCATCTACGCCAGGCTGAAGCTCATCACCCTCACTTCTCTTAAGACGCTGAATGTCAATTACAACGCCCTGAACTCCATGAGGAAGCTTAAGTGAAGAATCGCGGACTTCTTTTGCCTTTTCACCGAAAATAGAATTCAAAAGCTTGAATTCCGGTGTGGTTTCTGTTTCGCTCTTTGGAGTAACTTTTCCAACAAGAATATCGCCCGAGCGGACTTTTGCGCCGATGCGTACAATTCCTTCAGAGTCAAGATTGTCAAGAATTTTTTCTGAAGTGTTTGGAATATCACGTGTAATGCGCTCAGGTCCAAGTTTTGTCTCACGGATTTCAGTCTGGAACTCGTGGATATGAACAGAAGTATACATATCCTCTTTTACAACGCGCTGGCTGATAAGAACAGCATCCTCGTAGTTGTATCCATTCCACGGAACAAATCCAACAAGAATATTGCGTCCCAAAGCAAGCTCACCATTGAAAGTAGCAGGACCGTCTGCAATGACTCCGCCGGCTTCAACGTGCTCGCCAACCTGAACTGTAGGACGCTGATGGTTTACAGTGTCGCTGTTTGTCTTCTGATATTTGAGCAGTGGATATTCATCAAATACATCGCCTTTGACTCCATCTGGCTTGATTTTAATAAGGTCGCTTTCAACCCATTTTACAGTTCCTGCACGGCGGGCTTTTGTAAGAACTCCAGAATCGTAAGCTGTCTTCTGCTCCATGCCTGTGCCAACATGAGGCGGCTCCGGGAACAAAAGAGGAACAGCCTGACGCTGCATGTTACAACCCATCAACGCGCGGTTAGCATCGTCATGCTCAAGGAACGGAACAAGAGAAGCTGAAACAGAAATTACCTGACGTGGAGAAACGTCCATGTACTGAATATCTTTTGGAGAACGGCTTGTGTAGTCTCCACGGTGGCGGCAAGAAACCAAGTCTGTTGGGAACGAACCATCAGCCTTCATTCCTTCTGTAACCTGACCAACGTAGTATTTATCTTCATCCATTGGATCAAGATATTCAACTTCATTTGTTGCCTTTCCGTTTACAACTTTGCGGTAAGGCTCTTCAAGGAAGCCGTATTCATTTACGCGGGTAAAAATCGCAAGGGAAACAATAAGACCGATATTCGGACCTTCAGGAGTTTCAATAGGGCACATTCGTCCATAATGAGTATAGTGAACGTCGCGGACTTCAAAGCCTGCCCTGTCGCGTGAAAGACCGCCCGGTCCCAATGCGTTAAGACGGCGTTTATGAGTAAGCTCTGCAAGCGGATTACACTGATCCATGAACTGTGAAAGCTGGCTTGAACCAAAGAATTCACGGATAGAAGAAATAATCGGCTTTATAGAAATCAAATCTCCCGGTTTAAGAGTTTCAGTTTCCTTTAAGTTCATGCGGTCCTTTGCAATGCGCTCCATGCGTGCAAAAGCTGTCTTGAACTGATTTGTAAGAAGCTCGCCAACAGAACGAACACGGCGGCGTCCCAAGTGGTCAATATCATCAAGTGGCTCGTCGCCAATGTAAACTTCTATAAGATGCTTCATTGTGTTGATGATGTCTTCTTTTGTAAGTGTTACATCTTCAACCGGCTCTTTATAGTCGAATTTTTTATTAAGCTTGTAGCGTCCAACGCGTCCCAAGTCGTAGCGGCGCACGCTAAAGAACATAGTTGTAAGGTCGCGTTCTGCAGCTTCAACAGTAATCGGCTCGCCCGGCATCAAGACAGCGTAAACTTTTGAAAGGCATTCTTCCTTTGTAGGCTCGTCCGCAGTAGAAGAACCTTCCTTAGAGAACACAATTTCTTCACGCTCAAAGCAGTTCACAATCATTTCGCTGTCCAAAGAAGGATTTTTTTCCTCTTTGTCGTCAGGGCGTTTTTTCATGTTGAACTTTATTACATTTATTTCCTTGATTCCGTTTGCAACAAGGTCATCAATATCATGCGGATGAAGCTTGTCGCCTGCGCGGAACAATTTCTTTTCTTCGCCAGCTTCCTCATCTTTTATGATTACCGGTTTTCCAAGAACTCTTCCTGAAAGCTCGTCGCGTTTTTCTGAATCTGAAGGAATTTTTACATCTTCTGTAACATAGAAGCAATTTAGAATTTCTTCACGTGTTGAATATCCAAGCGCACGGAGGAAAATTGTGCCCAAGATTTTCTTCTTGCGGTCGATTTTTGCGTAAATAAGTTCTTTTTTCTGGTCGATTTCAAATTCAAGCCAAGAACCGCGGTAAGGAATTATGCGACTAGACAAAACGCCCTTGTCGCGCTGAAAAATAACTCCAGGCGAACGGTGAATCTGGCTTACAACAACGCGTTCTGCGCCATTGATAACGAAAGTTCCCCTGTCTGTCATAAGAGGAACATCGCCCATGTAAATATCTTTTTGGAGAATAGCTCCAGTTTCTTTAAAATTAAGATTGATGCGGGCCTTTAACGGAACTGCATAAGAAACACCTTTTTTCTTGCATTCCTGCTCGGTGAATTTCATTCCGGCATAGTCAAGCTCATAAAATTCATATTCAAGCGACATATCACCGGCCGGACTTTCAATAGGGAAAGTTGAAGTGAAAACTTCCTGAAGTCCTTGATTTAAAAGCGGCTCGCCTTTTTCAATTCTGTCTTTTTGGATGAATTCTTCGTAGGAAGAAAGCTGAATGTCGATAAGATTAGGAAGCTCCATGAAATCCTGGATGTCTTTTCCTATGTACTGGCGAACAATTTTCTTGCTCTTTGCGAACATCAAATACCTCTTTAGGGGTTATGAACTGGTACGCCCAGACCGCTACAAGCAAAGACTTTGCTCAGCACGAGAAAAAGCGCCCTATCGGAAATCTCTGTCCCGGCAGATTTATTTTTATTTTCAAGCCAACCTGCAGGCTCTTTTGACAACAAAAGCTTCAGGAAAAGGAAAACCTTTCCCTGAAGCTAGAGTTCAAGTTTTATAAATGTCTTGAAGAAAAACAATCAAGCATCTGCCAGATTATTTCTTGCTAACTTTTCCACCAGCAGCAGTGATGTCAGCGATAAGCTTGTCAGCATCAGCCTTAGATACTCCCTCTTTAACAACCTGTGGAGCACCAGTAACGATTGCCATTGCTTCTTTAAGACCAAGACCTGTTGCAGCCTTAACAGCCTTAATAACATCCATCTTCTTTGCTGGATCAATAGATTCAAGAGTAACAGTAAATTCTGTCTGCTCTTCTTCAGCTGCCGCTGCTGGACCTGCTGCTACTGCTACAGGTGCTGCCGCAGAAACACCGAATTTTTCTTCCATTGCTTTTACGAGATCAGCTGCCTGCTGAACTGTCATGTTTGCAATTGCTTCAAGAATTTCATCATTTGTAAGAGCTGCCATATTGTCTTCTCCGTAATCAAATATGATTAGTAATTTCCGTGCAGATAAAAACAAACTGTTCCTAAACCCTGCATCGGTTTGTCTGCGGACAGTCGACAGCTATGAAGCCTGACCGCAGGGAAAAATTCCGCTCTGGGCATCGCAAAAAGCATTTGCCCTGCTGAATTTACTCAGCTGCTGGAGCTGGAGCTGCTTCGGCTGCTGGAGCCTCTGCCGCAGGAGCTGCCTCTTCCGCCTTTGGAGCAGCAGAAGCCGGACCTTCTTTTTCCAGTTTTTCAACATATGCTTGCAATGTTCCAGCAAGTTTTCTTGCAGGTCCATTGATTGCAGACATAAGCATTGCGATGAGCTGTTTCTTTCCAGGGAGTTTTGCAAACGCCTCGATTTTTGCAGCATCATAAAGCTCGTCTTCTACCCAAGCGCCTTTTACAACGAGGGCTGGAGCTTCTTTCGCAAAGTCAAACAAAACTTTTGCAGATTCATTAGCCTCTTCCTTAATCATGGCAATAGCCGTTGGTCCAGAAAGATACTGAGCAACTGCATCATTTTTCATTTCGTCAAAAGCTACACGAGCAAAGTTATTCTTGATAACCTTGAACTGAGAATTCTTTTCACGCAAAGAATGGCGGAGCTTTGAAATCTGCTCAACAGTAAGTCCTCTGTATTCAACAAAGATAAAATCTTTATATTCACTAAGAACTTTCTTTGCTTCTTCAATAGCCTGTGCTTTGCTAGGCTGAATCTTTTTTGCCAAAATAGCCATTATTCTGCCTCCTTAAAGTCAATCCAAACGCCAGGTCCCATTGAAGAGCTGATTGAAACAGAACGTACAAATCCGACTTTTGCATCAGCTGGCTTTTTGCGCTCAAGTTCTGTGAGGAAAACTTTTACGTTTTCAGCTGTGTCTTTTGAATCCATGGAAACTTTTCCAACAGGAATATGAACAACACCAGTCTTGTCTGCGCGGAATTCTGTACGTCCTTTTTTAAGTTCAGCGACAGCCTGCGCAATGTTTGGTGTTACAGTTCCTGTCTTAGGGTTAGGCATAAGACCTTTGCGTCCCAAAACCATACCAAGACGCCCAACGTCTTTCATCATATCTGGAGTAGCAACTGCAACATCAAAATCAAGCCAGCCGCCCTTTACTTTTTCAATGTACTCTGTACCTGCATAAGTTGCGCCTGCATCAAGAGCTTCCTTTACACGGTCATCTTTACAGAAAACAAGAACGCGCTTTTCAGCAGTAAACTGGTGCGGGAATACAAGAGTATCACGTACAGTCTGGTTTTTTTCCAGCTTAAGGGAAACTGAAAGTTCAACTGTCTCGTCGAACTTTACATAGTGAAGATCTTTTACAAGCTGGCAAGCTTCTGAAATTCCATAAGCCTTTGCCGGATCATATTTCTTCAATGATTCGCGGTATTTCTTTCCGTGCTTCATTATTCAGCCTCCACTTCTACGCCCATACTGCGAGCAGTACCAGCGATGATTTTCTTAGCAGCCTCAATGTCGTTTGCATTAAGATCAGGAAGTTTCTGTTTTGCAATTTCTTCAAGAGACGCCTTTGAAAGTTTTCCAACTTTGTTACGAAGCGGATTTCCAGAGCCTTTCTGGATTCCAACAGCCTTCTTAATAAGAACAGCTGCAGGAGGAGTCTTGAGAATAAATGTGTAAGATTTGTCCTGATAGACAGTGATGACTACAGGGATAATAAGTCCCTTTTCCATGCTCTTTGTGCGGTCATTGAATTCCTGAACGAACTTAGGTGCAGAAACTCCGTGAGGTCCAAGAGCCGGTCCAATAGGTGGAGCTGGTGTAGCAGCGCCGGCAGGGCACTGAAGTTTAATAACAGCTGTAACCTTCTTTGTGGCCATAATGTATCTCCTTACATTGGTGGTGGGTATCAGATTTTCTGAACCCTAGCGAAATGCCTATGTCCAACGGACTTGCACTTCTCCCAAATTAAGAAAAAAGCATTCATTGCGAATGCAAAATTCTATCAAACATCAGAGCCAGTTTCAAAAATGCTGATTAAAACTGGCATAAAAGTTAAACTGCAAAAAGCAGCCTATATTTTTTCAACTTGAAGAACATCAACTTCAACAGGAGTTGCTCTTCCAAAAATCTGAACATTAACACGAAGCTTGTTCTTTTCTGTATTTATATCTTCGATAGCGCCGCTGAAAGTTGCAAAAGGACCTTCTGTGATTTTTACAGTCTCGCCAACTTCAAAGTTCTGCTTGATGCGAACCTGTTTTTCACCTTTAAGCTCGCCAGCCATCTGCAAGATATTTTTTGCTTCATCTGTGGAAATTGGACGCGGCTTTTCAGAAGGTTTAACGCCAACAAAACCAGTTACGCCCTGAACACGGCGGATTAAAGAGCAGGTATTCTTCCAGCCAATCTGCGGAAGATCCATTTCAATCATAATATAGCCAGGAAGAATCAAATTGTTGCGGACGTGCTTTTTTCCATTTGAAATTTCAACAACTTCTTCCATTGGAACTTTTACTTGAAAAACAATATTTGAATCAAGCTTCTGCTCTGTGAGCATAGTTGCCAATGTTCTTTGAATTTTCTGTTCGTAGCCTGAATAAGTCTGAAGAATATACCAGCTTCTTGCCATTTGATTCCCCTAGAATACGAGGCGGAGGCCTTCTGTAAACAGCCAGTCAAGAAGACCAAGAATCAATGCAACAATAATTGTAGAGATGAAAACAACCTTTGTAGAAGAAAGAACGTCGCTACGTGTAGGCCAAGTTACTTTTCTAAGCTCTCCGGCACATTCTTTAAAAAACTGAAAAATCTTTTTCATTTTCATCCTCGTCTTTTGTAAATTAACAGGCCAGGCAGGACTCGAACCCGCGACAACCGGTTTTGGAGACCGGGACTCTACCAACTGAGCTACTGACCTAAAATATATTCAGCCTCCCTAGAAGAAGGCATATATTTTATTTAGCTTTTGTTTCCTTGTGAAGGATTTCTTTGCGGCAGAACGGGCAGTACTTGTTCTTTTCAAGTTTGCCAGTGATATTCTTGCGGTTTTTGTATGTTGTGTAATTTTTGCGTTTGCATTCTGTGCACTGCAATGCAATGATTTCTACGGCTGACTTTTTCTTGCTTGCCATAATATTTGCTCCTCTGTTTTTCTAATCTTATAGCTCCCGAGCGGAATCGGACCGCTGACCTCATCGTTACCAACGATGTGCTCTACCGACTGAGCTACAAGAGCATAGGGATAATATTCCCTTGAAAAATGGTATGTTTTGGAAATATAACTTAATAGAAAAAATATGTCAATAAGAGATTCCTGAATTTGTTGAAATTCAAATAATATTTTTAAAACAATAGCTTTACTGGCGGCATTCCTGCGTAAAAGTTGTATGCGGCGGAACAGATTTTGTAATCCAAGTATTTCCGCCTATAACGCAACCTTCCCCGATGACGGTATTTCCGCCTAGAATCGTCGCGTTGGCATAAATTGTAACATTGTCTTCTATTGTTGGGTGGCGTTTTTTATTCATAAGCTCCTTTTTTACGCTCAAAGCACCCAAAGTAACGCCTTGGTAAATCTTCACGTTGTTGCCGATAATGCAGCTTTCGCCGATTACAACGCCAGTTCCGTGGTCAATAAAAAAACTTTCGCCGATTTTTGCGCCCGGATTTATATCGATTCCAGTGTGGCTGTGCGCGTACTCGCTCATTATGCGCGGAATAACAGGAACTCCGCTTTCAGAAAGGAAATGCGCAATTCTATAAACGGAAATCGCCTCAAGGCACGGATACGAAACTATTACTTCCTCACTGGACTTTGCCGCCGGATCTCCAGCATTGGCAGCCTGAACATCAAGCCCGATTTTTCTGCGGATTTCTGGAATTTCCTCAATGAGAGCAAGAGAAGCCTTTTCAGCAAGATTAAAGCAGTGTGAAAGCTCCACTTTGTCGTTCTGAACAACAAAAGAAAGGGCTTTTTTAATTTCGCGGGTAAGCATTGAAACTATGCGGTTCACGCGTTCGCCTGTAACAAATCTCAACGTAAGCGAATCAATTTCCTCTGCGACCCTGTAGCCCGGAAAAATCAAGCACTGAATATCCTTTAGAACAGTTATAACATTTTCCCTGTTTGGAAACTTCATGGCTTCATCAAGGTTTATTCCTCCGTACTTTTGGTAAGACTCAAGTATTTTTTCTACGGCAGTGTCAATTGTCGCGCTCATAAGACCTCGCTTTTAATTTTTCGCAACGCAAACTGGCTAGCTCCAGTACTTTTTGCCCCAGTTTTCAAAATTCCATTCATCGGAATATTCATTGCATTCATAGTCAATGTAATACAAAAGTCCGTTCTGTACAATAAAATTTGTAGGATAATAGTCGATATTAAGGTGAAGCGGATAAAGTTTGCGGCACATTTCTTCCACTTGAGCGATGTATTCGGGCTTTACAAGTTTTTCCTTGGCAAGCTGCTCGATTGTCGGGCCGTCAATATATTCCTTTAAAATGCGCTCATTCTGAACATCGTGCGCAATCATAAGCGGAATTCTTATGCCGGCATTCTTTAGACGCTCGTAATCGTTAAGTTCCGCCATTATCTTGTTGCCAAACTGATAGTAGCTGCAAGGCTCATGGTGAATCTGCTTAAGAACAAAAAACTTTCCATCGTAAGAAGCAAGGTACGAATATCCGCCCTTGCCTTTTCCCAAAAGTTTTTCCAGCCGGTAATTTTTGCCGTTCAACGAAACATACGAATTAAGTTCAAGCATGGTGTAACAATCTCTCCTTTTTGGTTTTGTAATTATTGAAAAAACTCCGCAAGATTTTTTAAAACACGCCGTACTTTTAAATTTCACGCCGAGAATTTGGGGAAAACACGGCATGTTTTTTATTTTATAGTACGCGCAAGGCGGAAACCGTTATCTTTGTAAAGAAACTGTGTTAGCTCATTTTCAGATTGGTAAGAGCGACTAAAAATATTTTTAGAGTCTGTATCAAAAACACTTCCACCTCTACGTATGCATCCTGTTCCGCTTTCAACAGGATCTGTTACTTCCATTTCAGAAATATTGTTTGATCTATCAGAACAAAACTCCCAGCAGTTTCCGCTCATATCATAAAGTCCAAGGCTATTGGATTTTTTTAGCCCAACCTCATGGCTTTTCTTAGTCGCTCTATTATCATCATAATTATACCAAGCAACTTTATCTATATCTTTACTGCCAACATAAGTGTAATTCCAGTTGCTTCCATCTTGTTTTCCGCCACGGGCTGCAAATTCCCACTCTGCTTCTGTAGGCAAACGATAGCCGTTATTTTCTAGTTTATACGAAATTTGCCAGTTTGGAGCAACTGCCTTAATATTACTAAGGTCAATATTGTCATAGTCAATTTCACTGCCATTCGACTGAATTTCATAGCATTTATCAAGTCCCATTAATATAGAAAGTTTATTGCAGAACAAAATTGCATGATACCAATATATACCTTCAACTGGGCGCAGTTCTTGAGTTTCACCGTCTTCAGGAGGATAAGAGTCTCCTTGTTGTTTGCTCGGATTTTCTCCCATTACAGCCTCATAAAGTTCCTGCGTTACTTCGTATTTTCCTATGCTGTAAGGACTTAAAGTTACTGTGCGACCGTCAATAAAAACGCCTGAGCTTCCGCTTCCTGTAATTGTTGTGGCTTTCTCAATTACATCTGCAAGGGCTGTCTTTTTATATTCCTTTCCATTTATAACAATATTATCCGCAGAAAACAGAATCATGCTTAACGGACAGTCCGCGGTTTTTCCTTCTTCTACTGTTACAGCAGTACTTCCAGACGCGATAAGCTCATCATTGTTCGCAGAATCTCTCGCTTCCGCTTCAACGGTATATTCGCCGGCTTCAAGTTCTGTGAACTCTATTACCCCCCCCCACAGAACCTTTCGTTTCAGAATAAACTTCATTTGTTACACGCACAACAAACTTGTCGGCATTTTCTTTGTTGTAAACATAGCGTCCGCCCGGCAAAGCCACACGGATTGACCCACCTTTTTCAGAGCCGCCGCTCATGTTCATGCAGGACGCAGCCACAAATAAAAACGCAAATAAAGCCGGAACAATAAATTTCTTCATAAAAGACCTCCAATGAATTGATTTCTGACCGAGTTTCTTTCAGAAACATCGCGGGTCAAGCCCGAAAATGACAGTTTTCCTAACATTTTCATGTCATTCCCGCAGTTGATGCTGCGACGTTTGCGTAGCAAACTCGGTTTGGAATCTCTGTTATAACAAACTTTTCAAGAATCTATTTTACATTATACTGAATAAATTTCAAAAAACAACTTTTTGGCGAAAATTTATTGAGAATTTTCCTTGAGTAAATACGTTATTTTCCATTGGCAAATAGCTTATTTACCTTAGGAAAATAGTCTATTTACCACAGGTAAATATATTGTTTACCCAGGGTAAATAGATTAGTTGACTGTTAGTAGAGAAACCGTTAGATTTTTCAAATCCGTGTGGAAAAATAAAGCAAAATCTATTCTATTTTATTGTTGTCCAAATATGCGATGGAATACAAGGATTTATATTCTTTATTCTAAAAAGTTCTGGCAGGTTTACAAATTCATAGCCGCGGGATTTTAAAACTGGAATGGCGGACTTAACAGCCTGAACTGTAGCATAATTTTCTTCCATTACGTGAAGAAGCACAATCTGTCCATCTTCCGCAGATTTTAAAATACGCTCAGTTCTTTGTTCAGCAGTAATTTCAGGAAGCCAATCCTCGCAGCTTTTTCCGCCAATAAAGGGAACTTTTATAGCTTTGTACATATTGACGCTTACGCTGATATAAGGCGGACGGAAAAATTCACTTCTTTTGCCGATGCACTTTTCTATAAGGGATTCAGTTTTTTCATATTCGTCCTGAATCATGGCTATGCTCATTTTTGACATATCGGAATGCGTAAACGAATGATTTTGAATGTCGCATCCCATTTTAAATGCGCGCCTTACAACTTTTGCAGACTCTTCGTTAATTTTGTTTCCGACTAAAAAAAATGACGCTGGAATCTCATTAAATTCAAGAACATCCAGCATGTCTGCCATAATATTTGCATTAGGTCCATCATCAAACGAAAGCGTTATATGCTTCATAAACTTCTTTTGTACTCTCCAAATGAAAAGACATTTTATTATACAAAATTCCAGCGGAAAACGAGCTGTCCCGCACTAATTTCTTACAAATATAACAAGGTCGCCTTTTTGTTTTCTTGCTTCAAAATTGTACTTTTTTCCGTTTTTTGAGACAACTGCAAAGTATCTAAAATTATGAAGTGTTTTTTCAATAGGAGAATCCAAATCTTCCGAGTCATTATATTCTTGCAGAATAACACCGCCGGCTTTTTTCCAGCCTTTATCCTTGCAATCAGAAGCATAGACAGCAAATGAAATTCCATAATCGTCAGTAAGATTTACAAACTCTATTTCTTCATAAAACTTGCCTTTTATATTGTCTGAATCAATTATAAAGGCGGTTTCAAGTTCCTTTTCAAAATCAAATTCGGAATCTGGCATTACAAAAATGCAAAGGTCATTATCAATTTTCTGTACACGGTAATTGTAAGATTTATGGTTTTTAGGAACTACTGCAAAATACTGAATTTGAGAAATGCGGTCTTCCATGTGGGAGTCAACATCTTCTGAATCGTAAAAATCCTTTAAGTATGTGCTTCCATAGAACTGCCATGAGGCATTTTTGTTATCATAATAATAAACCTCAAAGCCAAGCTGCTCGTCAGTTTCGTTTATAAGTTTTACATCTTCTCTTGCTTTTCCAGCTATAGAATTGGCATCAAGGACAAACGCATTTTCAGCATCAAGGTTAAAATCAGGAGCCTGAGCAAAACAAGCAAAACTAAAAACTAGGCAGACAAAAAAAACAATCTTTTTCATATATTCTTCCATAAATAATTCTTCTCTCACTGATTGAAATTTAACATTTCTAAAAAAGTTACGCAAGAAAATAGCAAGCAGACTGCGCAACAAGATTTACCAGACCTATTTTTTAAACTCTGTCTTTAAAATCAAAGTATTCTATGATACAATTGCATTATGCAGATTATTCCAGTAGCAAGCGGCAAAGGCGGCGTTGGAAAAAGCCTTTTAAGCGCAAACCTTGCAATTGCCCTTGGTCAGGCAGGCAAAAAAGTTCTTCTCATTGACTTGGATTTGGGAGCTTCAAACCTTCACCTTGTAATAGGCCATCCTAATCCAAAAGCAGGAATCGGCACATTTCTTACAGGCGAAAGCAAGTTTGAAGACATAATTTGCCCGACGGACTACGACAATGTAAGTTTTATTGCAGGCGACTCTGAAATTCCGGGGCTTACTTCGCTCAAAGTCAGCCAGAAAAACGAGCTTATAAAAAGCTTCAATAAACAGGAATCTAAATTCGACTATCTGATTCTGGATTTGGGAGCAGGAACTCATCTTACAATTCTTGATATGTTTCTTCTTTCTCCGCAGGGAATTGTTGTTACAGCTCCGACAGTTACCGCCACGCTGAACGGTTATCTGTTCCTTAAGAATGTAATGTTCCGCATGATGTACAACACTTTCAAAAAAGGAAGCGCAGGCTACAAATATCTTGAGTCTCTAAAAAAAGATTCGCTTTCGCTCCAGCGGCTTTATATTCCAAAGCTTGTTGAAATTCTTGAAAAAGAAGACCCGGAAGGAACTGCATTGTTCAAAAAGCGCATAAATGAATTTCATCCGCGGCTCGTTCTTAACATGATAGACGATCCAAAGGACGCAGACAGAGCGCAAAGAATCCGCCGTTCATGCCAGCAGTATTTGGATTTGGACTTGGATCATCTTGGCGTAATTTACCGCGACACTTTGCAGGACAAGGCTCTTTCTTCAAGGCTGCCGGTCATTGTTTACAAGCCGCAGTCAATTATAGGACAAGCAATCTACAGAATCGCAGAAAAAATAATTCAGTCTGAAACTTTAAAGTTCGACGACAGCTACGACATAACCCAGGCTTCAGACACTTCATTTGAAATTGCCACGGAAGAAGCCAACGATGACTTTGGGCAGAAAATGGCTTACATTGAAGAACTTGCAGGAACTGGCGCGCTTACTGCCGGGGAACTTGCGGAAACTTTAAAGCAGCAGCAGTACGAGCTTACAAGGCTGAAAAACGAAAACAATCTATTAAAGAAAAAACTTCTGGAAGCAGCGGCAAAAGGCTTCAAGGTGTAAGACAAAATGCTAAATTCTCTTTTATATATAAAATATCCGTCTTGGATTCACCCGGAGCTTTTTCCCGGAGTTCCGCTTTTGGGACTTGTGCGCTGGTACGGTCTTATGTACATAATCGCATTTGGAACTGCTTTTTATATTCTGCGGAAAATTCAGCGTGAAGGCGCATTGGACACACCAGATTCAAAAACTACGGAAGACGACATTTTTAGCTTTATCGCATTCGGAATTATTTTTCTTTTGGCAGGCGCGCGGATTTTTTCAACGCTTGTGTATGACACTTCCGGGCTTTACTGGAAAAAGCCTTGGCTGATTTTCTGGCCGTTCGACACAGTAACAAAAAGATTCACAGGTCTTGCGGGAATGTCCTATCACGGCGGATTCCTCGGCGGACTTGTGGGAATGCTAATCTGGTGCAAAAAACACAAAAAACCAGCACTCAAATGGATTGACGCAATGGCAGTTGCAATTCCGCTCGGCTACACTTTCGGACGAATCGGAAACTTTATGAACGGCGAGCTTTACGGCAGAATAACAAAAGCTCCCTGGGGAATTGTTTTTCCGCGCGCAGAAACTTTTTCTTCAAGCTTGGACTGGGTAAAGGAATTCGCTTCTTCAATAGGAATGTCTCTTGACGGCGCAAGGCTTGTAAATCTTCCGCGGCATCCAAGCCAGCTTTACGAGGCTCTTTTTGAAGGACTTTTGCTTTTTGTTCTTATTTTGCGCCTGCGAAAGAAAAAACCGTTCGACGGATTTCTTACAGCGTGCTACACAGTTGGCTACGGATTTGTGCGGTTCTTTATAGAATATTTCCGCGAGCCAGACGCAGACATTGGCTACAGAATTTCCGCAACGAAAGACGCTGCAATTTATACAAACACTTCGCTTTTAAATCTTAGCACAGGACAAATTTTCTGCCTTATGATGATTGCAGGCGGAATCCTTATGATTTTTATCCTTGCAATGCTGAACAAAAAAAATGACGGAAATAGAAAAGCACTACAATAAGCACAAAGAAGAAAACAGGCTTTTGACACGGCACGGCAAAGTTGAATTAGCAGTCGCAATGAAATACATCCACGATTTTCTTCCTGCGCAAAACAAACAGCTTTTTAAAATTGCGGACATTGGAGCCGGAACAGGAAGATATTCAGTTGCGCTTGCAAAAGAAGGTTTTGACGTTACGGCAGTTGAACTTGTAAAGCACAATCTTGAAATACTTGAATCCAAGCACGAGCGCGTAAAATGCTGGCCGGGAAATGCGCTTGACCTTAGCTTTTTGCCAGATGAAACTTTTGACGCAACAATTCTTTTTGGTCCGCTTTATCATCTTCACAAGGAAGAAGAAAAACTTACAGCATTAAAAGAAGCGCGCAGAATAACAAAAAAAGGCGGAACGATTTTTGCCGCGTATCTTTTAAACGAATACAGCATTCTTTCATATTGCTTTGCGCAAAACAGAATCCTTGAGCTTATAAAAAGTGGAAATGTTTCCAAAGATTTTCACATTGTGCCAAAAGAAAATGAGCTTTACGACTATGTCCGCCTAGAAGATATTGACAGGCTGAATAATTTAAGCGGACTCAAGCGGATAAAGATATTTTCTCCAGACGGACCTGCGGACTTTATGCGCAAAGAACTGAACGCAATGTCAGAAGAAACTTTTGAAAAATTCATTGAATACCAAATTTGCAATGCTGAACGCCCCGAACTTTTAGGCGCAGGCTCCCACCTTGTAGATGTTTTGAAAAACTGAAAGACTAAACATTGAATTTTATATTTTACTGTCATTCCCATGCTACGACATGGGAATCTGTTATAAAATTTCAATAGATTATCGGGTCAAGCCCGATAATGACATAACATAATTCCTGTGCAGTACGCTGCAAGGTAAACGTTAACACAGGAATCTAACAGGGATAATGACACCCGCCATGAAGATAGCAAAAAAATATCAGTGATGGAAAAGCCTGATTCCTGTAAACGCCATAACCATGTTGTATTTATCGCAGGTTTCAATAACATTGTCATCACGGATTGAGCCGCCTGGCTGAGCAATGACTTTTACTCCGCTTCTGTGCGCGCGTTCAATATTGTCTCCAAACGGGAAGAAAGCATCACTTCCAACTGCAACATCAGTATTTTTTGCAATCCAAGCCTTGCGCTCTTCACGTGTGAATACAGCTGGCTTTTCCGCAAAGAAATTCTGCCAAGTTCCTTCAGCAAGGACATCGTCATAGTCATCGCTTGTGTAAACATCGATTGTGTTGTCGCGGTCGGCTCTTTTTATATCAGCCTTGAACTTTAAGTTTAAAACCTGCGGACTTTGTCTAAGCCACCATTTGTCTGCCTTGTCGCCTGCAAGACGTGTGCAGTGAATGCGGCTCTGCTGTCCGGCTCCAATTCCAATTGCCTGTCCGTCCTTTACATAGCAGACGCTGTTTGACTGAGTGTATTTCAAGATAATCAGGGAAATCAAAAGGTTGTCGCGCTCTTCTTTTGTAAGAGTTTTGTTTTTTGTTACAATGTTTTTTAAGCAGTTGTCATCGAGCTTTATAAAATTGTGCCCCTGCTCAAAAGTTACGCCAAACACCTGCTTCTTTTCTATTTCAGCCGGAACATAGTTTTCATCAATTTGAAGAACACAATATCCGCCCTTTTTCTTTGCCTTGAGAATTTCAAGAGCGTCATCATCATAGCCCGGAGCAATTATTCCGTCGGAAACTTCTTTCTTTATTAAAAGAGCAGTTGACTTGTCGCACTGGTCGCTAAGAGCAATAAAATCTCCAAACGAAGACATTCTGTCTGCTCCGCGCGCTCTTGCATAAGCGCAAGCCAAAGGTGTTAGATCAACATCATCAGTGTAATAGATTTGCTTAAGAGTGCTGCTCAAAGGACGGCCGATT
Source organism: uncultured Treponema sp. (assembly GCF_934725225.1). Classification (NCBI taxonomy): domain Bacteria; kingdom Pseudomonadati; phylum Spirochaetota; class Spirochaetia; order Treponematales; family Treponemataceae; genus Treponema; species uncultured Treponema sp. Next base: position 100,095 of record NZ_CAKVAM010000001.1, read on the forward strand.
GCAGCTCCGGCAGGAGAAACGTGCTTAAAAGATGTTGCCGCAGGAAGTCCAGTCGCTTCTTTCAATTCCTTTACAAGCTGCCAGCCGTTAAGCGCGTCAAGCAAGTTTATATATCCGGGCTTTCCATTTACAACAGTTACAGGAAGCTCTCCGTTTTCCATGTAAACTCTAGCCGGCTTTTGATTCGGATTGCAGCCATATTTCAATTCAAGTTCTTTCATATTAAACTCCAAAATTATTTAGTTTCTTAACTGTCATTCTTGTGCTTGACACGAGAATCTTGCACAGAAGATTGATTATCCAGTCAAGCCGGATAATGACACAAAATTCCAAAATTATTTTTTATGTCTTCTATCAAGCTCGTTGTAAACATCCTGCCAAGTTATGCCTTCCTTATACATGAGGACGCTCGCAAAATAAAGCAAGTCGGCGGCTTCCCAGATTACTTCGTCTTTTCCTTCAGCCTCTGTAAGTTCTTCTGCTTCTTCCAGGATTTTTTCACGGACACGCTTGTCATTTAAAGTCGCAGTATAGCTTCCCGGACGCGGATTTGCAAAACGCTCTGTAATTGTTCCGTAAAGACGCTCCATGCTGCTTTTTTCATCAGCCTCGCTAGAAAAACAGTTAAAGCTTCCTGTGTGGCAAACTCCTCCATGCGGAATAACGGTCGCAAGAATTGTGTCCCGATCGCAGTCGGCTCTCATTTTTACAAGCTCAAGAAAATGCCCGGAAGTTTCGCCTTTTGTCCAAAGAGTGTTTCTTGTGCGGCTAAAGAAAGTAAGTTTTCCAAGCTCAAAAGTTTTTTCCAAGGCTTCTTTATTTGAATAGCCCATCATCAGAACTTCACCTGCCGGACTTTGGGCAATTACCGGAACCATTCCGTTTGTCTTTTCCCAGTCGATGCAGTTTATAAAGCTTTCTTTTAAATTTACAGCTCCAGTATACAAAGCCATTCCAAGCTGAACATCGCAATGAAGTTTTTCAAGCTGAACAATCTGCTCAAGGGAATTTACTCCACCGGCCGCAACAACACGGCATTTTACAGAATCACGGAGCTGCTTTACCATCTCCATATCTGTTCCCTGCATACAGCCTTCTTTTTCCACGCAAGTAAACAAAAGCTCAGATGCGTATTTTTCAGCTTCACGCGCGCCTTCAATTAAAGAAATGTCCGCAGTTTCTGTCCAGCCTTTTACTGCGATTTTTCCGTTGATTGCGTCCACGGAAATTATAATGCGCTGCTTTCCAATTGAAGAAACAAGCTCGTCAAGAAATTCTGTGTTAAGAATTGAGCCGCCGTTTTTTCTGTCAAGATTCCAAGCCGCAGAGCCGATTATAACTTTTTCAGCTCCAAGAGAAACAAGTTCGCGCGCTTTTTTTACAGTTCTGATTCCGCCGCCAACCCGGACATTTCCCTTGCGCAAAAGAGACTTTAAAAGCTCCGTGTTTGCAGTGTTTCCTTTTTCGTCAGTATTTCCCAAAGCCGCATCCAAATCTATAACTGCGACTTCGCCATATTTATTGAATTCTGAAATCAATGAGTCGGCATCATCACGCTGAAGAACAAGGTCTTTTCCGTTTTTCAGCTGAACAACATGGCCGCCTTTTAAATCTATAGAAGAAATTACCATGCGCTGATTTTACCAAAAAAAAATGACTGTTACAATGATGAAAAAACAATGTTTCCGTTGAAAAAAGTTTCCTTTATAACGCCAAAAAGTTTTTTTCCTTCAAGCGGCGTGAATTTTCCTTTGCTTGCGAATTTCTGGCCGCGCACAGTCCACTGTTTTTCCAAGTCAACAAGAACAAGGTTCGCGGCAAATCCTTCTTTTAAAAGTCCTTCATTTTTTAAGCCAAGAATTTTTGCCGGGTTTGCGCTCATAAGCTCGGAAAGTTTCTTTAAGCTCATGCCGTGCTCTTTTACAAGCATTGTATAGCAGGAGGAAAATGCGGTTTCAAGTCCGCTGAATCCCGGGCTTCCGTTTTTCTTGTCCAAGGCTGTGTGCGGCGCATGGTCGGTCGCAATGCAATTTGCAGTTCCGTCTTTTAAAGCCTGAATCAAAGCGAGCCTGTCATTTTCTGAACGCAACGGCGGATTTACAATATTAAAAATGCCGGGAGCTTTTTCTCCGTTCATAAAAATATGATGCGGCGTAATTTCAAAAGTTACTTCAACTCCTTCTTGACGGGCTTTTTTTGCGGCTTCTACACAAGCGGCAGTGCTCACATGGCAAAGGTGAATATGGCAGCCGGCATCTTTTGCAAGCCTAAGATTTCTAAAAGTCGCAGTATCTTCCGCGCACGCCAAAAGTGAATCGGCTTTTCTTAAATTATTTGCAGCTTCTTTTTTTTCAGCAGGCGAAACATTTTCTTTTGCAAGAAGCTCCAATGCTATTTTTCTAAACGGACGCGCGCTTTCTGCCAAAAAAGGATCTTCGCAATGGCACGAAACAACAATTTTCTTTTTAGCGGCAATTTTCATCGCTTCAAGCATAACGGAACTGTTGCAAACTTCTTTTCCGTCTTCGCTTATGACCGGAACTTTTTTTTGATCAAGAGATTCAAGATGGCTTATAGTTTTTCCGTCGAAATCTTTAGTAATTGAAACAGCCTGAATTGCCCTGCACTTTCCGAAGTCAAAAGCCTTTTTGTTATTAAGTTCCGCCTGCTCTTGGCTTGAAACAACAGGATTCGTGTTCGGCATAAGAACGCAAGTGGAAAAACCTCCGGCAGCTGCGGCGGCAGAACCAGTTTCAATGTCTTCTTTTTGAGTAAGCCCAGGATCTCTAAAATGCGAGTGCATATCGATAAATGAAGGCAAAACGCAAAGTCCCTTCGCGTCGAACTTAGAAATGGAATCGTCATTTAAAAGTTTTTTTAGAGAAACTTTGTCTGGAAATGATTTTATTTTTCCGTCAGCTAAAAGAATTGCGGCGTTTTTTTTATCAGTATTGGCATCAACAAGCCGGGCATTAAAAATCAAAACTGCATTTTGCATGAACCCATTATAAAATGAATCCATGCAAACTACAAGATTGAATTATTGATTGCCGCATCAAGTGCGGCAATGACAGAGTTTGTACAAATTATAAAATTAAACATTAAGGTCATTATCGGGCTTGATACTGCGATATTTCTGAACAATTGTAATTTTGATTATCAGGTCAAGCCGGATAATGACATTGATAAAATAAAATCATCATCCAATGCTTCGGAATTTTCTGTTGAAGTCTTCTATTTCTGCCCCGGAAATCGGCTTGGAATAATAGTAGCCCTGAATATAGTCGCAGTGGAAAGTCTTAAGCTTTTCATTCTGCCACTGATGCTCAACGCCTTCAACAGTAAGCTTCATTGCAAGCGAATGAACAAGACGCACAATGTTCTTTATAAAGTCGCCTTTTTCGTTTGAAAGATAATTGTCCACAAGCGACTTGTCAATTTTTACAACATTAATCGGCAGGAACGTAAGGTAGCTAAGAGAAGAATATCCAGTTCCAAAGTCGTCCAAGGCAAGGGAAATTCCGCGCTTTACAAATTCATTCAAAAGTTTTGAAACTGCTTCCTTGTTTGAAATAAAGAGGCTTTCTGTAATTTCAATGCAGATAAGTTCCGGCGGAATATTATAACGCTTTAAAAGCTCTTCAAGGAAATCAACATAATGAACGTCCGAAACCTGGCTGTAAGAATAATTTATAGAAACCTTGTACAAAGGAATTCCGTGCTCGCGCCATTCCGCCATCTGCCTTACAACTTTTTCTGTAAGGATTCTGTCAATTTTTATAATCTGTCCGGTTTCTTCTGCAATCGGAATAAACTGCGCTGGCGAAACTTTGCTGTTCTTTAGTCTCATAAGCGCTTCGTATCCGTGGATTTCTCCAGTTTCAACATCAATCTGCGGCTGATACGCAACCCAAATTCCGTCATTTGCAATAGCATCGTCAAGGATTCTTGAAATGCGGTTGTTTTCAAATATTCGGTCGCGCATTTTTTCGTTAAAGAAAACTGTCTTGTTCTTGCCGGAATTCTTCGCGCGGTAAAGAGCAATGTCCGCATTTTGAATCATGTTTTCCATTTCGTCATCAGAAGAATTTACAATTCCGAAGCTGGACTGAATATGGATATTATTTTCAGCATAATTAATCGGACTTTCAAAAACAGTTCTAAGCTCCTGAATTTCTATTGAATCCTCATTCAGCTGCTTTTCAAGATAAAGCACAAGGAATTCATCTCCGCCGAACCGCGAAACAAAAATATCTTTTCCGGCAGAATAAGCCTTGAGCCTTGAAGCAATTGTCTTTAAAACAATGTCGCCGCAAGCATGGGAATAAAAGTCGTTTATATTTTTAAAATCGTCAATGTCAAAAAGAACAAGCGAAAACTTTTTTCTGGATTTCTGAATATCGTTGAACACAGCCTGTGCCTTAAATCTGTTCGGCAAATCTGTAAGCGAATCGTGTCCAAGCATATATTCCATTTTTAAATTTGAACAACGAAGCTCGTGGGAATTTTTTACTTCCGTGATTATCAAAACCAAAGAAACAGCAATAAAAATAAGAAGCGAAACTACAATTCCGATTATTCCAAGCAAAATTCCATGGCTGTTTTTTTGCATTTGATCTTGAATGTTTACAAAAACAGAATTCAGCGGAAAAGCGGAAGCCTTTAAGTTGCGCTCTTCGATTACCTTGTAGTCAAAAATAAATTTTCCGTCTTTTATTCTTTGGAACGGAACATATTTTTCACCGTCAATAATATCAAGCGCCATTTTTGCGGCAAGAGCACCGGCTTTTTCGTAGTCAACCATTTTTCCGCCAAGAAAGCCGAAGCCTACGCCGTTCGCATTGTGGCTGAATATAGGCGCGGATGTGTTCTTTACAATAAAGTCCGACTGCTCTTCCATGGAATACTTTCTGCCATTTACATCTTGTGAAGCTCCCAAGTAAAACACAACAGTTTTGTCATCCAGCGCGGAAAGCTGCTCGGCAATCTGCGCTTTTGTAAATGAAGAAGTGTCAATTCCAGAAAGCTCGACATTCGGAATTCTTTCACCGGCGTTTATAAAAATATTATAGTTTTCGTAGCCAGCGTCGGTTTTGTCGTAAATGGCAACATAATGTTCTGCGGAAGGAAAAAGTTTTCTTGCAACTGAAATTGTGTCCGCCAAAAACCTTGTTGTGGCAATTCCCCAGAAATTCTTTTTTTCGTAAAGACGTTCTGCTCTAATATTGCTTTCTATGCAAAAGAACACAATAGGAATTCCTGAAAAAAGAGTGTCGCTGTTGCGCTCAACAAAATTGCACGCATTATTTCCGCTTACAAGAACGGCATCATATTTTGTGTCTTGTTGCAAAAACTTAATGCGTTCCTTTAAAAATTCAGGAAGCTTTTTATCATAGAAATCATCAGGCTCAAAATATTCAATATCAACATTTACATTGTTCTTTAGGAAAACATTTCTTATTCCTTTTTTCTGGAGCTCAACGACATAAGAGTTTGGCATTGAGCTTACAAATAGTACATTCGCCCTTGGATTTTTTAGCTTGGTATTTACAAGCGCAGAAGACAAACGGTTTTTATATAGAAAGAAACAAAGGGAAAAAACACTGCTCAAAAGAAGAAAAGACGCAATGCCCATCAGAATAGAAAAAGATCTTTTTTTTGCCATAACACTGCCTCCATAAAAAGCCAATTAAAGTCTCGCTTTATGATTAAGCTTTTTAAGCCGTTTTTACGATTTAAATAAATCCTAAATGAAAACGGCAGCCGATATGCAATTTTGCAATGCAAATTTGCAAACTAGTAGTTATACATGGCTAAATTATACCCCACATAAAATGTTTTTACAACAGTTGCCCCCCCCCTACGAAGTTTTTTTTACCAAAAACAGCTGAATTTTTGCATTTTAAGGCAGAAATTTATACTAGATTGCCGTGTGAAGCACGGCAATGACAGTAAAATGGCATTCAACATTAAGACTACAATAAAATCTTTATCAAGTCCGTTCTTCCAGCCTGAATCAATGCTTCTTTTACAAGCTGGGCATTTTCTTTTTTGTTAAACTGAAGCAAAGCGCGCTGAAGCCTTCGTTCGTGTCCGCCGCGGGCAACATAGACTTCTTTAAATTTTCCGTCTGATTTTTTTTCATGCGGATTAAGACCTGTGTAATACATGCAAGTGGCTAGGCTTCCCGGAGTTGGATAAAAATCCTGTACTTGGTCTGGAACAAAACCTGTTTTCTTTAAATAAAGAGCTGTTTCAATTGCTTCTGGAATTCCGGCTCCAGGATGCCCCGCAATATAATATGGAACTAAATATTGTTTAAGCCCAAGCTCTTTGTTCGCCTTTGCATATTCTGCAGAAAATTTTTCATAGACAGCATGCGTGCTTTTTCTCATAAGGGCAAGGACTTTGTCGCTAACGTGTTCGGGAGCAACTTTAAGCTGCCCGGAAACATGGTGCTTGCAAAGCTCGTACAAGAATGTTTTGTCTTTATCAAGCATAAGATAGTCAAACCTTATTCCGCTTCTTATAAAAACTTTTTTTACATTTGGAAGTGAACGAAGTTTTTTTAAAAGCTCTATGTAATCTTTGTGGTCGGCTTTTACATTCGGGCACGGAGAAACTCCAAGGCAATCACGGTTTTTGCACGCTCCGTTTTTCTTTTGAAACTCGCAGGCGTCGCTTCTAAAATTTGCAGTAGGTCCGCCAACATCATGAATATATCCTTTAAAGTCTGAATCTTGCGTCATTTTTTTAGCTTCGGACAAAAGGTTTTCGTGGCTTCTGGACTGAATGCGCCGCCCCTGATGAAAAGTTATTGCGCAAAAACTGCAAGCTCCAAAACATCCGCGGCAGCTTGTAAGACTGAATTTTACTTCGGAAAGAGCAGGAATTCCTTTTTTGCCATTTGAAGCAGCCACATCATACATCGGATGCCACTTACGTTCAAAAGGAAGCTCATAAATCGAATCAAATTCAGCCTGTGAAAGAGGAAATGAGGCTTTTTCCTGAATGACAAACCGGCTTTCTGAAGGCTCGGCAAGAACGCTTCCGTTTATTGCATCTGTGTTTTCCTCTTGAATTTTATAAGACAGGGCGAACTTTTCCTTGCTTTCCGGCGTATTTTTACTTACCTCTTCAAATGAAGGAAGCATTATAGCGTCAGCGGGAACTTCATCTTTTTTGCCAGTGAACCAGCAAGTTCCTCTTACACCACGGATTTTCCGCGCAGGAATTCCTTTGCTAAGCTGAGATGCAATTTCAAGAAGAGCTTTTTCGCCCATTCCGTAAATAAGAAGGTCGGCTTTTGAATCCAGAAGGACAGAATGCTTTACCGTGTTTGACCAATAGTCGTAGTGAGCTGTGCGGCGCAGGCTTGCTTCTATTCCACCGATAATAACATTTGCGCCTTTATATGCTTCGCGGATTTTTGCCACATACTGAATTACAGCTCTGTCCGGACGATGGCCTTTTTCGCCTCCGTGTGAATACGAATCTTCCGAGCGCGGCTTATTGTTCGCAGTATAATTTGAAACCATGCTGTCCATTGCGCCCGATGTTACAAGAAACGCAAGACGAGGCTGTCCAAGAACTTTAAAACTTTCCGCAGATTTCCAGTCAGGCTGACACAAAATTCCTACAGTGTATCCGCGGGATTCCAAAAGCCGCCCCAAAAGAGCCGGTGCAAAAGACGGATGGTCAACATAAGCGTCCCCGGAAACAAAAACAAAATCAAGCTGGTCTATTCCCCGCTCTTCAAGGTCTTTTCTGCAAACTGGCAAAAACATTGTTTCAATATACTTTAGTTTTTGGTTAAAATCCATATTTTAAAGTAAAAATACTTCACCATTATTAATTTCCATAACGAAGTACTATCAAAAAGTTCTATATTTTGCCGATTATCGGGTCTAACCAGATAATGACATTAGTCGAATTTTCAAGCTAATTAACATTAATCAGTTATAGGTTTCTTCTATAGCTCAATATAAAAAAACAGTATAAATAAACCTATTGAACCAATAGGAAATAATCAGTATTGTTTCTTCATCGCGCGGAAAAATTCACTCTTGCTTACAGAGGATTGGAGGAAAATATGTCAAACAAAAAGCAGCTTGTGCTTGACGCACTGAACAATAAACCAACAGAGCGTGTTCCTGTGGGATTTTGGTTTCATTATACAAAAAACGAAATGCTCCCGGTTTCAGAAAATCCGGAAATGAGAAAAGAAAATTTGGACGGACACAAAAAATTCGTTCAGGAATTCAAGCCGGACTTTGTAAAACTTATGAGCGACGGATATTTTTTTGAGCCAAAGACAGCAAAGTTTCTTCACAATGTAAAATCCGCAAAAGAGCTTTACGAGCTAAAGCCAGTTTCCAAAGACGACAGCTGGATAACAGAGCAGGTTTCGCTTGTAAAGGAACTTACTTCTTCGTTCGGAAATGAAGTTCTTACTTTTTACAATATTTTTGCTCCGGCGACAGCATTCAAATGGAGTGTTGAAGGCGCGGACAAAAAACTTGCGCAGTTTATAAAAGAAGACAAATATGCAGTTTTGTATGCGTTAAGCGTAATTTCAAAAAACACGCAGGCAGTTGCAGAAGCCGTAATAAGCGAAGGCAAGGCAGACGGAATTTATCTTAGTGTGCAGACAATTCAAGACGCTTTTGTAGGTCCTGATTTGTACGCGGAAGTAATTTCTCCGTCGGAACTTTCTGTGCTGAATGCCGCGATTGGCGCAGGCGGAAAAAATATTCTGCACGTATGCGGCTACGAGGGAGCAAGAAACAATCTTTCGCTGTTCAAGAATTATCCTGCGAACGCTGTAAATTTTGCTTCGGTTGTTGAAGGAGTTTCGCTTGCGGAAGCAAAAAAAATTTTCGGCGGAAAAACAATAATCGGTGGATTCGCAAACACAACAGACGGAATTCTTTTCAGCGGAACAAAAGAAGAAATTCAGTCTGAAACAAAACGGATTCTAAAAGATTCAGGACGCACTGGAATAATCCTTGGAGCGGACTGCACAATTCCGCGCGGCACAGATTTGCAGCATCTTGAATGGATCCGCGAAGCCGCAGAGTAAAAAATAAAACTAAACGAGGTGAATTATGAAAAAGACAATTTTAGCACTTATTGCATTGGCAGCGATTTTTCCACTTTTTGCAAAACCAAAAAAGTCAGACGGAAAAGTTCAGAAAATCCGCGTGGCTCACACAAATTATTATGTTCCTTATGATTTTGTAAATGACAAGGGCGAATCAGACGGATTTGAAGTTGCAGTTCTAAAGGAAGTTGACAAGCTTCTTCCGCAGTATGAATTTGAATATTTTCCGACTTCCGATGATGACCTTTTGATTGGAGTTCTTCAAGGAAAATATGATGTTGGAACAAAAGGCGTTTGGATTACAGAAGAGCGAAAGAAAAAATATATTTTTCCGCAGACTCCAATTGGAGCCAGCATCATTGGAATTGTAATCAGAAAAGACACAGCGGACAAAATAACAGACATGAAATCGTTTGCAAAATATTCAGGAAAACTTGTTCCAATCGGACCTTCAAATGCGCAGTACAACATAATCGATGAATACAACAAGCAAAATCCAGATGCACAGGTAAAGCTTGTGGCAGGCGACCAGTTCGAAGCGGCAGATGGTTATGTTTGGGTTGTGGAAGGCAGATACGATGCCCGGGTAGACATAAAGCTTTCGTTCCAGAACAACATTGAAAAAGAAGGCGCGCCTTACGCAAAGTACAAGGACAAACTTTCTTATGTTCCGTACAAGGCGATTCCAACTTGGCCGCTTTTCAACAGAAAAAATCAGGCTCTTGCAAACGCTTATGACGAAGCAATAAAAACGCTCAAGGAAAACGGCACGCTCGAAAAACTTTCACAGAAGTATTTTGGCGAGGACATTTTTTCCTTTGTAGAATAAAAATAGAGTTGCCCTAAAAATATCTTTCATGTCATTTTCGGGCTTGACCCGAAAATCTAAATGTATATTTAAAGATTGCCGTATCAAGTACGGCAATGACAAGTTTAACAACAATTTGGGAGCACCGTAAAAATATGGACAGACCATTTTATCCTGAAAAAATTCTTGAGCTTATTCCAGTTCTTTTGCCTTACCTGCTGGTAACTTTTAGGATTATCGCGGGAACAGTTTTGACTGGACTTTTCATAGGATTTTTTCTTGCAAAAGGAATGCTTTCTTCCCGCAATGCGCCAAGGAAAATTTCTTCCTTTATAATAAACGCATTCAGATGCACGCCTTCAATTGTAATGTTATTTGTAGTTTTTTACGGGCTTCCAAATTTGTTCTGGGCAATATTCAAGGTTGACATAAACAGCTGGGCAAAATCATTTTATGTAATTCTTGCGCTGGGACTTTTGTTTTCAGCAAGCGCGGCGGAAATAATGAGAGCAAGCTACCTAAGCGTTCCAAAAGGTCAAAGGGAAGCCGCATTGACTTCCGGGCTTACAGAGTTCCAGGCTTTCAGGCGGATAATTTTTCCGCAGGCATTCGCAGTGTCGCTTCCAAATCTTGGAAACAGCCTGATTGCGCTTTTAAAGGAAGGTTCGCTTGCATACACAATCGGACTTGTGGATGTAATGGGAAAAGGAAATCTTTTTATCAGCATGAACTTTGGAGCTTATGCTGTGGAAACTTACACGGCACTTGCGCTTATTTACTGGACGCTCACAATTTCTATTGAGCAGATTTTCGGCAGGCTGGAAAAACATTTTTCACGCGGAAGAAAAACTTTTTAACTGGGAGAACTTATGTTTGACGTGGAATTTTTCTTTAGAACATTTTGGCTTTCTTTTAAGGCTCTTCCTGTTACTTTAAAAATAACCGCCGTGGCTTTTGCAGCCGGAACTGCGCTTGGATTTTTGATTGCACTTTGCAGAATACACAAGGTAAAAGTTCTTTCGCAAGTTTGCGCGTTTTTAGTTTCGTTTATACGTGGAACTCCGATTGTTCTTCAGATTCTTGTTGTGTATTCAATAATTCCGTCGCTTTTAAATTCAGTTTTTAAAAATGCCGGAAGCTCAATTGATGTGTTCAAAATAAATCCGATTGTCTACGCTTACATTGTATTTTCATTGAACAACACGGCGATTCTTTCGGAAGTGTTCCGTTCAGCCTTGCTCACAGTCAGCAAAGGCCAGTTTGAAGCCGGAATTACTTGCGGACTTACAAGCTATCAGACCTACAGAAGAATTATAATTCCACAGGCACTTGAAAGCGCGCTCCCGAACATCTGCAACGCAACCGTGAATCTTATAAAAAATACTTCGCTTGCATTTATGATGACTGTAAAAGACATTACAGCAGTTGCAAGAATTGAAGCTTCTTACGGTTACAATTATATCGAATCTTATCTTGATATTTTTGTAATCTACATAATTGTGTGTTCTATAGTTCAGCAAATTTTCAGGCTGGCGGAAAAGAAAGTTTCAGTTTATAGAACAGGAAAAAGAGCGTTAAAATTGGAAGGTGAAAAATGCTGAAAGTAAAAAATGTGCACAAATCATTTGGAGAAAATGAAATATTAAAAGGCGTTGACTTGACAGTTGAAAAAGGAGATGTTGTTGTAATCCTCGGACCTTCTGGCTCTGGAAAAACAACATTTCTGCGCTGCCTTGATTTTCTTGAAACTGCGGACGAAGGCGAAATGGAATTTGATGAAATACATACAAGCCTTTCTCATCCGCATAAAAAAACTGTTCTTCAAGTGCGCCGGAAAACTGGATTTGTTTTTCAGAACTACAATCTTTTTACCAACAAAACTGTGCTTGAAAATGTAATGGAAGGTCTTGTTACCGCAAGAAAAATTCCAAAGGAAGATGCAAAAAAAACTGCGGAAGAAGCTCTTTTAAAAGTCGGACTTTTGGAACGAAAGGATTTTTATCCGTCGCAGCTTTCTGGAGGACAACAGCAGCGTGTCGGAATTGCGCGCGCCATTGCAACGAATCCTGATGTTGTGCTTTTTGACGAGCCTACATCCGCGCTTGACCCGGAGCTTGTTGGAGAAGTTCTTGGTGTTATAAAAAAACTTGCAAAGGAAGGAACTACAATGATTGTTGTTACGCACGAAATGAGTTTTGCAGAAGACGTGGCGACTCAAGTAGTTTTTATGGACGGCGGAGTTGTTGTAGAAAAAGGCACAAGCGCGCAGATTTTTCAGCATCCAAAAGAAGAGCGCACAAAGAAATTCCTGCAGCGCGTGTTAAAGCCAATCGAATATATAATCTAAAAAAATCAGGCGGAAAAAATGGCGTTATCAATAGAAACAAAATGCATTCACTTGGAAGATGAGGACAACTGTAAAAATCACTACGGCGCGGTAAGTTTCCCGATTTATCAGACAGCAACTTACGCGCATCCAGGAGCAGGAAAAAGCACAGGCTTTGATTATTCGAGGCTGCAAAATCCAACCCGTGAGCAGCTTGAAAAAACTGTTGCTTCACTTGAAAACGGAATCGATGCATTTGCGCTTTCAAGCGGAATGGCTGCAATAAGTCTTTTACTGGAACTTTTTTCTCCGGGCGACAGTCTGATTGTGGATTCCGATCTTTACGGCGGAAGCATAAGGCTGTTCGACAACGTTTCAGCAAAAAACGGAATAAAATTTATCCGCACAGAATTCAGCAAAGTTTCTGACGAAAATGGAATTGAAAATTTAATCACAAAAAACACAAAGGCGCTTTACGTGGAAACTCCCACAAATCCGATGATGAACGTTTCTGATATTTCGCTTCTTTCTAAAATTGCAAAAAAGCACGGACTTCTTTTAATTGTAGACAATACATTTCTTTCGCCGTATTTTCAAAATCCGCTTAACCTTGGCGCAGACATCGTAGTTCACAGCGGAACAAAATATCTTGGCGGACACAACGACACGCTCGCAGGATTCCTTGTTACAAATAAAACTGAAATTCAGGAAAAGCTGAGATTTCTTATAAAAACAACTGGAGCCGGACTTGCGCCATTTGACTGCTGGCTTATTTTGCGCGGAATAAAAACTTTGGCAATAAGAATGGAACGCGCGCAGGAAAACGCATTTAAGATTGCAAAGTGGCTAAAAGAAAATCCGCTTGTTGACCGCGTAATTTATCCTGGCTTTTCAGAGCATCCGGGACACGAAATAATGAAAAAGCAGGCAAGAGGATTCGGCGCAATGATTACGTTCCAAGTCAAGTCGCAAAAACTCGCGCTTTCAATTCTGGAAAAAGTTTCGCTTATCCGTTATGCTGAAAGTCTTGGTGGCGTTGAAACTTTAATAACTTACCCTACAACCCAGACGCACGCTGATGTCCCTGAAGAACTTAGAATAAAAAACGGAATCACAAACGCAACATTGAGGCTTTCTGTTGGAATTGAAAACTGCGATGATCTTATAAAAGAATTTGAGCGGGTATTTTCACAGGCGCAAAAAGAGGAATAGAATTTTATGGAACGGAATCTTGACTTTGACACAATCGTAGACAGAAAAAATACAGACTGCTTAAAATACGATTTTGCAGTTCGGCGCGGACTTCCAGAAGATGTGCTTCCGCTTTGGGTCGCCGACATGGACTTTAAAACTTCAAGCTATGTAACCGATGAACTTAAAAAAGTCTGCGAGCATGGAATTTTTGGATATACAGAAACTCAAGGTGAATACTTTAACGCAGTTTATAGCTGGATGAAAAATCAGCACAACTGGAAAGTTCAGGAAAAGTGGCTTATAAAAACTCCGGGCGTTGTGTTCGCGCTTGCAATGACGGTAAAAGCCTTTACACAAAAAAATGATTCCGTTATTTTGCAACTGCCAGTTTACTATCCGTTTATGGAAGTAATCCGCGACAACGAAAGAAAAGTTGTAAGCAGCGATCTTGTTTTGGGCGACGACAACCGCTACCACATTGACTTTGCCGACTTTGAAAATAAAATTATCCAGAACAATGTAAAGCTGTTTTTTTTGTGCAGTCCACATAATCCTGTGGGAAGAGTTTGGAGCAAGGAAGAGCTTTTGCAGCTTGGAGAAATTTGCCTGCGCCACAAAGTAATTGTTGTAAGCGATGAAATTCACAATGACTTTATTTTTGAAGGACAGCACAATGTGTTCGCTTCATTAAACGAAGAGCTTGCAAACATAACCGTAACTTGCACTTCACCAAGCAAAACTTTCAATCTTGCAGGAACACTTATTTCAAATATTTTTATTTCAAATCCTGAGCTTAGAAAAAAATTCAAAAAGCAAGTTGACGCCACAGGAATAAGCCAGCTTAGCGTATTCGGGATAAAAGCCTGCCAAGCAGCATATCAGCACGGACTTGAATGGTTCACTTCTGTAAAAAAATACATAAAGGCGAACATTGATTTTATTGAAGACTTCACGCAGAAAAATCTTTCCGGCGTAAAAATGATTCACCACGAAGGAACTTATCTTGCCTGGCTTGACTTCCGCGGAACTGGACTTAACGTGCAGGAACTTGAAGACGTGATTATCAACAAGGCGAAACTTTGGCTTGACAGCGGAAAAATTTTCGGAACATCGGGAAACGGATTTCAGCGGATAAATGCAGCCTGCCCGCGCAAAACTCTTGAAGAGGCAATGAAAAGAATTCAAAAGGCTCTGCAATAAATTTTGTTGAAAAAGTTGAACAGTGATTTTATAATAATTGAATGAAACATTTTAAATTATTTTCTTCATTTAAAGTTGTTGTTTGCATTGCCGCCTTATGGGGGGGGCTTTGCGGCTGCTCGGGTTTAGACGGAATTTTTTCAGATGATGAAAAAGACGACAACAGTTCAAAAGAATCTTCATTCACAGGAAAATATAAAAAACCAACAACAGGAACTGTTACATTTTATGAAGGCTACGATGCAACTTCTGTAGCATATTATGTTCCGCAGATTGAAAACGGATTTTACAAATGCGCAGTTTCAGAACCAAAACTTGCAGAACTTCCGCCGGGAACTGCACTTGAAATAACTTACAACGGAACAACAATCCATGCGCTTATAACTGACCTTTGCCCTTCTTCATCGAACAGCAAATGGACAAGCCAGAGCTCATATTTTTTTGACCTTGCAAAAAACGCATTCACAAAACTTGCGGATGAAAGCCTAGGGGTCATTGACGTTACATTCAAAACAATTCCATATCCAACAAAGTCAAATATTTTCTTTCAGGCAAAAGACGGAATCAATGACTATTGGCTTGCCGGAAGATTTTACAATATGCGCTATCCGCTGCAAAAAGTTGAAATCAGCATTAACGGTTCTGCGTACAAGCAAATGGCACAGATTGCCTCGGAAAATAACTGGTACAAAGTTGACGGACAAAATTTAATTTCCGGAAAAAAGAAATTCCGCCTGACAGATATTCACGGACAAGTCATAGAAACAAGCGAAATTTCTTATGTTGCGGCAATGGGAACATACAACTGCGGAAAAAATTTTGAGTATTAAATTAATATTCAAAATGAGAATTTGCCAAATACAAACTGAATTTCTTAATTCCTTTTTCGCCGATAAAAACTTTTTTCACTTTTCCGTTTTTTACAAGCCAGACTGACGGAATCAACGGAATGTTAAATTCTTTTTCACGTGGAATAAATTTTTGATTTCCATTTTCATGAAGAATCAAATCTTGCCACAAATAATCATCGTGTTCACGCTTATAAGCAAGATAAGATTCTTCATTTTTTTCAAATGGAAGGGAAGCAAAAGAAATATTTTTTGAAGAAGCCGCAACTGTTTCAAATACATTTACACAATACGGACACCAAGTCGCCCAGAAATACAAAGCAAAGGTTTTGTTCTCTGCTTCAAATTCAGTGAACGACTTGGAATCGTCTGAATCAGAATAAAAAAATATTTTCGATTTGTCCCACTGCTTGTAGAGTTTTTGAGCCGTTCCTTTTGTGTAGTTCATTTTTGAGCGGATAAGGTAAACGAGTTTTTCCTTCTGGCAAAACAACATACCAGCAAAAAAA
Organism: uncultured Treponema sp.; assembly: GCF_934725225.1. Lineage (NCBI taxonomy): Bacteria > Pseudomonadati > Spirochaetota > Spirochaetia > Treponematales > Treponemataceae > Treponema > uncultured Treponema sp. The sequence continues at coordinate 116,083 of NZ_CAKVAM010000001.1, forward strand.
GCAAACAGTGCGACAATGATATAATTTATAATATTCCATACACGGCTTTATTTGAAACAGAAAAAGAAGAGCCTGTTCCGGCTATAAATAAAAAAGTTTTCTATTACGACCTTGAAGAATCTTTAAAGGATTCTATTGAAACTGCCGTACATGAATGCATAAAGAAAAATTTAAACAACAGCAACTAAAATATTTAAAGTCAGCTATTCCTTTTGGCGGCTTGCAATCTGCAGGTTCATTTTTTTTGCTTCCTGCAGACCTTTTAAATATTCAACAAGAAATACAATTGAAAAAACTACAATAATAGTTATTTCCATTCCCACGAGCATTTTAATGTTTCCAAATATAAACCAGTCAAGTTTATAACCAACAACCAGAACTAAAAAATTTATAATCAAAAAATATAAAATCCGCAGAGCGATAAGTTTTCCTCTTGAAAATTCATCTTCCTTCAAAAACGGAATGTATAAAATGGAAGAAATTAAGGCAATCAGAAAAACTCCAAAGATGTAGGACAAATGAAGCACAACATCTGCGCCGCAGCAAACATAACAGTAAATTCCAGAGCAAAGAAAAATTCCTGTTGAAATAACACAAAACATGCTTACGATTCTTGCAAGAGAATTCATTTTTAGCCTCCGTTTACATTCCAAGCTTTTCTTTTAGCAATGGAACATACATTCTTGAAATTATAACTTTGTAGCCGTTTTTTAAGACAGCCTCAAATCTTCCGCCGAACGCAGGAACAAGCTTGGCAATTTTATTTATATTCAAAACCACAGCTTTGTTCACTCTAATAAAATCCTTAGAAAGAAGCTCTTCTTCCAGCTGATAAAGCTTGCTCTTAGACTCGTAGACATTTTCTTTTGTGTACGCAAAAACATTGTTGTCCACGGATTCAAAATAAAAAATTTCCTTTGGCTCAATGACGACAATCTGCGAATCTTTAAAAACTGCAAGCTTGTCTTTTCCGCCTTTAAAAGAATTCAAAAGCCGGATTATGTCGGGACTAAGATTTGAGCACTTTACAATTATTTCGTCCTCGCTTCCTGAATCATTGTCTAAAATCGTAATTTTCATTTTCTGTATTCTACTGCTTTTGAAAAATTTTTTCTGCATACCAGGCATTTCGCTTGGCGTCTGTTTCACGTCCTGCCTTCCTGAAATTTTCCGCGGCGCAAACATAGTAATACGCAAGCGTTGTTTTCTTTTCATCTGAATCTTTGTCAAAATCCGCGCAAGATTTATAAAGCTCTGCAATGCGCTCAAAGTCAGCTCCAGCCACTTCGGATTTTTTAAATACACTTTCTGGAACAGAAGAAGCGATATTTGCACGGTTCAAAAGAACTTCCATTTCGTCAGCACTTCCGGCGCAAAGAGAAACGGCTTTATCCAAATAAACAAACGCCTGCTTTACAAGTTTCATTGCCGCAAACACATTTGAATTTCCGCCGCGGATTGCAAGGCACGAACCATAGTACGCATTTGCAAGCGCAGAATTTTCGTTTTCAGCTGCAAGTTCTGAAAAAAGTTTTTCGGCTTTTTTATATTCTCCATGCTCAAAAATGCAAACCGCATATTCAAGCTTTTCAGAAAATGAAGCAGGCTCGTTTTTTATTTCTTTAAGCGGAATTATTTTCTGCTCCTGAAATTCCTTGTAGCGTTCTTTTACTGCATTTTCAAAATCTGAATTCTGCAAAGAAACTTCATCTTTCATTTTTACTTCAACAGGAAAAAGAGTGCGCGAAGAAAACTGCTCTCTCTGCGGAACTTGCCTAGAATTTCCATCGAGCAAATCGTAAATTTTTTCATCTGAATCTGAAGGCAAAAATCCGCCTTTGTCCCATTCAGAAAATCCGCCGACAACAACATAATGCCAAGTAATTTTTGAAGTGTAAAATTTCTGAAGCTCTTTTTGTGCAAGCGGAATTCTCACAAAAATTTCCTTGCCGTTGTTTATAAAATAATTTTCAGTTTCGCAGATAAAGTCGCGCCTTGAATTATAGACAGTTCCATTTTCCTTGTTTACCCAGACAGCAAAATTCCACGGATGAAAAATATCAAACTTTACATTTTCCGCATCTGAAAACAAAGGCTCTGTTGAACCGCCGCTCATATTTTCTGCGCCAATGTAAACCATAATGTTGCGCACATCTGGAATTCCGCATTTGAACTCAAGATCAAGCTGCCAGTATTCCGGGTGCTGCTGCCAGACCGCTTCGTAAACAGGCTTATGCACAGTGTAGCGAATCAAGTCCAGCGAACCTTTTTCAAACTGCTCATAATGCGGATAATTTAAATTTCCGCTTCCATTGTCATCGCAAGCTTCGTCAAAAAAATCTGCAACAATTTCGCCGCCGTTAAGCCAAGAAGAATTTTTCAGCTTAAGCGATTTCACCATAAAATTTTGAACAGTATCTTCATTTATAAAAAACAACGAAATACCGGCAAAACACGTAAAGCCGCACAAAAAAGTCATAAAGTAATAAACAAATTTTTTCATATAAATCTCCAATTTGACAAGTTAATATTTAATGCGCAAAAAAATTCAAAATCACTTCGATTGAATTAATTGCAAAAGCCGAAGACATAATCGCTCCGAATGTAAAAGCCGCAAACCTGAACAAATTTTCTGGCGCAAAGAATTTTTGAATTCCTTTTGCAAATTTTGTTTTTGGCTCAGGCGCACAGCATCCCTTGTTAAATCTAAACTGATAAGAAATCGCTTTTTCAGGACAGACCGCAACGCATTCTCCGCACTTTGCACAAGTAATTTCCGGCGAACCTTTTTTCTGCTGAATTGTTGCAATGTCGATTGCCCCAAACGGACAAGCCTGCGCACATTTCATGCAGCCTTTGCATTTTTCAGTGTCGATGCGCATTTTGAACGGACTTAATTTGTCAGTCAAAGAAGCAAACGCGCCGAACGGACAAAGCATGCTGCACTGAGTTCTGCGCTTAGTCAAAATCGGAAGCACAACTACAAGTCCCAAAAAAAGTCCGATAAAAATAATTCCTGCGATAAGCCCCGAAATTGTCGTCATTGGAAAAAATTCCGTCACAATTTTATATGGACAAAACCAGTCGCAATAAAGTGCCGACATAGTTCCAAAACAGGCAAGTGCCAAAAAGAACAAAAATCCAAACTGAAAGTCGCGGATTTCCTTGTTATGCGCCAAAAGATTAATCCGCCTTTTTTTTGCAACGTGCGAAAAACCTTCATCCCAGCCGCCGTAAAAACAAACCCAGGCACACCAGCCGCGCCCAAGAACAAGCGTAAACACAAGCCAGATTGCAAGCATACTCGCGATTGAAGCAAAATGTCCTGAAACTCTCGCAGGAAAAATTACAGTTTGCGTTGCAAGATAAGATAAAAGTCCCTGCGGAATTACAATGTGGCAAAACGGAAGCTCGCAGGTTGCAAGAGCCTCATTGGTAATCGCCATGCTTCCCCTTTCCGCAAAAAGATTCGCTATAAATCCAATACAAAAAAGCACAGCATAAGTTGTCAAAAAAATTCTGCGGTATATGATTCCGTTGCCTTTCTTTTTATTTTCTGAAAATGTCATTCCGCCGTAAAGAAACATCAGGAACAAGCCATAAAAAATAGACACGGCAGAAAATCCGTTGTTGACAATGACAAAAAACAAAATGACAATCGACATCAAGCCGCAAAGAATAATTGAAACAATCATTTTTCCCCTCTGTAAAAAAACTAAAAAAATAGTTTTATCAAGCCTTCAAAAATAAGGAAATAAAATCCGACTAAAAGCTGAGCAATCCGTGAAATTCTTTTCATCACAGGAAACATTTTTTGAACAAGCGGAATTCCAAGAAGCGGAAGAAAAAACGGAAGCGTTCCAAAGTAAAAGAAAACAAGATAAAAAATTCCTTTCATTCTGTTCGCAAAAAAAACAGAGCGCACAATGGCTGTCCACAAAGGAGCGCAAATATGAAGCCCCACCGCAAGCCCCGCAAAAACCGCAGTCAAAAAATCGTTTCCGGCTATTTTTAAAGAAACGCATTTGCATCCATTTTTTTTCCACGGAAACTTTGCGCCGAATGAATTTAAAAGCAAAGTCGCTCCACAAAAAATATAACCGAACACAGAAAGCCGCCTTGCAAAATACGGATCAAAAAATTCACTTGCAAGAATTCCCAGCATACTAAAAATAAATCCAAGGAAAAAATACATCGCAAGCCTTGAAGCCAAAAACAACCCAATCAATCCCGCATTCCGCCTGCAAGAAATTTTTTCTGTTCCAAATAAAAAAGGAATCAGCACAGGACCGCAGTACATTGCGCAGTAAGTTCCTGTTGAAAGCCCCAAAAGCACAGCCTCTAAAATCATTTGCAACCTCCAGCTTTTCACAAAACTTTACAGGTTGACAAAAAAATAGAAAAGATGATTTTAAGCGACTTGCACAAACAAGAACGTAAAATGCAAAATTTGAAAGGTGAAAATTAGAGGAAATGAACTACAATTTTAGCCACAAATTTGACATTTTAGCTAAATAATATTATAATTTATAAAAAAACTGCCCTACCTTTACTTTTTATGGAGGTTTTATGATTTCAATATCAGTTGGTGTTGCAAAAAACAAATTGCCTTATTACCTTCATCTTGTTGAAGAAAAAGGCGAAAGCATCCAAGTTACCCGGCACGGAAAAACTGTAGCCGTTATCAACAATCAAGAAACTTCCAATGCCTTAGACAAAAAACAACTGTTTATAACTTCATTAAAAAACTGGAGAGAAAAATTCTATACCGAAAAACTTTCCGAAACTCAAATTACAAATGAAGAAATTGATTCAATCTTTGCACGAGAAAAAGATACAGAGCCTTTCCTAAGACACAAAGAAGATTTTGAATAATCAAGCGACAACATGAAATCTATATATTTATTGGATACGAACATCATTTCTGAGCCTTCAAAACCTGAGCCAAACAAAAATGTTGTAGATAAAATTTTAGCAAATATTGAACATTCATGCATTTCCTCAGTTGTTTGGGCAGAAATATTATCTGGCATAAAATCACTTCCAAAAGGAAAAAGAAAAGACTATCTCTTTGATTATGCTATAAATCAAATTCAAAAATTCTTTGACATCATCCCGTTTGATGATTTCGCCGCAAGCATTTATTCAGATTTAGTTTCCCGCCTGAAAACAAAAGGAAAAACTCCTGCAAAACTGGATTTAATGATTGCCTCAACCGCTATTTCCAACAACTTAATTTTAGTCACCAGAAATACAAGCGACTTCAAAGACATTAAGGAGATTTCTAACCTGATGATTGAAAACTGGTTTGAGGAATAAAACACTTTTTTAACATACTCAGTAAACAAAAAAAATCCGCTCATGCCGCACAAAAACGTGAAGCATAAACGGATTACTTTTCTTCGGACTAGCCGAAATTCGCACCTGTTATTTTTCCGGGTCGGAAATCGTGATATGCAAATGCCGCAATCCGCTTCGCGTCTTGCTTACCGAGTTTTGCGGCGCAAAACTCGCACATATTATTTCTCCACCTCTGTGCACTTCAAATGCAACTCATCTAGTTGCTTATCTTCTACTGCTGAAGGACACTCATCCATCGGGCTAGCCGCCAAATTGTTCTTCGGGAAGGCGATTACTTCGTGGATGCTTTCCTCGTGACACATCAGCATAATAAGGCGGTCGAGTCCCGGTGCGATTCCTCCGTGCGGCGGCGCGCCGAACTTGAACGCCTGTACCAAAAAGCCGAACGCTTTTTCTGCTCGCTCGCGGCTGTATCCTACGATTTCAAAAATGCGCTCCTGCAATGCCGGGTCATTGATACGCATTGAGCCTGACGCAAGCTCGTAGCCGTTCAAAACAAGGTCGTAAAGGTCGCCTTTTACTGCCCCAGGGTCGCTTTCCAGAGTGTCCCAATATTTTTTCTGCGGAAGCGTGAACATGTGGTGCTCTGTCTCCCACTTGTTTTCTTCCTCGTTCCATGCAAAGTACGGGAAGTCGATAATCCAGGCAAAGTGGAACTCGTCTTTCGGGTTGTAAAGATTCAGGTCCTTTCCAAGCTGCTTGCGCACTGCTCCGAGCGCGACGCACGCTGTCTGCCATTTTTCGTCGCTTACAAACAGAAGAAGGTCGTTCTTTTCTGCTCCGAGCTTTGAGCAAATTTCCGCTTCTTTTCCGGCAAAGAACTTAGAGATTCCGCCTTCAAATTTTCCTTCCGCGTCAACTTTCATCCAGGCAAGGCCTTTCGCGTGGTTGATTTTTGCGACTGCTTCCAAAGCTTCAATGTGCTTTCTTGAATATTTGTCCGCGGCGTTCTTTACAACAAGGGCTTTAAGTCCGCTTCTCTTGTGGCGCTCAATGTTCTTGTCTGCGTTTGCGGCTCCTGCCTTGAATGCGTTGAAGTCGCTCAAATCCGCCATAAACGCCGCGTCCTGCATCTTCATGTCAAAGCGCAAGTCCGGCTTGTCGCTTCCGTAAAGGTCAAAAGCGTCGTCCCAGCTGATTCTGTCAAAATGAACCGGAAGCTCGTAGTTCAAGGTTTTCTTGAAGATATGGCGCATAAGCTCTTCGGTTGTCTCAAGAACTTCCTCACGGTTTGTGAATGACATTTCCATATCAATCTGGGTGAATTCCGGCTGGCGGTCTCCGCGCGCGTCCTCATCGCGGTAGCAGCGCGCAATCTGAAAATACTTGTCAAAGCCCGAAACCATCAGAAGCTGCTTGTAAAGCTGAGGCGACTGCGGCAAGGAATAGAATTTCCCCGGATGAACACGGCTTGGAACAAGGTAGTCTCGCGCGCCTTCCGGAGTTGACTTTATAAATGTAGGAGTTTCAATCTCCAAAAATCCTTTTGAAGTCAAAAATTCGCGAGTTGCAAAAGTTACCGCCGAGCGCAGGATGATGTTGTGCTGCATCGGCTCGCGGCGGAGGTCAAGGTATCGGTATTTAAGGCGCAAATCCTCGTTTGGAAGAACAACTGTTCCGTCCTTCTGGCGAACTTCCTCAATAGAAAAAGGCAATTCCTGCGAAGTTGTGAAAATTTCGATGTCGCTCGCCTCAACTTCAATCTCGCCAGTCGCCATTTCCTTGTTCACGTCTTTTTCCGCGCGGGCCGCAACAATTCCTTCAACAGCGATACAATATTCAGACTTTAAGGAAGCGGCGATTTTTTTAACCTCGTCCGAAGCATTGTCGCCGACCATTACCTGTGTGATTCCATAGCGGTCGCGAAGACGGATAAAAACAAGTCCGCCCAAGTCGCGTGTGCGGCTGACCCATCCGTTCAATACAACTTTCTTGCCTACGTCAGCCTTTGTAAGCTCGCCGCAAGTTACAGTTCTCTTAGAATTTTCCATAAGATATTCCTTTTTGCCGCGGCATGAATCCGCGTTGATTTGTTTGCGAAAATTTTCCAAGAAAATATTTTAATGTTTCACGCTTTTTTTTACAACAACCTTGCAATTTCGCGCCGAACGGATTTAGACTTTGAACGCGCCTTTTTCTGCAAGTCTTAGGAACGCTTTTACAACTTCAGGGTCAAACTGCTTGCCGCTGTTCATTTTAAAATCCTCGATAATTTTTTCCAACGGAAAAGCCTTTCTATAGCAGCGGTCTTGGCTCATGCAGTCAAAAACATCAGCAACAGAAATAATGCGCACAATTTCCGGGATTTCATTTCCTTTAAGACCTTTCGGGTAGCCAGTGCCGTCAATCCGCTCATGGTGATAAAGGGCGGCAAGGCAAGCGTCTGGAATCAATGTAAGTTCCTTTAGAAGATTGTAGCCTGTTGTTGTGTGACTCTGCATAAGCTTGTATTCGTCATCAGTAAGTTTTTCTGGCTTTCTTATAATTTCATCAGGAATAGCGATTTTTCCGCAGTCATGGAAAAGCCCGCAGTAATAGGCGTTAAGGCATTCATCGCTGGATTTTCCCATTTCCTTTGCAAGCATATACGAATATTTTGCAACGCGTTCTGAATGTCCGCCTGTGTAAATGTCCTTGGCGTCGATAAATTTTGTAAACGCCTTTATTACCTGCTCAAGCGTAAGCCTGTCGTGTTCGCGCTCTTTTTCTTTTGCAAGCCTTATCGAATGAAGTCTGATTCTTGAAATCACAAGGCAAAGCCACATTATGTAGAAAAGTAAAAATGCGTAGAAAAACGGACGGTAAAACAAATCATTTTCAAACTTGTAATTTACTTTCCAGGATTTGAATTTCATCAAGTTGTCGCCGTCATCTGTGTAGAAAACAAAGCCCATGGAAATGCTGTTCACGTCCTGCACTCTGCCCGGAATGTATTTTTCTATGCTGGGATAAAAAACAATTCTGCTTCCCGGATCAAGCGGAATAAGAATGTTGTTCAGATTTTTTATTGTCCGAATTGAAAAGTCTGATTCCTTTGCTTTCTTTAAGTCGATTAAAGGTTGGGATGGTTTTTTTTCAGCACGGCTTTTGTAAATTTCAACAAATCCGTTCCAAGCATTGTTCAAGTAGCAAGGCTGCGTAATGTTTATTTCCACGCTCCAATCTTTTATTGCGCGCTTGTTAAGATTTTTTACAACTCCAGTGTAGATTCTGCCAGTAAGAGTTCCTTTTCCCGGATGAGCAGAAGCAATGTAAGGAACATAAGTTGTCCAGACATCGCCTTTTAGCTGACGCTTTCCTATTGAAAACTGAACATCTGGAGAAATATCGTTTTCGTTAATACATTCTTTTGTTGTGGCGAACATAAAAAATCCGACTGTTACAGCCACAAATGAAACTGCGAGAAGAACTATATAAATCTTTTTTAAGAACTTTTTCATAGCAGCATCTTTTCCGTGGAAAACTGCCGCGCATTGAACACGGCAGATATTTTTTTAATTACTCCAGGCAGCCTGAAATCAAATATACAAGCGGCGAATTCCAATAAATTGTAACTTCGTTGCAAGAATAGCTCTGCACGCTGTCTATGTAGCAGGCGGCATAAGGAGCGTCAGAAAGATTTGCACGCGCAAAAGGATCTTCAAGCTTTGAATCTGGTCCGCCCACAAGCATCCCCGGCATAGGCTTTTTTGCAACTTGCGAAGGTCTGTGGTGCGGAAGAATCGGCGAAAGTGTTCCAAATCCAGTCACAAAACAGTATGAAGTTGTGTTTTTTCCAAGCAGATAGTCAATCTGGCACTTTGCGGCTTCCTTGTATTTTTTGTTTGGTGAAATTCTGTCCGCCAGCAAGAAAAGCATTCCGTTGTTTGCAGCTCCCATGTTGCTTCCCCAGACATATTCATACATCGAAAGTGAAACATCGTAAGAATCCGCGGCAACATTCTTGAGTTTTTCATTTGCCTTTAAAAGAAACGCTTTTTGTGCTTTCTGATAAAACGAATCTTTTGGAGCGTCGCTTGAAAGATATTCATAAAGTCCGTAAAGTCCAACCTGCTGCCAGCCAAGATCCTGTCCAATTTCAAATGGATCATAAGCTTTTAAAAGCTCAAGATATTTTTCGTCCCCAAAAGTTTTATAAAGCTCTGCAAGCGCCCAGAATCTTTCGTCGGCATCCTGCGAATCATTGTAAGCACCAGTTGTAAACAAAATTGGATTTGTAAAGCCTTTTCCGTCAAAAGGAGTTTTTTCAAGATATTCCCACGCTTTTTTTGCGGCGGCGGAATATTTTGCGCTTTCCTCGTAGTCCTTAAAAACTCTTGAAGCCATCGCCATTGCAGCGGCAAAGTCAGCAGTAGCAGCAGTTGAAACAGGACACAAAACCAGCCTGTCTTTTTCATCCTGCGGCATAACTTCTCCAGGAAATTCCCTGCAAGAAACTTTATGGAACACAGCCCCGGTTTCTGGAATTTGCATTTTAAGCATCCAGTCAAGCTCGTACTTTATTTCATCAAGAATGTTTTCAGAAGCAAATGCATCTTTGTTATGCTCGTAGGCAAGCATCAAGTCGCAGGCAGCTTTTGCAGCAGGAACAACATAGCGTCCGTAGTCGCCGGCATCGTGCCAGCCGCCAGTTACATCGTAGGAAGTTTCAACATTGCCGTATACAACTGCACGCGTTGTGTGGCATTCCGGATGTCCAAAATCCGCATCCTGAACTTTTGTTCCGCATCTTTGCAAATAGAAAAATCTTACTGCGCTTTTTAAAATTCCGTCGTAAATATTGTTTGCAATTTTAAACTCAAACGACTCGCCATATTTTCCAGCCTTGATTTTGTAAGTTCCTTCCGCGGAAAGTTTTGAAAAATCTGCAATTGCAGTCTGTTCGCCAGAAGCTTCGTTGAACTTCGCATTTTTCAGCTTGCCGGAAAAAACAACATTTTCAGTTTTTGTGTCTATAACGTCAAAAGTTCCAGAAATTTTCGCGCTTTTCTTTGAGCGGACAACGGCAGTTTTTTTTGCGGATGGCAAATATCCAAGCTGATTCAAGTTGACATTTGAAGTTGTTGTTGAAGTAACAATTTCAGTAATTCCAGAAGCGTCAACAAGCTCAAGGTCAAAGTTGTCAAAGAAAATTGAATGTCCTTTCATATCTTCTGGGCAGCCTTTTCCCATTCCGACATTCAAAACAAGCCGTGGAGAAAAATCTGTAGGTTCGCGCATTGTAAATGTGGCTTCAATATGCTTGGTTTCTTTTCCCACGGAATCCCAGCCGCCAACATAAGCGTGGTAATCTCTTCCGTTCACCTGAAGCCGCCATTCAAAAGTTCTTTCTATAGAAGAATGCACGTCAAAAGAATATCTGTAAACGCCGCCTTTGTACAACGAAAATCCGTCGAAATAAGGCTGAATTGCATATTCATAAGGTCCGGGATTTTTTATGCGGATTTCCATTTCTCCGTTTTCAGTTACAAGCTGATCCGCGCTTCCATTTGAAAGGAACATATCCCAGAATTTTTTTCCTTTGCTGAAATCTCCGTTTTTTATAAGATTTGAAGTCGGCTCAGATTCTTCCGGCTCTTCATTTTTTGCAGGTTTTCCAAAAGCAAACGAAACAAGCAAAGCCGATGCCGCCAAAAGAGAAAAAATCAGTTTTTTCATAAAAGCTCCTATGAAATATAAGCTGATTTGACACTCAAAATAGATTATAATCCGCTTTTTGCAAATTAGAAAGGTCTGAGATATAAATTTAACAAAATTTATATTTTACTGTCATTCCTGTGCAACGACATAAAAATTCAAACTCGATAATGAAAATTAAATTATCAAAACTTGGCATTACAAAAAAAATCCCTGCGCAAAACAAAAATTTAAGTTCTGCACAGGGAATTGCAATTTTAGAATATTTCAATTGTAATTCAAGAAACTAAGCTCTTCCGTAGAGATGCGTAAAGTGCGCAAGGAAATTCTTGGCATCTTCTGAAAACTGCTCTTTTGTTGCGCGCCATTTCCAGTTGTTTCCAACTGTTGACGGAATATTCATGCGGGCTTCTTTGCCAAGTCCAATCAAATCCTGCATAGTAAGAATGCAAGTATTTGCAACGCTCGACATTGCGGCAATCATCATTTCCTTTACAACATCGCGGTTTTCTTTTACACGAAGATATTCCTTTGCATTTTCCACGTCTTTTTTCGCGGCGGTTTCTGTCCAGCCAAGAATTGTGTCGTTGTCGTGAGTTCCTGTGTAAACAACGCAATTCTGTGTGTAGCGGTAAGGAATGTAGTCGCTTGTTTCGCGGGAATCAAATGCAAACTGAAGAACTTTCATTCCAGGGAATCCTGAATCCTTTAAAAGCTGCTTTACGCTGTCTGTAAGAAATCCAAGGTCTTCCGCAATAACAGGCATTTCGCCGAACTGCTTTTTAAGCGAATTGAACAAGTCCATTCCCGGTCCCTGACGCCAAACGCCAACTTTCGCATTTGTAGAGCCATAAGGAATGCAATAGAAAGAATCAAATCCGCGGAAATGGTCAATCCTGATGACATCGTAAATCGCCATGCTTTTTTCAAGACGTTTTTTCCACCAGGCGTAATCAGTCTGCTTCATGTATTCCCAGTTGTATACAGGATTTCCCCAAAGCTGACCGTCCGCAGAAAATCCATCTGGAGGACAACCGGCAACTTCAATTGGCTTGTAGTTTTCGTCAAGCATGAACTGGCTTGGATTTGACCAAACATCGGAACTGTCCGCCGCAACATAAATCGGAATATCGCCTATAATCTCTATTCCTTTTTCATTCGCATATTTTTTAAGGGCGTACCACTGCTTAAAGAAGAAATACTGGAGCATTTTGTAGTACTGCATACGCTCCGCAGATTTCTTTTTCCAAGCATCAAGAGCATCTGACTTTCTGCAGCGGATGTCTTCTTCCCAAAAGTCAAATGCAATTCCGCCGTGAGCATCTTTTATCGCCATAAAAAGCGAATAGTCTTCAAGCCAAAAAGCATTTTCAGCGCAGAAAGAATCAAAATCAGCTGGAATATTTTTATTGAAATTTTTCTGGATTATTGAAAAAACTTTATGCCGCTCAATGTACAATGTTCCGTAATCTACATAATGCTCGTTGCCGCCCCAGTTTACATTTTCGTAGTCGGATTTCTGCAAAAATCCCTGTTCCGCCAAAAAATCAAAATCAATAAAGTAAGGATTTCCGGCAAAAGTAGAAAAGCTCTGGTAAGGCGAATCTCCATAGCTTGTAGGGCAAACCGGAAGAATCTGCCAGTACTTTTGGTCTGCGCTTTTAAGATAATCAACAAACTCATAGGCGTTTTTGCCCATTGTTCCAATTCCTGTTTTTCCAGGCAAAGATGAAATGTGCATCAGCACACCGCAAGCACGTTTGTTCAACATATATTTCCTCGTAAATATTGAAGTTATTTATTTACAATTGATTTTACAGTTTCGCCTTCGACAAATTCAAACGGAATAATCTTATGAACTGCCGGAGCTTTTTTTTCAACGCAGTCTATAAAAGTTTTTAGTCCTTGTATAGCCAAATCCTCGTTCGACTGCTTTACAGTTGTAATTCTAGGACAATAAAAATCCGCAATGGAAAGTCCGTCGAATCCGATTATAGAAATATCTTCCGGAATTGAATAGCCCATCTGCTTAAGTTTTCGGCACGCTCCAATTGCCATAACATCGGACATACAGAAAATTGCAGTCAAGTCAGGGAATTTTTTTATAAGCTCTTCCGCCGCGGAAGCTCCGCCTTCAAAACTGTAGCGGGTTGTAACGTAAGATTTTTCAAAGTCAAAGTCAAGTCCGGCAAGCTCAAGACCTTCAAGGAATCCATTGTAGCGGTTTTTAGAAGTTTCAGAGCTTTCAAAGTCGCCGCCAATCACTCCGATTTTTGTGTGTCCGTGCTTTACAAAATAGCGGGCAACATAAAGCGAAGCCTGAAATTCATCTGTGCTTACACTTGAAAGATTTTCAAACCCTTCTCTTTTTGGCTTGGTCGTAATAAGAATGCAAGGAACTTTTATTTTTTTAAAGTCCTCGCTGAACCGTTCTGGGTTTCCGCCTAAAAAGACAAAGCCGAGCGGTTTTTTTTCATAGTAAATGTTCAAGGCGCACTGGGCTTCGTTGCTGTATTCACCGACAATCTTATTGTCATATTCATCAAGAATAACAACGCTTGCATTATATGGAAGTTTTTCAATCCGCTTTTGCATAAGCTCAAGAATATTGTAAAAAAGCATATTGTTTGTTCCTTTTACAATAATCACAATTGTCTTGCTTCCACGGGATTTAAGCTCCTTTGCATTTTTGTTAAGAACAAAATCATGTTTGTTTACAACTTCCAGAACTTTTTTGCGCATTTCATCGCTTACATAAGCCTGATTATTTAAAACGCGCGAAACAGTTCCAACGGCGCAGCCACATTCTCTAGCAATATCCTTGATTGTCATATAAAACCTTCCTGCATTTTTTAAATAAACTGTTTTACCTTAAAATAAACAATACGGCAAAAGAGCGGAAAATCCGCCCTTAAGATTGAATGTGTCCTTAGCCTTTTACCGCCCCGGAAATTACGCCTTTTATAATGTATTTCTGCGAAGCAATGTAGAAAATTACAATCGGAATAATCGCAAGAACAAGCATCGCCATGAATCCACCGTAGTCAGTTGCGCCATAAGCTCCCTGCATTGCAATTTGAATGGCAACAGGAACAGTTTTGTGGTCAGTTCCTAAAATAAGATAAGGAAGCAAATAGTCGTTCCAAACCCACATCGAATTCAAAATTGAAACCGTAATAATAGTAGGCTTTAGAATCGGGAAAACAACAAGGAAGAATGTCTGAAGAGGATTACAGCCGTCAATTTCAGCAGCTTCCTCAATTTCAAGCGGAACAGCCTTTACAAATCCTGTAAACATAAATACAGAAAGTCCGGCTCCGAATCCAAGGTAAACAAAGACAATTCCAAAAACGTTGTCAAAGCTGATTCTGTTTACAATGAAAGTCATTGTGTACATAACCATCTGGAACGGAACAATCATGCTGAATGCAAACAGGAAATAAATTGCCTTTGTGAATTTATTTTTTACACGGACAATGAACCAGGAAGCCATTGATGTGCAGACAATAATCACAAGAACCGAAGCAATTGAAACCCACACGGAGCGGATAAACGAAATAAAGAATCCCGAAGACGAAAGTCCGTTCAGGTAGTTTTCAAAGCCAACGAAAGTCTCTGAGTTCGGCATTGCAAACGGCGAACTTGAAATATAAAGGCGAGACTTAAAGGAATTGAGCAAAACAAGCAAAATCGGAATTAAAAATATAGCCGAAAGCAAGCAAAGAAAAACAAAAGCTATTGTGTTGCTGCAGGTTTTCTGCTTTGAAAGTGTCATTGTTCAACCTCCTTCTGGTTTGTAAGCTTAAGCTGAATAAATGCAATAGCCGCAACGATGATAAAGAAAACAACAGCCTTAGCCTGTCCTACTCCGTGCCAGTGCATATTGCGTCCGTAGAAAGCATTATATATGTTCAAAGCGAGCATTTCAGTTGTTTTTTCTGGAGCGCCAGCTGTCAATGCCAAGTTCTGGTCAAACATTTTGAAAGTGTTTGTAAGCGTAAGGAATGTACAAATTGTAATTGAAGGCATTACCATAGGAATTTTTATCTTAAAAAGAACAGTCATTGGAGAAGCTCCGTCAATCTGCGCGGCCTCAATCAAATCATTCGGAATATTCTGAAGTCCGGCAATATAAATTACCATCATGTATCCGATAAGCTGCCAGTTTGTAAGAATTACAAGTCCCCAAAAACCAAACTGCGTCTTAAAAGTTATGTCCATTCCAAAATGCGAAAGAACACCATTTATAAGAAGATTCCAAATATATCCCAAAACGATTCCGCCAATTAAGTTCGGCATAAAGAAAATCGAGCGGAAAATCGCAACTCCCTTAAGTTCCCTTGTAAGAAGAACCGCAAGACTGAATGCAAAAACATTTACAGTTACAATTGAAACAACAGTGAATAATGAAGTAAATCCCAAGGCGTGAATAAATTCATTGTCTGCGGTAAAAGCCTTGACATAGTTCGCAAAGCCAACCCAAGTAGCATCTGTAACAGTAGGAAAGTCCGTGAAAGAAAGTCCGATTCCCATTAAAAAAGGAATCACGAAAAACATTGCAAATGCCAGCAAAGTGGGCAAAAGAAATATAGGGAAATACCCCGCCAATGGTTTTTTCATTTTTCACCTCTGAAGAATTGAAAGGCATTCCTGCGGCAAAACCAATTGCATGATAAGCTCCACCGCAGGAACAAATATATTTTTAACTAATGAAGGACTGTGAAAGACACGCGGAATCTTTTTCAGACTCCGCGAAAATTCTACATATTAGATTCTTTTTCCCATGTAGAAACAACATCAGCTGCAACATCGTTCCAGCTCTTTGAGCCCTGTGCATATCTAAGCAAAGAAGCTCCGAAGTTGTCCTTGAATGTCTGTGAAGGGAACAATGTGAAGTTCCAGGCAACAGAAGTAATTCCAGGCTTGCTCATCCATTTGCTGATTTCAACTGCAAGCGGGTCTGTTGGACGCTCGTTGTCAGAGAATGTGTCAAACGGAGCAATGAATCCGAGCTTGTTTGTTACATAGTTCTTTCCAAAGTCACTTGAATAAAGCCAGTAAACGAAATCTGCTGTAGCTTTCTGCTCTTCTGCTGAAGCTTTTGCGTTGATACAATAGAAGTTTTCTGTTCCAATGCACAAGCCCTGTGATTCTTCGCCGTCAACTCCTGTGTAGATTGGAAGATATTTTACATTTTCTGGAAGAACTTTGTTTCCTGAAACGCCGGCAACCTGTCCCCAAGCCCAGTTTCCGTTCTGAACCATTGCGCATTTTTCAAGAGCGAATTCAGACATAGAATCTGTAACTGTTTTTGTTCCAACAGCCTTGCGGTCAACAGTTGAATCGTTCAAGTAAAGGTCAAGAATGTTCTGGAATTCTTTTCCGTACTGGAACTTGATTTTCTTTGTTGCGTCAGAAGCAAGGTCAATGTTGTTGTTCTTGAATTCATAGTAAACTGGAAGGTTTGCAAGGTGAGTCTGCCATCTCCAGTCTTCGCCAGCTTTCAATGATGTAGAAGCGAAAACACCGTCAATTCCAAGAACTTTTGCGTTCTTCTGCATATCATCAGCAACAGCCTTGAGCTTTGCAAAGTTGTTTACTTCTTCCATGCTTGAATATGGAACTGCCTTGTTTGAAAGAGCAAAATATTTGTCTGTGATAGCCTTGTTGTAAATGATTCCGTAGCCTTCTACAACATAAGGAACACCGTAAACACCTTTTCCAGAAGTTACAGCCAAAGATTTGTCTGAAAGATGCTTGTAGATTTCTGTATTTGAAAGATCTGCGCAATATGATTTCCAGTTTGCGTATCCGCGTGGTCCGTTAATCTGGAAAAGAGTTGGAGCTTCTTTTGTTGACATTTTTGACATAAGAGTTTGTTCATAGGAATTGTTGGCCGCTGTCTCAACAACAACTTTTACACCAGTTTCTTTCTCATACTCGTCTGCAAGTTCCTGGTAAACACCTGCAACTTCCGGCTTAAAGTTCAAGTAGCGAACTGTAAGCTGTTTTTTTCCACCGCATGAAGCAAGCATAAAAGCAGAAGATGCCGCCATAGCAACAGCTGCTGCAACTTTAATAAATTTTTTCATTTTTTCCTCCTAAAAAAATCCAAAACAATGAAATACATAGCATGGAACGTGGAAACGTTTCCATAATTTCAGTATACACATTATAAAAATATTGTCAATTTTTTTTTCAAAACTTTTATTTGAATGAATTTCATTTTATTTTCTATGGCGTTTTATTATATTTTCATGGAAACGTTTTTAGAATTTAGCGTGTTTTTTATCGCATAAAATAAAACAATTACAACCAAAACAAAGTTTCAGCATTTAATAACCCAAATGTCGAGTTTTGATAAGAACAGTAATTTAAGTGTCATTCCCGTGCTACGACACTGCGATGTTTACGCAGTAAACTCGGTCAGGAATCTGTTGGAAATTTTCAATAGATTATCGGGTCAAGCCCGATAATGACATTAAATTATAAAACTCGACATTCGACCTTATAACAAAAGCGTTGCAATGCCGGCGAATCTTCCTGTTGAAAACATCATATTTATGCACTAAAATTGCATATATTTAAATTTGGAGCACTTATGACATCACAAATGATTGCAAAAATCATAGCCTTTGCATTGTACCTTGGCTTTATGGTTTACATTGGACTTAGGAACGCAAAGAAAAACAACAGTTCTTCTGACTTCTTTTTGGGCGGAAGAAAACTCGGGCCTTGGGTTACGGCATTAAGCGCAGAAGCCTCTGACTCTTCAGCATGGCTTTTAATGGGACTTCCCGGACTTTGCTATCTTGGAGGAATCAAGGAAACATTCTGGACTGCAATTGGACTTATTGCAGGAACTTACTTGAACTGGCTTTTTGTTGCAAAACCGCTTCGCCGCTGCACAATAGCTTTTGGAGATTCCATAACGATTCCAGAATTTTTTACAAACCGTTTTAAAGACAAGACTCACCTTCTTTCACTTGTTTCTGTTATTTTCATTGTTCTTTTCTTTACTATTTACACAGCTTCAGGATTTGTAGCCTGCGCAAAACTTTTCAATTCTGTATTCAATCTTCCTTATCATGCAGGACTTGTAATCGGACTTGTCGTAATCCTTTCATATACGATTATGGGCGGATACTTTGCGGTCTGCACAACAGATTTTATACAGGGACTTTTGATTTTTGTGGCGTTTGTTGTTTCTTCGCTGGTTGCGATTTTTGCGCTCGGCGGACCTGCGGAAGCGTTTTCAAAGGCAGCGGAATTCAGCGAAAAAGCCATGAACGGAGAATTCGGCGCGGAAATGCTTGCAAAATTCACGGCAAACAAAAACTACAGCGCAAGCTCAATTGTTTCAGCTCTTGCCTGGGGACTTGGATATTTTGGAATGCCTCACATTATTGTTCGCTTTATGGGAATCCGCTCAGAAGAAGAACTTACAAAAGCACGCAGAATCGGAACAGTCTGGATGGTTATTTCGTACATCGGAACTTTTATAATCGGAACTCTTGGAACAGCATATCTTCTGCCAAAACTTCTTTCTGGAGCAGCCGCAGAAACTGTTTTCAGCGAGACAATGCTTAAAATGTATCCGGCATTTATAGCAGGAATTTTCCTTTGCGCGATTCTTGCAGCTTCGATGAGCACAGCAGACAGCCAGCTTCTTTCAGCAGCAAGCGCAGTTAGCCGGGATTTCTTCAAGGGAATTGTAAAAAAAGATGCTGATGAAAAATCAGTTTTAAATGTAGGACGCATAACGGTTTTTGCAATCGCGGCAGTCGCATTTTTCCTTTCGCTGAATCCTGAAAGCTCAATTTTCGGACTTGTAAGCTATGCCTGGGCTGGATTCGGCGCGACATTCGGACCGCTTGTTTTGCTTGCGTTGTTCTGGCGCGGAATGACAAATAAAGGCGCAATCGCAGGACTTGTTGCAGGCGGAATCACGGTTGTTCTTTGGCACAATATGTCCGGCGGAATTTTCAACATTTACGAAATTCTTCCTGGCTTTATAATCTGCCTTTTGGTTTCTGGAGTTGTAAGCCTTCTTGACAGAAATAAAGATGCCGAAATGCTCGCGGAATTCGACAATTACAAAGCATTAAGCAAAAAATAAATTCTGACTGACTGTCATTTTTATACTTGAAATTTCATGTCATTGTCCGGCATGACCGGGCAATCTTAATAGAAACTGTCTGGCTAAAGTTTAAACTTTGTCGGGCAGTTTTTTTTGCACAAATCTATTTACAAACGTTTCTTTTAGTAGTAACATAAAGATATTGAAACCTTTTTCAAAGCAAACAAAAATTCATTCTTTCACTAGGAGAGTGCAATAAAAACTTCGTCTGAAATAGCGTCAAAGTTTTTATTCACAAGTTTGCGTTGCAAACTTCCTTATCAACCGCATATTCTCATTTCACTGCGAATATGCTCAAAAAGCCAAATCGGAAATTGAAATTTCCTCATTGACTTTTTATAGGAGAAACAATATGAAAAAACTTATTCTTGTTGCAGCACTTTTTTCTGCGCTTTCAGTTTATGCCAAGCCAGCAAAAAAAGTTAAAATAGGAATTGCAAAAATTGTTCAGCACGTTGCCTTGGACGACATTGAGCGCGGAGTAATTGACGCAATAAAAGACGCAGGAATTGATGCGGATTACGACTTGCAAAATGCAAACGGAGACGTTGGAACTGCAGCACAAATTGCAAATCAGTTTAAAGCTGAAAAAGTAAATGTCGCAGTTGGAATAGCAACTCCAGTAGCGGTCGCGCTTGCCACAGCAATAAAAACCACGCCGGTTGTCTTTGGAACAGTTACAGATCCTGTTGGAGCAGGACTTGTTTCAACAGTAGAACACGGACAGCGCAATGTAACTGGAATGAGCGATGCGATTCCGACAGAGCAGCACATAAAGCTTTTTAAGGAAGTCGCCGGAATAAAAACACTCGGATATATTTACACAAGCAACGAAGACAATTCAGCAAGCGCGCTTTCACTCGTGGAAAAAGGCTGCAAGGAAGCAGGAATAAATCTTGTAACTCAAAGCATCACAAAATCCGACGAAGTAAAGCAAGCCGCAGAAGCAATCGTAAACAGAGTAGACGGAATTTACCTTTCCACGGACAACACAGTTTTCAGCGCAATTGCAAGCCTTGTAAATGTTTTTGGAAAAGCAAAAAAGCCGATTTTTTCAGGAGACGTTACAGCGGCAAAGGAAGGCGGAATTTTCATGGCAAGCGGATTCAACTATTACAAAGCAGGCCGCGCAACAGGCGAAATGGTTGTGAAAATTCTTAACGGAGCAAAACCTGCAAGTCTTCCTGTAAAATTTATGACAGATCCTTCAGATTCAGATTTCCTGATTGATTTGGATTCAGCGAAAAACTGCGGAATTTCAATAGACCAAAAATATATTGACTCGGCAAACTTCATATATCAAAACGGAAAACTTTCAGAAAAATAAAGCAGCTTATGATTTCATCAATAATAATTGAAGGACTGATTTACGGAATAATGGTTCTGGGTGTTTTTTCAACATTCAGAATCTTGAATTTCTGCGACATGACAGTTGACGGCTCTTTTCCTTTGGGAGCTTGCGTTCTTGCGGCTTGTCTTTTAAAAGGCATGAATCCGGCGGCGGCGATTTTTATTTCATTTTGCGCGGGACTTGTCGCAGGTTTTATAACAAGCGCGATTTACACAAAACTGAAAATTCCAGATTTGCTCGCGGGAATTCTCACAATGACAATGCTTTATTCCGTGAATCTTAGAATCATGTCGAACAAGGCGAATGTTTCTTTTTTAAAGATTCCGACATTGTTTTCAAAAATTTCTGATTCAATGTATGAATATTTTCCTTCAGTTGATCCGCAGTGGGGAATTGTTGTTTTTCTGATTATTTTTGTTTTAGTTCTGAAAACTCTTCTCGATCTTTTTTATCACACTGACCTTGGACTTACGATGGGCGCGCTCGGAGCAAATCCGCAGCTTATAGTTTCGCAGGGAATAAATCCAAGCATTTTAAGAGGAATTGGAATTTGCTTTGGAAACGGACTTGCGGCATTGGCAGGAGCTTTTGCGGCAATGTACAACGGATTCGCTGATGTTGGAATGGGAACTGGAATTGTAGTTTCAGGACTCGCGTCTTTAATGCTCGGAGAATTTGCAATCCGCTCAAATAAAATTTCAGTGCAGACATTCCGCGTAATAGCAGGCTCTTTTATTTACAGAGCGCTTATGATGCTTGCCCGCAGCTACGGATACAAAATCCACATAACACCGAACGACTTAAAGCTTGCGACAGGAATTTTAATCATAATCTGCCTAATAATTTCCCGCACAAATTTAAAAGAAAAATTCAAATCGTCCAAAAACGGAGCTTCAAAATGATTGAGCTAAAAAACATTGGAATTACATTTAACAAAAATACTCCAGACGAAAACACCGCGCTTAAAAACATAAATCTTTCAATTAATCAAGGCGACTTTATAACTGTAATCGGAAGCAACGGAGCCGGAAAATCAACTTTGTACAATGTTATTTCCGGAACTTATTCGCCGACTGAAGGCTCAATTTTTCTTGAAACAGAAAACGGAATAAAGGACATAACTAAAGACAAAGAATACAAACGCGCAAAATATATCGGACGAATTTTCCAGAATCCGCTTTTGGGAACAGCCGGAAAAATGTCGCTTGAAGACAACATGGTAATTGCGTCAAAAAAAGGATTCAAAGGACTCAAAATCAGCCTGAACAATAAAACACGAAATTTTTTCAAGGAAGAACTTTCCAAGCTGAACATGGGACTTGAAAACCGGCTTGGCGACAATGTTGAGCTTTTTTCAGGCGGACAAAGGCAGGCTCTAACTCTTCTTATGGCTGTAATGTCAAAGCCTTCTCTTCTTTTGCTTGACGAGCACACGGCGGCTCTTGATCCTTCAAACGCTGCGATTGTAATGGAGCTTACACGGAAATTTGCAAAGGAATACAATCTTACCGTGATGATGGTAACTCACAATATGCAGCACGCGCTTGACTACGGCACAAGGCTTTTGATGATGGATTCAGGCGAAATTATAATGGACATAGGAAAAGAAGAAAAGCAAAAGCTTACAATGGGTTCAATAATCGAAAAGTTCCGCGCAATAAAAAAACATTCGCTTCAAAACGACCAGATGCTGCTTCAATAATCCGCGGAATTGCTTAATTGTATTTTTCCCTTAGCCTTGCTATAATCCGTTGCTATGAGAATTTGGCTTAAATATTTAATTGGCATTGCAATCGGTTTAATTTCCGCCCTTGTTTTTTCACCTTCAACAACGCAAGGACAGGCGGTTCTTGATTTTATTGTGGAAATTGCAGTCCGCTTTGGAAGATACGCGCTGCTTCCAGTTTTGTTTTTTTCTGTTTCAATTTCATTTTTTAAGCTTCGGGATGAAAAACTTTTAACAAAAGCTTCAGCCTGGACATTCGGCGTAATATTTTCTTCATCATTTGCGCTTATGCTTTTAGGACTTGTTTCCGCGCTTGCAATAAAACTTCCGCGCATTCCAATCACAACCGAAAAAGCTTCCGAAGTTTCTTCATTTGCATGGCAGACTTTGATAACAAAACTTTTTCCTTTTTCTGGATTTGAATCTTTGATGGATGGCGCATATCTTTTGCCTTGCTTTATTTTTGCAGGACTTGCAGGAGCTGGAGCCGCCAGTGATAAAAACGCTTCAAAAGTAGCCGTCAGTCTTTTTGATTCGTTAAGCAAAGTATTTTACATTGTCTTGAGCTTTTTCATTGAAATTTTCGCAGTCGGAATGATTGCCGTAATGTGCCGCTGGACAATGGATTTTATTTCAGCAATAAGCAGCGGAGTTTACAACGGACTTATAATAATGCTCACCGCGGATTTATTCATCGTGGCCTTTATTATCTATCCGCTAATATTAAGATTTCTCTGCCACGAAATGCATCCGTACAGAGTTTTGTACGCTTCAATTTGTCCTTTTTTGGTCGCATTTTTCAGCGGAGACACAAACCTTGCGCTTGCATTGAATCTTCGGCACGGAAAAGAAAGCCTTGGAATAAAAAGAAGAATCAACGCATTTTCATTTCCACTTTTTTCTATCTTTGGACGCGGAGGAGCAGCTTTAGTTCAGGCGGCGGGCTTTGTTCTGATTTTGCGCTCTTACTCAAGCCTTGGAATTCCTGTGCTGGACGTTTTGTGGATTGCAGGCGTTTCTTTCTTGCTTTCATTCGCCTTGGCAGAAATTCCTTTAGGCGGACCGTTTGCCGCAATAACTTCAATGTGCATTTTGTACGGACGTGGATTTGAATCTGGCTATCTTCTTTTGAAAAATGCAGTTCCAGTTATTTGCGCCTATGCAGCCGGAATCGACGCGCTTACCGCAATGTTCGGAAGCTACATAATCGCCGTAAAAACAAAAATGATTCAGCATCAGGAGCTTAGAAAATTCATTTAAAATGAACATCTGTCTTTTTTCCCCGGAAGAAATTTTAAATCCGCTTGACATTCAAGACGAGCGCGCCCAGCACATTCTGAAAATCCTGCACAAAAAAGAAGGCGAAAATTTTTCAGCAGGAATTATCGGAGGACAAGCCGGAAGTGCAGTTATAAAAAAAATTTCAGTTGAAGAAAAAAAATCTTCCGACGGAAAAAAAACATTTAAAGGCGGAAAAATTTATTTCGACTTCATGCCTGAATCCGACGGAAAAAAACTTTACCCGCTGAAAATGATTATTGGATTTCCCCGCCCGATTCAGCTCAAACGGCTTTTGCGCGACATGGCATCTTTGGGCGTGCAGGAAGTTCACCTTACAGGAACGGAGCTTGGAGAAAAATCGTATTTAAAATCAGACCTTGCAACAAAAGGCGAAGCAGAAAAATTTCTTTTGGACGGAAGCATTCAGGCAGGCTCTACACAAGTTCCAAAACTTTTTATTCACCAAACACTAAAAAATTGCCTTGAACAAATTGAACTTGAAGGAAAACTTTTTGCGCTTGACAACATTGAACCTTCTCAAAGTCTTTCGTGTGCGTTAAAAGAAAAGCCTCAAAAAGCAATTGCCGCAATTGGAAGCGAACGCGGCTGGACAAATTCCGAACGTCAGCTTTTTAAGCAAAACGGCTTTGAGCTTTTAAGCATGGGAAAAAGAATTCTACGGACTGAAACAGCATCAACAGTCGCGGCTTCACTTATTTTGGATTCAATGGGAGTTTTAGATTAAAATGATAAGGCGCACAGGACACGCAGACTTGCCGCTTCATGTTGGAACAGTTCCCAAGTGGCTTGCAGACAGAATGCGCGACCTTGGAACTTTAATTGTAGAATCGCTTTTAATCCAATACGGAAAAAAAGAAGTTTTGCGCAGGCTAAGCGATCCTTTGTGGTTTCAGTCGTTCGGAGCAGTTCTGGGAATGGACTGGCATTCTTCCGGAATCACCACAAGTGTAATGTACGCCTTAAAGCGTGGAATAAATCCGCGGGCAAGGGAATTCGGACTTTGCGTTTGCGGCGGAAGAGGAAAATATTCGCGCAGAACACCGCAAGAACTTTTATATTTAAGCGAAGCGACTGGCTTGGACGGAACTTCTCTTGTAAACGCAAGCAGGCTTTCAGCAAAAGTAGACGGAGCCGCAGTTCAAGACGGATTTCAACTTTATCAGCACAATTTTATTTTAAGCGACCAAGGCGACTGGGCAATCGTTCAGCAAGGCATGAACACTCAAACCAAAACAGCGCGCCGCTACCATTGGTGCTCGCAAAATTTAAATTCATTTGTTGAAGAGCCACATTCAGGAATCACAGGAGAAAATAAAGGCTTGATTTTAAATCTAACGGATTCTTCCGCAGCAGAAACAAGAAATTCAATTCTGGAACTTTCAAAAGAAAAGCCTGAAAAAATAATCGCCGAAATAAAATCCGTGCAAAAATTCGGACTTCCGCAAAAAATTCAGCAGGAGCTTTTTGAAGACGAAACTGAAATCCAAATTCAAAATGAAAGAAACATAACGCTTCCTTCTCATCACAATGTAACAGAAAAAGATGTAGATTTAAAACGTCTTGGAGCAGTTCTTGCAACCGCCTATGAAAGCCCTGCAGAAAATTTTGAAAATCTTCTTTTAACTCCGGGACTTGGTCCTAGAACATTGCAGTCCTTGACTTTAATCAGCGAAGTTATAAACGGAACTCCAAGCAGATTCAAAGACCCGGCAAGATTCAGTTTTGCCCACGGCGGAAAAGACGGACATCCATTTCCTGTTCCGCTTAGAATTTACGATGAAAGCATAAGAGTTCTTGGAGACGCAATAGAAAAATCAAAGCTCGGCTACAATGACAAAAGCCAGTGCATAAACAGGCTTCATGCAGCCGCTCTTCAAATAGAAAAAAACTGCGATCCAAAAGCTGACTTTGACAAAGCAATCAGCTACGAAAAGCAGAATTCAGTTCGCTGGGGCGGAAAGACAGTCTAGCGTTTGCTAAGCATTTTGTTTACAAGAACAGTTCCAATAAACTGAATCAGCTCAACAAGCACAAGAATAACAACAACGGCCGCAATCATTACATCGGTGCGGAATCTTTGGTAGCCATATCGAATCGCCAAATCTCCAAGTCCGCCACCGCCAATTGTTCCAGCCATCGCAGAATATCCAATCAAATTTATAATTGTAAGAGTTATTCCTGAAATCACAGACGGAAAAGCTTCTGGAATAACAACTTTGTAAATAATCTGCCAGTTTGTCGAGCCCATCGCTCTTGCAGCCTGAATCATTCCAAAATCAACTTCGCTTAAAGCAGTTTCAATTACGCGGGCAACAAAAGGAGCTGCGGCAATGCTAAGCGGAATAATCGTGGCTTCTGTTCCAATGCTTGTTCCGAGCATAAGGCGTGAAAGCGGAAAAAGCACAATCATCAAAATAATAAACGGAAAAGAACGCAAAACATTTACAATTCGGCTTAAAATCTGATTCAAAATCGGACGCGGAGAAATTCCAGTCGGATTTGTAATGTAAAGCAAAACGCCCACAGGAAAACCAAGCACAAGAGAAAATAATGTAGAAAAGAAAACCATTTCCAAAGTCTGCAAAGACGACTGTCCAACTAAAGCAAAAATCTGACTCATTTTTTTCCTCCAGAAATGTCTTCAACAAGAATGCCCTGCTCCCTTAAAAAATCAAGAGCCTTTTTTATTTCAGTTTTTTTGCCGGAAAAATCAACAAACAAAGCTCCAATGTCTTCATTCTTTATACGCTGAATTCCACCTGCCCTGATATTGAATTCCACATCGAACAGCTTTGCCATGCGGCTCAAAACAGGCTCTCCGGTTTTTTCTCCAATAAAATGAAGCTCAAACTGCCCGCCTTCATCAGACCAGCGCACAATTTCATCTTTTGAATTCGAAGAAATTCCTCTCATAAATTCTTTTGTAACTTCTGATTTAGGACAGCTGAAAATTTCCTTTACGCTTCCCTGCTCCACAATTTTGCCGGAATCAACGACAGCAACCTGCTCACAGGCATCGCGCACAACTTCCATCTGGTGAGTAATCATTACAACTGTCAAATTCATTTTTTTCTGAATGTCGCGGATTAAATTCAAAATTGAAGTTGTTGTCTGCGGATCAAGCGCACTCGTCGCTTCATCGCAAAAAAGAATATCGGGCTGAGTTGCAAGCGCGCGGGCAATTGCAATCCTCTGTTTTTGTCCGCCGGAAAGTGTGCTTATCGGAGAAGAGCCTCTGTCTTCAAGCCCAACAAGTTTAAGCATCTCCTGAACACGCGGCTTTATAACTTCCTTTGGAGTTCCGCAAATTTCAAGTGGATAAGCAATATTTTTTTCAGCAGTCCTTGAACTGAACAGATTAAAATTTTGAAAAATCATGCCAATTTTTCTGCGGCGCAAAATCAGCTCGCGTTTGCCAAGATTGTCAACTCTGTCATTGTCATAAAAAATTTCACCTTCGTCAGGCTTTTCAAGAAGGCTTATTAAGCGCACAAGGCTGCTTTTTCCAGCTCCGCTTTTTCCGATTATTCCAAAAATTGTATTCTCGGGAATGTCCAGTGAAATTCCGTTTACAGCGGCAATTTTTCCGTTTGGACCTGAATATGTTTTCTTCAAATTGTTAAGTTTAATCTGCATAATAAAATAATAGTGAAATTCAAGTTGTGCTACAAGAAGATTTTCTTTATAGCCAGCCATAGCTTTTTCTAATAAATCAGCATAATAAAAAAAACTATCGTTAGTTTTATTTTATTCCTGATTTTCCGCGCGCAATAAAGTCCATTTTTCTAGCCTGACGACGTAACGAATGGTCGGGAGTTGTTATATTTTCAATCTGCGCATTGTATTGAATCCGCTCCTTACGTTCGTTAGCCCAAATTGGAATTTGAGGATGCAAATCGCCTTTTTTAACATACTGCTCCCATTCTTCTGGCTCTGGAATTTCAAAACTCATTTTTTCTCCAGTAACAGGATGAACAAATGCCAAAGTCCTTGCATGAAGCGCAAGCCTATGAAAGGGGTCAGTTCTGGCCCTATAATTTTCATCTCCAGCAAGCGGATAATGCTTTGAGGCCAAATGCGCCCTTATCTGATTTTTCTTGCCTGTATCCAAAGAAAGCTCAAAAAGCGTATGAGTTCTGCCCCGCAACACAACACGGAAATTTGTGCGTGCCTCGCAAGTTTCAGCCTTGTCATCAAGTTTTTTTGGAACATAGCCTTGATGGCACGCATTTTTTGCAAGCGGTTCATCTATAAGGCCAGAGTCCGGCAATTCAGGATGATTTCTTCTAGGATTTTCCGCAACAGCCCGGTAAAGTCTATCTGTAACCATAGTTTTCCAGCTGGACATTATCTTTTTCTGTACCCTTTCATTCAAGGCAAACATCATAACTCCGCTTGTGTCCCTGTCCAAACGGTGAACAACAAAAGGCCTGTGGCTTTCAGAAAAAGTTCCTTTTTTACGCATGATTTTTTCCAGAAGCTCAATCGCCGTGCGTGATTTGCTTCCCGGATAAGGAACAGAAAGAAGCCCGGAAGCCTTGTTTATAACAACAATATCCTTGTCTTCATAAAGAATTTCTATGCGTTCCTTTCCATAATCGCTTTTATGTTCTCTCTTATATCTTGTGCTGGCTTTTACAAAATGCAAAGTTTCTTTCATGTCTCTACTATATAAATAATCTGAATAAAGTTCAAACGTTGCGCACAAAACTTAAAAAACATTAGACATCAAAAGCTAAGAATGATAATATTAATACAACTAATTTTTATCGGAGCTAAAAATGGATTTGCCTTTAATCGATGTTGAAATTCCAGAGGGAACAACAGAAATAACAGGAACAACTTTTCACAACCACCGCATGGTTTCATCTATAAAAATTCCAGAAAGCGTCCTTGTAATCGGGGAAAACGCTTTTGCCGACTGCGTGAATTTAAAGTCGGTTGAGCTTCCGGCAAATTTAATGGCAATCGGAAAACGTGCATTTTACAACTGCGCATCCCTTGAATCCGTGGATATTCCTTCAAACATAACTACAATTGAAGAAGGAACTTTTGAAGACTGCACCGGGCTTCAGTCAATCGTTCTGCATGAAAATATTACTTCCATAAATGAAAAAGCATTTGCAAACTGCACCGGAATAAAAAATCTTGTTCTTCCAGACAACTTGATTTCATGCGCAAAATCAGCATTTCCGAACAGCGAAAAATATCTTCCAATCAACAAAAACTACAAGTACGAAGACGGAATGATGTTCAACACATTCAATAGCATGCTTTTGTTCTACAGCGGAAGCAAAAAAAATGTCGCGACTCCTGAAGGAATAAAAGGAATCGGAAGAAGGGCATTTTTCGGAACAGACATGGAATCTGTAAGAATCAGGGAAGGCGTTATAAGCATCGGAGAAGAATCTTTTGTAAACTGCGGAAGCAACACAAAAGTAATAATTCCTGAATCAGTGGATTTTATTGAAAACAGCGCGTTCGGAACTTCTGTAAAAATCTTCTGCAAAAAAACTTCATATTCAGAAAACTGGTGCCGCAACAATCCAAATTGCGTTCAGCTTGAAGACGAAGAATTTTAATATTAGCCTACACTAACTTGTGTTTTTAATGTATATTTTAACCGGCAATAAATTTTTCGGAGGAATATATGAAACACAAGAATCTACGGAATTCTTTGGCAGCGGCAATTTTTATAGTCGCGTCAGGAATTTCAATAGCTGTAATGTCAGCCTGCTCAAAGCCAAAAGCTCTGCCGGACGGAACATTTTCTGGCAAAGCAGACGGAAGAAACGGCGCAATTGAAATCGAATTTTCTGTAAAAGACGGAAAAATCACTTCAACAGAAATTTTAAAGGAAGAAGAAACCGACTTTGCAAAACCTGCAATAAAATCAATTCTTGAAAAATTCGCTTCCACAGGAAAAACTGCCGGAATCGACACAGTTTCTGGCGCAACAATAACTTCCAAGGCAACTTTAGCGGCTTTGGAAAACGCAGTAAATTCAGCGCGCGGAAAAAAATCAGAGCAAGCAAAATACAAAGACACTTCCTGCGACATTGTTATAATCGGAGCTGGCGGAGCCGGACTTTCTGCGGCAACAGAAGCTGCAAGCAAAGGCGCAAAAGTAATTGTCCTTGAAAAAATGGGAAATGCAGGCGGAAACACAATTTCTGCGACAGGCGGACTCAATGCAAGCGAAACTTCAATTCAAAAGAAACTTGGAATTCAAGACACAAACGAGCAGTTTTTTGAAGACACAATGAAAGGCGGACACTACAAGAACGACCCGGAACTTGTTCGCAACATGACTGAAAAATCCGCGGAAACTGTAGACTGGCTTATTTCAATTGGCGCAGATTTGACTGATGTTGGAAAAATGGCGGGTTCAACAAACAAACGCACTCACCGGCCGCAAGGAGGAGCTGCTGTTGGCTCAAATTTGATTCCTGCTCTTGAAAAAGCCGCATTGAACGCTGGAGCAGAAATCCGCTATTCAAACAAAGTTCTTGACATAATCGAAAAAGACGGAAAAGCAGCCGGCGTAAAAGTTTTTGCAGGAAGCAATGAATACACAATCAGCGCAAAAGCCGTGATAGTTGCAACAGGAGGATTCGGCGCAAATCCGCAGATGGTCGTTTCCTACAAACCTGAACTTGAAGGATTTGGAACTACAAACCATAAAGGCGCAACTGGAGACGCATTCAGCTGGATAAAAAAATTCAATGCCGGTCTTACTCAGATGGAAGAAATTCAAACTCACCCGACAGTTGTTCCGGGAAACGGCACAATGATAACAGAAGCTGTCCGCGGAAATGGAGCAATTCTTGTAAACCGCGACGGAAAAAGATTCTGCACAGAAATGGCAACCCGCGATGTAATGTCAAAAGCAATCCTTGCGCAAAAAGGAAAAACAGCGTTTCTTGTATTTGATCAGGATGTGCGCGAGTCCCTCAAGGCAATTGAAACTTATATAAAGAACGGACTTATTACCCAAGGCGAAATTGCAAAAGAGCTTGCGGAAAAACTTGAAATTCCTAGCGGCGAATTTGAAAAAACAATGGCAGATTATGCGCAGATTCAAAAATCAGGAAACGACCCGCTTGGCAGAAAAGCTTCCGAAATGCCGCGGCCGCTTACAAAAGCTCCGTTCTACGCTGTTGAAGTAGGTCCTGCAGTTCATCATACAATGGGCGGAATAACAATAAATACAAAGGCGCAAGTTCTAAACACAGACGGAAATCCAGTTCCCGGACTTTATGCGGCTGGAGAAGTTACAGGCGGAATTCACGGCGCAAACCGTCTTGGAGGAAACGCAGTGGCAGACATTTGCATCTATGGAAAAATCGCCGCCGACACTGCGCTTGAAGAAATAAAAAAATAAAATGCAAGATTATCCGGTCTAGCCGGATAATGACAAATAAGCACAACCTTAACTGTCATTTCCATACCCCAGACCTTGCATCATTCCCATGTCCTAGACCTTGTGTCATTCCCGTACTTGATACGGGAATCTTCTATAAAAATCAAAACCACCGGCTCACCCGTAAACGGGTCAAACAGTTCTTTCATTTCTAACTGTTCTAACGCCTTGTCTTCCATCAATTGATTTCTGATATACTTTTCTATCGCTGTTTTATTTCTTCCTACCGTGTCAACGAAATATCCCCGGCACCAAAACTGCCGGTTTCCATATTTGTATTTTAAATTTCCAAACCTATCGAATATCATAAGGCTGCTTTTTCCTTTTAGATACCCCATTATACTTGATATGCTGTATTTGGGCGGGATACTTACGGGCATGTGTATGTGGTCGGGACAGCATTCCGCCTCAATGATTTCCACACCTTTCCGTTCGCATAGATCTCTTAGTATTTTTCCTACTTCCCTTTTTATTTTTCCGTAAATTATCTGTCGCCTATACTTTGGCGCAAACACTACATGATATTTGCAATTCCATTTAGTATGGGCTAAACTTTGTTCATCCATTTGAACCTCCTGATTTTTCGTAATGCTTCTTGGCAGTCGCACTATGAATATTAGAAGGTTCTTTTTTCTGTGTATAGCTAAAGCTTTCTGAACCTCCAGCCGAGCTGGAGGTTTTCTTTCATACAAGCAAAATGCTCCAGATATTTTATCTGGAGCATTCTTTTTAACTTGAATATATTAAGAAACTATTTTTTATATGGTGCTGTTGGCTTTTCAGTAACTTTTATATACTTAGTTGTTTCGGTTTCCTCTTCATCCTTAAATGTTTCAGTCATTTCTGAGCCAGAAATTGTGTAAGTATCTGACCAGTCTTCAGCTTCAAGCTTTTCAGAACCCCATTTACCATCTTTATATTTATATGCAGTAAAACCAGTTACAGTCAATGTATTTCCGCTAGTTGTAAAAGTAGCTTCAGTTTCTACGAAATATCCAACAGAAGGAGCCTCTTCGTAATCAACATCTTCCTGGTCATAATATTTGTATGTTTTTCCAGTTGTGTCACTAGTAAATTCGATGTAGGATTTAGCGTATTTTACAGAACCATCTTTTTCTTCTTCTACAGAAATCCAGTACGCTTTTTCTGTTCCGCTAATTCCCAATGTTGAACCAGACACATCATCATCGTCGTCATCAGACTTGCAGCCCACAAATGCAAGAGCAAGGACCATAGCTGCCAATACAGCTGAAATTTTAGCAAACTTTCTCATAAGTTCACTCCTTAAAATAATAGATTCCGCTGAAAAAAATTCAGCAGTCTCCATTGTACCCCCCCCCCGGGATTTATCAAGTACTTTGAGGAATTTTTATGAAAATTTTTTTCAAACAAATTTTCTGCCATTTCAGTCTTTGCCCTTATGTTATTTCCATGCTCCGACGCGGGAATCTCTCATTAAAAACATAAAATCCGCTTTCGTTCTATCAATTGCAACAATCCACGCAATAAAGTAAAATGAATTTCAACTTAGAACTTTGAGGGATTTATGATTTTTTCACCTGTAGAAATCGAAGAAACAGTAAATATGTTCATGCGTCAAAAACTCGATGTGCGATGCATAACAATGGGAATATCACTTTTAGACTGCGCGGATTCAGATGCAAAAAAAGCAAATCAAAAAATCTATGACAAAATAATGCGCTATGCCGGAAACCTTGTGCGCGTAGGTCAAGACATAGAAAAAGAATACGGAGTTCCAATCATCAATAAAAGAATTTCTGTAACTCCAATCGCACTGGTCGCTGGAGCAAGCGGAGAAAAATCCTATGTTGAATACTGCCGCACGCTGGA
Organism: uncultured Treponema sp.; assembly: GCF_934725225.1. Lineage (NCBI taxonomy): Bacteria > Pseudomonadati > Spirochaetota > Spirochaetia > Treponematales > Treponemataceae > Treponema > uncultured Treponema sp. Next base: position 148,874 of record NZ_CAKVAM010000001.1, read on the forward strand.
CAAATGCGCAAAAGAGCTCGGCGTAAATTTCATTGGCGGATTCAGCGCGCTTGTTCAAAAAGGAATCACACCGGCAGATAGAATTTTAATTGATTCAATTCCAGAAGCGCTTGCCACAACAAATTTTGTCTGCTCAAGCGTAAACGTGGGAACAACAAAAAACGGAATCAACATGGATGCCGTAAAGCTCATGGGAGAAACAATAAAGAAAACCGCTGAAGTTTCCCGCAACTGCGAAGTCAATGGATGTGCAAAGCTTGTAGTCTTTACAAATGCGCCGGAAGACAATCCGTTTATGGCGGGAGCTTTCCACGGACCGGGAGAAGGAGATGCTGTAATCAACGTTGGAGTTTCAGGACCGGGAGTTATTCTTGCCGCTGCCCGCGAATATAAAGGCCGCCCAATCAACGAGCTTGCAGACGGAATCAAAAAAATGGCGTTCAAAATTACACGCATGGGACAAATGGTCGGTACAGAAGCCGCAAAACGTCTTGGCGTAAACTTCGGAATTCTTGACCTTTCACTTGCTCCTACACCAGAAGTTGGAGACAGCGTTGCCCGCATTCTTGAAGAAATCGGACTTGAAGGAGCAGGCGCGCCGGGAACAACAGCAGCTCTTGCAATGCTCACCGACATGGTAAAAAAAGGCGGCGTAATGGCTTCAACAAACGTAGGCGGATTAAGCGGCGCATTCATTCCTGTAAGCGAAGACGAAGGCATGATTAACGCCGTAAAGCAACATTCAATCACTCTTGAAAAACTCGAAGCAATGACTTGCGTTTGCTCTGTCGGTCTTGACATGATTGCAATTCCGGGCGACACACCTGCAACAACAATCAGCGGAATCATGGCAGACGAAATGGCAATTGGAATGGTAAACAACAAGACAACGGCTGTGCGCCTTATTCCAGCCCCAGGGAAAAAAGCTGGTGAATGGGTTGAATTCGGAGGACTTTTAGGAGGCTGCCCTGTAATCGATGTAAACAAATTCGGTTGCGCAGACTTTATAAACCGTGGCGGAAGAATCCCGGCTCCAATCCACAGCTTCAGAAACTAACTATTAAAAAAATATTCAGCCAAGCCGGATAATGTGTATTCAGTTTCTCTGTCATTATCAGGCAATGCCTATACTTGCAGTCTTTGTCATGGAACTGTCTCTTCTGTCATTATCGGGCTTGACCCTGCGATGTTTCTGAAAGAAACTCGGTTGATAATCATTTTTCAGTTTTGCACAGCAATAGACTTTTAAAACTAGCTCATGGTATAATCAGCGTATGAAACACAATATGCAGATTTTACAAGAGCTAGCCGCAAAAAACGGACCGCTTTGCGTTGGACTAGACACAGATCCGTCTTATATTCCGCAGAATTTAGTTGAAAAGTTTTCACCGGCGCAAGCTGTTCTTGAATACAATAAACTTTTAATAAAAAAAATTACAGAAGACAAAAGCGCCTGCTGTTTTAAAGTACAAATTGCTTACTACGAGGCGATGGGAATTGAAGGGCTTAAAGTTTATGCCGAGACTTTAAAAGCCGTAAAAGATTCCGGGCTAATCTGCATTTCTGACATAAAAAGAGGCGACATTGCAGCCACAGCAAGCGCTTATGCAAAAGCCCATTTTTCAGGCGATTTTGAATCAGACATAATTACAATAAATCCTTATATGGGATTCGACACATTAAAGCCATTTACAGAATTCTGCGCTTCCAAAGGAAAAGGAATTTTCGTCCTGCTTAGAACAAGCAACCCGGGAATGACAGACATTGAGCAAAAAGAGCTGAAATCAGGCGGACGCGTGCTAGACGAAGTCGGAAAAGAACTGGAACGGTTAAGCACTCAAATGAAACAAACATTTCCAGAGCAAACCTGCAGCCCTGTTGGAGCAGTTGTAGGATGCACAGAAGAAAGCGACGCAAACTATCTTAGGCAAACTTATAAAGACATTTTCTTTTTAATTCCAGGATATGGCGCACAAGGTGGAGCCGCAAGCATTTGCGCAGCATTGTTAAAAAATGCAGGCGGAACTGTAAATTCTTCCCGCGGAATTCTATGCGCTTGGAAAAAAGATTCAGACTGCATAAAAAAACAGCAGGACGGAAAACTTCTTTCATTTGATGACATAGTAGAAACCGCCGCAAAAGCTGCTATAGCTTCAAAAACTGAATTAACTAACATTAGTTGAGAGTTGCTAAATACACAAACTAACGGTCATTAATAAAACAAGGAACTTTTTATGGATAAACCAGAAATTGACAAAGACGGAAATGGGATTCTTTTTTCAGGAAATGCAAAAGTTACAGAATGCAAGGAAATTCATGGCAATGTATTTCTTTTGGAAACAGAACTTGAGCTTGAACGGAAAACCCAAATTTCACCTTTGCCAGGCCAGTTTTATCTTGTAAAAAGCGCAAGAAGCAATGTTCTGTTTGGTCGCCCAATAAGTGTTTATCATGCCGAGCGAAAATCTGACACCATTTTAAGGGTACAGTTTTTAATCCTGCAAAAAGGAGAAGGTACAGTTGAGCTTTGCCACCTTTTAAAAAACGACTTAGTAGAACTGTCTGGTCCCTTAGGTAACAGTTTTGAAAAAACAGACGGCAAGATTTGCTTATGCGGCGGCGGAATTGGAGTTGCCCCAGTTGCAAATTTTGCCTCATCGCTTCCAACAAAAAGCTACGACTTCTATGCAAGCTTTAAAAGCGGCTCTTATGGCTTAGAAAATATAGAACCAGAAAAACTCGTAATAACAACTGACGATGGTTCGGTCGGAATACACGGAATGGTAACAGCCGCGCTTACATCTGACACCATAAAAAAGGAAGGGTACAGCGCAATATATGCCTGCGGTCCCACTCCAATGCTGGCCTATATACAAAAAATCGCAAAAGAAGCGGGCGTAAAATGTTTTTTAAGCATAGAAAAAAAGATGCTTTGCGGAGCCGGAGCTTGCCTTGGATGCACAGTACGCACAAAAGAAGGAAACCACAGAGTATGCAAGGACGGTCCTGTTTTTAATGCCGAAATTCTAGAATTTGAAAAGCCATCATTTACAAAAAGAAATCCATTGCCGCAAAACATAGAGCCAGATTTAAGTGTTGAAATTGCAGGAATAAAGTTCAAGAATCCAGTAATCGCGGCGAGCGGAACATTCGGATTTGGACAAAATTACCGCGGATTTTTTGATGTTTCCAAGCTAGGCGGAATAAGTTCAAAAGGCCTCACCTTAGAACCGAAGGGAGGAAATTTTGGTGAACGTGTTATCGAAGTTTCATCTGGCGACATAAATTCAATAGGTCTTGAAAATCCTGGAGTTCCGCACTTTATTCAAAACGAGCTTCCAGAAATGCTAAAACTGGACACAGTTTCAATTGCAAACCTCGCAGGCCACGATCTTGAATCTTACGTAAAAGGCGCAGATCTTTTAGACAAAACTTCAGTTCCGGTAATTGAACTGAACATAAGCTGTCCGAATGTAAAGGCTGGCGGAATGGCTTGGGGAATAAATCCAGAGGCAGCGTTCACTTGTGTCAGCGCAGTCAGAAAAGCAACATCAAAAACTTTGATTGTAAAACTGTCCCCTAACGCGCCGGACTTGGTTTCTGTAGCCCTTGCCTGCATAAAAGCCGGAGCAAACGCATTAAGCCTGATAAACACAATTCAAGCCGTTGCAATCGACATTGAAAGCGGACGCCCTGTATTCGACAATATAAAAGCCGGACTTTGCGGACCTGCCGTAAAACCAATTGCGCTCCGCATGGTCTATGACGTTGTAAAAGCAGTAAATTCGCTTCCGAAAGAACAGCAAATTCCTGTAATCGGCTTGGGCGGAATTTCAAAATGGCAGGACGCAGTAGAATTTATAATGGCAGGAGCGGCGGCAATTCAGGTTGGAACAACAACTTTTTCAAATCCAAAGACAATGCTAGAAATCATCGAAGGACTGAAAAACTTTATGAAATCCCACGGATACAAGAAAATTGATGACTTCCGCGGAATCGCACAACAATAGCAAAAAATACTGCTGCTCTAATCATTAAGCTTATAAAAACTAAAGGAATACTTCCTAAGAGGCTGAGAGAGTATTCCTAAGAGCCTAAGTGAGTATTCCTATGGGTCTTAGGAAGTATTACTTCAGGTCTTAGGGATATTCACTTAGGGAGTTAGGAAGTATTCCTTTTGGGCAAACATTCTATTCACGCCACTTTTCATCTTCTTCCTCTTCTTTTACGGAATCAGGAAGAACTGTTTTTCTTGCGGCAGCTGCATTTTCAGAAGAGTCTTTTGACTTTCTAGGTGAACCGCCGAATTTTTCATCAAGCGAATATTTTTTTACAATTTTTGTTGTGATTTTTGAGTAAAGAAAAAAGCTTAATACAAGTCCGATTGTAAAGCTTCCAAACAGTGCATTTCCATACGCTTCAAAACTAGCCGCATGAAAAACAAATTTCAAAAAGACAAAGCAAATTCCAAAAAGCGAGCCAATTATCAGCGCAGTAAAAAGAATGTTCACAATGCTTGAAATCAATATATATAGAAGATAAAAAACTTTTTTGTTCATAATTTATTCCTTTTTATTGTTTTCGTGGTCAGATTTTACCTGAAACACAAACGTTATTACAAAAATAATTCCACAGACAACAACCGCGACATCTGCAACATTGAATGTCGGCCAGCGTTCCATTCCGAAAAGTCCAAAAAAATAGCAGTCAACAAAATCAACAACTCCTTCTGAACGGAAAAAGCGGTCAATCAAATTTCCAATTCCGCCGCCAAGAATTCCGCAGATAGCCCACCGCTGAAGCTTTGTAAATTCATTGTTTCTAAAATAAATCACATAAACCGCAATAATCACAAGAAGCGGAAGCAACGCAAAGAGAATTCCTCTAAGCCCGTCGGAAAGCCCCGAACCCATACTGAACGCAATCGCATTGTTGCGGACATGAATTAAGCGCAGATATTTTCCAAAAATTTCAATTACAGCATCATCGGCAAAAACTGTAAGTCGCGGAATAAATTTCACAACAAGGCACTTTGTAATCTGATCAAGAAGAATCACCGCAAAAGAAAGTGTAAGCGGCAAAAGTTTGTTTTTTGTGTTCTGATTCATAGAATAATTATAGTACAAAAACGCCGGGCTTTACAACAATTCAAAATGCACTTGAAGCAGATTCGCATTTTCTCTATTATTTTGGCATGAAATGGCTGATTGCTTCTGATATACATGGCTCATCTTTTTATTGCAAAAAACTTCTTGAAAAATTCACTGAAGAAAAGGCAGACAGGCTTTTGCTTTTAGGCGACATTTTGTATCATGGTCCAAGAAATGACTTGCCGAAAGAATACAATCCAAAAATTGTAACTGCGCTTTTAAATGAAGTTTCAGAAAAAATCACTTGCATAAGAGGAAACTGCGATTCCGAAGTAGACCAAATGGTCTTGAATTTTCCGATTATGGCGGAATATGCAATTCTCGATGTTGGAAGCAAACTTATTTTTGCAACCCACGGACACATTTTTAACGAGGTAAATCCTTTAAAAATGCCAAACGGAAGCATTTTGCTCTGCGGACATTTCCATGTGCCAAAAATTGTTAAGCACGAAAACTATCTGTACCTAAATACAGGGTCAGTTTCGCTACCAAAAGAAAATTCCTGGCACAATTATATAGTTTTTGATGGGGACAGATTTTGCTGGAAAGACCTGGAAAGCAATGAAGAAAAACTTAGTATCCGCTTATCATCTGAGTATTGATAAAATCTGTCAGAACTGTACCCAAATGATTTGACATATATCCGCTTCTGTCTGGGTATACCCCAAGAACTGTACCCAAAACTGGCTCTGTATTTTCAACAGGACCAAAGCCTTTTGTTGTATAATCATCTATGTAAGCCAAATCAAAGCTACCGAATATTTTTACAAAACTTTTTTGGCTTACAGACTGCATTGAGCCAGACAAATCTTCATCTGTAACCAAGAAAATTGTATCTTTTTCTGTAGGATTGCACAACGAAAGCAAAATCCAAAACTTTTCGTTTATAAAATCTGAATTTTTTTGAGTCTGCTCATATTTTTCAGGATTAAAAATCTTTTGTGTTATTGCCAAAAATCGCCTTATCCACTTTAAATCTATACCCTTTTTTGAGGCCAGATTAATTTCATCATAAAAATCCAAGGAATAAACAGAAAATCCATTATATGCAAGTTTGTAAAAAAATGATGTGTAAATTTCAGAATCTGCTGTTTCTGGCGGCGCAAACAAAACAATTTTTCTTCCTGCAGGACTTTCTGTTTCCGGCTCAAAATTATAAAGTCTTGCAGAAGGAATTGTAAAAGGCTTTTTTAATTCTGAAAATCCTTTTTGAAAACTTCCTGAATACAAAACCGTATTTTGCTTTACAGGCAGGCGATTTTTTTTAGGATTTATCGGGCGGAAATAAATGACTGCAAAAATCATCAGCGCGGCAAAAAGAGCATTTAGCGAGCAAATCAAAATAAGCTTTAATTCATACTGATCCAAAATAACATCAGAGAACATCCTTAAAACGGAGCGGACATTCCAAACGGCAGACAAAAATGCAAGCGCAAAAATCAGAAAATTTTCAACAGAAAGCGTAAAAACAAAAATGTTTATAACTGCAATAAAAAGCCCCGCAAAAGGCGCAATCGATAGAGAATCTTTTCTGGAATGATTTACAAAAACAAATCTGGCGTTTCCAATAAAAAGCAGCGCAAGAACAAGCAAGTCTGCCAAAGTCTGGTTTGTCATTTTAACTTTTCCTGTGTTTCCTTGATGATTTTTTGGAACTGCTCAAGCGATTTTTCTATGCTGAACTGGCGCGCATGGCTGATAATTTTTTCTTTTTTGAATGTGCCTTTTGAATCAAGCTGTTCAAATTCAAGAATTGAAGACGCAACGCTGTCTGTTTCCTGCTTGTCAAAGAAGATGCCTGTTTTTCCGTCAATGACAGTTTCCAAAGCCCCGCCTTTTCCAAATGCAATTACAGGCCGGCCGCAAGCCTGAGCTTCCAAAGGTGTAAGCCCCAAATCTTCTTCCGCGCAAAAAATAAGAGCACGGCAACGCTGAAGATATGAGCGCACTTCTGAATCTTCTGCTCTTCCTGCAAAAAGAATATTCTTTTCGTTTCCTGCAAGTTTCTTTAGATTTTCCATTTCAGAGCCAGCACCGATAACGACAAGTTTGCGTCCAAGTTTTTTACACGCGCTCACAGCCAAATCAATGCGCTTGTAAGGCACAAGGCGGGAAAAAGCGACATAAAAATCTTCAGGCTCAACATCAGCAGGAAAAAACCGTTCAGTGTTTATAGGGCAATAAACAACTTTAGCATCCAAGTTCCAGAATTTTTTTATACGCCGGGCAATGTAATTTGAATTCGCAACAACAGCGTCAATTCTCTGGCTTGAAATAAAATCCCACTGCCGCAAAGCAGGAATCCAGCGGTTCATAAAAAAGCGAGTCAGTTTTCCGCTTCTCTTTCTGTAGTCAAAAAACAAATCCCAGGCATAACGCATTGGAGAATGAATATATGCAATATGTGGAACAGAAGGCGGAGTAATTACACCTTTTGCACAGCAAGATGAAGAGCAAAGCACCAAGTCATATCCTGAAAAATCAAAGGATTCAAACGCATTCGGCATGAACTTTAAAAGCTTTGTATAAATCCGCGAAGCAAAAGGAAGTTTCTGTATATATGAAGTATAGATTTTATTCTTGGCAAAATGGCTGCCCATCTTTTTTTTGTTGTACACAAGAGTGTAAATGTCAGCATCTGGATAAAGACGAAGCATATATTCAACCCAAGTTTCCGCGCCGCCATAATTTACAAGCCAGTCATGTACAATTGCAACTTTCATTTTTGTTTTCCTATGAGTGAATTTTAATGTAAATCTGAATTGTTTTCAATGAATTTCAGTCTGAAAGAGCTTGAACCCAAGCCTGCATAAGAATTCCAAAAGCAACGCCAACATTTAAAGACGCTTTTAATCCTGTCATCGGAATTGTAACTCTTCCGTAATTGGCTCTTTTTAACGCTTCTGGGCTTACTCCAAGTTCTTCCGAGCCGATTATTACGATTCCTTCTTTTGGAAAAGAAAATTCAGTTATTGGAGTTCCGCCTGTTTCCAAAACAAAAACAGGCTTGTCCTGCGGAAGTTCTTCCAAGGAACATCTTTTGTAGCCCAAAGTTTCTATGCAGCCCATTCCGCTTCTTAACGCGCGAGGCTGATTTGGATCTGTGCAGTTCGGGGAAATAAAAACACTTTCGCAGCCCATCGCTTCCGCAGTTCTAAAAATAGAACCGATATTAAACGGAGAGCGGATGTCTTCCGCATAAACACTCACGCCTTTGAAAAATTTTCTGCTTTGGACATAAAGATTTTCATTAGAATGCGGCGCAATAACTAAATCCCATTCAGCCGGAAAAGTTCCTATGATAGCAAGCAAAGAATTCCGGGCAAAATTACAAACCCTTCGCTCATCAAAATTTTCCGCTTCAATAAGTTTTTTCAGTTCTTCGGCGGCACTTTCTGGAAGTTTTGGGTCATCCAGCACAATCCGCGCAACAGTTTTTGTATATTCTGCGCGTGCCATTCCCGGAAAATTATATTCAGTTCCATGTTCTGCAATGCCGGCAATATCGCGTTCAAGCTCGCCAAAAGTAAGAGCCAGCTTGCGTCTTTTTTGTCCCGGTTCAAGCTGAAAAAGTTTTCCAGGATTTATCATCAGTAAGCCTTCTTTATGATTTCAAACAAATCGTCAGTTGTCATGCTGCGCTGAAGACTGTTCATAAGCTCAAGCTCGCCTGCATCTTCCGCCGCAACAGAAAGCTGTTCTATAGAAAGCGAAAGGTCTTTTAAACGTGCCGGAATATTTATCTTTGCGATTTTTTGCCTTACATAGTCCGCAAGAGAAGCAACAGCCGAAGAAACTGAATCTTCCGGGCGGGAAGCATTCAAAAGTCGCGAAAGAACCGCAAGTTTTTCAGCCTTGAAAGAAGCCGCATCTTCAATAATATACGGAAGCAAAATTGCAGAAATCAGCGAGCGGGAAATTTTATACCGAGAATTTATTGCAAGCGAAAGAAGATTTGCAGCACCAAAAGAACTTGAGGCAGCTCCCAAAGAAGCCATGCATCCGCCCTGAGCCAAAAGAACTTCCTGCGGAGTTGTAACAGAAAGATTCGGCGCACCATCTTCGGCATAGCTCAAAAGCTGAACGGATTTTTCGATAATCATATCGCTGAAAAAAGTAGATTTCTGGCTTAAATATCCTTCAACCGCAAAAGCCAAGGCTTCAATTGCCATACAAGAAATTTGCTTTTCTGTCAAAGCCATCTGAAGATTCGGATCCCAAATAACAAGCTTGCAAAGTCCGTTTTGCGTTTTTATAAGCTTTACTTTTGTTGAACGCGCATCAGTTATAAAAGCTCTGTCTGTAAAAATAAAATTATCTCTGTTCGTTGAAGGCAGACAGATAAGCGGAAGAATTTTTTTAGGCGGAACTAAATTTTCATCAATGTAATCGTAGATGCTCTTGGAATCTTCGTAATAAAGAGCACAGACAATGCGGGCAAGCGAAAGTGTTTTTCCGCCGCCAACAGCAATAACTCCATGAACTTTTGCATCCTGAGCAAGCTTTAAAACAACTTTTGCAGTTTCTGAGTCAGCTCCAAGCGGAATTTCGTCAAAAACAAAATAATCAACATTTCTTTCTTTAAGAGATGCCGTAACTTTTGAAGCTGTTCCAGACTCCTTTAGAACAGGATCCATTAAAACTAAAAAATTAGAGCCATACTCCAACGCATACTGACCAAGCCGAGTCGCAGTATAAGAACCAAGAACAATATTAGGTGAAATTTTGAATATAAAATCTGCCATATCAGAAAAAAACTCCTGCAAAAAAAAAGAGCGGAACTATTCCGCCCTAATTTATCCCCTGCAAAAAAATACGGAAATTACAAACCGTAAGCGCTAAGAATTTGATCCGCAGTAGCTGCAATCGTAGCTTCATTGAGGTAATTTGGATCTTGAATCTTGAGCTTTATCTGCTCCACCAGCTCAGAACGAACATCTGGAGTTTCCTCTGCCACTTTATTCATAAACATAGCTTCTGCCATAGCTTTGGCTTCATCGGAAACACTGATTTCATCAGACGCATACTGAGAACCTGCAACATTATTTGAACGCTTTGTGTTCTGCAATGTGTTTAGAGCATTAACCTCTGAAATCTTGTTTATCATCATATCTTGCCTCTCTTATTTTATCGGAAGATTCCTCTGAAATCTTGACATTTTTATTTCCTGAAATAAAAACGGCAAATTCCCCAAGAATCTTCTGACGGGAACTGTAATCTTCAAAAACTTCCTGCGCCGTGCCTTCTGTTATTTCTTCATGAAGTTTTGTAAGCTCCCTGCCCACAACAACACGGCGACTGCTTTCAATATCGGCAATATCCGACAGAAGTTTTACAATTCTAAACGGACTTTCGTACAAAATAACGGCATCTCCAGTTTCCAAAAGCTCCTTTACCCGGCTTTTTCTTCTGCCCGGCTTTGGAGAAAGGAAACCTTCAAAAATCAAAGTTTTTCCACCTGCGCCTGCAACACTTGCCAATGCCGCAAAAGCGCTTGCCCCTGGAATCGGAATAACAGAATGACCTGCTTTGCGCGCAAGACCTGCAAGAACCGCCCCTGGATCACTTATTCCGGGAGTTCCAGCATCGCTTGCATAGGCAACTTTCTGACCTTCATCAAGCAGCTTTATAATTTTTTCAGATGCAAACTGCTCATTCTGCGCCCTGCAGCTGACCAAAGGCTTTCGGATTTCAAAATGATTCAACAATTGAAGCGTATGGCGAGTATCTTCCGCCGCAACAACGTCAACACTTTTCAAAATTTCAACAGCCCTAAAAGTCATATCGCCCAAATTTCCAATGGGCGTAGCTACAATATATAATTCCGACACCGTATTTATAGTATACAATTACTAATATTTTTTTGCAATGTTTAAAAGCAGCTTTGGGATTTTTCTTCGGCTTAACTTCGCGGAAAAAAAACCGATAATTAAGCGAGGACTTGTTTTAAATTCTGCTTCTGCTAAAAACTGGCTCTCGAACTTATCAAAGAAAAATTAGAAGGTAAAAATACAATGACAAAAAAAGAAAGAATTGCCGCAACTCTTACAGGAATTGCCTTGTATTGCGTGGCGGCTTTATTTTCTATAGGTCTTTTTCTTGGCGCGCTGGACTTCGGACTTTCCTCAGGAAAAAATATTCTTTTTAAAATGGGAGAAATGCTCGTTTCTGTTTATGGAATCTGCTCCATTTTAATTCCTGCGTTTTTCTTTGTGGCAGGCTCGTTTTGTTTAAGCGCAAAATGGTCAGTTCAAAGAGCTTTTATTCTTTTAATAAGCATTGTTCCATTTTTTACACTTGTAATCGCCGAGCGGACTTCCCAGACGATTGCAGCTCAAGACACAAGCCCGATTGCCTTTGTTAAAATTTTTACATTGGTTGCAATTGCGCTTCTTCTTGTTGCGCTTGAATATCTGCTTGCCGTAACCGCCGCAACTTACATTGAAAAAGCTGTGGAACGAAAAATTTCCATCGACATAAAAAAAATCAAGATTAATCCCAAAAAAATAAAAACAATTATCAAGAGCAAGCTGAATTTTCCAAAGCCAAAAATTTCCGTTAAAGTCAAAAAAGAAGAAACGCCGGAAGAGGAAGAGGAAAAAATTCCCGAGGAAGAACTTGATTTTGAAATTCCGCCAAAAAAAGTCCGTGGCGTCTGGTCAATCGATTCAGAAGGAAATGTAAAAGGCAAAGTTTCCGCGCCGGAAGAAAAACACAATGAAACTGTTCAGGAAGAAATTCAAATTCCTGAAAATGAAGATTCCGCTGAAGAAAATGAAGAAGACATAATCGATTTGTTTGAAAAAAGCTCAATGGATTTGACAGAAGAAATTTCAAAAGCCGAGCAGGAAGAACTTGAAGAAAATTCCGAGCAAATTGATTACAACATTGATTTTGAAGAGCCGGAAGATTTTTCAGAAGAGCAAGCCGACGAATATTTTGACATTCAAGATGAAAACGAGATTGAAGACTCAGAAAATTTTGAAACCGAAAATCAGGCTGATGAAACGGAACTTTCGGAAGACGACTTTGAAATAAAAGATGAAACCGAAGAAGATTCAGACGAAAATGAAAATCAAGAAACTGAAAACGATTTTGAAATAGAAGATTTCAGCACTGAAGAAAATTTTGAAGAGCCAGAAGAAACGCAAGAAATTTCTTTTGAAAATGCAGATTGCCAAGAAAATGTTCCAGCTGAAAATTCCAATGCTGAAACAAATGAAGAAAATTCTTTATATGAAAAAAAATCTTCGCCTTCAAATCTTGAAAGTGTTTTTTCAAAAATGGAAGAAGACGCTCGAATTCAGGTTGAAAAAGAAAATATTACGGCTCAAGAAAAAAATTCCGCGCCAATCGCATTTACAACAACAGAAGACGGAAACACAAAGCCAATTCCGCTTCCGCCGAAAAAGAAAAACAACGGCCCGTATAAAATTTCCACGGACCTGCTTACAGCTTATGACGAAAACAAATACTGGATTATCGATGAAGAAACCGAGCAAGCTGCAAAAAGCCTAAAAGACACTTTAAGTGAATTTAAAATCGATGCGGAAGTTACGGGAATAAGAAAAGGTCCTGTTGTAACAATGTTCGAACTTCTTCCAGCTCCGGGAGTAAAATTAAGCAGAATCGTTGCTCTTTCAGACAACATTGCATTGCGTCTTGCGGCAAGTTCAGTCCGCATTGTCGCTCCAATTCCAGGAAAACGCGCCGTCGGAATTGAAGTTCCAAACAGAAACCGCGCGATTGTTTCGTTCAGGGAATGCATTGAGCAGCAAAGAAATGAATGGAAAAAAATGGCAGTTCCTGTTGTGCTTGGAAAAGATATTCAAGGCGAAACTCAAATAATGGATCTTGTAAAAACTCCGCATCTTTTGATTGCCGGTTCAACTGGAGCCGGAAAATCGGTCTGCGTAAACAGCATGATTCTAAGCATTTTGTACAAACGGAATCCGCATGAAGTAAAGATGATTCTTATTGACCCGAAAATAGTCGAGCTGAAACTTTACAATGGAATTCCGCACCTTTTGACTCCAGTTATAACAGAACCAAAAAAAGCGATGCAGGCTCTTCAATATTGCCTTTGCGAAATGGAACGCCGCTACGCAGTTTTGGACAGCATGGGATGCCGCGACATAGCAAACTACAACCGGAAAATTGTTGAGCAGCACATAGCAACGGAAAAACTTCCGTACTTAATCGTAATAATCGATGAATTTGCGGACTTGATGGCAACAACTGGAAAAGCACTTGAAGGCGTTGTAGCTCGTCTTGCAGCAATGAGCCGTGCGGTTGGAATTCACCTTGTTCTTGCAACACAGCGTCCTTCCGTAGATGTAATTACAGGTCTCATAAAGGCAAATATTCCAAGCCGAATTGCATTCATGGTTGCCGCAAAAATGGACAGCCGAATAATTATCGACCAAGTTGGAGCAGAAAAACTTCTTGGAAAAGGCGATATGCTTTATGCCAGCGCAACAGATCCTTTCCCAGTAAGAATCCAAGGAGCATTTGTAAGCGATCAGGAAGTTGAAAATGTTGTTGAAGCCGTAAAAGCCTGGGGCGAGCCGGAATACATTGACGATGAAATTTTCGTTGATGATGAAGATGACGAAAACGCAGACCAGCTTTCTCTTTTTGGAGAAGGCGCAGAAGATCCTCTTTATGAAAAAGCTCTGGACATTGTAGTTCAAGCTGGAAAAGCAAGCGCAAGCTATATTCAGCGCAGACTGAGCATTGGGTATAACCGAGCAGCCCGGCTTGTAGAAGAAATGGAAGAGCGCGGAATTGTAGGACCTGCAAACGGCTCCAAACCACGCGAAATTATTCATATGCCATAAAAAGGCTAAATAAAATGAAAAAGATTATAACATTTATCGCATTGACAATTTTTGCAATTTGTGCATTTTCTCAAAATAAAATCAAATTCAATGAAACTTGGAGCTACGTTCTTACAGGATATGAAAATGAATTTTCCGCGGACTTGCCGATAACTGACCTTTGCTACTTTAGCGCAGAAATAAATGAGTACGGAGAAATTCCTTCAATCCCAAACAGGAAAACAATTCCGCCTGAATTCAATGGAAGAGTCCATCTTGTTGCAATTTGTGAAAGCCGTTCACTAAGCCACTTTGTAATCGACCCGAAATACAAAGTTTCGAAAAAAATAATTAAAACTCTGGCAGAAGCAACAAAAAATTTCGATGGCCTTCAAATTGACTTCGAGCTTGTTCCAAAACGCGATGCTGAAAATTTTAAGGCTTTTCTTAAAAAACTGAAAAAAGCAATCGGCAAAGACAAAATGCTTTCCGTATGTGTTCCTGCAAGAACAAAGTCAATTCAAGATGATGTCTATGATTACACAGAACTTGCATCTTGCGCAGACAGAATTTTTATAATGGCTTACGACCAGCACTGGGCAAAAAGTACGCCAGGACCTGTTTCCGGAATGGACTGGTGTAAAAAAATTGCGGATTACGCTTTAAATTCAATTCCTTCTGAAAAAATAATAATGGGCTTACCTTTTTACGGAAGAAGCTGGGCAGAACCAAATTTTTCCAAAGCCTGGTATAACAGCGGAATCAACAGAATCCTTGGCGAAAATTCTGCATTGGAAGAAGTTCAAAGAACCGAAGGAATTCCGCATTTTGAATTCAAAACAGAAATCACAGTAAAAGGCTGGTTCGATGACAAGGAATCTTTAGCAGCAAGATGCCTTATGCTTTCCGAAAAAAACATTCCAAACGCCGGCTTCTGGAGAATTGGTCAGGAAGACAAAGAGTTCTGGCAAATTCTTTCTGTTCAGGATTAAATTTTCATTCTGAAAGAAATTTGTCATTATCGGGCTTGACCCGATAATCTGCTGAAAATTTAAAATAGGTTTCCAAGTCAAGCCGGGGAATGACAATTGTTCAGCATGAGAATAATATCGTATCAATATCCATCGCTCATGCTTCTGTTTATATCGCGCTGATAAAGTTCCTGATAAACAAGGCTGCGTTTCTTTAAATCTTCTTTTGTTTCCTGCGGGAAAGGAATATAACGCCAGAAAATTCCGCGGACTTCTTTTTCAAGTTTCTGTGTTCCCATAGATTCTTTTGTCATCCAAAGAATATAGTCCTCTATAAAGAACTGCTTTATGTCGCCCTTCATTTTGTGCTCTTCAAGATACTGATAATAATGTCCAGTAAGTCCGTCGCTCATCCAGTCGAATGAAGCTTTTTCTTTTGCAACTTGCCATCTTAAATCAGCAACCGCAGTAAGGCACGCAATTTTTAAATCACGCGGATACATCGGAATCGCAATACGGCCGCGGCTAGAAAGTCTGTTGTAACGGTCAAACGGCTCCCAGCAAAATCCAACGTCGCCATAAGTCGGAACAAGCAAAACATAAGGAACAATTCTATGCGGAACATTTTTATGTATGCGGCAAAAACACTGCGGGTCAATTGATTCTATCCAAGAAAGCTCGCGGATTACATTTTCGCGGAATCCGGTTCCTTTTTCTGTGCAGTGGAAAAATTCCCTCGTAAAAATCGGATACTGATTTCCTTGGCGTCCGCAAGTCATCTTTGCCATCTGGCGGATTGTGCTCATTTCACCAAGAATTTCTTCTTTTCCAACATTGACTTCTTCCACAAAATCAGTTGACTTGTCATTGAGGCTCTGCTCAGTCTGTTTTGCTTCCTTAAAATCCTCAAGATGCTTTGAAAGCTCCTTGTCTATTTTTTGAAGCTGGCGGAAATCGTTTATAATGTCTGAAAAAAGTTTTCTCTGCAAATCTGTGTAAGGATTTTTATGCGGCTCAAGTCCGGGCAATGAATCATGCTGAAAAATATCACGAATTTTGCCTTCAACTGAATTTTCCAAATTTGCCCGTTCAGCTTCCTTTGCATTCAAAAGGCTTTCCGAAGTCTGGATTTTTCCGCTGTTCTTGCTTTTTAAAGCCATGATATGCTGCTGTTCCGCGGCAGGTCCTTTTGCAGCTCCTCTTACAGGAATTTCATCAGTCGTACTAGGCTTCATGTGTCCAAGCGCAACAGAACGAATCCATTCATCCATATAAAGAATCGGCTCATAAGTATTGTTCTTGTCTATCGCGCGGGCAAACATATTTTTTTGCTCTGGAGTTGCCAAGGACGGAAGCAAAATGCCGAACCGCATAGCCATTCTTTTGCAATCTTCAATGGAAGAACTTGCCATTTTTGGAGCAAGATTTCTTAAAAATTCCCAATAAGCCGTGATTATCTGCTGGCGATAAACTGTGCGGTCTTTTTTGTCCTGGCAATTAAGATATTTTACCAAAAGAGAATGAAGCCTCTGCGAACTTGTGCCTTCTCCTGTGAGGCATTTTTTATAATACGAAGGGTCGTCGTAGCATTTGCTTGGAGTATCTTCAAAATATTTTTCAATTGGAGCAAATGATTTTATATTCAAATCAACTTCAGGAACACAACCGTTCATTTTGGGCTTGCCTGATGCTTTTTCAGCTACAAAATTTTCAAAGTCTTTATTCTGCGACCCGCCAAAAGAAGAAAAGTCATCTTTTTTAGACGCATTGAATTCCACTTCCGGAATTTCATCTTGAGTATCAGCAAGCAAGGCGGCAATACTTGGATCAATATCATCATCAAAAGCCATGTTGTTCTCCAACTTTATTTAAATGCATTTTATAAAAAAATTTTCATCTTATTATAACATGACTATCTTAGTATTGCAAAGCAATAAATGTTATAAACAAAATCTATAGCCAAGTATAAAAATATAATAATTGACAGTTCAGGCAAGAAAAGATATTTTTAGCTTATCTTAAATATTTTTGGAGGAAAAAAATGAAAAAAATATTAACATTGACTGCGGCAATTTTTGCAGCCGCTCTTTTGTCCGCACAGGCAAAACTAAAAGTTGGAGCAACTCCTGTTCCTCATGCAGAAATGCTCAATCTTGTAAAGGACGATTTAAAAGCTCAAGGCGTTGACATTCAGGTTATTGAAATGACAGATTATGTTATTCTTAACGATGCCCTTGAAAGCGGCGAGCTTGACGCAAACTTTGACCAGCACATTCCTTACATGGAATCCACAAACAAGGAAAAAGGCTATCATCTTGTAAATGCAGGCGGAATCCACATTGAGCCAATCGCCCTTTATTCAAAAAAAGTTTCAAAGCTTTCTGACTTGAAGAAAAAGGCGACAATTGCAATTCCAAACGATCCTACAAACGGAGGACGCGCGCTTTTGCTTCTTCAGGCGGCAGGACTTATTGAACTTAAAAAAGATGCAGGAATCACAGCGACAACGCTCGACATTGCAAAAAATCCGCTTAAGCTTAAATTCAAAGAGCTTGACGCAGCTTCAATTCCACGCACTTTGAACGATGTTGATGCAGCTGTTATCAACGGAAACTACGCAATTCCAGCAGGACTTTCTGCAACAAAAGACGGACTTTTTGTAGAAGGAAAAGATTCGCCTTATGTTAACATTATTGTTGTAAAGGACGGAAACCAGAACGACCCTCGCGTAAAAGCGCTTGTAAAGGCATTGCAGAGCGACAAAATCAAGAATTACATTTCTGAAAAATTCAAAGATGGCGAAGTTGTAGCCGCATTCTAAAATTGAACTTTAAAGATAAAAAGGACTTGCATTTGATTGTAAGTCCTTTTTTATTTTAAATTGAAATCTGCTTTAATATTTTTGTAAGTTCTGTTTTTTCTATTAAATCGATTGGGCGGCCTTCAATATACTTTTTGCTTTCTTCTGAAAAAATTCCTGCAGAAACACAAAATCCGCGCTCAGCATTTACATCGCTCATGTGCTCGTGGAATTCTCTGATGTAAATTTCGCCGACAGAACCTGTTGTCCTAAAAAATCTAAACAAGACAACATCTTGCCAAGTTGCCGCGAAAATTTCAGTCAGAATATCAGTGTAAAGAGAATCGTTTTCTATGTTTTGGATTTTTACATTTGAATTTTTATACTTAGTCAAAATAAATTTCCGGCAAAGCGTTACAAAATCGTTGCTGTTTGCGGAAATATAAATTTGCAAATTGCTGTTCTGGCTTAGCTCCTGATAACGGTTTATAAGCGAATTTACATCTTTATAATTTTGAACAGAATTTCGGATTGCCTTTAAAAGCGCAAGGCCTTTTGCAATCTGCTTCTTTTCAAAATAGCAACGTGCAAGATTGTATTCAATTTCAACCCTTATGTCAGAAGGCTCGTTTTCGTGCTTAAGTCCGATTTCATAATCCTGAATTGCGGAATTCAAATCATTTATTTTTGTATGAAAAACTCCAGCCCTAAGACAAGACCTTGCGCCATAAACTGGATCAGCTCTAAGATGCATGAAAATTTTTATAGCACGGTCGCCACGTCCTTCCTGAAACATTGCATCCGACATATTGAAAAGCGCTTCTTTGTTTGAAGGATCTTCATCAAGGGCTTTTTTAAAAAATGAAAGACTTTCGCGGTACTTTTTGGCAAAATAAAGGCTTTGTGCAAGCAAAAAATAAACGCCAGAAGATTCAGGTTTGGCAAGAATCGCTTTTTTAAACAAAGGCACAGATTTTTCATAAAGCTTTTGGTTGAACATCGCCTTGCCAAGATAAAAATTATTTTCAAAGCTAACCGAATTTATTTTGTATGCACTCACCAAAGCTTGAACCGCTTCTGGATTTTTTCCAAGCTGAAGCGCGCTAATTCCAAGCCGCAAAAAACACTCGCCTAGATTAACAACTCCAGATTTTGAATCAAGTTTTGAAATGTCGTTATAAATCAAATATGCCTTGTCCCAAATTTGGCTCGAAAAATAAACATCGCCAAGCGGAATAAGTCCTGCCGGGTCATGCGGATTTTTCGCAAGTTTTTTATTCGCCTCTTTTATAATCTGAGCTTTATTCCTATTGCTAGTTTTTTTCTCTTTGGTGCTGCCGCCATTTTTTCCCATGAACAAAGTAAGAACTGCAACAAGAGCAATCATTATAACGCCAGCAATAAGATATGACATATTCTAAAACCTTCCTTAACAAAGCAAAATTATTTGAGGGAATTTCAAAAGTTCTTATGCCCCCCCCCGTTTATTATTTATCGGATTTTTTTAACCTTACCAAAAATTTAATTTTTTCGGCATTCCTGAACAAAATCTGCAATTCTATCCAAGGCAACTTTTATTTTATCAATAGCAGTTGCATAACAGCATCTTATGTGTCCTTCTCCGCCGGCTCCAAAAACGCTTCCTGGAACAACAGCAACATTATGCTTTTGAAAAAGCTTTGTGGCAAAGTCTTCGCTTGAAAGCCCTGTTGAAGAAATGTCCGGGAACATATAAAAAGCTCCGGAAGGCTCTGGAACAGGAAGTCCCATATCACAAAATGCCTTGTACATCAAATTTCTTCGCTGCTGATAGCTTACACGCATTTTTTCAACTTCAGACCAGCCGTTGCGCAAACCTTCCGTAGCCGCATACTGACTGAAAATTGGCGCGCAAATTGTATTGTATCCATGAAGCTTTACAATCTGAGCAAGAAGTTCAGCAGGAGCCGCAATATATCCAATTCGCCAGCCTGTCATTGCAAAAGATTTTGAAAATCCGTTAAGAATAATCGTGTAATCTTTCATTCCGGGGAAAGAGCCAATTGAAACATGTTCCGCTTCATCATAAGCAAGCTCGCAGTAAATTTCATCGCTTATAACCCAAAGCTGATGTTTTTTTACAATTTCCGCAATTTTTTCAAGTTCCTCTTTTGGAATCATTGTTCCAGTCGGATTGTTTGGAGAACAAATCATAACAGCTTTTGTTTTTGGAGTAAGTGCATTTTCAATTTGCTGTGCAGTCGGATAAAATCCATTTACGCTTGTATCAACAGGAACAACATTGACTTCGCAAAGACGCGCCAAAGGAACATAATTTACATAGCAAGGCTGGCATACAATAATTTCATCTCCGGGATTAAGAATTGCACGCAAAGAAGCATCAACGCCTTCACTTGCTCCAACCGTTATAAGAATTTCTTTCTGCGGATTATAATGCATATTGTATTTTTGCATATATTTTGAAATTTCTTCACGCAGCTCAAGCAAGCCCCAGTTTGAAGTATAGCTTGTATGTCCTTTTTCAAGATGATAAAAAGCTTCCTCACGAATGCACCAAGGAGTTGGAAAATCAGGTTCTCCAACAGAAAGCGAAATTACATCGTCATGCCCAATCAGCATTTCAAAAAATTTTCGGATTCCGCTTGGTGGAGTCTGCACCATTGACGAACTGAATTTATCTTCTCTTGTATTCATTTAAGCCATTGCTCCTTCCCGGCTGTCGGAATTTTCTTCTATATAAACAATATCATTTTCTTTGTAAGTCTTTAAAATAAAATGGGTTTTTGTTGAGCGCACACCTTGAAGCGTAGAAAGTTTTCTTGCAACAAAAAGCGCCACTTCCTGCAAAGTTTCGCCTTCAATTATTACTTTTAAATCGTAGCCGCCGCTCATAAGATAAAGAGATTTTACCTGCGGAAACCTGTAAATCCTGTCAGCAATTCCATCAAATCCATGCTCGCGTTCTGGTGTAACTTGAATTTCAATTTCCGCGCAGACTTTTTCTTTTGCCTTGGAATCTTTTTCAGGATTTATAATTGCGGCATATTTCATAATAACGCCGTCATTTTCAAGTTGCTGGATAATTGACTTGACTTCTTCAACTGATTTTTTTGTCATCGCGGAAATATCTTCTACAGAAATACGCGCATTGTCACGCAGCAAATTTAAAATTTCTTCTGTGCTGTCCATTTTTAACCTTCTATAAAATTAAAATTCTAAATTAGTCCTTTTGTGCTTGGAATTTCTCCGTTGCGTCTTGAATCAATTTCCACTGCCTGACGAATTGCCCGGGCTGCTGCTTTAAAAAGTCCTTCGATTTTATGATGATCGCTTCTTCCGCGGATTGTATCAAGATGCAAATTGCACTTTGCACCGTTTACAAATCCCTGCCAAAAATCCTCAAAGCAATCAGTTTGAAACGAAGAAGATTTTTCGTCCTGTCCAATTGAAACAAGCGGAATATTAGAAAGAGCCGCGTTTACAACGCAAAACGGACGTCCGCCAAAATCGACAGCAGCCTGCAAAAGACTTTCATCCATAGGATAAATTGAAAATCCGCTTCTATAAATTCCTGCGCAGTTTCCCAAAGCAGAAGCAAAGCATTGTCCAAGAACAATTCCTGTGTCTTCTATAAGATGATGCTGGTCAACTTCCAAATCGCCTTTTAATTCTCCGCTCAAATCAAAAAGTCCATGCTTGCAAAAAGAATTCAGCATGTGACCAAAAAAACCTATTGGATTTTTTACAGAGCATTTTCCAGTTCCGTCAAGATTTAAAGAAAGTTCTATTTGTGTTTCGCCAGTTATGCGTTTTATGCTTGCAGTTCTTTCCATTTGAAAAATTCCTTATGACATGACTTTTCTAAGTTCATATTCCAAAATGTCTGTGGCTCCAAATTCTTTGAGCTTTGGAAGAAGAACCGGAACTTCACTTTTTTTAACCGCAGTTTTTACAGCGTATCCTGAATCTCCAAAAAGCGGACTTACAGTCGGGCTTCTCATAGACGGAATTGCCTTTACGAGCGTGTCAAATTTTTCCTTGGAAACATTCATCTCAAGCATTACACGGTCGCGCGCATCAAGAACAGCAGAAAAAAGCATTTTAAGCTCAAGAATCTTCTGTTTTTTTTCTTGATCAGCCATCGCTTCTTTTGACGCGTACATTCTTGTAGAACTTTCCATGAGAGTGTCCACGATTTTTAGACGGTTCGCCTTTAAAGAAGAGCCTGTGCTTGTGTTGTCAATAAGAATTTGCGCAATTGAATCTTCTGTATTCTGAACAAAACCTTCACTCGTTCCCCAAGTGCGGAAAATTGTTCCGTTGATTTTTTTTGCTTCAACCCATTTTTTGCTTAAATTCTGATATTCAGTTGCAATTGTAACATTTTTCTTTGCAAGCTCTTCATAGTCAAAATCTTCCGGAATCGCAGCGACAACACGGACTGGATCAAATCCCAAATCCATTATTTCAACAAGCGAATCTTCAACGCCATTTTCAAAAACCCAGTCTTTCCCGGAAAAAGCAATATCCGCCTTGTTTGCCGCAAGAAGAACGCTCGCAATCTGAGGTTTTACAACTTGAAACGCAAGGTCTTTCTGATTTGTTATAGGAAAATATGTTCTGTCTGGAAGCTTTAAAGAAATTCCAACATCGCTCAAAAGCTCGTATACAGATTCGTAAATTCTTCCTTTTGCCAATAAAATTTTTAATTTTTCCATAATGTACAATTATAAATTGAAGTCGCCCCTAAATTCAAGTTGCAGAACAAACATAAAAACTAGCGGCGCTCAACAGTTCCGTCGGGTTTTGCAATAAAAACTTCTGGCTTTATCTTTGTAAAAAATCCGCATTCAACAACGCCGATTATTCCGTCGATTTTTTCTTCCATTTCCTGCGGATTGACTGGAGACTTCCATTTGCAGTCCAAGATAAGATTTCCGTTGTCTGTGATTACAGGTCCGGCTTTTTTTACGCCTTCACGCAGCACACATTCCGCGCCAAGTTTTTCCAAAGCTTTGATTACGGGAACACGAGCTTCAGCTATAATTTCAACAGGAAGAGCAAAACCAGTTCCAAGGCTTTTTACATCTTTTGAGGAATCTGCAACAATTGCGAACTTTGCTGAATTATAAGCAATGATTTTTTCACGGAGCAATGCCGCGCCGCCGCCTTTTATAAGATTGTTGTCAGGATCAATTTCGTCCGCGCCGTCAATTGCAAGGTCAAGAGTTCCGTTAATTACTTTGTCGTTCAATGTGTAAACTGGAATTCCAAGTTCTTCACAAGCCAATGTAGTCTGAAAACTTGTTGCAACGGCCTTTATGTCTTTTAAAGTTCCGTCTTCAATTCTCTGTGCGAGTCTTTTTACAGCCGGCATTGCAGTAGAGCCGGTTCCAAGTCCGATTTTCATTCCGCTGAAAATTTTCCCTTCTTTGATTAAAGAATCAACTGCGGTTGTTGCAGCTAAAATTTTTTGTTCGTCTTTAGAAATACACATCAGTATTCAACTCCTGTATACAATTCAAATTGCCTATATCCCTGATAAAGAAGCATGCTGAATCCATTGCAGATTTTGCAGCCAGCCTCTCTTGCACGCACCATTATCGGAGTGGCTTTCGGCATATAAATTATGTCAAACAAAGCTTCCTTTCCATTGAAGTCATAAAAATAAAGCGGATCATTTTCAGGATTAGAAGGTTCTTCGCAATGCATTCCTTTTGATGTGGTCTGAATAATCACGTCTGAATATTTTCTAATCGTAGAAACTGATTCAAAATTCAACGGAGCATATTTAAAGTCGTATTTTTCAGCAAGCTCTTTTGCCTTTGACAAAGTGCGGTTAAAAATACAGGCTTTTCCGCCGGAATTATAAACTGCATACGCAACCGCTTTTGCAGCTCCGCCCGCTCCAATTATAGAAATTTTTTTGTGCTTTAAATTTTTTAAATTCAAAAATTCAAGCAAAGCTTTTAAGAAGCCTTCCGCATCTGTGTTGTACGCAAGCCACTTTCCGTCTTTTTTTATCAACGTATTGCTTGAGCCAATTTCAAGCGCGGCATTGTCCACAAAATCAGCCCTTGCAAGAGCAGCTTCTTTATGCGGAACAGTAACAGAAAGTCCCTGCACTCCAACTTGCTCAGAAAAATCAATCGCCTGCTCAAATTTTTCAGCTGGAAAAGGAATGTAAACAGCATTCATTCCATGGCGGCAATATCCTGTGTTGTGAAGTTCAGGACTCGAAGTGCCGGAAAGCGGCCAGCCGGTAATTCCAAAAATTTTAGTCGATTCATTTATAGATTTTGTTCTGTAAAGTCCGCCGAGTTTTACAGCATCCAAATGGGCAATATTTGAAGTGTTTTGAATTGATTCCGGCGCGGAAGTGTATGTCAAAAAATTTTTCAGTTTTGCGCCAAGAACTCTCGTTGGAATTCCCATTGTGCCCATCGCAAGCAAAATATGATTGTTTCCAGAAATTTTAGAAGCCTGCTCAAAAAGATTTGTAACATCGTCAAGGCTGTGAGGCATAAACGCAATTTTTGGAATTTCA
The DNA here is from genome assembly GCF_934725225.1 of uncultured Treponema sp. NCBI lineage: Bacteria > Pseudomonadati > Spirochaetota > Spirochaetia > Treponematales > Treponemataceae > Treponema > uncultured Treponema sp. The sequence continues at coordinate 173,161 of NZ_CAKVAM010000001.1, forward strand.
AGCCCGGAAGGATTCAGTTCTTTAAGCCGCTCCAAAATATTTCTTACAGGATTTTTCATGTCATGGAAACTTCGGATTACTTTTGTCTCAAAAGCAAGAGTCGCATCTTCAAGACTTGAAATATGAAAATCTTCCTCAAAATCCACATAGGCAAAATTTTTAGTTTTATCTTCATCGGCAAAAGAAAGCGCGCGGGCAAAAAGAATTGTGCGGGCAGATTCGCCTTCAACAAATTTTCCGCCGTCTATTTCTCGCCTGATTGTCAAAATGCACGGCAAGCCAGACATCGAAGGAAACCGCCTTGCATAAAGCCGCTCATCCTGATTCAAAAAATCAACGCGCAGTTCCACCATGTCAACATAACTTCTATATTTATTAAGAAGCTCCAAATCTTCCGCAAGAGTTTTTTCTGTCAGCGTAAGACAAACTTTTGGCGATTCCATTTCAAGACTCCTTTGCAATTAAATTTAAAAATGAAGCTGAGCTTCTGATTTTTTTTACTTTTGAAATCAAAGCAATTGAAACTTCGTATTCTTCAACTGAATTTGTTTCAGAATTTTTGCAAACTAAAAAAAGAATTTGATTTTTTACAACGGCTCTTGGAACGCCAATTAAAATTTCTTTTGTCGTAGACATTTCAAGTTCAACCAAATCTTCATTTTGAACCGCACTTTCCAAAACTCTGAGTTTTCCGGTGAAATTCATTCCGCTTGCCTCGGTAAGCTCAAACTTAACACTTTCAGGCCGAAGCTGCGCCGAAGACAAAACCACGCGCCGTTTTATCCGCTCCTCAAGTCCTTCTTTTTGCTCTGCGGAAGCCGAAATATTTTCCAGCTGATTTTTTAAATCCTCAAGAATTTTTGAAACTTCTTTTTTTGAGCCGGAAGCCATAGAATTTTCCGTGGACAAAGATTCCGAAGAGCAAGATAAAATTTTAGAATCAAAATCAATTTCTGGAAATCCCAAAGCAGGCGCAGTTTTTTTCGCGGATTTTACATTTCCAACAAAATCAAGTCCAAGACGCTCAACGCAATTTTTTGCCTGCTCATCGGATGAAAAATTCATCAAGAAAATTCCCGGCGACAAAATTTCAATAATATAAGATGAAAGTTTTTTTTCAATTACAATAGAATTTTCAGGACGGATTTTTAAAACATAGCCTTTATAAAGCGCGGCCGAATTATAAGAATCTGCCCATTCATCAAGCGAAACCAAAAGATTCTGCGGAATTTCGTAATGCGAATATTTTTTTAAAATTGCGGAAATCTGCTCTTTCGTCATTTCAAAATCAAAAGCCTTCAAAACTGACTGGCGCGTGATTTCAAAAACGGCAGCTGTGTCGCATTTTTTTGGACAAAGAAATTTTATAAGCGGAACAAGCTCCGAAAGCAAAAATCCCGGTAAAATTGTTACAGAAAAACCTGCATCAATGCTCAAAGAACCTTGCGATTTTTTTTCTTCAAAAATTTGATTCACACAAATAAATTCATTTTCGCCTTCAGAAAGTGAATCGACAATTCCAAGCTCAATCGCGCAATCCAGCATCGCATCTAAAAAATTTGAATCGACAGAAGAATTTTCCGCGGAAGAGCCAAACGCAACAATTCTTGAAAACCGGCTGAAAGAATTTTCGGAGTAACGGGAATTTTTATCTTTCAGCAAAAAAGCAATCTGAAGAATTTTCTGTCTTGTGTAAACTTCCTGCTTTAAAAATGAAAGCGTCTTGAAAAAAATTTCTGCGCTAGACAGAATCATGCTTCTGGAAAACGAACCTGCGCAAGCGGCGCAAATATATGCAGATTGATTTCCAAAAGTCAAATTTGAAAAAAGCTCAAGCTTCTGCCAGTCAACAAAAAATCCTTTGCCTTCAGAATCTTCCTGCACAAGATGAAGATTTTTTAGAGCCTTAAAAAGTGTTTCAAAAAATTCCTTGTTGAAATTCTCTTGAAAAATTTCAGCCAAGTCAGAAGCCGCTTTCTTTTTCAGCTCTCCGTTATTTTTGCAAATATCAGAATGGCCTGAAACATAGCAGAGAAAAACCGCAAGAAGTTCAGAAGAAATTCTCAAACGTCGTTCAGGAAATTTTTTTGCGTTTTCTGGACTTATCAAATTTTGCAAATTCAACAAGCCGCTCAAATCATCTTCAAGATACGGATTTATTTTTATTAAATTCTTTTCATTTTTTACGCGGACAGAAAAAATCAAAAGGCGTTCTTCAAGGCTTGCAACTGCGCTATAAAATTCTCCTTGCTGAATTGAAGACGAAAAAAATTTTTCAAGCTTTTCAATGTCCGGCTCGTTCAAAAATTTTATCGCCGTAAGAATTTTTATATCAGTTCCGTCAAGAAATTTTATAATTGATTCCCGGGTTTCTTTTTTGCGCAGAAAAGCTCCGATTTCTTCCGCCAGCTTTTGCTTGTTGTAAGGAGTTTTTACTTCGCCAAGATAAATGCGAACCAACTCGAAAAAAAATTTGTCCGGCAAAGTGCAAAAACTTTCACGCCATTGAATTATCTTTTGAACTTTTGCATCTAAATTCATTGGCCACATCCTTCAATTTGAATCGGAACTTCAAACTCGTCAAAACTTTTTTCATTTTCATAGCGGACAATTCTATAAGAATATCCTTGCTCGGCTAAAAATTTCTGGCGGTTGCTTCCAAAATCTTCTTCAACTGTTCCGCGCGTAATCAAAGTAAAAAATCTTGAAGTTCTTTCTTTTGGACGAAGAATTCTTCCAAGCCGCTGTGCTTCTTCCTGCCTTGAACCAAAAGTTCCGCTCACCTGAATTGCCATGCTTGCATCCGGCAAATCGATTGCAAAATTCGCAACTTTGCTTACAACAAGCACACGGATTTTTCCGCTTCGAAAATCGTCATAAATTATATCACGTTCGGAATTTTTTGTTTTGCCAGTAATAATCGGAACGTTGAGAAGCTTGGCAATAATTTCAAGATGAGTTAAAAATTGCCCGATTATAAGAATTTTGTCGTCCTTGAATTTTTCAACAAGCTCCTGAACAATTTTATTTTTCAAAGGATTTTCACTTGCAATTCTGTGCTTTTCTCTGTTTGCCGCAACCGCATATTCAATTTCCTTATTTTCAGGAAGCCCAAGCCGAACTTCAATACATTCAGCCTTTGCAATCCACTTTGCCTTTTCAAGTTCTTTCCACGGAACATCATATCTTTTAGGACCAACCAAAGAAAAAACGTGGCCTTCACAGCCGTCTTCACGCACAAGAGTCGCAGTCAGCCCAACGCGTCGCACAGCCTGAAGCTCAGCAGCAACTCTAAAAACAGGAGCCGGAATCATGTGAACTTCATCGTAAATAACAAGACCCCAGTTGTTCTGCCTGAAAAGTGAAAAATGCGGATACGGACCATTTTTGTCAGGACGCCAAGTAAGAATCTGATAAGTGGCAACCGTTACAGGTTTTATAGTTTTATTTTCTCCAGTGTATTCCGCAATCTGGCTTGCATCCAAATCAGTTTTATCAATAAGCTCGTCTATCCACTGATGAACCGCTGTAATATTTGTAGTTACAATGAGCGTATTTGTCTTTAAAAGGCTCATTATTTCCATGCCGACAATCGTTTTTCCAGCGCCGCAAGGAAGCACAATCGTGCCGAATCCAGTTCCCGGACCTTTGTTTCCGACAAGCGCATTCGCCGCAGCTTTCTGATATTCACGCACTTCAAAAGGCCGCCCGCTCAAAGTTGTTTTCCGCAGATTTATTTCAAGAGGAAATCCGTCCTGAAGCGGAACATCATCTTTTACAGGCCAGCCAATTTTTAAAAGATTCTGCTTAACAATTCCGCGGTCAGTAAGCAAAAGTTTAAAGCAAAAAGTTTTTTCTTTTTCTGAAAGTCCTACCGAAAATTCTTCTGCGCATTCGCACGGAACAAGAAATTTTCTGGCAAAAGCATTCGCTTCAATCTGTTTAAAAACATACGGAGAATTTGAAACAAGATAAAGATATTCTTCTTTTATTCCGTCTGAATTTTCCACGGAAGGACCTTGAACCAGCCTAAGCTTTCCAAAACGCCCGGAAGTTTCTTCAATCCAGACAACAACGCTCTGCGGAATTTCATAACGTGAAAATTTTTTTAAAACTTCAACTGCCTGTTCGCCTGTAAATCCTGAGCTTTCAGCATTCCACAAAGAAAGAGATGAAATTTGATATGTATGCAAATGTTCAGGAGAGCGCACAAGTTCCGCAAAAGGAATCAAGGCAGCTCTGCATTCTTCGGCAAGTGGCGCATGGACATCAAGCAGAAGAGTTCTGTCAGACTGAACAATCAAAGGATTTTCGCTTTCAGGCATATCAGTGCATTATATAATGAATCGGCAAGGCTTACAATATTTTACGGCGAAGCACACAAAATAAAAAACCGGTCTGCCAACGACAAACCGGCTTTTTGAGGAGAGTCTATCTATGAAAAACAACAAGAGTTTTCCGACATTTTTATTTTAAGCCCGGAATTTAAATTTGTCAAATTTTTGTTGACAAAATAAATTTATTATAATAATATCATTATTGTAATAAATACAAATTTATAAATAATCAAGTGTAAGGAACTTAGGAGGTTATTATGAAAAAATGGGTTTGCAAAGTATGCGGATATGTTCACACAGGAGACAATGCGCCGGAAGAATGTCCAGTTTGCCATGCAAAAAACGCTTTCAATGAAATGGTTGAAACAAAAGGATTTGCCTGCGAGCATCAGGTTGGTTCTGCAAAAGGCTTGGACGAAGAAGTTGTAAAAGGACTCCGTGAAAATTTCGCCGGTGAATGCTCAGAAGTCGGAATGTATCTTGCAATGTCCCGCCAGGCAGACCGCGAAGGCTACCCGGAAATTGCAGAAGCATACAAACGCTATGCATTTGAAGAAGCCGAGCACGCCGCAAAATTCGCCGAGCTTCTTGGAGAAGTTCTTACTGACTCAACAAAGAAAAATGTTCAGATGAGAGCAGACGCGGAAGCAGGAGCTTGCGAAGGAAAACTTCAACTTGCAAAACGCGCAAAGGAACTTGGCTACGATGCAATTCACGACACAGTGCATGAAATGGCAAAAGATGAAGCGCGCCACGGAGCAGGATTCAAGGGAATAATGCAGCGTTATTTCAGCAAATAAAATAAAAAAAACACTGTGCTTTGAAAACATTTTCATTGCATGGTGTTTTTTAAATTCCAAAAAGTTTCAAGAGAAAAAAATGAATCACGAACAAATCGCAGCAAAACTAGAAGAAAAAAATATCCGTCCTTCAGTTCAAAGAATGGCAATTTACAAATTTCTTGCGGAAAATCTAGTGCATCCGACCGTTGACACAATTTATACGGCACTTTCTCCGCAAATGCCAACTTTGTCGCGCACAACAGTTTACAACACGCTCAAGCAGTTTTCTGAATGCGGACTTGTGCAGACAATCACAATTGAAGACGGAGAACTTAGATACGACGCGGACACTTCAAATCATCTGCACTTTAAATGTGTAAAATGCGAAAAAATTTACGATATTTTTAAGCCTGTTGAACTTCCGCCGCAATTTTTGCAAGACGGATTCAAAGCGGAAAAAATTCAAACCAACATCTGGGGAATTTGCAAAGACTGCTCTTAATCCTACTGAAAAAGAATCAGTCCTTCCGGATTCATTGCCCTGTAACGGATCCGGCATTCCACAACAGCAACCAAAACTACAACAAGCGAAAACCAAAAGAACATTGTATCCATTTTGAATCCCGCAAAATAATTGTAAATTCCGTGCAGCAAAACAGCCAGAACAAACGGATAGATTTTTAAACTTCCGTTCTTCAAGTTGAAAACAAAAAGCCCCGAAAGTCCCGCGCAGCAAGAATGAATAACAACCGCAGTCAAAAGCCTAAGCTCAAGATTCTGAATTCCAGAAGCAATATAAATTAAAGTTTCAAAGCATCCAAGAGAAAGTCCGCTCAACACAGCGCAGGCGAAAAAAACTTTCATCGACATTTTCTTTGACGGAAAAAGAAAAAACACCGCCATTTTTATTGTTTCCTCAACAACGCCGTTCACAAGAATGCTTTTAATCAAAACAGAAAAAAGAGAATGCGCGTTAATCAGCCCGGAAGCTTCCAAAAAAAACTGAATCGCGTAAATCGGAACAACAGCAAAAAGTCCGCCGAAAACTGCAATAAATCCAAAGCTAAGCCTGAATTCTTTTACAAGGACAACAAGGCAAGCCAACGCCGCCAAAACAGGAATCGTGCAAATTAAAAACGGTGGAATCAAACTTGTAAAATTCATTTTATTTTTTCTCCGCCCTGAATTGCTCTATTACAAACTGAACCGTTCCGCGCATTTCATCAAGATTTTCCTGATTAAGAATTCCAAGCCGAAAAATTGAAGTTTCCAAAAGACAGTAAAGCAAGCTGTTTATTTCCTTTATGGGAAGATTTTTTATTTCACTTTTTTTTTGTCCGCGGATTAAAACCATATTCATCAAATGCTGAATCCTGATAACGCGCCTTGTTACCCGGTCATTTATATCCACGCCGCTTTTTTCGAGCTGCATAAGATACATTTTTAAAACACGGAAAAACGCCCGGTTGCTTTCCGCAATATCGATTATGCACAAAAAAATCCGCTTAAGGCATTCTATGGAATCAATCTGGCTATTCTTTATAATTCCAATAAGTTCCTGCTCAACATCGTTTGTAAGCTGCTTTATGCTCCACAAAAAAATTTCGCGCTTGTTTTTAAAATAGATATAAAGAGTTGTACGAGTAATTCCGCATTTGTCCGCGATTTTCTGGTAAGTAACATCTTCGTATCCGTCTTCTATAAAAAGCTGAAACGACTTTTCAAGGATTTCCCTTTTGCGCTTTTCGTGCTCAACAACAATCGCCATATTTTACCTGTAAATATAAAAAGAAGTGTCCAGATTTCCAGCTTTTAAAGGCTTTACCGCGGAAGCTTTTTTTCCAAAACAATCTTCAAAAGACTTTTGACTTGTAATAACGCCAATCTGCCAGTTTTCAAAATTTGAAATCAAGCTGCCCATTTTTCTATAAAGATTTTCAGCCTGAGACTCATCGCCCAAACGTTCACCGTAAGGAGGATTGCAAAGTATAAGTCCGCTTTCAAATTCTGAATGCAAATTTTCAAAGTCGCTTACAAAAAATTCAGGACGCTCAATGCGCATATCGCTTCCAATCAGCTGCAAAGCTCTTCCAGCCATTGTGCAAGCGTGTTCCGCATTCAGTTTTGCACGGTCAATTGCAAACGGATCTATGTCGCTTCCGGCAATGTGGCATTCAACATCTGTGCGGATTTTTGCAGCTTCTTCTTTTTTTATTTCAAGAGCGCGGGAAGCATCATATATGGAAAGATTTTCATACGCGAAATTTCTTCCAAGACCCGGAGCAATATTGTGGGCGTAAAGAGCCGCTTCAATTGCAATTGTTCCGCTTCCGCAAAAAGGATCGTGCAAAGGAGTTTTTCTGCGCCACATCATTTCCTGCAAGAGAACCGCTGCCGTTGTTTCACGCAATGGAGCAGTTCCACCTTCAGTTCTGTAGCCGCGCTTATGCAAAGCCTGTCCGCTTGTATCAAGCAAAATCACAGCTTCATCCCGCTCCATATAAACACGCACATCAGCCTGATTTCCAGATTCCGGCAAAGAATTCATGCGCCAGACATCTCCGAGTTTTGTGTAAATCGCTTTTTGAATCATTCCCTGAATCGTATGCTCGCTGTTAATCCGGCTTTTATAAACACGGACTTTATCCACAACAACACGCACATCCTTTCTAAAAAAATCCTGCCAGTCAATTCTATAGCAGCCTTCAAAAAGAGAATCGAAGTTGTCAGCTTTGTAACGAGACATCTGAAGATAAACTCTGTCGCTCGTCCTAAGACAAAAATTTGAGCGGTACAAAGCATCATTGTCGCCTAAAAACGAAACCCGGCCCGGAGCGTTTCCTGCAAGAGTATAGCCCAAATGTTTTATTTCATTTCCAAGGATTTTTTCCGCGCCAACTGCGCAAAGAGCAACAAAAGTATTCATAAATGACATTTTAACATTTTATGTTCAATTGTACAAGAAAATATGCCGGTTGAATTTTTAGAGAGGCAAAATTAATATACAGAAATGGACACATTGAGCGCAGAACAAAGAAGCCTGAACATGGCGAAAATCCACAGCAAAGACACCAAGCCCGAAGTCTTTTTAAGAAGCGCACTCCACAAGGCCGGATTCAGGTTCAGGAAAAACGACAAGCGGTATTTGGGGACGCCGGACATTTTTCTTCCGCATTACAACGCAGTTATTTTTATCCACGGATGCTTTTGGCACGGACACAAAAACTGCCGGCTTTTCAGGCTGCCAAAAACAAATGTTGAATTCTGGAAAAATAAAATCGAACGGAACATGGTGCGCGACAAAAAAGTGATTTCAGCCTATCTTGACAGCTGCTACAGAGTCGCCGTTGTCTGGGAATGTTCAATAACAGGAAAACAAAAAGCGCAAAAACTTTCAAAAGTGACAGAAGAAATTTCCCTGTGGCTTGAAGAGGATTTGACAGAAAACTACAGGGAATTTTAGAGTTTTATTTCAGTCCAGCCCAAAATATTTGAGCCAGCCATTTCCGTTTTGAAAGTTTATTGCAGAAGAAATCCCCGCATGGCACATCACATGGCGGAACTGCCCAAGAATCAGCTCAAGGCGTGTAAATTCGCAGCCATCTAGTTTTTCTGAAAGCATTTTATCCGAAAGATTTGCAAGATAATTTCTGATTTTTTGAGCAACCGACACGGCATATTTTTCCAAATTTTCACGCGGAATAACAACGCCCGGCGCCGCATCAAACCCTTGACGAGAACTTGAAATGACACTAAGATTTTCAGCGACACCGCCAGAAGACTTTTCATCATATTTGTATTCCGCAGGATTCACAAACCACTTATCGAGCGAGTGCAGTGTATGAAAAATAAAGCGCGACGCATTCAAACCGTCAAATTCAGCCTCAAGATTTGCTGACTGAACAACAGAATTTATATTCTTCAAAAGAATTTCGGTTTGGTCGGCAATAATTTTTGAAAGCAGATTTTCAGACATTTATTCGCTCCTTGTATATTTTTTTCCACTAATTTTCCGTCCCATTCAGTTATATTGGGACTATGCAGAATGTACCATTTTTTGAAGAAACAATCGATATTGCGGGTCTTTTCCTGCGCCAAATGTTTCAATCGCTTAATCTGCCTGGCATATCCATTCTTTGTAAAGTAAAGTCCTATTTTCAAAGTCTTAAGCCAAAAATCCATTGAAAATATAGGAGGACAATCTATAAAATCAACATCAATCCGCATTTTTTTCGCGCTGTCGGGAGGAATTTTGTACTTTAATCCGTCAATTCCTTTTAACGAGGAGACAGAGCGAATCTCAGGAGTTAATTTGAATGAATTTATATGAATCTGAATATATTTGTCTTTTCGGCAAATATAAGTTTCCACAAATTCCAAAAGACTGCTATTTATGCGGCACATTTCGTAAATGTACAGGTAACTATTGCAATAGCCGAAGCAAGACGATTTGAACGGAGATTTTTCAAAGCCTTTCTCTTTCAAAATCGGAACAATGTCTTTTAGAAAAATCTCATTTCTATCTTTTAGCATTTCTTTTTCAGAAGGTTTGTAAAACATTCAGGCTTTAAAACTGCCATATAACAGGAAAATAAACAATAGCCGCTCTTAAAACCCAAACGCCATCACTTTTTCTGCGAATTCCTTTCTGCCGCTTGTTTCGGTCTTTTCGTATATGTGGGTCAGGTGCTTTTTTACGGTGGCAAGGGAAATGTAGAGAGTTTCGGCAAGCTGAATGTTTGAAAGTCCGTTCAGAACAAGCCAGCCGATTTCAGTTTCACGCCGGGAAAGTCCGCTTCTAGCCGCGAACTCAAGGTATTTTTCCTTGGACGGAATTTTTTCCGCCGGATTCTCTTTCTGTTCCAAAGATTCTACGCCGCCTTTCAGACTGAAAGCTAAAAAAAGCATCGCAAGAACAGCAAAAAACGAAAGCAAAATTCCAAGCGTACAGACAATTTTCAAAAGCCTGTCCTGAATGCCGATGTGCTGAACAAAAACCGTAAGCGTAACCGAAAACGCATACAAGACCAGGCACAGAAAAAACAACCCTTTCCTCATCGCCCGCCCCTATTCCTCGTCAAGATTCATCGCGTCAATAAGCGCAGTCCGTACATTCGCATCCAAGGGAATAAGAAGAAACTCAAAAGCCGCCGTGTAAAAAGCCGAAATGCAGACCACAGCAAGATTTTTTCCCAGCACGTAAAAATTTGAAACGTCCGAAAGGCACACAATAAGCGCGACAAACACGCTGAAAAATCCGCCGATAAGAACAAAACGCTGCATCATGGAAACAGCCTTTTCGCTCCGCTTGAGTTGAGCCACGCCAAAATCCTTTTTTCCAGCCGAAAAAGCACGCATAAAGTCGCCCCACATTCCGCTGCACACCATAGGCGGAACAGAAAAAAGCAGAAGCAGCACAAGCGACGGCAAGTCCAGAAACATCAGGACAAGCGACAAGTTTCCCTTTATCATAAGAAGCGACAAAACAAGTGCGCAAACCATAACAAAAAGCTCCACACATACCACAAAACCGACATTCATTTTCTTTTTCATAAAAACCTCCGCTAGATTTTACAGACGGAACCCCATCCGCCCACCATTGCTAGAAAATTTACCACCGAAATTTCATTTTGCATATTATACTTTTGCGTTTTTCAGGTGGAATTTTTGGGGAGGAATACAAAGTTTGCCATTCGTAGTGAATACGAAATTCATTTTTTGCTTCCAACGCTTTTTTGTCCTTTGAATTTAACGAGGAAACGGCTTTTAGGCCGGCTGTTTTCTCATATTTCTGTTTTGCTGTATTTGCAGCTTTTACGCGCTGAACAACGTTTTTGTTTTCTTAGTCCTCATTCCGCAAGCAGCGTTTTTTTGTAGAAAATAAAAATCTCGACATCAGCCCTGATTGTCAGTAAAATCATCAGGAGAAATCTATGAGCTTTATAAACTTTTCCGGGCTGGCGGTAATCGCCGCAATCATGGTTCCGAACTTTATTTTTGCCGCGACGCACAGGGACGGTTTTGAAAATCTCTACAAGAACAAAGCGGTTGAGTTTTTGGAGCAGGCCGGAAGGTTCGGCTGCTTTGCGTTCATGATTTTCTGCGTTCCGGTTTTGTGCCGCGGATTCTGGTTTGACGGAGCAAAAACCGCGTATTTTGCCGCAAGTTCCGCTCTTACGGCGGCTTACCTTTGCGGCTGGGCGGTTTTCTGGAAGGAAAATTCCTTGCGGAAGTCAATCGTGCTTTCAGTTGTGCCGTCGCTGCTTTTTCTGGAAAGCGGATTTTTTTCGCTGAACATTCCGCTGATTGTCTGCGCGGTGATTTTTGCGCCGTGCCACATTCTGATCAGCTGCAAGAATGCGAAGATGAGATGATTGCAGGGTACGGCGGAATCAGCAAATATTACCGCGAACGCTAAGACCGCCGGAACAGGCTCCTATAATTGCAAGGTCATTCCGGCAGCCTCAATGAATATCACGCAGATTCTAGTTTCCGTTTTCCTCAAGCACGATGTTGTCTACCGTAACCGTGTGCTTTCTGGTGATTTTTTTGCCGTTCACGGCTCCCATCGAAATGCTCAGGATTACAGAGTTGTCGGTCGGCTCGCCCATCGTGAATTCGCATGAGTATCTTTTGAATTCCTTTGAGACGTCGATTTTCTGTGTTCCGGAATACGGAATCCAGTTGTTGTCCGAAGAACCGTCGCGCTGGAGGGCGAACATTATCGTACGGTCAGCCGTGGACTTCGCATCAAACGTTATTCTGTACTTTTTGCCTTTTTCAAGAGAAATTCCGTTCTGTTTTAGCTGAATCATCCAGTCAAGATTTCCTGTGTCGGAAATGTTCATGCAGAACGCGTTGTCCTCGGAAAGGGAATCAACTGCATAATCCGCGGAGGCCGACTCGTTCAGGTAGACCTCGTAGCCTGTAAGCCCGGAGGAAAAATTTCCGTTCACGAGCATTGCGTTTTCCTGAATGCGCACGTTGTCAAGGAAAAACGTTCCGTCTGTGTCAAAACTGAATGAGAGCGCGGATGATTTTTCCTTTTCCGCCTTGAACACGAATTTGAAATTCTTCTCAGCGGAAGAAAGGGAAGCCTCAAAAGTCTTTCCTGAAATTTCAGCCTTTATTTTTCCGAAAGAAGCTGATGAGGCGTCAAAGCTCAGAAGATATTCTGTTCCCGGAACAAGCGGAATTCCTTCCTGAACAAGCCGGATTTCAGCGTCCTTTGGATTCTCTGCGCGGAATTTGCGGATGTTGTCCGTGTTCGTAACGTGGAATTTCGCGCCGTTTTTGCCGGAGACATTCCATTCCGCAAGACGGTTTTCTCCCTCCTGGAATTCTCCGTTGTGCACAAGATTTCCGTCGGGAAGAACTGATTTTTTTTCCGCTGAATTTTGGGGCGCGCTGACCATCTCAAGCCGCACACCGGAAATTCTTACCGCCGCGGTGGAATTCTGGTTTCCTAGGTTGAACTCAAGCCGTCCCATAGGATCGTCCGCGTCGTTCATCTTGAATGTGAACTCAAAGTGCTTTTTCTGCGGCCCAAGATTTATTTTCGTGTCCTTGAGATAGCGTATCCATCCTGCTTCCGGAGCTGTAACCGCGGTTATAATCGTGCGCTCCTTTTCCGCCGAAGCGTCGAACGAAAGCCTGTATTCCGCGCCCTTGAGCATTGGAAGACCTGCCTGCACAAGCTGAACAGAATAGTCAACGCTTCCAGCCGTCTCGGAAGTTATGCTGATGTTTCCGCTGTCGTAAGCAAAGCTGCCTTTTCCGCCCTGGGCAAGAAGGAAGTTCCATGAGCCTTCGTCCTTTCGGATATAGTTTCCGTCAGAATCCGCCTCGCGGAATTGCGCCATTCCTGATTCGGGCTTCTTCACGTTCTCGTCGTAGCTTTTTTTCTGGTAGACTTTCACGTAGTCAATGAGAAGCCGCGCGTTCTTTCCAAATTTGGTCGTGCGGTCAGGATTTCCCGGCCAGTTTCCGCTCACCGCAAGGTTCAGGATTATGTAGAAAGGCTGGTCGAACGGAGCCGGATAAGTCACCTCGCCGAATCCCTTGCGCTTTGTGTACCAGCTGTTCTCCTTGTGGTACATCTTTCCGTCGGCGTAGAAGCGGATTTCGCCGGGTTCCCACTCGCAGGCCACAATGTGCCAGTCATCGGAGAAGCTTTTTCCCTGCGCAGAAGCCTTTCCCTGGGACTCCTTGTGAGGCTCGCCGTAATGGAGCGTTCCGTATATTTCCTCTGTCCTGTCGCCGAGAACTTCCGCAATGTCGATTTCACCGCATTTTGGCCACTGTCCGTAGAGATTCTCTTCCGTGGGCATCATCCAGAATGCCGGGAGAAAGCCTTTGCCGGAAGGAAATTTTATGCGCGCCTCAATGCGTCCGTACTTGAAGTCGTGCTTGCCTCTTGTGTTTATTCTGCCGGAAGTGTACGCAGTTTTTCCGCCCCGCGCTTTTTTCTGAACGGCCTGAATCACGAGATTTCCGTCTTTTACGTAGATGTTCTCCTTTGAGTCCACGTATTCCTGAAGCTCGTTGTTCACCCAGCCCGGCTCGTGGTATTCGTAGTTCCAGTCATTCAGATTGAGTGAATTTCCGTCAAAATCATCCTGCCAGACAAGATCCGCATCGCTGTAGCTGGTCTGCGCAAAGAATGGAGCTGCGGCAAAAATAATTCCCGCGGCAAATGCAATCGTCTTTTTCATGTTTCCTCCGTTATATATAGACTGCTATTCCGTCATCATTTTTATAAGCTCATCGCGGATTCCGTCATAGTGGCTTTCCGTAAGTCCAAAGTCCATTTCCTTGTAGGTCCACACCGCGTGTCCCACACCGAATTCCCTGAAGACCTTATGCACGTCGGCGAACCAGGCTTCAGTTCCGTTGACAGGCGCGCGGTCAATCACTCCGTATTCTCCGCAGTAGACTGGAACTCCGGCGTTTTCAGCCGCCGCGCAGGCCTCTGCAATCATCTGCCGCATAAGCTCGATTCCCGGAAGATTTCCGTCAGTGTCGGCGACATCCTTTCCCTTGTATCCGAGCGGAACGGATTCCGAGCGGAAATATGACAGCGTGGCAGGATATTTTATCTCGCGGTCGGGGCTCATTCCCGGAACCCAGGGCGCTTTCTGATGCGTGAAAATCAGCGGCTCGTAAAAATGGAAGGTGAAAATCACGTTGCGGAATTCAGGCTTTTTTAGAAGACGGAGAGTGCGCGCGCTGTTCCACTGGATTCCGCCGTAAATCACGAAAGTTTCAGGCGCATTCTTTCTGATTGTCCTGAGCGTGCGGTCAATTAGGGCGTTCCAAGGCTCAGCCGCCTCCTGCTCCACGACTTCGTTCAGAAGCTCAAACGCGACGTTCATTTTTCCGCCGAATCTTGACGAGACTTCATTCCAAAGCGACACGAAAAGCTCCTGAAGATGCGGACTTGAAAAAAGAGAGTTTCCCTTTTCCGTTCCAGCGTCGTTGAAGTCGTAGCCGCAGGCCTTGTGAAGGTCAAGAATCACATCAAGCCCGAAACTTTCCGCCCATCCGACAAATTTCTCCAGCCTCAAAAATCCTTCCTCAATAAAAGTTCCGTCCGGATTCTGGATAACCTCGCTGTCGAACGGAAGCCTTATGTGGTCAAATCCCCAGCCTGCGGCACGGCGCACATCGTCCTCATTTATAAAACTGTCGTAATGCTCCTTTGTGTGGCAGCACTGCGAAAGCCATCCTCCGAAATTTATTCCCTTTGAAAGATTCATAGTTCCTCCGTTTTCTAAGCCGAATTCTGAATTTGCAGAACCAAAATCACGCCGAAAGCAATGCATTCCGCGCGAGCCAGCCTGACAACGGAATAATATCATTGAATTTCCGCGGAATATATCATAATATTTGCATATATATCAGTATATTCTGATTTTCTGCGGATGACGGAAGGAAAACATAAAAATGAAAAGGAACATGAACGATGAGCTTGCGCGCATAAAGTCCGAGCCGACGCTTTCCGAAGAGCTTTTCAGAAGACGCGAGTATTCAATCTATCACCTGGAATACGACAAGGAGCTTGCGTTCTATGACGCCGTGAAGAAAGGCGACTTTGACCTTGTTAAACAGCTCATGCTTCCCCTGCGCAACGAAAAGCTCGGAAAACTCTCGGAAAATCCGCTGCGGAACCTGAAATATCATCTTGTGATAACGGTCGCAATGATAACCCGGTTCTGCATTGAGGGAGGTCTTCCGCCTGAACCGGCATACACCCTGAGCGACATCTACATCCGCCAGATAGACACTGCGGAAAACGAGGACACAATAAGCCTGCTTCACCGCGAGGCAGTTTTCGATTTCACCAGCCGCATGAAGGAACTCAAGGAAGTTCACGGACTTTCGCACAGAACGACAGCCGCAATCGACTACATCTACGACCACCTGAACGAAAAAATCCAGCTTTCAAGGATGTCGGAGACACTCGGCGTAAACAAGACACATCTCTGCACGCTTTTCAAAAAGGAGACCGGAATCACAGTCGGTCAGTATATAATGAAGAAAAAAATCGAGGCGGCGGAAAAAATGCTTCTCTACAGCGAAAATTCATCCGCCCAGATAAGCGCGCTCTTCTCATTCAGCTCGGCAAGCCACTTCATAGAAATATTCAAAAAGGAAACAGGATTTACTCCGTCCCAGTACCGCAAAATCCGGCGCAGCGAAGCGTTCACCTCAATGGCGGAAAAATAGGAATCCGTCCGGAGGAAAAAAGACACTTGACAACTTTGTATAACATTGATAACTTAACAGTGTTATATTATACAAGGTGGATGGATTATGAGAAATGCAAATCCTGAGCTAGTTTCTTCTATTAAAAAGCGCACTCTTGAGCTTTTAATGGAAAAGGAGCCTTCTGAAATCGGAATGAGGGAAATTGCCAAGAACTGCGGTGTTTCGGCAACGGCGATTTATCATTATTACAAGGACAAGGACTGCCTTTTCCAGGAGATTTCGCTGGATTGTCTGAACGAGATAAATTCGGTGATTGAATCCGCTGCGGAAAAAGCCGCTTTCCCAAAGGAAAAAGTTCTTGCCGCAATCAGGGCGTTCCGCGACTGGAGCTTGAAAAATCCGCGCGTCGCCTCTCTTGTTATGGAAAAAATAAAATCCGCGTCGAACCTTCCGCCAGAAGAAACTGAAAAATTTTATGTCTGCAACCGCACTGGAGAAAAACTTCTAGAACTTTGCGTTGCGGAAGGTTCTGCACATTCGGAAAATCCGCGTTTGGATGTTGGAGTTCTTGTTTTTGGGCTTTGGGGCTGCCTTCAGGCTGTGATTTCGCGCAAGTCGGAAGTCGAATACTGGGAAAATTCCGAGCCGTTCACCGAACGTTTTATAAATATGTGGGCGGAAAATATTTTTGTAAAGTAACTAATGGGAGAAAAATATGAATTCAAAATCAATCTTCAGGAAAATTTTTGCGGCATTTTTTGCGCTTCTGGTTTTTCAGCAGGTTTGGACAGACGAAATTTCTGGAAAAGCTTCTGAAAATGTTCGGACATTTTTGGTTCGGGCGGTTGTAGCTCCGGGCAGTGAGTGGAAAGAAAAATTTCCGCCGCAGTTTGCATTGTGGATTCAGGATTCGGACGGAAACTTCAGCCAGACAATTTTCGCCACAAAAAAGGCTTCAAAGAAAAAGTGGATTTTCGCGCCGAAAGACGGCCGCCCGGAGGCTCTTCCTGTCTGGTATCATTCCTGCAAAAATTTTTATGCTTCTGAATCTGAAAATGAGATGGACGCGGTAACTTCAGCGACTCCAAAAGGCGGTTTTGAAATCGCACGGAAAATTCAGCTTGAAGAAGGAAAAAAATATTTTGCCTATGCGGAAGTGAACAAAAGTTTTGACTACAACGAATTCTATCCAAAAGACGCTGAAAAGAATGCCGCAGAATATTCCGGCGTGAACGGCCAGCCTTCCGCAGTTTACCGTGCAGAAGTCAGCTTTGAAAATCCTGAGGCAAAACTGGAACTTGTAGGAACAGGCTCACTTGACGGAAAAAGCGGCTCGGTCGAAGACAAGACAGAAACTTTGACAACTGCAAAAAATCTTGTGGAAAAAATTATTGTGAGCATTGAATTTTTAGAGGATGAAAAATGAAAATCCTGATTTTAAACGCCTCTCCAAAACCCATGGGAACAATTTCGCAAATGCTAGAATATCTTGAGGACGAAATCCGCCGGAAAAATTCTTGTGCAGAAATCGAAAATATCCGCATAGCCTCACTAAAATTCTCCGCCTGTACAGGATGCATGAAATGCCGCACCGCTGGAAAATGCGTTTTTGCCGGAGACGACGCAGATATTACAAGGGAAAAAATTGCAGGCGCAGATTTTCTTGTTGTGGCTTCTCCGTGCTGGTGGGGAAATATAACCGGAAGTTTAAAGTCTCTTTTTGACCGCAACGTTTTCCGCTTGATGGGCGAATCAAAGCATGGAATTCCGCTTCCTCTTCTCAAAGGAAAAAAAGCCGCAATCGTAACAGCCTGCACAACTCCGTTTCCGTTCAATATTATTTGCAGGCAGTCATCGGGCGTTTTTAATTCAATCGGCGAAATCCTAAAATCAGACGGAATAAAAATCACCGCAAAAATCTGCGCAGCCGAAACAAAGCATTCTCCTGGCCTTACAACGACAAGAAAACGCAAGATTTCAAATATTGTTAAAGCATTAAAAGCAAAGATGTATTTTTTAATCAGTTGACGCTAATTTTTTAGTATGATATTGTTCGTTATCATTGATAACTGAACTGAAAAAAACATGGCAAAAGACAAATCTGAAACACACGAAAATATTTTAAAAGCCGCGCGCGCTGAATTTATGAAAAACGGCTTTGAGAAAGCTTCAATCCGTGAGATTGCGAAGCGGGCGGGCGTCACTTCGGCGGCGCTTTACCGGCATTGCACAGACAAGGAAGATTTGTTCTCGCAGCTTGTCGAGCCTTCTATTTGCGAGTTCAGGCAGTGGCGAAAAAATCACATCGCAACAAAATATGCGCAGATTGAAGAAAAAGTTTCCGCCACCGAGCTTATGAAAAACAACGACATCGACATGATTCGCGAAGTTATCTATCCGCACCGCAAGGATTTCGTTCTGATTCTTACAAAGTCGGAAGGCACTCGCTACGAAAATTTTCTGCATAACATGGTGAACGAGGACCAGAAGGAAATGTTGAAAGTTCTGGATTTTCTAAAGTCGCGCGGAAACAAGGTGGTGGAGGTGAGCGAAAAGGAAATGCACACGATTTTGAGCGCGGCGTACACAGCAATGCTCGAGCCGGTCATCCACAACTACACGCAGGCTGAAACCGAGCACTGCCTTTCTGTTGTGGAAGATTTTTTTATGCCCGGCTGGCAAAAACTCATGGGATTTTAGAAAGAGGTTTTGTTGCGGCGCACTTGCCAGAGAGACATGGAATTTGCATCAGGCAATGACAGTAAAATTCACACCTCTAATATCCGTACCTTTTCCTGAACTTCACCAAACACACGGCAACAACCACAACGGAAAGAATCTCGTAGGCAATTCCGCTAAGCCAGATTCCGTCGATTCCCCACAAAAGCGGAAGAAGAAGAACGCTCGCAACCTGAAAAACCAGCGTTCGCATAAAAGAAATCAGGGCGGAAACAAAGCCGTTGTTCAGAGCGGTAAAAAACGACGAGCCGAACATATTGAATCCCATCAGTAAAAACGAAAACGAATACAGATGGAACGCGCGTCTTGTAAGCGCAAAAAGCTCCGCATCGTACCCTGTAAAAAGCTTTGAAAAAGGAACGGACAACGCTTCCGCCGAAACAAACATCGCAAGTCCAAAAACGCCCATCGCCAGAAGATTCTTCTTGTAAAGATTGTGCAGCTCCGCCCGGTTTTCTGCACCGTAATGATAGCTTACAATCGGCGAAGTTCCGATTCCCCAGCCAAGAAAAACCGCCGCAAAAATAAAACCCACGTACATAAGGCAGCCGTAAGCGGCAATTCCGTTCTCGCCGGCAAATTTTATAAGCTGAAGATTATACAAAATTCCCACGACCGACATCGCAATATTCGAAAGCAGTTCCGAAGAGCCGTTCGTAAAAGTCTTGAACAAAATCACGCCGTTCCACTTTGCCTTTCCAAGTCGCAGAACCGACTTGTTCGGACTGAAAAAATAAATCAGCGGAACAAGCCCTCCCACAACCTGACTCACGCAAGTCGCAGCCGCCGCACCAGCAAGTCCCCACTTAAAAACAGCCACAAACAGCGCGTCCAAAGCCATATTCATAACGCCGGCACTCACCGTAAGAGCAAAACCCATCGTCGGACGTTCAGCCGCAATCAAAAAGGTCTGGAACGAAGTCTGAAGCATAAAAAGCGTGAGCGTAACGCACAAAATTCTTCCATATAATATCGCGTCCTCAAGAAGCTGCCCTTCCGCGCCAAGAGCCGATGCAATCTTCCGCATAAAAAACATCGCCAGAGCGGAAATCACAATTCCAAGCCCAATCAGAAAATAAACCAGCAGCGAAAAAGTCTCGTTCGCACGCTTCTTGTCGCCCTCGCCCAAAAATTTCGCCACAAGAGCCGTTCCGCCAGTTCCAATCATAAAACCGACCGCTGAAAGCATCATAATCACCGGAAAAATCAGATTCACCCCGGCAAACGCAGTCTTTCCCACGAAATTAGAAACAAAAATCCCGTCAACTACGCTGTAAATCGACGTAAAAACCATCATCCCAATCGACGGCAGCGTAAACCGAATCAGCCTGCCGAACGTAAAATGATCCGAAAGCTTAATATCCATAAAAACCTCAAAAAACCAAAACAAAATAAAAATC
This sequence comes from uncultured Treponema sp., assembly GCF_934725225.1. NCBI lineage: Bacteria > Pseudomonadati > Spirochaetota > Spirochaetia > Treponematales > Treponemataceae > Treponema > uncultured Treponema sp. Next base: position 193,129 of record NZ_CAKVAM010000001.1, read on the forward strand.
TGGGCGCATACGGCTCGCAAAGCTCGCCGTACCGGGCTGCTCCGGGTTCCGGCCTTCGCCTCCAGCCGCCACCTGCGGTGCCGTCCGCTCCGCGCCCTCCGTATCCCTTGCGCATTCTCAATAAATCGCATCTCGTCCGAAATCGGACAATAACAGATATTAGGAAATTATACAGAAAATGTCAAGAAAAACAAACCTAGTAATTGGGTTTGAACAAGATTTAATTTTTATATCATTGTCGAAGTTGACGTTTTCTGTCATTATCGGGCTAATCCCATGCGTGGAGGTTTCTCAGTTACGCTAGATAATTGCACTAAAAACTCATTCAGTTTCAAAAACCAAAATTTTTTCAGTCATCTTGTCAACAACCGGAAGTTTCTCAAACAGCTTTAAAACCGGATGAAGCGCAATCATTCCCCTTGTGATATTGTCATCATTTATTTTTTTAAAGCCGCCGGCAATGTCCGCAATATCTTCAAAACTGTCCGCGCCAAAAATAAATTTCGCACCGGTATTCTCAATTGATTTTTCAATCTTCTCACGGTTCACCCATCTTTTCGCAAGACATTCAAGCATAACCGTCGCGCTTTTAAAATTTTCCCGGATAATTTCAAGCATCTTCGCATTTTCATCTTTCGTAAGATACATGCTCAAACCTTCAACCACAAAAAGAACTTTTCCATCCGCATTTATATTTTTAACCCAGCTGAAATCAAGAACCGAACAGCCGATGTTCAAAACCCTTCCCGACTCATCAAAAATCTCGTTTCTAATCTCAATTATCTCAGGCAAATCCAGATTGAACCATTTCAGTCTGCCATTATCCATCCTGTAAAACCGCGTATCCAGCCCGCAGGCAATGTTCACAACCGTGCAGTCAGGATTCCTAGAAACAAAATCCTTCACAAGCTCGTCAAATACAAGAGTGCGCGCAATAACACCGTCGCTCATCGTAGAGTCGCCTTCCGCAAGCGAAAAATCGTAGTCAATCCGCTCAACAAGCTCAACAGCCTTCGCATCGTAAAACTTATGCCCCTTGTTCTTGGAATATTTTGCACGCGCATAAAAACTCTGCAGCATAGTTTCCGCAGTGCCGTTCAATTTCACCTTGATTTTTTCAGCCATAATAATTTCTCCAAACAGATTCTATGCATTTGATTATACAAAAGTTAGCAAAAGCTAACAATATTATGGAGAAATATATTTTTGGAAATTTTATATGCGAACATCCAAAAACTACCCGAAAATCTGCCCCGGAAGCTTCAGTTTTTCTTTCGGCGGAAACTGCCTGTCAAATTCCTCTGCTTCCTTTGAGTCGATAAAATATCCGTCCGGCTCCTTGAATGTTCCGCAGCCTGCTTCCTTCACTTGGTCTAAAAAGCTCGGTACTAGCTCTTTTATCAGAAAATAGTCCGCGTCCAGGTCGGCATGGTAGAAAACGCCTTTTGTCTTTGCCACGACAAAGCCGCTTTTTCCGTAAAAGCCGATGTTGCCGGTGATTGCAAGTGCGCCCGAGCCCAGCTCCTTTGCCTTTTGCATTGCGTGCCTAAGAAGAACTGTTCCGTAGCCTTTGCGCTTGAAGTTTGGCACAATGCTGATCGGCCCGAACGTCATAATCGGAAGAGTTTTGCCGTTGTTCAGCTTGATTTCTGCCCTTGCGAACATCACGTGTCCAATCAAAACGCCGTTTTCTTCCATTACAATGTCGAGTTCTGGCACAAAGTCGCTTCTTGTTCGGAAGCTGTGCAGCACAAAATGCTCGTCGCAGCCGGGCTTGTATACATTCCAGAACGCCTCGCGCGTAAGATTTTCAACCGCCTCGTAGTCTTCAGGTGTCTCGTTCCTGAAAGTGATTTTTTCCATGTCGATTTTGCTGTCCATTTTTTCTTTCCTCCTATTCTTTTGTCATTATTCAGTTTGACCGAATGATTTCTCTTGCATAGATTCCTGTGTCGAATCACATGAATGACATTTGAGATGGACTGTCATTGCCGGGCACAGACCCGGCAATCCGCTGCAAAAAAACTCCCTTTGTCAGCCAAGAAAATGACATTTTCGTATGGTTTAATAATACGCCGAACCGCGCCGGTTTCCTACCTCAAAGACATTTCAGAAAAAAGAATGAGAAAATCTACAAACAAAAAAAGCCCTGCAAAACGCAGAGCTTTCGTCAGTCAATACGCGCTAAATCAATACTGAACTTTTGCTTTCCAGATGTCGGTTTTGTTGTTGGCTGCCGAGATAAAGAAAATTGTATTGTCCGCGCCCCATACAGGAGAATAAGCGTCAACTGAGCCGCTTGTAAGCTGAGTTTTGTTCATTCCATCAGCTGATATAAGATACAGATGAAAATTTGTCCGATTGTTTGCAATTGAAATTATCCTTTTTGAAAGGCTTGATGTCATAGTTCCCTTTGCATTTATAGGAGTCAGCTGCTCAAACAAAATGCATTTTCCATCCTTTGAATATGAAGGCTGATAGCAAGGAAAATCAGCGTCCTTGTAAATTTCTGTAGCCTGATTCAAGTCAAGATTCATTTCAAAAATTCCACCGTCACGGATAAAGACAAATTTGTTTTCTGCAGGATTCCACTTAGGACTATGACCTTCGCAGATTAAAGTTATTTCAGTTCCGTCGTAATTCAAGGTTGCAATCTGCCATTTTCCGTTTATTTTTGTCTGGCACAAAATGATATTATTTTTTATATCAGGTCTTCCATCCTCAGTTCCAATCGGTGTTCTTGTAATGTAAGTTTTTCTTCCGCCCTCTACGTTTGCCCGAACTAGCTTAAACTGATTGTTTTCAAGCGCGGCAAATACAAATTCTTTTCCATTTTTGTTCCAAGCAGGCCAATATGAAAATGTAAGGCCAAGCGGAGTCTTTGAAGGACGGCTAATATCACGAAGCAAATACATCTGGGAATCATAATAATAGCCAGAATTAGAATTCTTCATATTTGTTATATAGCTACTGACGCTTTTATCTATCTCAACATAAAGCAACTGATTTCCATCTGGAGAAACAGCCAGTTCAATTTTAGACAAACCGTCATCTGTAACCCTTGAAACATTCTGCAAAACACTTTTGTCATAAGAAATTTGAATTTCCTCTTTAGGCATTGAAGACATAGAAACGCAAGAAAAAGCTGTCATAGAAAACGCTATCACAGAAGCCAAAAAAATAAATTTTTTCATAAAAACCTCTTTTACATTAAGTCAAATATTACAATACAGAAGTATTTCTTAAAAGTCAATCAAAAATTATACAATGGTCAAAAATAAATAGACAGGTTTCTTATGCTGAATGAACGAATCCGTGAGCTTCGCGGCAGCCGTGGAATCAGCCAGATTCAGCTGGCGGGCAAGCTCGGAGTTACAAAGCAAAGCGTTTCAAATTGGGAAAACGACAACATTCTTCCTTCTATTGAGATGCTTGTGAAAATTGCGAATTTTTTTGAAGTTTCAACTGATTATCTTTTAGGACTTGACAACAAGCGTACGTTGGACGTTGAAAATTTGACGGAAAATCAGATTTCGCATATTCAGCTTATTGTTGACGATTTAAGAAACGCAAAATAATTTAAAACAAAAAAACTGACCCCATTTATAGAGCCAGTTTTTACACAACAGCTTTAGCAATATTTAACCGGAAAAGTTTAATTCATCTGCTTTTTTGCCTGCAAGATGATTCTGTAGATTGACTTTTCGCTCAGAAAGAATTTTTGCGAAATCTCGCTGACCGAAAATCCTTTTTTGTAACTTTCGTATATCCGCTGATTCCGGTTTCTGTACCAAGCTTTGGAATCCTTTGATTCTCCCCAGTTTTTCCGGCTTTCGCATTTCTGCGGAATATACAAGTAAGTTCCTGCCGCATACTCCTGAATTTTTTCAAGAAGTTCGGACGGAAGAACATTTTTCGCTTTTACGTAATTCATTTTGATGACGCTTTTCAAAAAGATTTTTCTAATTGAACAAGCAGTAAAAGCTCTTGAAACTCAAATTACGCCTTTACTGCCGGCGCAATACAAGCTCCATTTTTGTCGTATTTTTTATAAGTCGCTCCTTAGAAAACAATTTTATCTTCAATGCTCAAAATATAACATAAAAAACTATTAAATTCTATTTATTTTTCATGGAATTTTCCAGTCAATTCTTCCACATCAATTCTTATCATGCTTGTTCTTTTCATCATAATAGCAGGAAAAACAGTTGGACCTTTGTACCCATACTTTTTTAGGATACAGATTAATCCTTCTTTCTTTTCATCTGCATCCTCTAAAATAACTGCATTTCCTTTTCCGCAGACACTTCTGTAAAAATCTGTCCAGCCACAAGGCGCTTTGTCTGTACCTATTTCAGAATAGCTTACAGCAGAAAAAGATACACGGGGGCAATTTTTTATGCAGCTAAGCTTTGTTCCTTCCGTAGCTCCGTGAATAAAAATCTGAATCCGCTTTCTGTCATCATCCAGTTTGTACCCGAAATTTACGGGCACAGAATACGGCTCATTTCCATTTATCATCGCAAGAGTCAAAAAATTCGACTCATCAAGAATTTTTATCATTTCTTCAAAGTCAGTAATTTCTCTTTCTTTTCGCCTCATTTTTCACCTACAAAATTTGCAAATTGAAATTTTTTCAAATTCATTTTATAATTTAGAAATCAATTTTACAAGGAAAACAAATGAAAAACTTATATGAACAGGGACAGATGATTGAAACAACTGTTGCCGCAATTTCAAATGACACAGTTTTTATTGATCTTGGGCTGAAAAGCGAAGGTTTCGTTAACAAGGCTGAATTTTGCGATGAAAACGGAAATTGTTCCATAAAAGAAGGCGACAAAATAAAAGTTTACTTTCTAGGCGGAAAAAACGAGGAGCTTCACTTTACAACAAAGCTTGCCGGTCAAAACGCAGGAAAATCAGTTCTTGAAAACGCATTCAAAAATGGAATTCCAGTAGAAGGCCACGTTACAAAAGAAATTAAAGGCGGATTTGAAGTAATGATTGGCACAAGCCGTGCATTCTGTCCCTATTCACAAATGGGGTACAGACAGAAAAAGGAGCCAGCTGAATATGTAGGCGAGCATCTTACTTTCAAAATCCAAGAATATAAAAATGACGGCAAAAACATAGTTCTTTCAAACCGCGCAATTCTTGAAGAGCAGGCAAATGCGGAACTCGATCAGCTTTCAAAAAAATACACAGAAGGAATGACCGTTACTGGAAAAGTAAAATCTATCGAATCCTACGGCGCATTTATCGACTTAAACGGATTCCAAGCGCTTCTTCCAATTTCTGAAATTTCCCATGCAAGAATCAGCAATGTTTCAGATGTTTTAAAAATAGGACAAGAAGTAACAGCAAAAATTATAAAAGCAGACTGGCAGCATGAAAAAGTTTCTCTTTCAACAAAAGAACTTGAAGCAGATCCTTGGGACAATGTAAAAACCGAATTTCCGGCTGGAACAAAAATTGAAGGAACAATTTCCCGCGTAGCTGATTTTGGAATTTTTGTAAACATCGCATCAGGAATAGACGGACTCGTTCACATATCCAAGCTGAATGTTGAGCGCAATACAAATCTGAAAAAAATCTACAAGCCAGGTGAAAAATTTCCAGTTATTGTTGAAAAAGTTGATTCTGAAGAAAAAAGAATTTCGCTTGCCCCAGTTGTTTCAAATGAAGAACAGGACAATGCGGCGGAATATCTTTCATCGCACAAAGATGATGATGACGGAGAAACTTACAATCCTTTCGCAGCACTCTTGAAAAAATAAACTATAAAAAAATAGAATGTCCAATAAGTTAAAAATGTCATTGTCGTACTTGATACGGCAATCTCTACTTTTTGGACATTTTTTACTTTATCTTCTTTCCATTCAAAAAAGCTTCTTTTAAAATTCCAGTTCTATATATCAACTTAAGAGAAAAAAACGGTTCACCTTTTTCCAGCAAATCCAGAAAAATTAAATCGCCTTCCCAATGCTCAAGATTCTTAAAATCTGATTTTTTTATCCATTCAAGTTTCCCTTCGTCGCATTCAATAAGATTCCCGGAAAAATCATCGCTTGTGTAAAGGCACATATATTCAGCAGGATCATCATCAGACAAAAATGTAACAATTCCTCTAAAAGAAAACGAATTTAAAACAAGCCCGGTTTCTTCTTTTACTTCCCGAAGCAGGCAATCTTCAGGACTTTCTCCGGCTTCAAAATGTCCGCCAACACCAATCCATTTGTCGTGGTTTATATCATTTTTCTTTGTAACTCTATGAAGCATCAAATAGCAATCATTTTTTTCAATATAGCACAAAGTTGTAAGCTGACTTTTCATTTTTTTCCTGAAAATAAGTTTGAAAAATAAAAAAAGACCTCATGCAGAAACATGAAGTCTTTATGGGCTCTGAGGGGATCGAACCCCCGACATTCTGGGTGTAAACCAGACGCTCGTACCAGCTGAGCTAAGAGCCCTTATATTTTGTAATAATAACATATATAAAAAACTCTGTCTATATGAAAAAACAAAAAGATTTCATTTATAACAATTTGTTATACAGTTTTGATGATTGACAGTTTTTTTCAGCTTCGTAATACTAACATATTATGGAAGAAAATCTAATTCACGAAAAAGCCGAAAGAATCCGGGACGTAATCCGCTACATAAAAAGATTTAAAAATGCGCTCGTTGTAATTTACATAGATGACACTTTAATTGACAGTCCGCATTTTCTGAACCACATAAGAGACATTTGTTTTATTCACGAAGCCGGACTAAAAGTAATTCTAGTTCCCGGAGCAAGCAAAAAAATAAACGAAATTCTCTCAAGCGCAAATATAAAATGGAAAATGCACTGCAACTGCCGCATAACAGGTCCAGAAGCAATGCCTCTTATAAAAATGGCGGCGTTTGATGTTTCAAATCAAATAATGACAGCTTTTGCAGGCGAAAGAAAAACCGCAGTCATTGGAAACTGGGTCAGAGCCAGAGGAAAAGGCGTTATCGACGGATTTGATTACGGAACAAGCGGCGAAATAGAAAAGCTGCAAACTGATTCAATAAAAACAGTTTTAGACAATGGATTTATTCCGATTTTTCCTTGCATAGGATGGAGCATAGCCGGAAAGCCTTACAACATTTCTTCAATTGAACTTTCCCAGCAAATCGCAATTAACCTGAACGCAGACAAACTTTTTTTTCTTGTTCCAAATGCAGAAATCAATTCAGAAAATTTCTTAATTCCAAAAGAAATCGGTCTTTCTCCAGAAGGAAATGTTCCGGCTTTAAATTTGGAAGAAGTTGAATTATTTTTAAAAACAAACGAACTCTCGGTAAATTCAGATGAAAATAACGCAAATTCTACCAAACGTTTGGTAATTTCAGACAAAAATGTTTCACGTGAAACAAATAAAATGTATCTGAAAGAAAAAATTTTCACTCTTCTAAAAAAAGCAGAAAAAGCTTGCACTCAAGGAGTTGACAGAGTTCACATATTGAATGGCTCTATAGACGGAGTTGTTCCATGTGAAATATTCAGCGACTTAGGCTCTGGAACAATGGTTTACAGCAGCAACTACGGAAAAATCAGAGAAATGACAAGAGAAGACATTCCAGCAGTTTTAAATGTAATGCAGCCATTTATTGAATCAGGAATTCTTCTTCCCAGAACAAAGGAAAGTCTTTCAGCCCAATTCAACAATTTTATCGTATACGAACTTGATGGCGCAATCAGAGCCTGTGCTTCACTCATTCCTTATTCTGACGGACAAACAGAAATCGCAGGTGTCGCAGTTGACAAAAACTGTTCTCACATAGGAATCGGACCAAGAATGATAGAGTTTCTCGTGAAACAAGCAAAACACAATAATTCAAAAGGAATATTCCTGTTAACAACACAAACAGCAGATTGGTTTGAAAAATTAGGATTTAAACTTTCCGACATATCAACTTTACCAAAAGAAAGAAAAGAAAAATGGAATCCAAATAGAGGATCAAAAGTATTACGACTTTTTTAACAACAAAAACTTGATACAAGAAAAATAAAAGCTTAAAACGAAATATTGAACACCTGTGTTTCACGTGAAACATGGGTGTTTTTTTTATAAACAATAACTGAAAAAACAATTTAATTAAAAACAAAAAAGATTATTGTCTAATTCATAATATGAACTATCTCGCACAAATATAAAAGAATATTTTTTTATCTTTAATCCTACGTTGTTCAAAGCAAGCTGATTACTAACCAGTTTTGATTTAAAAATATCAAAATTCAATTGTATAAAAATAATAAGTTCAATTTTGAGTTTTTATAAAAACAGCTATTTAACAATTTTGTCATTACCGTGCTTAATACTGCGATGTTTGAAAAATAAGCCTAATCAAAAACTTGCTGAAAGTTTATAATAGATTATAACTAATTTTTTTCAGAAACATTGCGGTGTCAGATTCAATAATAAAATCAAAATACTTTTTATCAAAACTAAAGAAAAAAAACAATGAATGTGTTTCACGTGAAACGCAAATGTGGAAAAACTATGGAAATTTTTGAATTTTGAAATGAAATTTAATCGCAAAATTCTGTAATTCTTTGTTTTATAAGAAACTATAATGGATTTTAAATTCTTAAAGAAAATTTTATACTTGTGGAAAAGTTGTTGAAAAACATTGTTTCACATGAAACATTTAAAAACATCTATATTTAAATTAAGATAATACAAAATTTAAATAAATTTATAATAAAAACAAATTTGACAAAAATTTAGTAAAATTCCATAAAAAAAAGCCGCGGAAATTCAAAAGAAAATCCACGGCAATTTTTCAATTTTTACAAGTTATTTTTTTTCATCTTCATCGTTGGCAATTCTATCAACTCCAACAACGTAATCAGGATCAGTGATTGAAACAACTTTTATTCCACTCGCTCCCCTGCCCTGCACTGTTATATCTTTTGCTTCAACACGGACAGAAGTTCCTTGGCTTGTAATGCACATAATGCTATCTGAATCACGGACACACAAAGCGCCTATGATTTCGCCTTTGTCTTCAACATTGCCAAATATCTTTTGACCGCCAGTTCCTCTTCCGTGGGCATTGAATTCTGCGGAATCAACTCTTTTTCCTATGCCTTTTTCTGTAACTACAAGAATTTTTGAATCAGGTTCTGTATGAATCCTTATAGCGGAACAAAGCTCATCGCCTTCGGAAAGTTTTAATCCAGCAACACCGCGGCTAGATCTTCCCATTGGACGAACATCTTCTTCATTGATTCTTAATGCTTGTCCACGGCGGCTTACAAGAAGCAGCTCATCTTTTCCTGTTGAAAGAATTGCGCTTACAAGAGTATCTCCTTCATCAAGACGAACAGCCTGCATTCCACGCGATTTTGCATTTCTAAAGTCGCTTGTAGGAGTTTTCTTGACAACGCCATTTGCAGTAGCCATAAACAAATAATTATTTTCTGAAAATTCCTTTAAGCTGACAATCGCTGTAATATCTTCATTCGCGCTGACAGAAAGAAGGCTTTTTATATGTGAACCGCGACTCGTCTTTGACGCTTCAGGAATTTCATGGACTTTTATCCAGTAAGCTTTTCCTTCAGTTGTAATAAACATCAAATAATCATGCGTTGAAGCGACAAACATTTGATTTATATAGTCTTCTTCAACAAGTTTTGCTGAAATAGTACCTTTGCCGCCTCTTCCCTGGCTCTTATACTGGCTTACAGAAACTCTCTTGATATAGCCAAGCTTAGAAACAAGAATGACCATATCTTCTTCTTTTATCATGTCTTCAACATTTATGCTTTCAACTTCACCGGCGACAATATCAGTTTTTCTATCGTCTCCGTATTTTTCAGAAAGCTCATTTGTTTCGTCTTTTATAATCGCAAGAATTTTTTCGTGGTGAGCAAGCAAATCTTCGCAATGGGCAATAAAAGCCTTTACTTCTTCCATTTCCTTACGAAGCTCGTCGATGCGCAAATTTGTAAGACGACCAAGACGCATTTCAACAATAGCTTCAGCCTGAATCTCATCAAATCCAAAACGCTGCATAAGCTTGGCTTTGGCTTCAGTTTCATCACGGCTAGAGCGAATCATTTTTATAACTTCATCAATCGCATCAACAGCTGTAATCAACGCTTCCAGAATATGTTCACGCGCACGAGCCTTGTTCAAGTCAAAAGTTACGCGTCGAGTTATAACTTCATCACGATGATCAACAAAGCATTTTATAATTTGCTTTAAATTTAAAATCTGCGGACGGCCTTTTACAAGCGCAAGATTTATAACTCCAAAACTTGACTGCAACGCTGTTTTTGCAAAAAGCTGATTTATTACAACTTTTGTTATTGCGCCACGCTTTAAATGAATTACAATTCTCATTCCGCTTCTGTCGGAAGATTCGTCATTTATTGCACTGATTCCATCGATAACTTTATCACGCGCAAGCTCTCCGATTTTTTCACAAAGAGTTCTTGTATTCACTCCGTAAGGAACTTCTGTAAATACAATCGATTCAAGTCCAGTTTTGCTTACTTCAATATTGAACCTTCCGCGGACAAGAATTTTTCCACGTCCAGTTCTGTAAGCATCTGCAATTCCCTGTTTTCCAAAAATAATTCCGCCTGTAGGAAAATCTGGACCTTTTATATGATTTAAAAGCTCATCGACTGTTATATCCTGATTATCAATATATGCGCTTATGGCGCTTGCAACTTCACGCAGATTGTGAGGCGGCATATTTGTAGCCATTCCGACAGCGATTCCAACAGAGCCATTGCACAAAAGAAACGGAAACTTTGAAGGCAAAACTGTAGGTTCTTCCTTTGTGTCATCATAGTTAGGAATCATGTCTACAGTGTCTTTGTTTATATCTTCAACCATTTCCTCGGCAATTTTTGTCATTTTTGCTTCGGTATAACGGTAAGCGGCTGGAGGATCTCCGGCTATTGTTCCGAAATTTCCGCCCGGATGAACTACAATATAACGCTGGCTGAAATCCTGTCCAAGTCGAACAAGAGCATCATAAACAGAAGCATCTCCATGAGGATGATATTTTCCAAGAACATCACCGACAATCGTGGCGCATTTTTTTGTTTTTCCGCCTGCAGAAAGATGGTTTTCTTCCATGGAATAAATAATTCTGCGGTGAACAGGCTTTAAACCATCGCGGGAATCAGGAAGAGCGCGGCTTACAATAACAGACATTGAATAGTCAATAAAAGCCTGCTTTACTTCATCTTCAATCGGAATTTTTATAAGATTTGTTGTATTTTCTGTGTTTTCCATTTTTTATCCTAAACATCCAGATTTGCATAAACAGCATTTTCTTCGATAAATTTTCTGCGCGGTTCTACTTCTTCGCCCATGCAAATACTGAAAATTCTGTCCGCGGCAACTGCGTCTGGAATCGTAACTACTTTCATTCTGCGTGTTTCTGGATTCATAGTTGTATCCCAAAGCTGGTTTCCGTCCATTTCACCAAGACCTTTATAACGCTGAACATCAGCTTTTTCTCTTTTGTCTCCAAGTTTTTCCAGCTCAGCATCGCGCTCTTCATCGGAATAAACATAAATTTTTTGCTTTCCGATTTCAATTTTAAACAAAGGCGGCATTGCAAGATAAACGTAGCCTTTTTCAATAAGCTCGGGCATATATCTGAAGAAAAATGTCAAAAGCAAAGTCCTAATGTGGCTTCCATCAACATCGGCATCAGCCATTATTATAATTTTGTGATAACGGAGTTTTTCAATATTGAAATCTTTTCCGAATCCAGCTCCAAGAGAAGCAATTACAGGCTGAAGTTTTTCGTTATTTACAACTTTGTCTGCGCGAACTTTTTCAACATTGAGCATTTTTCCCCACAAAGGAAGAATTGCCTGGGTTTTAGCATCGCGTCCTTTTTTTGCAGAACCACCCGCAGAATCTCCTTCGACAATGTAAACTTCGCATTCAGCGGCATTTTTTGAAGAACAATCGCTCAATTTTCCCGGAAGTCCGAAACTGTCTATGTTGTTTTTACGGCGCGCGCTGTCTTTAGCCTTTCTTGCGGCAATTCGGGCAGCGGCTTCTCCAACTGCTTTTTCAAGAATCATTGTTGTAATCTGCGGATTCTGCTCACAGAAAAGTGTAAGTTTTTCTTTTACAAGCGAATCAACATATCCGCGGACTTCTGAATTTCCCAGTTTGGTTTTTGTCTGGCCTTCAAACTGCGGCTCTGGAATTTTCAATGACAAAACAGCAGTAAGCCCTACCCTAACATCGTCTCCTGTAAGTTTTTCATCTTTGTCGAGCTTTTTAAGAAGCTTTTCATTTTTTTCAAGAAATTTATTTAGAACCATAGTAAGCGCAATTTTAAAGCCATCAAGATGAGTTCCGCCTTCTCTAGTATTAATATCATTAACGTAAGAAAAAATATTTTCAGAATAGCTGTCATTATATTGCATTGCAAGTTCTATAATCACATCATTTTCTTCGCCGTTAATATAAATTGGCTCTTCTGGAATTATTTTTTTTCCTTCATTCAAATAGCTTACATAATGCTTGATTCCGCCTTCAAATTTAAAGACAACTTCCTTTGGATTTTCAAGACGCTCATCACGAAAAATGATTGTTATTCCAGGATTTAAAAATGCAAGTTCTCTAAGCCTTGTAGAAAGAACATCAAAATTATAAGTTGTTGTTTCTGTAAAAATCGAAGCATCTGCTTTCCAGCGGATTGTAGTTCCATGAAGTCCAGTTTCTCCAATGCATTCAACTTTAGATTTAGGAATTCCTTCCGCGTACTTTTGATGATAACGTTTCCCGTCTTTATTTACAAAAGCTTCCATCCAAACAGAAAGCGCATTTACGCAGGAAACTCCAACTCCATGAAGTCCTCCAGAAACTTTATAGTTTGACTTGTCAAATTTTCCGCCGGCATGAAGACGAGTAAGAACAAGTTCAAGCGCTGAAATATGTTCTGTAGGATGAATATCAACCGGAATTCCACGTCCATTGTCTTCTACACGGCAAATATCGTCTTTTTCAAGAGCCACAGTAATTTGCGTACAATAGCCAGCCATGGCTTCATCAATACTGTTGTCAACAACTTCATAAACAAGATGATGAAGTCCATTTGGTCCTGTAGAACCTATGTACATTCCAGGTCTTTTTCTTACAGCTTCAAGCCCTTTTAAAACCTGAATGCTTCCTGCTCCGTATTGATTGTTTTCTTCAGACATGAAAAACTCCGAAATTTCCGCAAAATGAAATGTATATAAAATAGAAATAAATTGAAAAATAAGTATACTCATATTGAAGAAAAAAGTAAAGACAGAGTATAATTGTAAGCTATGAGTGAACAGAATTACCGAGCTTTTTGGGATGAAGCCTTAAAACAAATCCACGATGAATACAAACTAAAAGGACTGGAGTCAGAATTCAAGCTTTGGTTCAACATGGAATATGTAGAAGATACAATTGAAACTATAACCGTATCTGTACCCTCTGATTTCATGTGGATTAGCATGGTAAATAAAGGTTATGTAAACGCAGTAGAATCAAAAATAGCTGAACTTTCAGGACAAAACATAAATTTAACTTATATATTGAAAAAACGAAATTCTCAAAAAGAACCTGAATCAAATTCTGTACCCAAAACTGCAACCATTGATTCTGAAAATTCAAATATTTCAAATGAAGCTGAAATCAATTCAGAAAAAAAATCTGCACCCATAAATTCTGTACCCACTTTTAAAATTCATCCTCAGTTAAGCGAAGATTACACATTTGAAAAATTCGTAAAAGGCGAAAACAGCGAATTTGCTTACAGTGCATCCCTTGCAGCCGCAAAAGAGCCAGGCAGAAGGTTCAATCCTCTTTTAATTTACGGAGGAGTCGGACTTGGAAAAACTCACTTAATGCAATCAATCGGAAATTACATTTACAATAATCCGCCTGAAGGAAAAGAAAACATAAAAATCTGCTACATAAGCGCGGAAAATTTCTTAAACGAATTTACTTTTTCTTTAAGAGACGGAACTTCCGAAAAATTTAAAAACAAATACAGAAAACTTGATGTTCTTCTCTTAGACGACATTCATTTTCTCGAAGACAAAATTCAGACGCAGGAAGAGCTTTTTTACACATTTGAAGAGCTTTACAGAACTCACGCTCAAATTGTTTTTACTTGCGACCGTCCGATTTCGGAACTGAACGGAATTGAAGACAGATTAAAATCAAGGTTTTCAATGGGAACAACAATAGATTTGCAGCCGCCAAGCTACGAAATAAGAAAAGCAATTCTCTTAAAAAAACTTGAAATAAAGAAAAAATCAGTTCCAGAAGATGTAATTGACTTCATCGCAAAAAATATTCAGTCGAACGTGCGCGAACTTGGAGCTTGCCTTGATAAAATGATTGGCTACGCTGAGCTTTTGCAGAAAAATCTTACAATCGATATTGCAAAAAAACTTTTAAGCGACAACATAAGCAAAGTTTCCGACGGCTCAATTTCAATAGACACAATTCAAAAAGTTGTCGCCAATCATTACAACATTTCTTTAAGCGACATAAAAGGTGTAAAACGCAACAAAAAAATAGCATATTCGCGCCACATCGCAATTTACATTTCACGGATTTTAACTGAATCTTCATTCAATGAAATCGCTGCTGAATTCGGCGGGAAAGACCATTCAACAATAATGCACAGCTACAACACAATTGAACTTCAGCTTAAAACAGATGAAAGTTTAAACTCAACAATTGAGCTTCTTATAAAAGAAATAAAAGATTACAAGAGGCTTTAATTTCAGTGGAAAACTATATTCAAATATGTTATAATCTTGTGGAAAAAATAAGGATTTTATAAAAAAAGTGAATTTGTGGAAAAAAAGTGAATTCATTTCGTTGATTTTTGCACAACTTAATTTCTTTTAATGCAAAAAGAAAAATCACTTTTCCATAAATCCACAGGCACTATTACTACTATTACTAAAATTTATAAATTTATAAATTTAATATAGCTTGTGTATAAAAATTCATTTGCTTTCTAAAAGCGAATAATTATGCAAAATTGTATAGTAAAACCAGGAGAAATATATGAGATTTACATTTGACAAAGACACAATGATTAAAGAAATTTCAATTGCCCAGGAAATTATTTCAACAAAAAACATGGGCTCAATTCTTTCAAATATTCTTATCATTGCTCAGGAAAATAAGCTGACTATAAAAGCAACTGACATAAAAGTTAACTTTGAAACTCAAGTTCCTGTTCAAATAACTGAAGAAGGAACAACAACAGTTTACTGTGATAAATTCATGGGAATTTTAAATTCTCTTCCTTCTGGAGAAATTGAATTTAATCAGGAAAAGAAAGAAGGCGAAGAGCAGTCTATAAATGTAATAATCAAGCCTGTAGATAAAAAAATCAAATTTCAGATGAAAAGCATGTCTCAGGAAAAATTCCCTGAATTTTATTCAGCTGAAAATGTTCCTTATTTTGAAGTTTCATCAAAAGATATAAAAGAAATGATAGCTCAGACTTCTTTTGCAGTAAGCGAAGACGAAACCCGCTATTTTATGAACGGTGTTTTCTTTGAGAAAAAAGGAGACAACTTGAATATGGTTGCCACAGATGGCCGTCGCTTGAGCTTTGTTTCAAAATCAATTCTTGCCGGAATAAGCGAATTTCCTTCAGCTATAGTTCATCCAAAAATTTTGAATATCATATTGAAGCACGCTCCTGAAGAAGGAAATATTTTTGTGGCTGTTGTTGATAAAATGATTTTCTTTAAATTCGGAAACTACAGATTTGGCGCGGCGCTTTTGGAAGGACAGTTTCCTAATTATGAGCGTGTTATTCCTGAGCATCAGGCTTATAGTTTTCAGGTTTACAGAGCTGATTTGGTGGATGCTCTTAAACGTGTTGCACTTATGGTTGATAAAAAAGCTGGACGCATATTCTTTAATATTTCTGATGGAGTTTTAAAAATAACATCTTCGCAGTCGGACATGGGAAGCGCAGACGAAGAAATTCCGTGCCAATATCAGGGAGATTCTTATACAATCGCATTGAATTTCCGTTATATTGAAGAACCTTTAAAAGGCATAAATTCTGAAAAAATCGCATTTGAATTCACGGAAGAAATGAAAGCCGTTACAATGCGCCCTGAGCCAGCTGAAGATTATTTCCACATAATAATGCCAATGCAAAAGGAATAGAAACTAAAGCATAAAAAATGCCTTTTCTTTCTCTGTCTCCATATAATTTTAGAAATCTCTGCAATGAAAATATAGATTTGTCATCAAAAGAAATTTATTTTGTCGGAAAAAATGGACAGGGAAAGAGCAATCTTTTAGAATCACTTTATTATTCTGCTTACGGCTCATCATTTAGAACTCATATTGATTCAGAAGTTATAAAAAAAAATGAAAATGAAATGAGCCTTCGCTGTTTGTTCAGAGAAGAAAACGGAACTTCTCATACAACTTCAATTATTTTAAAAGAAAGGCTTAAAAAAATAGAAAAAGACGGAAAAATTCTTCACGACCGAAAAGAACTTATAAATACAATGCCGTGCGTTCTTTATAGCCATGAAGATTTGGATTTTGCTGTAGGTTCTCCGGAAAGAAGAAGATTTTTCATAGATCAGTCGTTGAGCATGTATGATGTTCTTTACATTGACATTATGAGAAAATACAAGAGAATTCTAAAAAACAGAAATTTAAGTTTAAAAGAAAAGCATTACGATTTGCTTGAAACTTATGATTTTCAGCTTGCTCAAAATGGACTTGAAATTCAGAAAAAAAGAAAAGACGCTGTTTTTGGATTTAACCAGATTTTTGGAAAACTTTACGAGCAGGTAACTGGAATTTCTGGAGTTTCCATAAAATATATTCCGTCTTGGAAAAATAAATCAGACAATTTGAATTCTCCTTTTTTTGACAGAAATATTCCGTCAGTTGATTATGTTGTTGATTATTTAAATAAAACAAGGGAGCAGGAAAAAATAATCGGCTCTTCAATGAGCGGACCACATCGGGATAAAATTGTGTTTGAAAAAGAAGGAATTCCGTTTGTTCCAACAGCGTCTACTGGACAAAAAAGGCTTATAGCTTTGATTTTAAGAACTGGGCAGGCTGTTTTTTATAAGCAGATTACTTCAAGAAAGCCTGTTTTGCTTATGGACGATGTTCTTCTTGAGCTTGATCCTGAAAAAAGACAAAAAGTAACTTCTCTTTTGCCTGAATATGACCAGCTTTTCTGTACTTTTCTTCCGGGAGAACCTTACAAAAATTACAAACGGGAAAGCACAAGAGTTTACAAAATTCAAGACGGAAAATGGGAAGATTCGGAATGAGCGAAGAAATAGTTTCTTTTAGCCAGATAATTTCAAGTGCCTTTAATTCTATAAAAGTTGAAAACGCACAGAATTCTGTAAATATTTATGACGAATGGAAAAAAATTCTTTCGCGCATAAAGACAAATTCCTCTAATCCGAATGAAGGTCTTAATATGGCTGGACATAGCCGCGTAATTGATTTGAAAAATGGAATTTTGCTCATTGAAGCCGATCATCCGGGCTGGATTTCGCTTATACAGTTTCATAAAAAATATATATTAAACGGCTTTAGAATGAAATTTCCTGAAGTTGAATTTAAAACTCTTGCATTCCGCCTAAAAGGAAATAAAGGTGAAATTTCGTCGGAAATAGAAAACAAAGATTCAATTTATAAAAAAGTTGAAAAAAAACTTGAAATTGAAGAAGAAATTAACAAAAAATCAGGAATTAATATTAATAAAAATCTAAAAAAATCAGAAAAAAAAGAACTTCCGCCAGAATTAAAAGTTCTTTTTGATGATTTAAGGAAAAGCATGTTGACCAATCTTGAAAAATAATGATAATATCTGCTCTACTAATCTGAAAAAAATTTTATTTATATAGGAGTCTTATTATGTTACGTACATATCAGCCTAGCAAAGTAAAGCGCAATAGAAAATTCGGTTTCCGTGCACGTATGGCAACTCGCGGCGGACGCATGGTTCTTGCTAGAAGAAGAGCTAAGGGTCGTTACAAGCTTACAGTTTCTGACGAAAAGAAGCCTTACTGATTTTTCTGAATTAAAGGATGGATACGGACTTGCTGAAAACAGGGCGTTTTAGAAGAGAAGAACATATAAAGCGCTTTGCCGACATCCAGAAACTTTTTAAAACAGGGAAGAGATTCAGTGTTGCTGGAGCAAAAATTTTTTTTTCCAAAAACAACTTGGATTTTAACAGAATTGCTTTTCCTCTTCCCCGTGGCTATGGAAATGCTGTTGAAAGAAACAGATCTAAACGCTATAGCCGTGAAACATATCGTTTTTTTAAAGCGCGCCTGAACACCGGTTTTGATATTCTTTTTTTAGTTTATCCCGGAAATGACTCGTTCCTTTCGCGGTGCGGACAATTTAAGACATTATGCAAAAAAGCTGGCTTATTAAAGGAATAAGAAATTTCTTCGTGAGGTTTTTGGTTCTTTTTATAAGATTTTATCAAGTTTGTATTTCTCCTCTATTTTCTCCGTGCTGCCGTTATACTCCAAGTTGTTCTGCTTACGCATTGGAGTCAATTCAAAAACATGGTCCTGTAAAAGGGCTTTATTTCGCCATAAAAAGAATTCTCAGATGCAATCCTTTTTGCAAGGGAGGCTATGATCCTGTTCCTTAAAAGGCGTAAAAGGAAAAATTTATGGAAAAAAATACTATTCTAGCAATAGCACTTTCAACAATTGTACTTGTTGTTTCTTTGTTTATTCAGACAAAGTATGTTATGCCACGTCAGCAGGAAAGAGCGCGTGAGCAAGCTGCCGAATTTGAAGCGAAAAAAGAAGAGCAGGAAGCTCAAATAAAAGCTGAAAAAGAAATGATTTCTGCGTCATTTTCTGAGGCGACAGTTCAGAATTCAGAAGATGTTCAGGAATTTGTGATTTCAACTAACAAAGCAAAAGTTACATTTACAAACCGCGGCGGAGACATTATAAGTTATCAGCTTCTTGAGCATAAGGACAAAGAAACTGGTTCTGGCGTTGAAATGGTAAATAATATAACCAGTTCAAACAGAGCGTTCAGCCTTTCTTTTGGCGGAACTGAAAATCCGGCTTTAAATGATATATTCAATGTAACGAAAAAAGACGATTATACAATTCTTTTCTACCGTGATTATGAAATTAAAGATTCTGAAGGAAATCCAAAAAAATTCACGCTTGGAAAAAGATATACTTTCAGTCCTGATGATTATGCTTTTAAACTTGATGTTTCTATAATTTCAAAGGAAGGCGGAGAATTTGGACTTGGAGGCGCGGCTTATACTTTAAGAACAGCTCCTCAGATTGGGCCAAGATATGATAAGAAAAACCGCTATGAAGTAAGACAAGTTCTTGCATTGAACGGCGGAAAAAAATTCCGCAAGAATATTTCAGACAAATTTTATGATTTGAATTCTGTGGATTGGGCTGGAGTCGGCGGAAAATATTTTACAATGCTTGTGAAGCCTTCTTCCCCTTCCGATATGCTTGGAAAAATAAAAGTTTCAGCTAAATCTGAAAATGAAGATGGATGCCAGATTTTTATTCCAAGAAAGCCTGTTTTGGACGAGACTTCAAATGATACTTATTACATTTATGTTGGACCTCGTCAGGAACGGGAGCTTATAAAATATAACGACCAGACAAAAAACGCTTGGAATCTTTCAAATGCTAAATTCAACGAAGCTTTGCAGACAAGCGGATTCCTTTCTTGGATTGAGATAATTTTAAAATGGTGCCTTGAAAAAATAAATTTGGTTGCTCACAACTGGGGAATTTCCATAATAATTCTTACAATTCTTTTGAAGATTGTTTTGTTCCCGCTGAATAAAAATGCCGCCATGGGTTCGCTTAAAATGCAGAAAATTCAGCCTAAAATGAAAGTTCTTCAGGAAAAATATAAGAACGACCAGCAGAAGCTTAGCATGGAAATGCAGAAACTTTATAAAGAAGCTGGATACAATCCGATGTCTGGATGTCTTCCGATGGTTGTTCAGATGTTCATTTTGTTTGCTCTTTACAATGTGTTTAACAATTACTTTGAA
The DNA here is from genome assembly GCF_934725225.1 of uncultured Treponema sp. Classification (NCBI taxonomy): domain Bacteria; kingdom Pseudomonadati; phylum Spirochaetota; class Spirochaetia; order Treponematales; family Treponemataceae; genus Treponema; species uncultured Treponema sp. Next base: position 213,223 of record NZ_CAKVAM010000001.1, read on the forward strand.
TTCCGCGGAGCAAGTTTTGTAAAAGGCTGGATTGAAGATCTTTCGGCTGGAGACAGCATTTGGACTTGGAAGCGCAACATTCCGTTTATTTCAGCATTTACAATGAATAATTTGCGTCTTCTTCCGTTTATTTATACTGCGTCTCAACTTTTGAATGGAAAAATAACTCAGTATGGAAATCCTGGAACTGGAGCAAGCCAGTCGCAAATGAAGTTCATGATGTACGGAATGCCGTTGATGTTCTTCTTCCTGTTCTATAATGTTCCGAGCGGACTTTTGCTTTACTGGGCAGTAAGCAATATTATTCAGATTGGACAGCAGCTTGTTATAAACAGCGTAATGAACAAAAAACGCTCAGAGCTTGAAAACGAAAAAACTGTAAATAAAAACGTCTTGAAATTCAAAGGCGGAAAAAAGAAAACAAGATAGAATTTAATTTTGAGAGGTAATATATGACTTACGAATATGAAGGAAAAACAGAAAAAGAAGCTATTGAAAAAGCAGCTGCTGAACTTGGACTTGAAAAAGACCAGTTTGATGTTGAAATTCTTGAATCCCAGAAAAAAACTTTGTTTAAAAACGGATATGTAAAAATCAGAGTTCACACAGTTGATTCAAAAAATCAAGTTTCTCCTGAATTTGACGGAAAAGTTCCTAATGCAACAACAAGAGCTAATGACCCTTCGTTAGTTTCAAATCCTCTTCCTCAGGATGAAGTTGAAGAAAAAATTATTGATTTTGTAAAAACTCTTATTTCAAAAATGGGATATGAAGCTGCTGTTGAAATTATGTTCCGTGAAGAAAAAAAGATTGGAATAAAACTTTCAAGCGAATCGTCTTCAATTCTCATTGGAAGAAAAGGCAAAAATCTTGATGCAATGCAGCTTATCGTAAATGTTTACGTAGGACATCTTGGAAGAGAAGATTTGCGCATTATTCTTGACACGGAAAACTATAGAATCCGCCGTGAAGAAAGTCTTGTGCGCCTTGCTTATGTTACAGCTGACAAAGTCCGCCAGAAGAAAACTTCAATTTTGCTTGAGCCTATGAATCCTTTTGAACGCCGCCTTATTCATACAACTTTAAATGATATTGCGGATGTTGAAACCAAATCAGAAGGAGAAGGTTTATATAAGCAAGTGCGCGTAATTTATAAAGGTGTGCGCTGATTAAAAAATTAAACTCTGGAGAAAAAGTTGATGAAAAAGTTTATTTGTAGAATTTCAGGATTTTTTTTGATTTTGAATTTTTTTACTGCGTTTTTGTCGGCTTATTCTGCGGAAGAAATTCTTGGAAAAGAAAATTTTGAGCTTTTAAAGCAAAACGGAAAAATTCAGGCTAATGAATTTAAACCAAAAGAAGCCAAATTTTCACTTCTTCCTGAAACTGAACTTTCAAATAAAATTGCAGAAGAACTTGCGTCAAATGAAGGAGAATTGCCTTCACTCATTGGAGAAAATATTTATCTTATTCCAAAAGAAAATATTGATTTAAGCGAAGCTTCTGTAATTTTGCGTTCTGTCAGCAAAATGGAAGGGATGCAATATTATTCCAACGGCGAAAAAAAGTGGACTACACTTTATCACGACGCATATTGCATTGCAGGTCCGCAAGACAGAACTAAAGTTGACGATAAAACAGAAGGAAGCGCAAATGGACTTGTTCAGTATTGTCTTCTAAATGACAATTCGCTTGGAAAGACAAACTACGAAGTTTCGTATTTTCAGACTGAAAACGAAATTTCAATGAAACTTGTAAACACAACTCCTGTATATTACAAGTTTATAAAAGCTGTAAAGCCTGAAAATGTTCATATAAATCTTGTTATGACAGTTTGCGATGATTACGTTGTTGTTTATATGAATGTAAAGGCGAATTTTTTCTCTTTGGGAGTTCTTGAAAAAAGAATGCAAAAGTCGCTTTTGAACAGGCTCGATGCAATTTACACATGGTTTTCTAAACAAATTTCTGAATGATGTTTGGAGGAAAAATGAAAAAATTTATAGGAGCGTTGCTTTTTGCCTGCGCGCTTATTTTTTATGGAGGATGTAAACAGATGAAATCTTTGGAAGGAAAAAACGGACTTTTTGCTGTAATAAATACAAGCAAAGGCGATATTATTCTTGAGCTTTTTTATAAACAGGCTCCTTTGACGGTAACAAATTTTGTTGGACTTGCGGAAGGAACTTTGGATGCTGCAAAAGGAAAGCCTTTTTATGACGGATTGAAATTTCATCGTGTAATAAAAGATTTTATGATTCAGGGCGGAGATCCAAACGGAAACGGAACTGGCGGACCTGGATATAATTTTGCAGATGAAATTGTAGATGGTCTTGAATTCACAGGTTCGGGAGTTCTTGCAATGGCAAATGCAGGACCGGGAACAAATGGAAGCCAGTTTTTTATAACTCATGTAGAAACTCCTTGGCTGAATGGTCATCATACAATTTTTGGACACGTTGTTGACGAGGCAAGTCAGGCTACAGTAAATGCAATTGCGAAGGATGATGAAATTAAAAGCGTAAAAATTATTCGTCAAGGCGCGGAAGCTGAAAAATTCACTGCAACGCAATCTGATTTTGATAAACTTGCTGCAGAAGCTCAAAAAAAAGCATTGGAAGCAAAAGAAAAAGCAAATGCTTCAAAAATTGCAGAAGTTGAAAAAAATTTTCCGGGCTTTGAAAAAGACAAAAATGGAATCTACTATAAAGTAACAAAAGAAGGCACTGGAGATAAATGTGGTTCAAGAAAATCAGTTGCAACAGAATACAAAGGATATTTAGTGGATGGAAGCGTTTTTGATCAGTCAAAAGGCAGAGGTCCGCTTGAATTCCAAACTGGAGCAGGTCAAATGATTCCGGGATTTGATATTATGGTTCAGGATATGAAGCTCGGCGAAAAAAGAACGGTTGTAATTCCTTCTGACTTGGCTTATGGAGACAGAGGTTATCCTGGCGTAATTCCTGGCGGCGCTTATATTGCATTTGATATTGAGCTTGTAAAGATTAAATAAATTTTTTGAAAATCAACAGGCACGTTGTTAACAGCAGCGTGCTTTTTTTATTTATTGTGGAAAAGTCATTTATTCACTTTTTTATACCAAGTTTTCCACAAAAATTTAAGAGTTTTGCACATAAATCTGTGGAAAATTCCCTTTAAATGCACATGAATTTGCACAAGTTTTCCACAATTGGTGGAAAATTCAGTAAATTTATGTTGAGTAAAAGAGGTTCTAATGGAAATTTTAAGAAAAGCCGCGAAATCTGATATAAATGCTATTATGAACATTGAAAAAGAAGCATTTGCAGAAAAAATTCAGGAAAATAAAGATGTTTTCCTTGAGCGCATAGAATCATTTTCTGATGGATTTTTTATTTTAGAAGATAAAAACAAAGCAATTGGATATTTTTCTTCTGAATTGTGGAATTCTGTACCTCAAAAAGGTGACAGTTGCTTTTCTTTAAATCATTCAGCATTGAAAAATCATAAAAAAGAGGGTACAGTTTTATATGTAAGTTCTATAGCAATTTTAAATGAGTACAAAGGAAACGGTTTGGGGTACAGATTTTTTAGTGAAAGCGTAGAAAAAATTATAAAATCATTTCCGCAGATAAAAGAAATTGTGCTTTTGGTAAATGAAATTTGGATTCCGGCTTTGCACATATATAAAAAATGCGGTTTTATAGAATATGGACGGATACAGAATTTTTTTTCTTCTGGCGGAATAAAATCTGATGGAATACTCATGCGAAAAAGTGTGGAGCGGTAAAAATGAATGATTCTCAATGGAATGTTTTTTTGAAATTTAGAGATGAATTTAAAAATCTTTGCAATCAATGGAGCCAGTTTTCAAGTGAACTGTACCCATTGCAAAAGGAATCTGCAAAAGACACTCCAGATTACAGCTTGGAAACTTCAATCGTCTACAACAAGGCTTATGATAAAGTTCAAAAAACAGACAAAATAAATTTCATTGTTATTGGAGACAACCCAGGAAAAGAAGAGCAACTGGCTTCTAATCAAAAATATTTGGTCGGGCAAAGCGGAAGAATTGCAGAAGGATTTTTTAGGCGCAATTCAGAATTGGGTACAGATTTTAGAAAAAATGTTTTGATTTTGAATAAAACGCCTGTTCATACTGCAAAAACCGTTCAGCTAAAATATATTTTAAAAAATGGAAGCAAAGAAATTGTAAATCTTATAAATGAAAGCCAGAAAAAAATGGCTCAGCTTGCCTTTGAACTTCACAATGGACTTTTTTCCAATGCTGAAGATGAATTTCCTGAATTGTGGCTTGTTGGATATTCCGAACTTAAAAAAAATGGAATTTTCAATGGGTACAGAGATGAATTGAAAAAGCAATATGAAGGGTACAGTTCTTGGAACAAAGTTTTTGTGTATCAGCATTTTTCAATGAACCGATTTATTGTGGACTTAAATGAATTCAGAAAAAATAACAATTTTCCTTTAAAAAAGTGCCTTGAGGAAATCGGCAGAATTCATAAAAACGAAATATTTGGTTCTTAAATTTGCTCTATGCTGGACAAATAGTTTATGAGTTTGTCTTTTATCAAAAAATCAGCGATTGCCATTTGACTTAAAACAGAAAGCGGGCATCCGAATTTTTGGTACTGATTTTTGTAGCTTTCTAAAATTTTCTTTGGAAGAATCGCGGCAGTTGTGTTTATTGATTTTGAAATCAGATTTGAAAAATTCTCAATATAAATACATTTTCCGTTAAAATCTTGGCTATAAACAAAATCTGAGCCAGATATTTCTGTAGATGTGTCGTATTCAATTATATATCTGAAATCTTCTTTTGCCGCCCATTCAAGAATTTCCTGCTTTTTTTTCTTTGAATCTGCGTTTTTTGAGTAAATAAAAACTGATGTTGCTCCGTTTTTTTCTAGCAAAGCTGCAATTGATTCTTTTGAGTCAAACGGAATTTCAGTAGTTTTTATATTTGCCGCGGAAAACACATCTGTAAGCGAAGAATGAAATCCCTGTGGAACTGCAATGCACGGTTTTATTTCCTTTGGGCGGATTGATTTTTCTGCAAGCTGCAAAAGTCCGTGCAAACTGCTTTTTGGGTTTTTAAATTCGTCCAAAAGAAGAAGTTTAAATAAAATATCGGCTTTGTTGCAGGAAACAACTACTTGCGACGGATTTACTTCCAAATGGTGAAATTTATATAAAAATGCGGCTATTGCTATTCTGAGTTGCTCTTCACCAGTTAAATCTGGAATTTTGTTTCCTTCCAATAGATTTTTGTTTTCTTTTATCGCAGTTTTTGCAGATTCAACATAATCTTCTATTGGAGAAAGTATTTTTCTTTTTTCTGGTGAAGATTTTACAAGGTCGCCTGTGTTTGTCAGAATTGTTTTTTCGTTATTTTCTGAAGGAAGTTTTAAAACTGAATTCTGTTCTTCCTGTTCATTTGAAAAAGGATCGGGCAGAATAAAAGTTCCCGAATTCTTTAAAACAGAACTGTCTGCATCAATGTTTTCTGTTACAAAATCGCTTTTTTCTTCAGATTTTTCTTTTGCGCGCTCTTTTATGATTGATTCAACTGTAGGAATTCCTTCATCTTCAGTTTTTTCCTTGGAATGAAGATTTGGTTCTGTGCTGCTTGGATTTTTTACAAAGAATCCGCTTTTTGAAAGAGAATAAATGTAGCCGTTTGATTCAAGTTCGCTATAGGCTTTTGTTACTGTGTTCCGGCTTATGTTGTAGTCTTCTGAAAGTGTTCTAATTGAAGGAAGCTTTGTTTCTTCTGGAAGATCTTTGTTTTCGATTGCATTTACGAAAAATAAATAAAGCTGATGATAAAGCTTTACTTTGCTTGTCTTATCCAGTTTTATTTCAAAATTGTTCACAAAGCCACTCCAAATTTTATCTGTACCCATAAAAAGGCATTAGATATTATAAAACATGATTTTCAAAAAAGCAAATTATAAGCTGAAACTTTCCGGCAAAAGCTGTTCCAAAGTCATTATTTTGTATTCATCTGTAGATTTTGCCAAAATTATTTCAAAGTCTTTTTTGCAGAATTCAGCGAGAACTTGGCGGCAAACTCCGCATGGCGGGCAAAAGTCTTCTATTTTTCCGTTTTTTCCGCCGACAATTGCAATTGCTTCAAAGTCTTTTTTGCCTTCGCTTACAGCTTTAAAAATTGCCGTTCTTTCTGCGCAGTTGCTTGGTCCGTAAGCAGCGTTTTCAATGTTGCATCCTGTGTATATTTCGCCCTCGGAAGTTAAAAGCGCCGCTCCAACATGAAAATTCGAGTATGGAACATAGCTGAAATTTAGCATTTCGATTGCTTTTTTTATAAGTTTTTCTATGAGGATTTTTTCCATTATTTTGCCGCCTTGCTAAGCTTTATTTTTCTTTTTGAAGGCTCTTCATTTTCTTTGTAGAAAATTGCTACGTTTCCGATTATTCTGACAAGAGTTGAATCTGTCCTCAAAGCTATGTCATTTGCGTATTCAGTGCGGTCTTCTTTGTACTCATTGAATTTTACTTTTATAAGTTCGTGCGCTTTAAGAGAATTTGAAACCATTTGCACAAGTGAATCTGTAACTCCGTTCTGGCCTATTATAACAATCGGGTCAAGATTGTGGGCGGCTTTTTCAAGTATTTTGCGTTGTTTGCTTGTAAGTTCTATCATATAAATATTTTATCCGAGGTTTGTGTTAAAGTCAAATGTCTACGCCAAGTCCAAATAGCGCGAAATCTGATTTTACAGGGTCAGATGGAAAAACTTCTTTCATTGCGTTTGTAAGCTCAATTGCGGTTTTTATGGTTGCAGATTTTGGTTTTCCTGAAGAAGATGGTGACAGAATTCCCATTTTTGTGGCTTCCTGCATTACGTGTGTGTCCAGCGGAACTAAAAGATTTTCTTTTTTATACCAGGAGCTCCAAAGCCCTAGATCAACTGGTGAATTGTTTCGAACCATCCATCGTAAAAGCATATTTACTTTTTTTGCGGCAGTTGTTTTTGAATGAGGAATTAAGGCGCAGTTTTCTGGAAAAAGGGAACAGATTGTTTCGTGCAAAAATCCTCCATTGTAATGGTTACAGATGTAATTTCCTATGGTGTCAGAATTGTCCAGCATTAATTTTAGAGTGTCAAAGAAAACTATAAAGTCGTTGTGTGTATACATTCTGTAAAATGACTTGTTTCCTTGTGTAAAGAAATTTCTGTACCCTTTTTTTTGTACCCATTGTGAGGGACAGTCTGTTTGCGCCAGTATTTGTTCTATGTGCGACAAAACCTGCACCCTTTGGCCGAATGCCATGTTTGCCGCAATAAAGGCTACAGTTTCCTGATCTCTAACGGATTTATATCTGTGCATAAATTTTGAAGGATCTTTTTCCAGAAAATCTTTTGTTTCGTACTTTTGCGCAAGAAAGACAATTTTTTCTTTTAGTTCAGCTGAAATTGACATAATGACAGTTTAGATTTTTTCATTTTTTGAATCAACATATTTTTTGATGTAAAAAAATAGCAGGAATTTTGCTTTTTGACTTGACAAATCTCCGGGGGGGGTAAAATGAAAGTAATAATTTTCATTCTTTAGGAGAATTTATGAAAAATGTTGCTAAAATTTCGGTTGTACTGGTTTCTTTACTTCTTGTGTTTTCTATTTTAGGCTGCAAAAACGACAGCGATGATGATGAACAAAGCTATTTGCTTGAAGCTGGTACAATTTCTAAAACTGTTTATGAAAAACTTGGAATAGGCAAATATACAACTTCTTATTATACAAGTGAAGAGGTTTATAGTTTTAGATCAACTTGTTTGCTTTATACAGAAGATGGAACTTATGTAAAAGAAAGTATCGATGAGGATGATTTGTCTAGCGAACTTGATTTTCTAACAGATTCTCAAATTCAACTTATAAAAGAGTCTGAATCTATGATTTTATTCTTTGAAACAACAAATTCTGATGAGTATATTTGGCTTTACTCTCAAAAAGAATAGAATTTCTTCATCTGTACATAAGTAGAAAAAAATTGTATACTAAGATTTTAGTATGACAGACTCTACTAAAGCATTTTTGCTCCTTGCAAATGGACAGGTTTTTGAAGGTGAAAGTTTTGGCGCAACTGGCTGTGTTGTTGGCGAAACAGTATTTACTACTGGCATGAATGGCTATCTGGAAACTTTAACAGATCCCAGCTATTACGGTCAGATTGTAACCCAGACATTTCCTTTAATAGGAAACTACGGCGTTATTTCAAAGGATTTTGAAAGCGCGGATGTTCACGTAAAAGGCTACATAGTACGGTCTGTCTGCGAGATTCCTTCCAACTTTAGATGCGAATACGACTTGGACACTTTTCTTGCGGCGCGGAAAATAATCGGATTATGCGGAATTGACACTAGGGCTTTGACAAAAATCCTGCGTGAAACTGGCGTTATGAACGGAATTATTGTTTCAGGCGATGGAGAAGAAGCCCAAAGCATCAGAAAAGCATTGAAGTCCGAGACAGAAAAAGCAAAGCTTCTAAAGAAAATCAAATCATATAAAATAAAAAATGCAGTTGAAAGCGTAACTTGCAATGCTTCAAAAATAGAAGAGCCAGCTGATGTCGTTTTCAAAGAATCAGCGGAATACAGATTTGTTCCTGTTCGTTCTGACGGCACAAAGGAAAATGATCCTGCAATTGCCATGAGAGACGGAAAAGGAAAAAAAGTTGTTCTTTGGGACTTTGGCGCAAAGGCGAATATCCGCAGAGAGCTTTTAAAAAGAGGATTTGAAGTTGTTACTGTTGCGGGTTCTGCTACTGCAAAGGAAATTCTTGCGCTTAATCCAGATGGAATCATGCTTTCAAACGGGCCTGGCGATCCAAAAGAAAATGTAAAAATTATTGAAGAAATCAAAAAAATTGCAAAGTCTGGAGTTCCGATTTTTGGAATTTGCCTTGGACATCAGCTTTTGGCGCTGGCAATGGGTGCAGATACTTCCAAACTTAAATATGGGCATCGCGGCGCAAATCAGCCTGTAAAATATCTTGCCACAGGACGTGTTTATATTTCAAGCCAAAACCACGGATATGCGGTAAAAAACGACACTTTGCCTAAAAATGCTGTCTTGAGTTTTGTAAATACAAATGACGGAACTTGCGAAGGAATCACTTATACAAAGATTCCAGCGTTCAGTGTGCAGTTCCACCCGGAAGCTTGCTCAGGTCCTCTTGATACAGGATTTTTGTTCGATGATTTTGTGCGCCTTATAAACAATCATGATTACTTTAAGAATTTTGAGGCGAAATTTGAAAGAATTGATTCAATCAAGTACTTTGCAAAAACTATAAAGAATACTTCTGCGCATAAAAAAGCTGCAAAATAAGCGGTTCGCGGGTTCTGGAATATATTCTTTTTAACTGATATTTGGCACGGGAGCAAAAATTATGCCGCTTAACAAAGACATTCACAAAGTTATGGTTATTGGATCTGGTCCTATTATTATAGGTCAGGCTGCGGAATTTGACTATGCGGGAAGCCAGGCTTGCAAGGCTTTAAAGGAACAGGGACTTGAAGTTGTTCTTGTGAATTCGAATCCTGCGACCTTGATGACAGACCATACCATGGCTGATCAGATTTACATTGAGCCTTTGATTCCTGAAACAATTCAGCGTATTATAGAAAAAGAAAAGCCGGATTCCCTTCTTTCAACTTTGGGAGGTCAGACTGGGCTTACTTTGAGCATGGAGCTTGCAAAATCTGGATTCCTTGAAAAGCACGGCGTAAAGCTTTTGGGCGCAAAGCCGGAAACTATTGACAAGGCAGAAGATCGCCAGATGTTCAAGGATACAATGCTTGCGATTGGCGAGCCTTGTATTCCGTCTAAAGTTGTTACAACTTATGAAGATGCGCTTGATTTTGTAAAGAATGAAATCGGCTACCCGGCAATTATCCGTCCGGCGTTTACTTTGGGAGGAACTGGCGGCGGAATTGTTCATAATGACGAGGAAATGGACGAAATTGCCCATAATGGACTTCACCGCTCCCCTATTCATCAGATTCTTGTTGAAAAATGTATTTCCGGCTGGAAAGAAATAGAATTTGAAGTTATGAGAGACAGCGCGGGAAATGTTCTTACTGTCTGTTCTATGGAAAACTTTGATCCAGTTGGTGTTCATACAGGAGATTCCATTGTAATTGCTCCTACTGTAACTTTGAGCGATAAGGAATACCAGATGCTTCGTTCTGCGGCCTTGAATATTATTTCTAGCCTTGGAATGGAAGGCGGCTGCAACTGCCAGTTTGCGTTGAATCCAAATTCATTTGAATATGCGGTAATTGAAGTAAATCCTCGTGTAAGCCGTTCTTCTGCCCTTGCTTCAAAAGCTACTGGCTACCCTATTGCAAAAGTTGCCACATTGATTGCGATTGGCTATACGCTTGATGAAATTCCGAATGCTGTAACAAAGAAAACTGCGGCTTGCTTTGAGCCGGTTTTGGACTACGTTGTTGTAAAAATGCCGAAGTTCCCATTTGATAAATTTGTTTATGCAAAACGTGATTTGGGAACACAAATGAAAGCTACTGGCGAAGTTATGGCAATTGGCCAGACTTTTGAGCAGGCGATTATGAAAGCTGTCCGCGGAGCAGAAGTTGGCGCGCAAAGCCTGAACCTTCCGTCTTTTGTTGAAATGAGCGATGCGGAAATTGAAAAACGTGTCGGCGAATGCACAGATCAGCGCATTTTTGCGATTTTTCAGGCAATCAAGAGAAATATTCTTTCAATAATTCAGATTAATAAAATTACAAAAATTGACTTGTGGTTTCTTGCTAAACTTGAAAATCTGGCTTTTATGGAAAAAGATTTTGCAAAAGTCAAAGCCGGAGAAAAAGAATTTACACCGGAGCTTTATAAAGTTGCAAAAAATGCCGGTTATCCAGACAAAGTTATTCAGGAACTTACAGGTCAAAAAATAACAGGAGCTTCTGGAATTCTTTCGGAAGCAAAAGAAGCTGCAAAGCTTGTAAAGCAGGGAAAAGTTGCCCACATTCCTGCTGTCTACAAAATGGTTGACACTTGCGCAGGAGAATTCAATGCGGAAACTCCGTATTTCTATGGAACTTATGATTTTCAGAATGAAGCCCGTATTTTCCTTGATGAGCGCAAAGAAAAAGGAAAGAAATCTTCAAAGGGAACAATTATTGTTCTTGGTTCAGGTCCGATTCGCATTGGTCAGGGAATTGAATTTGATTACGCTTCTGTTCAGTGCGTGTGGGCTTTAAAACGGCTTGGATACGATGTTGTAACAATTAACAATAACCCGGAAACTGTTTCTACTGACTTTGATACAAGCGATCGTCTTTACTTTGAGCCGCTTACTCCAGAAGATGTTATGGGAGTTATTAACACAGAAAAGCCGGTTGGAGTTGTTGTTGCTTTTGGCGGGCAAACTGCAATTAAGCTTACAAAGTTTCTTGATTCCCAGGGAATTCGTATTTTGGGAACAAGCGCGGATTCAATCGACCTTGCTGAAGACCGAGAGCGTTTTGAAGAGCTTTGCGCAAAACTGAATATAAACCGTCCAAAAGGACTTACAATTTTTACAGAAGAAGAAGCTCTGGAAGCAACTCAAAAACTTGGCTACCCTGTTCTTTTGCGTCCGTCTTACGTTCTTGGCGGTCAAAACATGATTATTGCCTTTAACGACGACGATGTAAAGGAATACATGAAAATTATTCTTGCTCAGGGAATTGAAAATCCGGTTTTAATTGACCAGTACATGATGGGCACAGAGCTTGAAGTTGATGCGATTTGCGACGGAAAAGATATTCTTATTCCGGGAATAATGGAGCATATTGAGCGCACAGGAATTCATTCAGGAGATTCAATTGCGGTTTATCCAAGCTGGAATTTAAATGACATTCTGCGTGAAAAAATTATAAATCAGTCCAGAGAACTTGCTTTGGCGCTTGGAACAAAAGGTCTTGTAAATATTCAGTATCTTATTTACAACAACGATTTGTATATTATTGAAGTGAATCCGCGTTCAAGCCGCACTGTTCCTTACATTTCAAAAGTTACAAATGTTCCTATGGTTGATTTGGCTGTTCGTGCAATGCTTGGTGAAAAAGTAAAGGACATGGGATTTGGAACTGGACTTTACCGTTTGCCTCCGTATTTTGCAGTCAAAGTTCCTGTTTTCAGCTTTGAAAAACTGATGGACGTTGATACTCATCTTGGTCCAGAAATGAAATCCACTGGTGAAGTTTTGGGAATTGCTTCTACAATGGAAGAGGCTATTTTCAAAGGCTTGATTGGCGCAGGCTACAATATGAAAAGAAGCGGCGGAGTTTTATTCAGCGTAAGAAAAACTGACCGCTATGAGCTTCCGGACTTGGCGAAGAAATTCTATGACATGGGATTTAAGCTTTACGCTACAGAAGGAAATGCAAAGACAATCAGCGACTTTGGAATGGAAGTTGAAGTTGTAAATAAAATCCATGAAAATCCAAACGACAATCTTTTGTCTTTGCTTGATTCTGGAAAAGTTGACTACGTGATTTCAACTTCTGCAAAAGGAAGAGATCCGCGCGCAGATTCTGTCCGCATGAGACGCCATGCTGTTGAGCGCGATATTCCGTGTCTTACTGCAATTGATACGGCAAATGCCATTGCGAACTGTCTAAAGTCAAAGTATACGGCTGAAAACGTTGAGCTTGTGGATATAAATCAGCTTAGAGAAGAAAAGCAAAAAATTACTTTCTACAAGATGGATTCAACTGGAAACGACTTCATTGTTATAAATGCAATGAATCAGGTTGTAAAAAATCCTGCTGGACTTGCGGTTCGTCTTTGCGACAGAAGAAACGGCGGAATTGGCGCAGACTCTCTTGTTCTTATTGAGGAAAGCAAAATTGCCGATGCAAAGATGCGCTTTTTCAATCTTGACGGAACTGAAGGAAAGATGGCGGGAAATGCAATCCGCTGTGTTGGAAAATATCTTTACGACAACAACATAAAAGGAATTCAGGAAAAGCACGGAAAGAAAACCGACGCAACTGAAAAAATCACAATTGAAACTGGCAGCGGAGTAAAAACTTTGGTTTTGTATAAGCAGAACGGAAAAGTTACTTCTGTTACAGTTGACATGGGAAAACCTCTTTTTGCAAGTGAAGAAATTCCGACTTCTTTGGTTGCTGTTGATGTTGCAAATTGCGGCTTTAATGAAAATAGCAATGCTGTTCTTCCAAAGAAAGCTGTTGTCAATGCGCCTTTGATTGTTGCGGAAAATGAATACAGAGTTACCTGCGTAAATGTCGGAAATCCTCATTGTGTTGTTTTCAGCAAGTTTGTGGATAAAGAGCCTGTCGCAAAAATCGGACCTTTGTTTGAAAGCCATTCAGTTTTCCCGGAAAAAACAAACACAGAATTTGTGCGTGTTGTTGGTCCGAACGAACTTAAGATGCGTACTTGGGAGCGCGGAAACGGCGAAACTTTGGCTTGCGGAACTGGAGCTTGCGCGGCGGCAGTTGCTTCTGTTATAAACGGATTTTCTCCAATAAATCAGGATATAACTGTAAAAGTCCGCGGCGGAAATCTGATTGTAAAATATACTGGCGAAACTGTCTTGCTCACAGGAAACACAAAAATGTGCTATCAAGGCGAAGTTGAAATATAGTTTTCATTCGATTGTCGGGTCAAGCCCAATAATGACAAAATATAAAGCATAAAAAATGAAAATCCCATGAGAATTATCCCATGGGATTTTTTTTGTGCTTATAGAATTTATATTAGAACTTAAAGCTGCTCATTTCGCCGCTAAGTTTTTCAACGCCTTCTGTGTTCTTTGAAACGTGGTCTTTTGCAGTTGAAATTGTATTGTTTATGTTGTTAAGGCTTTGGTTGATGTTGTCCATTTTTTCGTTTGTCTCAAGAGTTGCCTTATTCAAGTTTTCCATTTCAATTACAATCTGCTCGCCGCCGTGAAGCATTTCGCTTGCTCCGTCTTTTACAGAGTTTGTTGAATCAGTGATAAGCCCGATTCCCTCAAGAATCTGCTTGTTTCCTTCTGTTTGCTCTGTCATTGCGTTGGAAATAACAGTTTCCTCGTGCTTTACTTTTTGTGAAAGCTGATAGATTACATTGAACTGTTTTAGAACATTTTCTGTGTTGTCTGCAACCGCGGCAATTGATTCGGAAAGCGCCTTGAGGTCTTTTTCGATAGACTTAGACTGAGTGTCTGTCTGTTCCGCAAGTTTTCTGATTTCTTCGGCAACAACGGCAAATCCTTTTCCTGCGTCTCCTGCGTGGGCGGCTTCGATTGTGGCGTTCATTGAAAGAAGGCTTGTCTGGCTTGCAATATCCTGAATGATTTTGCTGGCGTCAAGAAGAAGCGTTGACTTTGAAAGAACCTCTTTTGACAAGTCAGAAGCTTCCTGAACTTTTTTCATTCCGCTGTCTGCTGCGGCTTCAAGATCCTGTGTTGTCTGATTGTTCTTTTTAAGAATATTTGTTACGCCGTCAACGTTTGCGACCATCTCTTCAATTGCGGCGGAAGACTGCGTGATTGCTGAAGTCTGGTTTTCAATTTCGTTATTCAAATGACGGATGTGCTGAATAATTTCATTTGCAGTTGCGTTTGCTTCCTCTACTCCGGCAACTTGATTTGTCATTTCTGTTTTTACAGAATTTGCAATATCTTTTGCGTCCAAAAGTTCAGTTACGGAATTGTCAATGTTTCCTGCAAGCTCCTTTGAAACTGTTAGCGTTGAAGCAACATTTGTGTTTATTTCAGAGAAAATTTCCTTTACGGCTTTAAATGCTCTGTTCAAGTTGTTTGTAAGAAGTCCGAATTCGTTTCTTGTAACAACTGGAATCGGCTGCATCTGATAGTTTTTGTGAGCAAGAGAATAAATGACTTCGTTTACAGCGTCAAGGTTCTTTGCAATGTCCTTTGTATTTGTTACTGTCGTAATTGCAATTGCTATAATTGAAAGAACTTCAATAGGAATAAGAATTGCAAGGAATTCCATGAATTTGTCTTGCTCCATAAGCTTAGGAACTGACATTGAGCCATTTAAAAGAAGGAAGGAGCCTATTAAATTCAAAGTTGTCATTAAAATAAGACGCTCTTTATTTGAAGATGTCATATTTGTCTTATCAAAAGGAAGATAATGCATTTTTCTTTCAAGGAAAGAATTGTACATTGTATAGAAGGCAATGCTATAAAGGCAGATTAAGCCCAGATAAATCAGCGTGAGAGAAAGATAAGATTCCTGATTTTCAAATGCTGAAAAACTAAGTCCGCGCGCACTGATAGACTTTGCGATTGTAGAAGGAACAAATATAGAAAGAAAAATATTGTAGCCAACGATTATTTTTCTTGAAAGTGAAATATAATTGTTGCAGGATTTTTTTGACTGCTCTGTTCCGTCATAAGATCTTAATTTTTTTTCAAGAATATTTGTGTAAGCAATCGGAAGTATAAAAGCCAAAAGATGGCTGAAAATGCACAATGGATAAGTTAAAGCAATGGAAACTTCATGGGGCGTAAGAATTCCTGTCATAATCATATAAACAGGACCGATTATAAAAGGCACGACAGAAACGCAAAGAAGACATAGCAGCGTTGCCGGGCTGTTGTCCTCTGGAATAACAGTTTTTTGAACAGAATCTTCAGAACTCATGTTGTTTTCCTCCTAATTTTGAAAAACTCTTGTGTTTTTACCCCCCCCCATATTTATATAGTTTTTCGGCCTAGAAAGTCAATAGATTCTGTTTTTTTGTTTTATTAGTTTTTATTTAAAAATCCTTTTAGAGAATTTGCTCCTTTTTCAAGCGCATTGTTAAGCTTTTCATTTTCTGGAATTGAAATACCTGCGTCTTTTAAAGCTTTTTCTGCTGCGGATTTTGTTTTGTCTTCAAGCTGCTTTTGAAGTTCGGCTTTCTTTTTTTCAAGAAGCGAATTCAGTTTGTCCATGTTTACGCTTTGGCGGTTTATTCCGTTTTCGATGTTCACGAATTCTGAAATTTTTTCTGTTACGCCGCCTGTTTTTTCATTCAGTTTTGCCGCAATTTCTTTTTTTGCTTCTGAAACAAGATTTGAAATTTCTGCGTCTGCGGTTTTCTTCAATGCTTTTATGAATTTTTTATCAAGGTCGGAATTAACTGAAATGCTGAATTTCTTTTCGCCGTTGAAAATTGCGGTTGCTTCCATGTCAAGATCTTTTATGTTTGAAAGCGCGGTTTTGTAAAGATTGTATGCGAATTTCGGCTCGAAACTTTCAGAAGAAAATGAAATATTTTCCAAGTTGAATTTTGCCTTGACCGTTATGCTTCCGTCATCGCCGATTGTTCCGTTTGCAGTTACATCAGTGCTTGAATTCAGCCCAAGATATGGCGTTGAAAATTTGATTGGGAAGTTGTCGCCAGAATAATCTGCGTTGACCAAAGGATTTTTTGTTTCCGCTCTTGTGTCTACAATTACATTTGCCTTGTGAGTCTGTTTTTTTGTGGAATAGCTTCCGTTGAACAAAGCAGGTGCGCCGCGTTTGTCCATGTCGTTTGTAAGGTCTGTTCCTTTTGCGTCAAGATTTAGTCCGCTGAAACTTATTTTTTCAATTAAGAATTTTGGAATTCTGTCCTGCTTCCAGTAAATGTCAGTTCCTTTTGCTCTTGTAAATGCCTGTTTTTTTTCTTTCTTTTCTTTTTTAGGTTTTTCTGATTTTGAAGAGGAGGCTTTTGCTTGAAGAGCGTAATCTGCGGCTTGCTTTATATATGGATAATAATCGCCTGCCATTGAATAGAAAACGCTGTCTAATGTGTTGCCCAAAATCTTTTTTCCGTCTGAAATTTTAAACGAAGTGATTTTTGAAAGCTGCTTGTTTACGAGCGCGTTGTCCGAGGCGATTGCGTCTTTTACTTGCGAAGAAAGCGCGTTTATTTTTTTAGAATCAGATTTTACATCGTTCGCGGTTGACTGAATGTTTTTTGTAAGCGATTTGCTTTTTTCCATTGCGCCGGTTACATTTTCGATTGCTTGTTTTAGTTTTGCAACGTCATCTATTTTTCCCCAGTCAGTGTTGAGAACTGAACGCACGCTTTGGTCAAGGTCTTTTACTTGAGACTCAAGTTCTTCCGGCTTGTTTTTCCATTTTGAAACAAGAGCTTCAGCTTCTGCCTGAACTTGCTTTGCGGCTTCTGGAGATTTTAAATTTCCTTCGAGGTCGTTTATTATGTTCTGCGGATTGTATTCTGCAAAAACTTCTTGTATTGAATTCTTTGCGGCATTAAGAGCTTCGTTCTTTTTTTCTGTAAAGTCAAATGAATTTTCGGACTTTTGTTTTTTCTCTTTCTGTTTTTTTTCTTTTTTAGGAAGCTCACCGGAAGTTTTTCTTTCTGTGTTTATTGCGAATCCTGAAAGCTCAATGTTTTCAGCATCGAATTTTCCGCGCAAGGCTTGTGTCAAATTAAATTTGATTTCGATTTTGTCAGCCTGAAACAAATTTTTCATCGGCGAATTTTTGTTTGCCTGCTCAAGATTTTTTATAGTTACGCTTGCTCCAAGAAGCTCGACGTTTACAGAAGAAAGTTCAGTTTTCGCGCCAAAGGCAGATTGCATTGCGCCGGTTATAGCTTTTTTTGCGATTACATTTTTAAACGAAATAAAAAGAAGAACTGCGGCTGCGATTATTGCAATTGTTGCGGCGAAAGGAACAAGTTTAAATGAAGCTTTTTGCCTTTTGATTTCTTTTGCGATTGCCTTGAATTTTTTTAGCTGGCGTTTTGAAATTTGCTTGTCGCGCGGAACAAAAAGTTTTCCTTCTTTTTTTGGATTCGGTTCAAAAATCGATTTTATAAGCTCAAGGTCGGAAGGAATAAAAATTTTCTTGTAAATTTTATTTTCAAGTTTTTTTGGCGAATAGGTTTTCTTAAATATTCCAGGAAGTTTTCTTGCTGAAACAAGTTTTTCTTTTTTGACTTTGTTTTTTTTCATAAAGTGTCGTCCTGTGTAATAAGGCTTGTGATTTTTTCAGCAAACGGAAGCTTTGCGATGGCTTTTGCAAGTGGCGTGCGTGCAAAAAGTGAAGAAACATATTTGCGCCAAAGTTTTACAAATGCGATTCCGAATATAAAACATGGAATATAAATAAGAAGAGAAAATGCAAAAGAACCCATTACAATTGTGTTGTTGAATTTTGTAAATCCGACAAACGGAATATCAATCAGCGTGGAAAAAGTTTTTGTCAACGGCGCGTAGTTCAAGATGTAAAATCCGATTGAATCAAATTTTGAATCCAAGAGCCAGGCAAACTGGGAAGCCACAATCATTGCGACAAAATAAAGTCCTTTGTTTATTCGCACAAAGCAGAAAAAGATAAAAATTAAAAACCACAGCGCATTGTTTTTGGGAATGAATCCAAGCATGATTCCAAGGCAGAGCGCGTTTGCAAGTTCCGATGGCTTTGAATTTGAATTGAGTGCTTTAAAGAATTTTATGATTTTTTTAAGCATTTCCTCTCCTAGATTGAAAGTTTTATAAATCCTGAAAGGGTTGCTGTTCAGAGATGGAGTATATCGGACTCGAACCGACCACCTATTGATTGCGAACCAATCGCTCTACCAGATGAGCTAATACCCCGAATGCAGAAAAACTGCTTGTTTTGTATTCTATCTAAGTTTATCTTTTGTTTCAAGTGGAAATTTTTGTTTTATCTTCTATAAAAATTAAAAAAATATTAAAATGCCTTGTATGAAAAAAATTGCTTGTTTATTTTTTAGTTTGTTTGTTTGTCTGGCATTTTGTTTTCCGCAGAAAGTTGGAGTTTTAAAAGGACCGAGCGGAATTCCTTCAGCATATTTAATGGAAAATTTTTCTGAAAATGCTGAATATGAAGTTTTTTCCGGCGCGAATTTTCTTTTGCCGAAACTTATAAAGGGCGAAGTTGAAATTGGATTTCTTCCGCCGAATGTAGCTGCAAAAGTCTACAACATAAATAAAGGCGCAGTTGTGATGGCTGCTGTCTGCGGAAACGGAATGGTAAGTCTTGTAACAAAAGATTCTTCTATAAAAAAACTCAAAGATTTAAAAGGAAAAGAAATTTTTGTTGCGGGTCAGGGAGCAACTCCGGATTTTATGTTCCGCTATATTTTAAAGCAGAACAAAATAAAATTTGACGGAACAAAAAACAGCGTTCAGCTTTCTTATTCAGTTCCAAACGCTGAGCTTGCGCCTTCTTTGATTTTGGGAAAAATTCAGTATGCGGTTGTTCCCGAGCCGTTTGCGACTGTTGCCTGTGAAAAAGATAAAAATATTTTCAGGGCGGTTGATTTCCAGAAGGAATTTTTTGTGCTTTCTGGAATTGAAAATTTTCCAATGACGGTAATTGCCGTGAATGCGAATTTTGCAAAATCAAATCCTGAAAAAGTAAAAAAGTTTCTTGAAGAATATAAAAAAGCTTCAGAGTGGACTTTAAAAAATCCAAAGGAAGCAGGTTTGCTTGTAGAAAAATTTCAGCTTGGATTAAATGCGCAAATTGTAGAAAAAGCAATTCCAAAATGCGCCTTTGTTTTTGAAACAGGAAATCAGGCAAGAAACGGAATTGAAAAACTGCTTTCTGTATTTATGGAATTTGAACCGGCTTCTGTTGGCGGAAAACTTCCAGACGGCGGATTTTATTTTGAATAAAAAAAAGATTTTTGTTTTTTCTGTTGCATTTTTTTTCTTGCTTTGGAAATTTTTTTCACTGGCGATAGATTCTCCTTTGGTTCTTCCCTCTCCTGAATCTGTCGCCGCGGATTTTTTTTCTCTTGCTGCGGAAAAAACTTTTCTTAAATCTTTGGCTTTTACTTTTTTTAGAGTTTTCTGCGCGTTTTTTATTTCGTCATTTTTGGGAATTTTATTTGGCTTTTTATGCACGAAATTTTCTGTCTTGAAAATTTTTTTTGAGCTTCCTCTTGCGTTCATTCGCTCGGTTCCGCTGGTTTCTGTAATTTTGATTGTTCTTTTTTGGCTTGGCTCTGATTCTGTGCCGGTTTTTGCGGCGGTGCTTTTGTCTTTTCCAGTTGTGTTTACGTCGGCTTTTTCTGGATTTTCATTTGAAGATAGAAAAATGGAAAGCGTCTGCAAAATTTTTAAAATCACAGAAATGCAGAAATTTTTATTTTTGAAAATTCCTTACGCTAAAGAATTTTTAAAGGACGCAATGAAAAATTCCTGCGGAATGATTTGGAAAGCTGTTGCCGCCGCGGAAGTTCTTTCTGTTCCAAAATTTGCGCTTGGAAGCCAGCTTCAGAATTTTCAAGTTGTTCTTGAAATTTCAAAACTTTTCGCTGTTACAATTTTTATTGTTTTGCTCGGATTTTTAAGTGAAAAAATTCTTTTGATTTTCTTTTTTGCTTTAAAAAAATTTTACAAGAATTTTATAAACTTTTATTTTCAGTCTGATTTTTTTAAACTTCCGCATTATTCTTTAGAAAAAAAATTTTCCGTGGAGTTAAAAAATTTTTGCGTTGAGCATGACGGAAAATTTATTTTTGAAAATTACTCAGAAAATTTTGACCAGAAAAAAATAACTTCGATTGTCGCGCCAAGCGGAAGCGGAAAAACAACATTGCTGAATTTTGTTGCTGAAAATTTTTCTTCTGTTTCGTATTCAATGCAAACTCCGAATTTGTTTTTGAGCCTTAGCGTTTTTCAAAATGTGCAGCTTCCGCTTTTAAATATTTTTGGAAGAAAAAAATCATCAGAAATTACGCAGAATATTTTAAATAGCTTTGGTTTAAATGAAAAAGAAAAATCTTCCGTGGAAAAAATTTCAGGCGGAGAAAGGCAGCGTGTTTCTCTTGCTCGCGCAGTTGCTTTTCCAAGCGGAATTCTTTTGCTTGATGAATCGTTTCAGTTTTTGGATTTTTCAGTAAAAAAGAAATGCATTGAATTTATTTTGGAGCGACAAAAGGAAAATCCGCGGACTGTAATTTTTGCTGCAAACGAAATAAAAGAAGCAGTTTTGTTTTCAGATAAAATAATTTTTTATTCTTCATGTCCAATGCTTCCTTTAAAAACTTTTTTAGTTTCCGCGGAAGACAAAAAAAATCCGGCTGCGCTTGAAAAAGAAATTCTTGCGTTGCTTTTTAGTTTGTAAAAATATTTCTTTTATTTTTTTTGAATGATATAATTTTGATATGCAGAATATTTTTTTTGACACTAGAATTCTTGATAAAAAATCACGCGAAAAATTTTCTTTGACTGAAGAGCTTATGATGGAAAATGCGGTGCAGGGACTTGAAGCTTGCGTTATGCCCCATGTTTTCCATGAAAGTGAACGTTACATAAACCGGCCTTGTGTTTTGATTCTTGCAGGACGCGGAAACAACGGAGCCGACGGTTATGCTCTTGCACGCAGACTTTCTTGCCATGATTTTTGTGTGGCGGTTTGCTGCATTGGCGAGCCTTCTTCGGAAATTGCTAAAGTTCAAAAAAAACGCGCGGAGCTTCTTGGCGTTTCTTTTATTTCGCCTTATGATTTGGATTCTTTTGTGGAAGAAAAAAGCTTTGATATTAGCGTTGTTGTTGACTGCATTTATGGAAGCGGATTTCATTTGCCTTTGGACGCGGAATCAGAAGCAGTTATTCAGAGCGCGAATAAAATAGAAGCCTTTAAAATTTCGTGCGATGTTCCAAGTGGACTTGATTCAGCCGGAAATGGAAAAACTGTTTTTCGTGCTGACGAAACTGCCACAATGGGAGCTTTAAAACTTAGCCTGTTCAGCGACAAGGCAAAAGATTTCTGCGGAAAAATAAAAGTCTGCAATCTTGGAATAAGCAGAAACAATTTTGAATTTCTGGAAGTTCCTGATGCTTTTCTGCTTGAAAAAGAAGAAATGAAACTTCCGTTTAGAAAAATTCAAAATGTCCACAAAGGAACTTTCGGGCACGTTGCTGTTGCTGCTGGCGAAAAAACTGGTGCTGCAAAAATTGCTGCGAATGCCGCTTTTGCTTTTGGAGCTGGCTTGGCCACTATTGTGGGGATTGAAGATTCAAGCTTTATGAACATTATGGCTTCTTTGGAACTTCCTGAAAATACAACGGCTCTTGCGCTTGGCTGCGGATTCGGAAGAAAAAATCCTGGCTTCCAAAAATATTTTGACTTTTTAAAAGAAAACAAAAATATTCCGTGCGTTCTTGACGCTGATATTTTTTACTACAAGGAAATTTTAAGCCTTTTAACAGAGCGAGGAAATTTTGTTTTGACTCCGCATCCAAAAGAATTTTCTGTTCTGCTTGAAAACTGCGGTTTTGGAAAATTTTCAGTTCAGGAAGTTGTTGAAAAAAGAATTGAGCTTGTAAAACTTTTCTGCGGAAAATTCAAAGATTCAGTTCTTGTTTTAAAAGGCGCGGTTGTTTTAATTGGAATGTGGTCAAAAAATGAAGGGAGAGTAAAAATTTATTTTAATCCTTATGGAAGAAATTCACTTGCAAAAGGCGGAAGTGGAGATGTTCTTGCAGGTCTTGTTGCTTCTCTTCTTGCGCAGGGATATGATTGTGCGAATGCGGCGGTAACAGCTTCTTTGGCGCACAGTTTTGCTTCAAAAAAAATAAAGAACAACTTTGCTCTTACTCCGCAGATTTTAATTGAAAAAATTTCAGAACTTTAAATTTGCTTGAAATATTTATTATTGGAGGAAAAATGAAATACGCGCTTCAGTTTGCACTTATAATTTCAATTTCTTTTATCGGAGAAATTCTTAACGCTCTCATTCCCCTTCCCGTTCCTGCCAGCATTTACGGACTTGTTATTTTGTTCTTGTGCCTGGAGCTAAAAATCATAAAGATTCATCAGGTAAAGGATGCCGCAAATTTTCTTCTTGTGATGATGCCCGTGATGTTCGTTCCGTCCAGCGTTGGATTTATGACGGCGTTTCCGATTATGAAAAAATACGGAGTGTGCTTTGTGGTGATTGCCGTTGTTACAACTTTTTGCGTCATGGTTATCACAGGGCATGTTGTTCAGCTTATAATCCGCGCAAAAAATAAAAAGGCTTCCAAGGAAAACTAGCGATGAAAGATTTTTTTATAAACTCAGTGTATTTCGGAATGTTTTTAACTTTGATTTCCTACGCGCTTGGAATTGTAATCAGCAGGAAAACAAAATTCTTTTTGTTCAGTCCTTTGATTGTTTCGATTGTTTTGTGCATTGCCTTTCTTATAATTGCAAAAATTCCTTATGAATCTTATGCTTGTGGCGCGGATTTTATTGCCTGCCTTCTTACTCCTGCGACAGTCTGCCTTGCGGTTCCTTTGTACGAGCAGATTGAAAAGCTCAAGGAAAACTGGCTTGCTGTTTTGTGCGGAATTTTCTGCGGCGTTGTGGTCAATCTGGTTCTGATTTTTCTTTTCTGCCTTTTGTTTAAAATGGAGCACACGGAATATGTTTCGCTTCTGGGCAAGTCGATTACAACTGCGATTGCGCTTGGAATAACAGAAGAGCTGAACGGAACAATTCCTGTAATTGTCGTGATGGTTGTTCTTACCGGAAACCTCGGAAACCTTTTTGCTGTTCAAGTCTGCAAGATTTTTAAGATAACGGAGCCTGTAGCCAAAGGAGTTGCAATAGGAACTGCTTCCCATGCGCTTGGAACTTCCAAGGCGATTGAAATTGGCGAAATTGAAGGAGCCATGAGCGGCCTTTCGATTGGAATCGCGGGAATCCTCACGGTAATTCTTGCCCCGGTCTTTGCCGGACTTATTCCCTGAAAATTTTTGCATAAATATGCAGGAATAAATAATATTTTCCAAGAATATTGTATATTCCTGAAGAATTTGTATAAATATTGAGGAATAGAAGATATTCCAGAGTTTTTATGCATATTCCTCAGGAAAATTCCATATTCTTGAGTTTTTTGACGAATTCCAAGTGGAAAATACAATATTCCTGAAGTTTTTAAAGGATTCCAGATAAAAATAAAATTTTCCTTAAAGAATTTTTCCCTTCTTTTATAAAATTCTCCGATGTGATATAAATTCTGTAAGATTGAATATTGAATTTTAATGTCATTATCGTGCTTGACCCTGCGACGTTTCT
Source organism: uncultured Treponema sp. (assembly GCF_934725225.1). Lineage (NCBI taxonomy): Bacteria > Pseudomonadati > Spirochaetota > Spirochaetia > Treponematales > Treponemataceae > Treponema > uncultured Treponema sp. The sequence continues at coordinate 237,278 of NZ_CAKVAM010000001.1, forward strand.
GAAAGAAACTCGGTTGATAATCTGTTGAAAAATTACAGTAGATTGCTAACCGAGTTTGCTATGCAAACATCGCGGTGTCAAGCACGGCAATGACAATTAAATGGCTATTAATCAATTTTAAGGGAAATTTTATGACACCGCAGGAAGTTATTGACAAAGCTAGAAAAATCGTAATAAAAATCGGAAGCAACACGCTTGCAAAGAACGACGGAACAATCAACGTGGACTTTATGGAAACTTTCGCGTCGGAATGCGCTGCTTTGATTTCAAAGGGCAAGCAGATTATTGTTGTTTCTTCAGGAGCGCAGGTTGCAGGACTTTCCACGATAAGCGGCTGGGCGCATAAGGGAGATATTCACTACAGGCAGGCTTTGTGCGCAATCGGTCAGGTTGAGCTTATGGATAAGTGGCGCGAATCGTTCGGCAAGCAGAATCTTCATGCGGCTCAGCTTCTTCTTACAAAAGAGGACTTCATGGATTCCCACCGCACTTTGAATATAAGGAACACTTTGTTCACGCTTGTTGACGAGGGCGTTGTTCCTGTTATAAATGAAAATGACTCTGTTGCGACCGACGAGTTTTGCATTGGAGACAACGACAATCTTAGCGCGCTTACTGCTGTTCTTTGGAGCGCGGACTTGCTAATTCTTTTTAGCGACATCGACGGAATCTACACGGACAATCCTAAGACAAATGAAAACGCCGTTCTTGTTGAAACTGTTGAAAATATCAATGAGCTAAAAAATCAGATTACAATCAACGGAAAAAGCTCTTTTGGAACTGGCGGCATTTCTACAAAGATTGAGGCGGCAAAAAAGACAACGGCTTCTGGAATTCCGCTCATACTTGCGAACGGAAAAAAAGAAAAGGCTTTGGAAAAACTTTGCAGCGGAGAATTGAAGGCAACTGTTTTTACAGCTGACGAAAATGCTTTGTTCAATGCGATAATGGGAGGAAGCAAATGAAAATCGGATTCATTGGAATGGGAAACATGGCGAAGGCGATTGCGTCCGGCTTTATAGCTTCAAAAAAAATCCAGAAAGAAAATATTTTTGCCTTTGCTCCGAATCAGGAAAAACTTAAAAAAAATGCCAGTGAGCTTGGCTTTGTTCCGTGCGAAAGCATTTTGTCTTTGGCGGATTTATGCGATGTTTTTATAATGGCGTGCAAGCCTTACCAGATAGAAGGTGTTCTTGATGGAATAAAGGAAAGGCTTTTTGGAAAAGTTTTGGTTTCTGTTGCGGCGGGCTGGAGCTACGAAAAGTTCCATGAGATTCTTGGAAATGATGTGCGCATTCAGTGCATAATGCCGAATACTCCTGCGATGGTTGGAGAAGGCGTGATGCTTTTTGAAAAGGAAAATTCTTTAAATGCAGGCGAGCTTGAAAAAATAAAAGATTTGTTTTCTTCGCTTGGAATTATAGAAGAACTCCCTTCAAATCTTATGGGAATTGGCGGCGCAATAAGCGGCTGCGGTCCTGCATTTATGGATTTGATAATTGAGGCCTATGCGGATGCCGCTGTTAAATATGGAATTTCAAGGCAGACGGCTTATAAAATTGTTTCACAGACAATGCTTGGCAGCGCAAAGCTTCAGCTTGAAACAGGAACTCATCCGGGAGCTTTAAAAGATGCGGTTTGTTCTCCGGGCGGAACTACAATCCGCGGCGTTGATTCCCTTGAAAAAAATGGTCTGCGCGGAATTTGCATTTCGAGCATTGACGCTATAATGAAAAAATAAATTTATTTGTAGTAAAGCATTTCGTATTTTGCGAATGCTGAAAAGCCGGCTTTCTTGTATGCGCAGATTGCCGATTTATTTTTTTTGTTTACAAACAAGACTGATTTTTTATTTTCCTTTTGAAATTCTTCAGCAAGTTTTTTTACAAGAGTTGAAGCAAAGCCCTTTGAGCGGAATTCTTTTTGTGTGAAAACTCCGCCAATCTGAATAAAATTTTTTGAAATTGCGTTTGTCTGGGCTTTTGCGCAAAATGAATTTTCTTTTTTGACTGCAAGAACTTTTTGTGTGCGAAGAATTTTTTCAAGTTTAAGTCTTTCAAGCGCAAGATTTATTTTTTTCCATTCAGGCAGAACTTCTTCTTGAGTATATGAAATGTGCAGCGGAAAAAGTTTGTCAGCGTCTTGCAAGGAACATTCTGCAATTTCCAAATTTTGCGCAGAAATATTTTTGCTTTGCGTGTATTCCATAAAAAGCATTTCTCTTATGTCGTCCGGTTGAATTTTTTTCAGTTTGAAAATTAGCTTTCTGATTTTTTCCGCTTCTTTTTTTTCTCCCATTATGCAGGAAATTTCCTTTTCACAAAAAAAATTGCAAAGTTCTTTTTCGGTTTCTTTTGTGAGCCTTGGAATAAAGCTTGTAAGAATTCCGCCTTCTGAAAAATAAAAAACGCCTAAGATTTCAGTTTCAAAAATTATATAAAGCTCTTTGCTTTTTTGCATTGCCATTTGCATAAGCTGGCTGCAAATCTTTTCATGCGGCAAAAGAAAGTTTTCTGCTTTGAGAAAAAATTCTTCGTTTTCTGCGGCTTGGATAATTTTTGGCATTTTTAGTTTGTAATGTCTCTGAGCCATTTTCCAGATTTAAGACGCAAAAGTCCCGCAAACGTTTTGAGAAATCCTTCTGAAAGCAAGCACAAGTAAATAAAGTTTGGCGGCAGATTAAAAACAAAAGCTGCTATGTATCCTGCAGGAATTGCAACGCACCACATCCAGAAAATGTCATGGAACGCGGCATATTTTGTGTCTCCTCCGGCGCGGCAAAATCCTACAATAAAGAACATACAGAATGCGTTGAACGGATAAAAACAAATCAGTTCTATAAGCATTTTTTTTGCTTGCAAGAGAATTGAAGAATCCACATTAAAAATATACGGAAGCATTGATGAAAGCGGATAAAGGAAAAGTCCGATTAAAGCTGCGCAAGATGGAAGAAACCAGGCGAATCTGTAAGTGTAAAGTTTAGCTTCTTCAAAATTTCCGGCTCCGATTTTTTTGCCAAGGATTATTCCGGCTGCGTTTCCTGTTCCTATAAAGAAAACCCAAGTAAGCTGAGAAATTGTTCCTGTTATATTGAATGCTGCAATTGCGTCTGTTCCTGTATGCGCGAAAATGGAGTTCTGAAATGTTATTCCCATCCCCCAAGCGGTTTCGTTTAGCAGTACTGGCAATGCGACTGAAATATATTTTAAAACGAATTTCTTACTGAAAGAAAAATAGTTTTTTAAAGATCCTAGGATTTCAAATTTTTTCACAGATGAATATATCAAAAGAACAGAAGTTCCAGCTGCTCTTGAAATTACAGTTCCGATTGCGGCTCCGGCAACTCCCATTGGCGCAATTATAAAAAATTCAGTTTTTAGTCCGAATATAAAAATATAGTTGAAAACCGCGTTCAAGATAATTGAAATTGTTGTGCATATCATCGGAAGGTATGCATGGTTTGTGCTTTTGAATGCGAATTCAAATGGAAAAGTTATTGCAAGAAAAATATAGCTTATTGCAACATATTTTAAATATTTTGCGCCATACTGAATTACAACTGGATCTTTTGAATAAAGGCTGATTAAAAATTCTGGGATGAACAAAGCCGCTATTGTAAAAGCAATGGAAACAAAAATTGAAAATCCGAGCATTATTCCTAGCGTTTTTTGAATTCCCTTTATATCATTTTTTCCCCAGAATTGAGAAATAAAAATCGCGCCGCCAGAAGATGTTCCAAAAAGAATCATGTTCAGTATAAAATAAATTTGATTTCCAAGTCCTACTGATGCGATTTCCGCGGCTCCAAGCTGGCCCACCATGATTGTGTCTAGCATGTTTACAAAAACTTGCATTAAGTTTTGAAGAGTAATTGGAAGTGCAAGTGAAAAAAGTGTTTTGTAAAATCCAGGAAGATGTGTTCTTATTAAAGCTGCATTTTTTTCTGACATAAATTCTATTCTATAAAAAATGAAAGATTGTGTCATTACTGCCGATAATTTAAATATGAAGAAAATTTTTTTGTCAGCAGTATTTTTTTTGTTTTTTCAAAATGCTTTTTGCCAGAATGTGCTTTTAAAATATAACGGAAGTGGAAGCTATGTTTATATTGAGCGTACCGATGTAAGACGCTACGATAATGGAAAATATACTGGACTTGTTAGCCGGGAAGTCCGCTCGTTTATTGCTCCAACTTCTGTTCCTTCCGGCGGAAAATTTTCAGACAGATATTATGACGGAAGTTTTTTTATAGACGAAGCCACAAAGCGGAATTCAAGAGAAGTGAATCTTGGCATAAACGGAGCAGTTCCTTCAAGCTTTAAAATTTCTTCAGACGGAGAGCTTACAATGATTGTTGACAACGGCTATCCGTCTTTTAGAAGTTTTCCGGCTTTTACAAATCAGCGCATAAGCATTGGAGACAAATGGCAGGCAAAAGCTGAGCGCGTTGTTGATCCGCTTAACAAAGGAATTTTTACAAAGCTTCCGATTTTAGTTGAATACACTTATCTTAAAGATGAACTTTTTCACGGAGAGGAAGTTTACGTTTTTAGCGCGCAATGGGCAACTCGCTACGGAATTTCTTACTGGGATTTTGCAGGCGACAAGGATTTGAAGTCAGCGCAAGGAAGCCACAAAGCGACAATGTACGTAAGCAAAAAAAGCGGAAATGCTCTTGTTGTCCGCGACATGGTTGATGAAACTTTTATTTACAATGACGGCAACAGCTATTCGTTTAAAGGCTCGATTTCAATGTTCACGGAATATCCGCCGGCTTACGACAAAAGCAAGCTTATTCCGGCGTTGCAGCGTGTAGCTTCTGTTTCGGAAAAAGAACTTAAAGAAATTCTTGAAAAGCCCGTGAACGAAAGCAGCTGGATTGACAGCGAAAAAAAATCTAGTGGCTCAATGAAAAATAATGATTTTGAATCTGGCTCGAATTCAGGAAAAAATAATTCTTCCGCTGAAAAGAAAATTGCAAAAAATGAAAATCAAACTTCTGGGACAAAAACGAATGGCATTGGCTCTGGAAAAACAAAAAATCAGCCTCAGAAAAAAAAGAATTCCGCGGATGAAATTCAGTCGAAAATTTCAGCAGGAAAAAATTCTCCTTCTTCAAATTCAAAGTCTGAAAAAAAAGTTATTGTTGAAAACACTGCGGCTGGAATCCGCCTTACGATGCAAAATTTGAATTTTAAGCCGGACAGCGCGGAACTTTTGCCTGGAGAAAATGAGCGGCTGGATCAAATTGCGCAGGTTCTAAAAGAAGTTCCCGATCAGATGTTTCTTGTTGAAGGACATACGGCGAGCGTTGGCTATGAAAAGGGCGAAATGAAGCTTTCTGTTGAGCGCGCAAATTCTGTTGCAAACGCTTTGATTCAAAGAGGAATTCCGCGTGAAAAATTTATCTGCAAAGGCTCTGGCGGAACAAAACCGATTGCGGACAATTCAACGCCTGAAGGAAAAGCAAAAAACCGCCGTGTAGAAATTACGATTCTGGAATAGAAGTATGATAAAAATTCTTTTTGTTTGCCACGGAAATATCTGCCGTTCTCCAATGGCTGAATTTGTAATGAAATTTCTTGTAAAAAATGCCCGGCTTGAAAATGATTTTTTAATTGAATCAAAAGCTACAAGCACGGAAGAAATTGGAAATTCGCCGCATCCTGGAACTTTGAAAAAACTTGCGCAGCAGGGAATTCCTGTTTTTCCGCATAAAGCCGTTCAAATGGAAAAATCTGATGCTGAAAAATACGACTTTATAATTGGAATGGACAGTTTTAACTTAAAAAATATTCAGCGGATTTTGGGAAGCAGTTTTAATAAAAATGTTTTTCTTTTGCTTGATTTTACTTCGCGGCCCGGAAACATTGCCGATCCTTGGTATACAGGAAATTTTGATGAAACTTTTAATGATATTTGGGAAGGATGCAACTGTTTTTTACAGAAATTAACTAACGGAAGTTTGAAAAATGTTTAAAATTTTAAGTTAGAACTATCGTTAGTTTGTAAAACGAACAACTATTAGTTTTTATATCGATTTTAGAATTTATATTTAGGATATTTTTATGACATTGCAGCAGCTTCATTACATTATAGGTGTTTCGGAATCTGGCTCTTTGAACAAGGCGGCGGAAAATCTCTATGTTTCACAGCCTTCGCTTACGTCAGCGATAAAGGAAGTTGAAAAGGAATTCAGCATTTCAATTTTCAACCGTTCAAGCAAGGGAATTTCTTTGACGCAAGACGGAAAGGAATTTATTCAGTATGCCCGGCAGATTTATGCGCAGTACGAAAATCTTTTGGAAAAATTCGGGGAAGGATTTCAGCGCAAGAAAAAATTCAGCGTGTCGTGCCAGCATTATTCTTTTGCCACAAAATCTTTTGTTGAGCTTGTAAAAAAATTCGGAACTTCAGAATATGAATTTTCAATTTTTGAAACAAAGACGCTTGATGTAATCGAAAATGTTGCGACTCAGAAAAGCGAAATCGGAATTCTTTATATGAGCGATTTCAACAGAAAGGCAATCAAGAAAATTTTAAATGCAAACGATCTTGTCTTTGAAAAACTTATTGACTGCAAGGCTTATGTTTATCTTTGGAAAAATCATCCGCTGGCAAAAAAAACTTCAATTTCTCTTGAAGAGCTAAAAGATTATCCGTGTCTTTCTTTTGACCAGGGCGGAAACAGCTCGTTTTATTTTGCAGAGGAAATTCTCACGGAAAACGAATATCCAAAAACAATCAAGACAAGCGACCGCGCCACAAATTTAAATCTTATGGTCGGCTTGAACGGATACACTCTTTGTTCGGGAATAATTTGCGAAGAACTGAACGGCTCTGATTTTGTTGCGGTTCCTTTTAAGTCTGACAAGGAAAACCCGAACAGCGTAATGGAAATCGGATATATTCTAAAGAAAAATATAATTCTTTCAAAGACAGGCGAAGAATATATTGAGCAGCTGAAGTCTTATTTGAAAGCATAAGTTGTTATAAGCGAAATCTATATCTCCGCATAAAAATTTAATATTATTCATGCCTTTTGAAATTTGCTATTCTTTCCTCAGAAAATAAAACTTTGCTTGGAGGAAAATATGAGTTACAAATTCGAAACGCTTCAACTTCACGTAGGACAGGAAAACGCTGACCCGGCTACAGATTCAAGGGCTGTTCCAATTTATCAGACAACGAGCTATGTATTTCATAATTCACAGCATGCGGCGGATCGTTTTGGTTTAAAGGATGCTGGAAACATTTACGGACGCCTGACGAATTCAACACAGGATGTTTTTGAAAAAAGAATTGCGGCTCTTGAAGGCGGAGTTGCGGCTCTTGCAGTTTCTTCCGGCGCGACTTCCATAACTTATGCGATTCAGGCTTTGGCAAAACAAGGCGAGCATATCGTTGCGCAAAAAACAATTTACGGCGGAAGCTACAATTTGCTTGCCCACACTTTGCCGCTTTACGGAATAACGACAACTTTTGTTGACGCGCACAATCTTTCCGAGCTTGAAAATGCGATTCAGCCTAATACAAAAGCTGTTTACATTGAAACTTTGGGAAATCCGAATTCTGACATTCCTGACATTGACGCTATTGCAGAAATTGCGCACAAGCACGGACTTCTGCTGGTAATTGACAACACGTTTGGAACTCCGTATTTGATTCGCCCGATTGAACATGGCGCGGATATTGTTGTGCATTCCGCAACAAAATTTATCGGCGGACACGGAACAACTCTTGGCGGAATTATTGTTGATTCAGGAAATTTTGACTGGGAAAAATCCGGCCGCTATCCGTGGATTTCAGAACCGAATCCAAGCTACCATGGAGTTTCGTTTGCCAAGGCTGCTGGTAAAGCCGCGTTTGCAACTTATATCCGCGCGATTTTGCTTCGTGATACAGGAGCTGCGATTTCTCCATTTAACGCTTTCCTTCTTCTTCAGGGTGTGGAAACTTTGTCGCTTAGAATTGAACGCCATGTTGAAAACACAAAGAAAGTTGTTGAGTATTTGAAAAATAATCCGCTTGTTGAAAAAGTAAATCATCCTTCGTTGCCGGAACATCCTGACCATGCGCTTTACGAAAAATATTTTCCGAACGGCGGCGCAAGTATTTTTACTTTCAATATTAAAGGCGGAAAAGAAGAAGCATGGAAATTTATTGACAGCCTGAAAATTTTCAGCTTGCTTGCAAATGTTGCGGATGTAAAATCGCTTGTTATTCATCCGGCTTCAACAACTCACAGCCAGCTTTCTGATGCGGAGCTTGCAGACCAAGGAATTGCCCAGAATACAATCCGTCTTTCTATTGGAACTGAGCACATCGACGATATAATTGCCGACTTGGAAAATGGCTTCAATGCATTGAAATAATTTTCTTTAACTAAGGTTTCCCCCGGTTTTCTTTTATAGATTTCCGGGGATTTTTTTGCGGAAAATGAATTTCAACTGGTATTATTAAAATTTAATAAAACTGAATATTTATATCATACCAGATTTTTGCTAGTTTCTTTACAAATAAATTATGCGAGGAAAAATATGGAATCAGGAAAACAGTATGAATTGAATAAAAATCTTGCCCAGATGCTTAAAGGCGGCGTGATTATGGACGTTACAACTCCAGAGCAGGCAAAGATTGCGGAAGAGGCTGGAGCTTGCGCGGTAATGGCTCTTGAGCGGATTCCGGCGGACATAAGAGCTGCGGGCGGCGTTTCCAGAATGAGCGATCCAAAAATGATAAAAGGAATTCAGGAAGCGGTTTCAATTCCTGTAATGGCAAAGTGTCGCATCGGGCATTTTGTGGAAGCGCAGATTTTGGAAGCAATTGAAATTGACTATATTGATGAAAGTGAAGTTCTTTCTCCTGCCGATGATGTTTATCATATCAACAAGAAAAATTTTAAAGTTCCGTTTGTATGCGGCGCAAAAGATTTGGGAGAAGCGTTAAGAAGAATCAGCGAAGGCGCGTCAATGATTAGAACAAAAGGCGAGCCGGGAACTGGAGACATAATTCAGGCTGTCCGCCACATGAGAAAAATGAATTCTGAAATTTCAAGAATCGTTTCTATGCGTGAAGACGAGCTTTATGAAGAAGCAAAAACTCTTCAGGTTTCTTATGAGCTTGTAAAATTTGTGCATGAAAACAAAAAGCTTCCTGTTGTGAATTTTGCGGCGGGTGGCGTTGCGACTCCTGCTGATGCGGCTCTTATGATGCAGCTTGGCGCGGAAGGAGTTTTTGTAGGCTCTGGAATTTTCAAGTCAGGAAATCCAAAGAAAAGAGCGGCTTCAATTGTAAAAGCTGTTACAAATTTCAACGACGCAAAACTTATTGCCCAGCTTTCAGAAGATTTGGGCGAAGCTATGGTTGGAATCAATGAAAGTGAAATCGCCATTCTTATGGCAGAGCGCGGAAAATGAGAGCGGCGGTGCTTGCACTTCAAGGCGCGTTTTTAGAGCATGAGAAAATTCTTGAATCTTTGGGCGTGCCTTGCTTTGAGCTTAGAAAAAAATCAGACTTGGAAAAAGATTTTGACGCTCTTGTTCTTCCGGGCGGAGAAAGCACAGTGCAGGGAAAACTTTTGCATGAGCTTGAAATGTTCGAGCCGTTAAAGCAACGCATTGGATCTGGAATAAAAGTTCTTGCGACTTGCGCAGGTCTTATTCTTCTTGCTGAAAAAATTGAAAATGATTCGCGCGTGCATTTTGGAACAATGCCGGTTTGCGTAAAAAGAAATGCTTATGGCCGGCAGCTTGGAAGTTTTTTTACAGAAGAAAATTTTGAGAATCTTGGAAAAATTCCGATGACTTTTATCCGCGCGCCTTATATTGAAAGTGCAAGGGAAGATGTTGAAGTTCTTTCAAAAGTCGATGGAAAAATTGTTGCCGCAAAATTTAAAAATCAAACTGCGCTTAGTTTTCATCCAGAGCTTAACAGCGATACAAGGCTTTACGAATGGTGGATTCAAAGCTGAAAATTTTAAACTAGCGGCGCGAATATTCTGAAAATTCTTCCAAGCATTTTTACAATCAGCGGAAGTTTTTTGTAGTCGTCCAAAGTCATTTCTTTGCACGAAAGTTTTGTAAGTTCAATGTCACGCTGAATTTTTTCTATAACGGATTTCTTGTAAATAAGAAGTCCGTCTTCAAAGTGATGGAAAAGGCTTCTGTAGTCAAGATTTATCGAGCCTACGGTTGCTATTTTTCCGTCGCTTGTAAAAAGCTTTGAATGTATAAATCCCGGCAAATAAAGATAAACATGAACTCCGTTTTCAACAAGCGTCTTTAAAAAAGTTTTTCCGATGCAGAATGTCAAAAAATGGTCAGGCTTGGAAGGAACAATAAGCGAAACATTTATTCCTCTGCTTGCCGCAAAAATCAGCGCGCTTTTAAGCTGGTTGTCGATTATAATGTACGGAGTTGTTATGCAGACATTTTTTGTCGCCTTTGACAAAATGTAGAGGCAGATATTTTCCGCGATGTCTTTTTCGTTGTAAGCATTATCGGCATAAGGAATTAAAAGTCCTTCGCTGAAATTTTCTTTTACTGCTGGAAAAAATTTTTCGTAGCTTTTATTCGCTTTCTTTTCTGGAAACTTTGCAAGATTCCACATTTGCAGAAAAAGCGCGGTGTAAGTTTTTGTCGCGTTTCCACGGATTTTTACTGCGGAATCTTTCCAGTATGAAAACTTGTTTTGCCCAAAGTTGAAATATTCATTTGCAAGATTCAATCCGCCTGTGTAAGAAATTTTTCCGTCGATTACTGCAATTTTTCTGTGGTCGCGGTTGTTCTGCTGTAAGTTAAAAACTGGAGTCAGCGGCATATAAATTTTTGACTTTATTCCAAGGCTTGCTAAATATTCATGGTAAACTTTTGTGGACGCAAGCACAGAGCCGATTCCGTCGTAAAGAACTCTGACTTCAATTCCTTCGCTGACTTTTTGCTTTAGAACTTCAAGAATTTTCCGCCATGAATCATCGGGCGTTATTATAAAAAATTCCAGAAAAATAAATTCTTTTGCGTTTTTAAGTTCCTGCATAAAATCCGGAAAAAAATCTTCCCCGCATGAAAAATATTCAACATCAGAATCTGTGTATGCCGGAAAATTTCCGCTCTCGTAAAGATAAAATGCAAGGTCTGAAATTTCAGGAAATGCTGACTTTGTTTCTGCAGGCTTTGGAACAAATTTCCAAGTTTGAAGTTCGCTTTGTTCAATTTTGCTTTTGAGCCTAGCGTTCCGTGTCGCCATTTTTGTGTAGACATAAAGTGAAATTCCGAACAGCGGAAAAATCATCGTTGGAAGAAGCCATGCGATTTTGAATTCGTTTTTTCCTTCGCAGTTTGAAAGATAAGCCATAAAAGTAAAGCTTAAAAGCAAGTTGACTCCAGCAAAATAAAAAAAGTATGGAGAAAATTTTATTATGAAAAACAGATATGTGCAAATCTGCATCGCAAGCAGCAAAAAACAGAAAACCACACGGCTGTAAATAAAACGCTTAAAAAGCTTTAATTTTTTCTTCATACAATAAATTTATTCAAAGCGCATTTTATTTTCAACAGAATTTAATGGAAATTCTTTATTGTATTGCGCTTCAAAATTCAGTTGCGTTGAACAAACGGCGGTTTTGCTATAAAATATGCGAATGTTTCGTATCTATGTTGAAAGAAAGGCCGGTTTTCAGAATGAAGCGGCGCGGATTTTTTCCGAGATTACAGGTTTTTTAGGAATTGGTGGAGTTACCGGCGTCCGTTATTTCAACCGGTATGACATAGAAAATGTCGCAGACGAAGTTGCAAAGGCTTCCGCTGTAAGAATTTTTTCCGAGCCTCAAAGCGATTTTGTTGTTTACGATTCACTTGAAGTTCCTGCTGATGTTACTCAGATTATATGGGAATATCTTCCGGGGCAGTACGACCAGCGGGCAGACAGCGCGGAGCAGTGTCTTACACTTTTGCGTGAAGGAATGAAGTCTGCCACAAAAGTCGGAACAGAGCCGCCTGCTGTAAGATGCGCAAAGATTGTTTTCCTTGAAGGAAGCGTTTGCGCGGATGACGTTTTAAAAATCCAAAAGTACCTTATAAATCCAGTTGACAGCCGGCTTGCAGACAGCTCAAAGCCTGCAACTCTTAAAATGTCTTCCATTGTGCCAGCTGATATTGCAGTTGTGTCTGGATTCATTTCAAAGTCAGAAAGCGAGCTTGATTCATACAGAAAAGAACTTGGTCTTGCCATGGATTTGGCTGATGTAAAATTCATGCAGGACTACTTTAAGTCAATAAACCGTGATCCGACCTTTACAGAAATCCGCGTTTTGGACACTTACTGGTCAGACCATTGCCGCCACACAACATTCCTTACAGTTTTGGACGATGTAAAGATTGAAGACGGACCTTATGCTTCCGCCTTGAAAAAATCGCTTGAAAATTATAAAGCTGTTCGGACTGATTTGTATGCCGACCGCAAAGACAAGCCTGTTACATTGATGGACATGGCCTGCATTGGAGCAAAATATCTTCGCAAGCACGGAAAACTTGATGACCTTGAAGTTAGCGCTGAAATAAATGCCTGCTCTGTTTTTATAGATGTTCATTATACAAGCGGCGAGCCTGATGAACGTTGGCTTTTGCAGTTTAAAAATGAAACTCACAATCATCCTACAGAGATTGAACCTTTTGGTGGAGCCGCAACTTGCATTGGAGGGGCAATCCGTGATCCTCTTTCTGGACGTTCCTGGGTTTATCAGGCAATGCGTGTTACTGGAGCCGCAGATCCTACAGTTCCTTTAAGCCAGACGCTTCCTGGAAAACTTCCGCAAATGAAGCTTACACGTGAAGCTGCTCAGGGATTTTCTTCTTACGGAAACCAGATTGGACTTACAACAGGACAAGTTTCTGAAGTTTATCATCCGGGCTATGTTGCTAAGCGCATGGAGCTTGGCGCGGTTATTGCTGCTGCTCCTTGTAATCAGGTTATGCGTGAAGAGCCAGAAACTGGAGATGTTGTGATTCTTCTTGGTGGCGGAACTGGACGCGACGGAATTGGAGGCGCTACTGGCTCTTCAAAAGTTCACGATGTGAAGTCTGTTGCAACTGCTGCAGCCGAAGTTCAAAAAGGAAACGCAGTTGAAGAGCGTAAAATTCAGCGTCTTTTTAGAAACAAAGATGTGTGCCGCATGATTCGCCGTTCAAACGACTTTGGAGCGGGCGGAGTTTCTGTTGCGGTTGGCGAGCTTGCTCCTGGACTTGATATAAACCTTGATGCTGTTCCAAAAAAGTATGAAGGTCTTGACGGAACAGAGCTTGCAATTTCAGAAAGCCAGGAAAGAATGGCTGTTGTTGTCCGTAAGGAAGACGCGCAGAAATTCATCTTGGAATGCAATAAAGAAAATTTGAACGCAGTTGTAGTTGCGGTTGTTACAGACACAAATAAACTTGTAATGAAGTGGCGCGGAAAGACAATTGTAGATATTGACCGTTCTTTCCTTGATACAGCCGGAGCTGAACATCATGCGGTTGCTTCAATAGAGAGTCCTGCAGAACAGAAAAATTCCCCTTTGGTTCATCCTCTTGAATCAGTTGAAAAAATTCTTCTTGAAGATTCAGAAAATCCGGACATAAAAGAAGCGTGGCTTTGCAATATGAACGACTTGGCTTGTTGCAGTCAGCGCGGACTTGGCGAGCGGTTTGACGGTTCTATTGGAGCAAGTTCAGTTCTTATGCCTTACGGTGGAAAATATCAGGGAACACCGGAAGCAGGAATGGCTGCAAAAATTCCAGTTGTTTCCCCGCGCGAAACTTCTACAGTCAGCCTTATGAGCTACGGTTTTGATCCTCGTGTTTCCCAGTGGTCAGCATGGCACGGCGCGCAGGTTGCAGTTCTTTCTAGCTTGGCAAAAATTGCCTGTATGGGCGGAAAAACCGACACTTGCCGTCTTACATTCCAGGAATTTTTTGGACGCGCTGTAACAGAAAAAACTTGGGGCTATCCTGCAGCCGCCTTGCTTGGTTCTATTGACGCTCAGCTTGCAATGGGAACTGGCTCAATCGGCGGAAAAGACTCAATGTCTGGAACTTTTGAAAATCTTAATGTTCCGCACACATTGGTTTCTTTTGCCGTAAATGTTGACGATGTGAAAAACGTTGTGAGCGGTTCTTTTAAAAAAGCAGGAAGCAAAGTTTTCCTTGTAAGCGTTCCATATTCTGCAGAGCTTGTTCCAGATTTTGAAGTGTTCAAGAAAAACACTGCTGCTCTTTACAAGCTTAACAGTCAGAAAAAAATAAGCGCAATGTATCCGGTTTGTGCAGGCGGAATTGCAGAAACGTTAAGCAAAATGTCACTTGGAAATAAAATCGGAGTTTCCTTGGACACAATTCCTTTAAGCTGCACAGCTGCCTCTGGAATAAAAGAAGCCGACGTTAGCGATTTGTTTACTCCGCTTTACGGTTCAATTTTAGTTGAGTCTGATTCTGACCTTGATTCAGAAAAAGATTTTGCTGAAGGAACTGTTTACAAAATTGGTGAAACAATCTGCGAGCCTACAATTGAAATTGAAGATGTAAAAATTTCTCTTGATGAAATTGAATCTGCCTGGGAATCAAAGCTTGAAAAAGTTTTCCCTCCAGTTTCAGGCGCGGAACTTCAGCCTCCATTGCCTCCTTTTGCATTGAAAGAGCACGAGTCGCTTGAAGAAGCTAGAAAAAAATCTTCTGCCTTTGAATATTCAGCCGGAAAAACAAAACCAAAAGTTGTAATTCCAGTTTTCCCCGGAACAAACTGTGAATACGACATGGCGCGCGCGTTTAACTTGAATGGCGGCGAAACAAAAATTGTTGTGTTCCGCAATAGAACTCCAAAAGATTTGGCGGAATCCTTAGACTTGTTCAAGGCAGAAATTGACAAGGCGCAGATTCTTGCTTTTGCAGGCGGATTCAGCGCAGGAGACGAGCCGGACGGTTCAGGAAAATATATTGCCAATGTAATCCGCGAGCACAGAATTGCAGACAGCATAATGGAGCTGCTTAAAAACCGCGATGGACTTGTGCTTGGAATTTGCAACGGTTTCCAGGCGCTTATAAAAACAGGGCTTGTTCCTTATGGCGAAATAAAAGAGCCTTCCGCTGATATGCCGACACTTACTTACAATAAAATAGGACGGCACATAAGCAGAGTTGTGCGAACAAGAATGGTCAGCGCGAAAAGTCCCTGGGCGCAGGATTCTAGTGTTTTGAATTCAAAGATTCACCTTATTCCTGTAAGCCATGGAGAAGGACGCATTGTAATCAGCGAGGAGCTTGCGGAAAAACTTTTTGCAAACGGACAAGTCTTTACTCAGTATGTTGACGAAAATGGAATTCCTTCAATAACTGAGCCGGACAATCCTAACGGAAGCCTTTTTGCAATCGAAGGTCTTACAAGCCCGGACGGCCGTGTTCTTGGAAAAATGGGACACAACGAGCGCACAATGGGCACAGACAAAGGCGGCTCAAGCATTGACCTTATAAAAAACATTGCGGGAATGGATTCAAACGAAAGTTCTTGCCAGAATATTTTTGCGGCTGGAATAAGATATTTCAACTAATTTAATGGAGAGAAAAATGAAAAGACAGGGAATTTTTATTGCGGTTTTTGCAGCGGCATTTCTTCTTGCTTCATGCGGCGCGCCAAAGTGGTATTCGGATTTTGATTCTGCAAAGGAAGCTGCCAAAAAGCAAAATAAGGACATTTATCTTTTGTTCAGCGGAGATGACTGGGCGGAAACAAGCAAGCCTTTTAAGGAAAAAATTGTTTTAACAAAAGACTTTTCAAATGAATTTGGAAAAAAATATGTTTTTGCGAATTTGGATTTTTCTCAAACTGAATATGCAAAGACAAATGTTCCAGAGAATGCTTCCGAAGAAGAATTGAAATCAGCTGTGGAAATTAAAAAATCCTACGAAAAAAAGGAACTGCTTGCGCGCTATTACAATGTCCGCAAATGGCCGTGTGCATATCTTGTTTCAAAAGACGGATTTGTTTTGGCCTATGTTGATTTTGAAGAAAAGCCTGAAACCACTTTTGAAGAATATTCTGCAAAAATGAAAGATGCCGGGCAGGAAGCTTTAAAGACAAAAGCCTTGATTGAAAAAGTTGAAAAATCTTCTGGTGTAGAAAAAGCTCAGGCTATAAATGAGCTGGTTGAAAATACAAGGCAAGAGCATTGTTTCCTTTTAAAGGATTTGATTCAGGAATTTATTTTGCTTGACTCTCAGGACTCAACAGGACTTTTGGGAGATTATGAAGTCCGCAACGCTTACAATAAATCGCTTGAAGCATTTGCAGAAGGAAAAGATCCCGCCGAGCCTTTCGAGCAGATTGCAGAAAAAACTTCACTTTCAGATTTGCAGCGTCAGGAAGCTATGTACATGGCGGCTTATGTTCTTGTAAATTTGCCGGATATTGATTTTGAGCGCGTTCAGCAATGCTTGGAAAAAGCCTACAGCATAAAAACTGAAGGTGGGTATTCGGAGGAAATTTTAAAGGCTCTGGAAACTGTGCGCAAATTTTCAGCAATAAAAGAAGACCAGGAGAGCCAAAAGTAGTGGATTCTCTGTCTGTTCCCTTGCCGGCGCTATTGGCAACTGCGGTGGTTCTTATTGTTCTTTCAACAATTTTTTCCGCCGCGGAAAGCGCATTTTTTTCAGTTAACAAGCTCCGTGTACGGCTTTTGCGTGGAAAGCAAGACAAGCGCGCAATCCGTGTTTGGAATCTTCTTAAAAACAAAGACAGGCTCATAAACACTCTTCTTGTTGGAAACAACATTGTCAACATTGCCCTTTCTGCGGTTTTTACTTTTATAGCGGTCGGACTTTTTGGTTCGGCAGGAATCGGGCTTGCGACTTTTGCGGTAACAATTTTGCTTTTGGTTTTTGGAGAAATTACACCGAAAATTATTGCGACTCATCATCCGGAAGCAGTTGCTTTTTTCTTTAGTTTTTTTGTTCAGATTATTGAAACTCTTCTTTTTCCGCTTGTAATTGTTTTCACTTCTTTTTCAAGGCTTGTGCTTAAAGCTTTAAAAATCAATGTAAAGTCAAAAAAAGTTTCTTACACTGAAGAAGAAATAAAAACTTTTTTGGATGTTGGATGCGAGCAGGGAATTTTAAAAGTAAATGAAAAAAACATGATGTCGCAGGTTTTCAAATTCACTGACCTTGAGGCAAAAGACATTATGATTCCGCGCAAGCAAATCAAAGCCGTAAGCGTAAATGATTCTTATTCCGACATTATTGAAAAAGCGCAGCGTTCTGGTTTTTCCCGGTTTCCTGTTTACAAAAAAGACATTGATGACATTGTGGGAATTATCTATATAAAAGATATGCTGTCGTTCAAAAACCGGGCTTCAGAGTTCAGCGTGCAGAAAACAATGCGCCCTCCCCTTTTTATTCTTGAAACAAAAAAAATGTCCGGCGTTCAGCAAATGCTTTGGGAGAACCGGCAGAGCATGGCGGTTGTAATTGATGAATATTCTGGAACTTACGGAATTTTAACAAGGGAAGACATTGTCCGCGAAATTTTCGGGCCGGTTACAGATGGAAAAAATATCCGCGCGCATAAGGCAAATCTTATAATTGAAAATACGCACGAATGCGACCTTGATGGTTTTGCGCGACTTATTGACTTGAATGAAAAACTTGGAATAAACCTTTCTTCTGAAAACTGCGAAACTATAGGCGGCTTTATTTGTGAAAAACTTGGCTCAATTCCGCAGGAAGGAAATTTTATCATTGCGGAAGGATATAAATTCACAGTAATAAAAATGGAAGATAACCGCGTAAAGAAAATCAGAATGCAAAAAGACGGAGAGCAAAAATGAGCGCGTTTTATATTCTTTTGAATCTTTTTGCAATTGCATTTCTTTTGTTTTTGGGCGCATTTTTTTCAGCGACAGAAACTGCCTTTACCAGCATTTCAAGAATTTCTGTAAGGCAAATGCTCAAGGAAAATGCAAAGAATTCAATAAGAGTTTACAAAATAAAATCGGAGCTTGACCAGCTTATTTCAACTGTTTTAATAGGAACAAATTTTGTAAATACATTGAACTCTTCAATTGCTACGGCTTTTGCAATAAAAGTTTTCGGGGCGGAATATGTTTCGTTTGCCACTGCCGCAATTACAGTTTTGGTTATTGTTTTTGCGGAAATAATTCCAAAGACATTTGCGAGCTTTAATCAGAAAATTGTGGCGCAGAATTCAGCTGTTCCGATTCTGATTATTCAGAAAATATTTTTTCCTGTAATATGGCTTTTCTTTCAGTTTACAAAGCTTCTTGATTTTCTTGAAAAAAAACTTATAAAGGCAAAACGTCCGCTGATTACAGAAGAGGAACTTAAAGCGCTTATTGCAATCGGGGAAAATGAAGGCACGCTGGAACAGGACGAGCGCAAAATGCTTGAGCGGATTTTTGAATTTTCCGATTTGCGCGTTCACAATATAATGCGGCATCGTTCACTTGTGCGCCATATTTACGCGTCAGATTCTTTTGAAAATGTAATAAAAGTTTTTGAGGAAACCGGCTACTCAAGAATTTTAGTTTATGAAAATGACACTGAAGAAATTGTGGGCGTGCTGTATTTTAAAGACGTTCTTTTTGCTGATAAAAAAATTTGTTCCTGCAATGATTTTGTGCGCCAGTGCATGCAGCCTGTTCTTTTTGTGCCGGAAACTTTGAGCGCAATCGAGCTTTTAAAAAAATTCAAAGCGGAAAAAAACAATTTCGCAGTTGCTGTGAATGAATACGGTGAAATGACTGGAATTGTAACTTTGGACAATATTCTGCATGAAGTTTTTGGAAGGATCACAGATGAGCATGGAATGGCGGATGTTCCTCCAGAAAAGCGCATAACGCTTGTTGGTGTGAATGAATTTCTTGTTCCCGGAGACATGAAGCTTGACGACTTGAACAATGTTCTTTACATGAATCTTTCAAGTGAAAATTTTGATACTTTAGGCGGATGGCTTCTTGAGCGGTTTGACGAGCTTCCGGCTGTAGGCTCTGTATACAAAAAAGACGGGACACTTTTTATCGTTGAAGATCAAAGCGCCCGTCGTATTCAGACTGTAAGAATCAAGTTATGATTCTTTTGCAATTTCTGCAATCATCTTTGCAGTTTTTTCCATTCCAAGGAGAGAACTGTTTATAAGCATATCATAGTGCGCTCTGTTTCCCCAAGTGCGTTCTGTGAATGTGTTGTAATGGTTTGCTCTTCTTTTGTCTATGAGCTTTACATCGCGTTCCGCTGTCGCAGGATCAAGCCCTTTTGTTTTTATTGCGTACTGAACTTTGTCAGCAAGAGGCGCATAGATAAAAATGTTCAGAATATCTTTTCTGTCGATTTCCTCGCAGTGGCGCAAAACATAATCCGAGCAGCGTCCAACAATAACGCAAGGTCCTTTTTTTGCAAGCTGAATAATTGCATTTCTTTGCGCATTGAAAACTTGGTCTGCAAGTGGAGCGGCTGATGTCGCAGAGTTCATTCCAAGATGCATTGTGCCTGTTCCCGGTGTGGCGTAGCTTGCTCCAAGCAAAAGTGTGTAAAGCCAGCCAGAAGAAATGTTCTGCTCGTTTTTCTTTATAAAATCAGGATGAAGCCCGGAATCTTTTGCAGCAAGGTCGATTATTTCGTTGTCGTAAAATGGAATTCCAAGTTCCTTTGCTACGATGCTTCCGATTGTATGTCCGCCGCTGCCATATTCACGGCTTATTGTTATGTACTTTTTCATGTTTGTCCTCCAATTTTTTCTTTTATATTTTATCACAGTTTTTTAGGAAGCGCATGAATTTTTTTAAGATTTTTTATGCCAGAGGATCTACTTTAAAAATTTTTGCAAGCTGATTTCTTACTGCGTCTAAGTCTTTTGGATAAGGAGCTGTAAAAACAACTTGTTCGCCTGTTTTTGGATGCGCAATTTCAATTGAATAAGCATGAAGCGCAAGCCTGTTTAAAAGCGGACGTTCTTCGTAAACATCTCCGTTCCATTTTCGCTTGATGTCGCTAAGCCGGACAGGTTTTTGATTCCCTGAATAAAGCGGGTCGCATACAATTGGAAATCCAGTGGACTGAAGATGCGCGCGAATTTGATGTGTTCTTCCAGTTTTTGGAAATGCTTTTATCCAAGTGTAAGGGCCGCAGTTTCCTACAACTTCAAGATAAGTTACGGACGGCTTTCCAAATTTTTTGTTGATTACAGTTCTGTGCCTGTCATCTCCATCTGGAAGAAGCGGAAGGTCTACTGTAAAATTGTCCCAAGCCGGATGTCCGTTTACAAGGCAATGATATATTTTTTTTACAGTTCTTTCTGTAAACTGCATTGAAATGTTTCTATGGGCTTCTGGAGTTTTTGCGTAAATTACAATTCCGCTTGTGTCCTTGTCGATTCTATGCACTGCAAAAAGGCTTCCGAATTCTTTTTCAGCAAGAAGATCCAGGCGCGGAGCTTCAGCATCATATCTATCTGCGGCAACTAAAAGTCCGCTTTTTTTATTCAGCACAACAATTTCGTCGTCGCTGTAAATTACCGTGTAGCTTGGAGTTGTTTTCATAAAGTTATTTTATCGGATTTTCTGTTTTTTACCAAGAGCGTTTTTTAGAAGACAGCCAAAGGTGTTTTGTAAACTGGATGGGTACAGATTTCTATGTTTGCATTGTATGCTGCACAAAGATTTTTTTTGGTCATTATTTGCTCTGGAGTTCCACAGATGCAAGGCTTGAATTTTGGGAGCAGCGCAATTTTTTGTGCGAATCTGGCGGCTGTGTTTATGTCGTGAATTGAAATAAGAATTCCAGCGTTTTTTTCTTTTGCAATTGATTTTAAGAGCGACAAAAGCTCCTCTTGGTAAGTAAAGTCAAGTCCGGCTACTGGCTCGTCTAAAAGCATGAATTCTGTTTCCTGCGCAACTGCTCTTGCAATTCTTGCTTTTTGAAATTCTCCGCCTGAAAGTTCCAGAATGCTTTTGTTTGCCAAATTTTCTATATTTAGCTGTTCTATTGCTTTGTCTGCCGCATAAAAATCAGCTTTTGAATAGAATCCAGTGAAATTTGTATGCGGAAATCTTCCTGTAAGCACGATGTCTTTTACGCTGTAATCCCACGCCGGAAACTCTTTTTGCTGCATATAGGATACAGTTTTGGCTCTTTGCTTTATGTTAAGACAAGAAATGGGTACAGATTCTTTTATATTTCCAAAAACTGGCTCTGTCTGTACTCCTGCCATTATTGAAAGTAAGGTTGATTTTCCGCTTCCGTTTGGTCCTGAAAGGCAGATAAATTCTCCTTTTTTTATAGAAAGATTTATGTTAAAAAGAATTTGCTTTTTATTCCAGCCTGCGTTGAGGTTGCAAACTTTTAGTTCGTCCATTCTGTACCTCTTTTTTTGGAAAACAGAAGTGAAATAAAGAATGGCGCGCCGAGTATTGCTGTAACTGTACCCACTGGAAGTTCTGCCGGGGAAATTACAGTTCTGCAAATGGTGTCAGAAAGAAGCAAAATTGAAGCTCCTGTAACCATTGAAAGCGGAACTACAGTTTTTGCCTTTGCTCCAAAAATTTTCCGTGTGATATGCGGCGCAATCAAGCCTACAAATCCTATTGTTCCGCCAGCGCATACTGCCGCGGAAACTGCAAGGGATCCAGAAATTAAAATTATAAGCTGAAGTTTTTTTACAGAAAGTCCCAGTGAAATGGCATTTATTTCCCCGCAGGAAAGAATATCCAGTTTGAATATGCAAAGAAAAAAAATCACAACTGCACCCAAAAACGGTGGCAGAATAAATAAAAGTTCTTCCCAGCCTCTTCCGCTAAAACTGCCTAGCATCCACATATAAATAGAATGAAGCTGCCGGTCATTCATAGAAAGCAAAATTGAGCTGAACGCGGAATACAATGTGCCAAGCGCAGTTCCGCAAAGCAAAAGTGCCGAAGGTGATTTTTTTCCGGCTATGGCAATTACAAGTGCTCCGGAAATGAGCGCGCCTAAAAAAGAGCCAAGCTGCAAGGATGAAAAAAAAGTTGTGTTGAAAATTCCTGCGCAAGAAGCTAAGACTGCGCCTAATGTTGCGCCAGAAGAAACTCCCATTATTCCAGGTTCTGCAAGCGGATTTCTAAAAAACAGCTGAAACACAGAGCCGCTTCCAGCTAACGTTATTCCTGCTATAAGGCAAAGAATTGTACGCGGAAGCCTTATGTTAAAAAAAACTATTTTGGAAAAACTGTCACCATTGCAGAATAATTCTGTAACCTTTATTTGTTCAGCTCCAAAAATCAAAGAGAAAAATATGCTTGCTGCTAATATTGTAAACAGTGCGGCTTTTTTCATTGAAAGTTTTAATTTGTCAGTTTGCTTAATGTAAGCACAGCTTCTCCTATTCTAGGACCTGGCCTTGAAATTAAATCTGCATCTATAGTAAAAATTGCGTTGTTCTTTACAGCCGGTATTTTGTTCCAGCCACGGTGTATTTTTACATCTTGTGGTTTTATGCCGTTTGCATCTGGTAAGATTATTATTTGCGGCTGGCTTGCGATAATCGATTCTTCGCTTACCATTGGATAGCTTTCTTTTATTGAATCAAATACATTTTTGTAGCCTGCTGCTTCCAAAAGTTCATTTATAAAGGAAGATTTTCCTGCTGTTATAAAAGGTTCGTTCCAGACTTCATAATAAACTGTTTTTATGGGTGCAGATTTGGGTACAGAATTTATCTGCTGTTCTATGTTTTCAATGATTTTTTTTCCTTCAGCCTGCTTTTCAAGAAGATTCGCAATATAAAGGATTTCTTGCTTTGTCTGGGAAATTCCGTTTGCGGCGTTGCTTAAAAAAACTTTTATGCCAAGTTTTTCGAGTGGCTTTTTTAAAAAATCATGCATTCCTTGCGAGCCGTAAACAAAATCCGGGGAATATGCAAGTATTGTTTCTATGCTTAAGGTTTTTCCGTCGAATCCGCCAACTGAAGGCAGATTTTTTAATTCTTCTGGGTAGTCGCAGTAGTCTGTTCTTGCTTTTATTTTATCAAAACTGTTCAGCGCGCATAATATTTCTGCACCCGAAGGCGAAAGGCATACTATTTTTTGCGGTGAAAATTTTTCTTCTGCACCCAATGATAAAAGGGTACAGATTAAAATTATAACGGAAAATGCAAAGAATTTTAATTTTTTAACTTGAAAATTCAATTATTTTGCGCCCCATTCATTGTAATATGCGTCGATTTCTTTTTTTATTTCGTCAGTGATGATTTTTTTGTCGCCATTTGTGTATAAGCATTCAACAACATCTGACATTGAAACTATTGCGCGCGCAGGAAATCCGTATTTTTCTGTTATGACATCGAGGGCGGCTTTTGTGCTGTCGGGAGCTTTTTCCATGCGGTTAAGGCTTACGATTTCGCCTACGATTTTTATTTCGCCGGGAACAGTTTCTTGCGCCTTGATTTTCGGATAAGTTTCTTCAATTGATTTTCCGGAAGTTGTTACGTCTTCTATTATTACAACCCGGTCTCCGTCTTGAATTTTGTACCCTAAAAGTGAGCCTTTGTCTGCGCCGTGGTCTTTTTCTTCTTTTCTGTCCGAGCAGTATTTGATTTCTTTTCCATAAAGGTTGTGGTATGCGATTGCTGTTGTTACGGCTAAAGGAATACCTTTGTATGCAGGTCCGAACAAAACATCAAAGTCGTCTCTAAAATTATCGTGGATTGCTTTTGCGTAGAATTCTCCGAGGCGCGCAAGCTGGCTACCTGTTGTGTATGCTCCTGCGTTCATAAAAAATGGAGATTTTCTTCCGCTTTTGAGTGTAAATGAACCGAATTTTAGCACGTTGCATTCAACCATAAAATCTATAAAGTCTTTTTTGTATTGTTCCATAAGAAATTTCCTTGAAATTTATATTGTTTAACTAACGATAGTTTTATTAGAACTACCGTTAGTTAAAATATTTTTACATACGCTCGTTTTCTACAGGAAGCGCATTTTTGCCCATTACAGCAACGATTTTGCTTCCGTCTTTTAAAAGTTCAGCTGGAATTGTTGAAGAGTCAATGCGTTTTCCGTCTACTTCGATATATTCAATTCCTTTTGAAACGTGCGAAGGATTTTTTACTTCAATGTGAAGATTCATTTTTCTCCAGCGGCGTTCAACTTTAAATCCGTCCCAGTCATGCTTAATGCACGGATCAATTAAAAGTCCGTTGTACTGCGGACGGATTCCAAGCATATACTGCGTGATTGAATAATAATTCCAAGTTGCGGCTCCAGAAAGCCAGGAAACTCTTGTGTTGCCCGGACGTTTTGAATATGTGGAATAAGTTGTCTGTCCGATAACATAAGGTTCGCTCTGGCGGATTTCTGCCTTTGTGTTGTATGCAGCCGGAAGCGCGGCTTTGCAATATTCGTAGGCTCTGTCGCCGTTTCCGTTCATGATTTCAGCGATAACTCCCCAGCCTTGAGTGTGGTTGAAAATTCCAGCGTTTTCCTTAATTCCCGGAAGATATACAACCGAGCTCATTATGTCGCGGCTTGCATAGATAAATGGCGGCGCGCAAAGCATAAGTCCATAAGGAGTTGCAAGTTTTTCTTTTACAGATTCAAGGCAAGTTTTTACTTGCTCTGGAGTTGCGGCTCCTGAAAGAACTGACCATACTTGCGTGTTGAAGTAAATCTGTCCTTCTTCGATTGACTGAGTTCCGTAAACTGTTCCGTCTTCTGCGATTGCCCATATAAACCATTTTCCGTCCCAGCATTTTTTCTGGATGTTCTCGTCTAGTTTTTTGCGCTCGCTCAATGCCCATTCAGCTTCGTCGTTTTTTCCGAGGCGCTTTGAAATGTCGGCGTAAGTTGTAAGTCCGAGCCTAAGCTGGAATGCAACAAAAAGACTTTCTCCGTGGTAGCCGAGTTTTAGGCAGTCGTTCCAGTCGGCAAGAAGTCCGCAAGGAAGTCCATCTTTTCCCATGCGCTCAAGGTTGAACAAAAGAGCCTGCTTTAAATGTCCGTAAACTGTGGCTTCGCCTTTGTCTGCATAAGGAACTACGCGGTTAAAGAAATCAAAATTTCCGGTTTCTGCGACAAAACATGGCACTGCATTAAAGAACCACTGGCAGTCGTCTGAGCGGAATTCTTCTGCTGGAATCATTTTTTGTTTCCCAGCTTCAAAGTCCTTGCTTATTACAGGCAATGCGCCTCCGTTTGAAAACTGTCCGCTTAAAAGCCGAACGAGACGTTCTTCTGCTTCCTGCGGAATTGCCGCACTTACTCCAAGAATATCCTGAACTGAATCTCTGTAGCCAAGCCCGTCGCGTTCTCCGTTGTAAACCAAAGATGCTGCTCTTGACCAAGCGAAAGTTATAAGGCAGTTGTAAAGTCCCCACATGTTCACTGTGTGGTTTATGTCTTCATCCGGCGTAATTGCTGAAAAACTGTCTAGCTTTGAATGCCAGTTTTTTACAAGCTTTTCAAATTCCTCGTCTGCGCGTTCAATTGTTCCGAATTCTTCTACAGTTTTTTTGCCTTCAACATTTGCGTCTCCGATTCCAAGAAGAACCATGATTTCTTTTGTTTCTCCCGGATTCAATTCAAGGTCAGCTTGAACTGTTCCGCAAGAATTGTCTCCGAACGCTTCTGAATTTGAACATTCGCCTTTTAAAACTGCGGCAGGCTCTTTGTAGCTTCCGTAAGTTCCGATAAATGCTTCGCGGCTTGTGTCAAATCCTGTCATCGGCGCGCCGGCAAGAGCCATCCATTCGCTCATGTAGTCATTGACTTTTGGATTTTTCTGATGCTGAATGTAAAGGTTTTCGTGTATTGAATAACGCAGCATATTTGGCGCGGATTTTTCGCCTTTTACGATGAAAATTGAATACTGCAAATTTACTTGGTCTTGAGTTGTGTTCCATTGGTTTGAAAATTCGCAGTAGCTGAATGCGCGGAGCTTGCGTTTTTTGCTGCCAGTGTTTGTAACTTTTAAACGCCAGTATTCAAATGTCTGTCCGAGCGGAACATAATATTTTGTTTCAGACTTGATTCCTTCGTATTCAGAAGTGATTTTTGTGTATGCTGTTCCGTGGCGGCATTCACTTTTAAATTTGTCCAGCGGTTTTCCTACAGGCTGCCAGGAAGCTGACCAGTAGTCCCCAGATTCCATGTCGCGCAAGTAAAAATAGCGGCCAGGCTGATCCATTGGAATTGAATTGAATCTAAGGCGCATAAATCTTCCCTGCGCTCCAGACTTGTAAAATCCGTAACCGCCCGCGTTGTTTGTTATGACAGCTCCATATTCGGTTGAGCCAAGGTAGTTGCTCCAGGAAGTCGGTGTGTCCGGGCGTGTAACAACGTATTCTTTGGCTTCATCATCAAAATATCCGTATTGCATTCTTTTCTCCGTAAAATTTACTTTTTCAAATCATAATGAATTTTTACATTTAGTAGAATAGAATTTTCTGCGGAATTATGGATTTTAGAAAAATTGTAAGAATTTATAAAAAAAATGAATTTTTTGTTTGACAAATAAAAGAAACAATGTTAGCCTAATCTTTAGGAAACCGGTTGCCATGTGATTAAGTTCACACGTCCTTCTTGGCGGCCGGTATTTCTATTTAGGCAAGCTGGATTTTTCCGGCTGATATTTTTCATAAAGTTAAAATGGAGGAACTTATGAAGAGAACTTTTGCAGTTATTTCTGCGGCAATGATTGGAGCTTTTGCTTTTATCGGGGGGGGGTGCTCTAAAGATAAAGCGCCTCAGGGAAAGTCAGATGCAAACAACAAGCTTGTGGTCTGGTCTTTTACGGACGAGCTGGACGGAATGATAAAAAATTATTTCCAGAAAGATTCTCGTTTTGCAGGAAAATATGAAATTTCATATTCACTTACGCCTACAGATCAGTTTCCGAACAAACTAGACCCTGTTTTGGCATCTGGTTCCGGCTGCCCTGATGTTTTTGCTTTGGAAGATGCTTTTGTGCGCAAATACATTGAATCAGGACTTTTGCTTGACATTACAGACATTTACAACGAAGTAAAAGACAAGGTTTTTCCTTATCCTGTAGAAGTTGGAACTTACAACGGAAAGGTTTACGGAATGTCTTGGCAAGTTACTCCGGGCGCAGTTTTCTATCGCCGCTCGCTTGCAAAAAAATACCTTGGAACAGATGATCCTGCTGAAGTTCAGAAACATCTTGCTAACTGGAATAAATTCCTTGAAACAGCAGAACTTTTAAAGCAGAAATCAAATGGAGACTGCTATATTGTTTCTTCAACTGGCGATATGTTCAAGCCTTATAGCGCAGGCCGCGCATCTCCTTGGGTCGTAGATGACAAGCTTGTTATTGACCAGAAAATGTATGATTACATGGATATGTGCAAGACTTTGCATGACAAAGGATATGAAGGCCGTGTTGGTCAGTGGTCAGAAGGCTGGTTCGCAGGAATGAAAGGAACATTTAAAGATGAAGCAGGAAAAAATAAAGAAATATTCAGCTATTTCCTTCCAACTTGGGGACTTCACTATGTTCTTAAGACAAACGCTCCTGAATCTGCTGGTGACTGGGCAATGTGTGCAGGTCCTGTAGGCTACCGCTGGGGCGGAACTTGGGTTGGCGCATGGAAAGGAACAAAAAATCCTAACGCTGCAAAAGAACTTATAAAATACATTGCTACTGACGATGCGTTCCTTGAGGCTTGGGCAAAAGATACAGGCGATGTTGTTTCAAACAAAAATGTTGTTGAAAAAATCAAAGACAGCTATGCAGACCCTTATCTTGCAGGACAGAACCATTACTCTGCTTTTGCAAAGATGGCTGAATCTGTAAACGGAAAACTTTCACAGGGAACAGATCAGGCTATTGAGTCAATCTTCTCTGAGGAAACTGCGGCTTATGTAAACGGAGAAAAAACAAAGCAGCAGGCTCTTGATGACTTCAAGGCTCAGGTTTCTTCAACACTTTCACTTTCTTTGTAAAAACATAATTTGTGCCTGATGCAGTTTTTGCTGCATTGGGCTTTCTTTGCCCGGTTTCTGCCGGAGAAATTTTTGGAGGTTTCAAGATGAAAAAAAAATCCGGAATAGAAACCAAGACAAATAGAAACGGATACTTTTTTGTTTTGCCTTTTATATTGATTTACGCGGCTTTTCAGTTGTGGCCGATTTTGTATACATTGATTTTAGGATTCAGCGATTTAAAAGGTCTTCGCTCTGATTTTAGCTTTGTTGGATTAAAGAATTTTCAAAAGCTTGTTAATGATAGATATTTCTGGGGCTCAGTAAAAAACACTTTTATAATGTGGGGATGCAACTTTGTTCCTCAGCTTGGAATCGCTTTGCTTTTTGCAATTTGGTTTACTGATGTAAGGCTGAATTTAAAGGGAAAAGGCTTGTTCCGCGCAGTTTTCTATATGCCGAATCTTTTGACAACCGCATCTATTGCGATTCTTTTTAGAAGCCTTTTTGCTTATCCAGTCGGACCTGTAAATCAGTTTTTAACAGGAACTTTGGGAATTTGGTCTTCTGGAGTTGTTGACGGCGAAGTTGTAAAGCAAGGATTCAATTTTTTTAGAATGCCAAATGCTTCGCGCTTGATTGTTTCTTTTATTCAGTGGTGGATGTGGTGCGGCCATACTTTAATTATGCTCATGGCTGGAATAACAAGCATTTCACCTTCTTTGTATGAGGCTGCAATTGTTGACGGAGCGAATAACCGCCAGCAGACTTTCTATATAACTTTACCGCTTTTGCGCCCGATGATGCTTTATATTCTTGTTACTTCGATGATTGGCGGAATGCAGCTTTTTGAAATTCCTTTCTTGCTTACAGGAATGCACGGCGAGCCTGACTTTAAGATTAGAACAATGTCAGTTTATCTTTACAATATGGGATTTCAAGGCGGAACAGATTATTCTTATGCCGCTGCAATTGCGATTGCTATATTTATTATCACAATTATTTTGTCTCTTGGAATAAATGCTCTTGTAAAGGAGCGTCCTGCAAAATCCCGCAAGGAAGACTAACACAAGGAGCTTGCTATGAAATATAGATCCGAACTTTCATTAAAAAGAACTATTTTATATGTGCTGATGATTTTCTTTGCGTTGCTTGCAGTTATTCCGATTTACCTTATGCTTGTAAACGCAACAAGAACGAATGCGCAGATTAACTCTGGAATTTCTCTTTTGCCAGGAACTAATACTTTGCAAAACTGGAAAAACCTTACAAGCCGTTCTTTTAAAATCTGGCGCGGATTTGGAAACAGCGCGGTTATTGCGATTTTTTCAACTGTGCTTGGAGTTTATTTTTCTACATTGACAGCTTATGGAATTCAAGTTTATAAATTTAAGGGAAGAAATTTGCTTTGGGGATTTATTCTTGTTGTAATTATGATTCCTGGAACTCTTTCATTTATTGGATTCTATCAGTTTATGGCGAAAATTCATCTTACAAACAGCTTTATTCCGCTGATTGTTCCTTCAATTGCTTCTGCTGGAACTGTTCTGTTTTTGCGTCAGTATATGGAATCGATTCTTTCATTTGAGCTTATTGATGCCGGAAGAATAGATGGAGCTGGTGAATTTAGAATTTTCAACACGATAATGCTCCCGATTTTGACTCCGGCAATTGCGGCGCAGAGCATTTTCTCTTTTGTTGCTTCTTGGAACAATTTTATGACACCGTTTGTCCTTCTTTCTGATCAGGATAAATATACTTTGCCGATGCTCGTTCAGTCTTTGCGCGGCGATATTTACCGTACAGAATATGGTTCAATTTATCTTGGAGTCGCAGTTTCGCTGATTCCGATTCTTATATTCTATGCGTTTATGTCAAGGTATATTATTTCTGGAATTACAATGGGAAGCGTAAAAGAGTAAAATAAAGACAGAGGTAAATTCATTATGAAAATCTATAATCCTATTCTTTCCGGGTTTCATGCTGACCCTTCAATTGTAAATGCGGACGGTGAATGTTTTATTGCGAATTCTACATTTGAATGGTTTCCGGGAGTTGAGCTGCATCGTTCTAAAGATATGAAGACGTGGACTCCTGTGCCTTCTCCGCTTTCTGAAAAACGTCTTTTGGATATGGCGGGAAACAAAGCTTCGTGTGGAATTTGGGCTCCGTGCCTTTCGTATTCTGATGGAATTTTTTATCTTGTTTTTACAAATGTAAGAAGCTGGAATGACGGTCCTTGGAAAGATTGTCCGAATTTTTTGACTACCGCTGAATCGATTGAAGGTCCTTGGTCTGATCCGATTTTTATGAATGCCTCTGGATTTGATGCTTCGTTGTTCCATGATGACGATGGAAGAAAATGGTTTGTAAACATGGAATGGGATTACAGGCAGCAAGGTCCGCGCCAGTTTTCTGGAATTCTTGTTCAGGAATATGACTGCAAGGCAAAAAAACTTGTTGGAAAAGTTCATAAAATTTTTCTGGGAACAGATATTGGACTTGTGGAAGGTCCGCATCTTTATAAGTGCGACGGATGGTATTATCTTGTTTGCGCGGAAGGCGGAACTAGCTATGAACACGCAATTACTTGCGCAAGGTCAAAAAATTTATTCGGACCTTATGAAGTTCATCCTGCAAATCCGTTGATTACTTCTTATGGCTACGACTGCAAAATAAAAAGAGCCGGGCATGGCTCTTGGTGCAAGTCTCCAGACGGAAAAAAAGATTATCTTGTTTATCTTTGCGGACGTCCTCTTGAAGGAACTGAGCGTTGTGTTCTTGGACGAGAAACTGGAATTGCAGAACTTGAATGGAAAGATGGCTGGCCTTGGGTAAAGCAGCCTGATGGAACTTTAAAGAATTGTCCGCCTGATTATATAGAAGTAAAAGGACGCGGAATTATTGCTTCTGGCTGCGGTGTTGCCCATGTTGCTGAAAAATATGAATTTAAAAACAAGGATTTTCTAGCGGAATTTAAAACTTTGAGAATTCCTTTTGATGACAAAAGATTTTCAATTTCAGAACGTCCGGGATTTTTAAGAATTCACGGAGGACAGTCTCCAAATTCTTGCTTTGAGCAAAGTCTTTTAGCGCGCCGGCAGACTGATTTTGATTTTGTCGCAGAAACTAAAATGGAATTCAGTCCGGAAAATTTTCAGCATTTTGCAGGAATGGTTTACCGTTATGATGAAAAGTCCCAGTATCTTTGCGTTGTAACCCAAGATGAGCAAAAAGGAAAAGTTATTCAGG
Organism: uncultured Treponema sp.; assembly: GCF_934725225.1. NCBI lineage: Bacteria > Pseudomonadati > Spirochaetota > Spirochaetia > Treponematales > Treponemataceae > Treponema > uncultured Treponema sp. The sequence goes on from NZ_CAKVAM010000001.1 coordinate 268,482, forward strand.
TTATGTCCATTATGCCGGAAGGATTTTTCCGTGAAATGGAATGCCAGCTTGATGAAGAAAAACCTGTCTGGATAAGGCTTGAAGTTCACAAGAAAACTGGATTTTTCTATTGGTCGCAGGATGGAAAAAATTTTAGGCAGATTCGTCCGCTTATAGATGCAAGCAAACTTTCTGATGAATATGGAACGCAAGGATTTACAGGAGCATTTGTTGGAATGTATTGCGCTGACTTGATTTCCTATAAGAAATTTGCGGACTTTGAATATTTTTCCTACAAGAAACTTGATTAAACGTATTTTCCGTCTTTGTTTGAATTAGGGTAAACAAAAATTTATTTGTAAAAATCTTGAAATTTCTGTTCATCCTAGATTAAGATTATAAATCGTAGTTCAGGCGGAGGCGGAAAATTTTATGGTTACAATTTACGATATTGCTTCAAAAACAGGTTATTCCGCTCCTACAGTTTCCAAGGCTCTTAATAAAACTGGTGGCTTAAGCGATTCAACTAGAAAAAAAATTCTTGATGCGGCCAAAGAACTAGGCTATCGTCCAAATATAACAGCCCGCACTCTTACTACAAAAAAATCCTTTCTAATAGGAATAATTTATGAAGATGCCGATATGCAAAGAGGTTTTGACCACCCTTTGTTTGGAAAAATTCTTAATAAATTCAGGGAAGGTTTTGAGTTTGCCGGATATGATTTGCTTTTTATTTCCCATGCTCCAATTGGAGAAAAAAAATCTTATGTTGAGCATTGCTATCACAGAAATGTAGATGCGGTCGGAATTATAAATCCAGTCAGCGCGGATAGTGAAATTATGGAGCTTGCAGAATCCGGCATTCCTTGTGTTTCGACAAACTTTATAATTCCAGGAGTTCCAACTGTTGTAACTGCAAATGTAGATTCCGGATATAAAGCCGCTTCATATTTTATTGAAAATGGACACAAAAAAATTGCTTATATCGGCGGAACTTATTCGCAATATAATATGGCTGCAATTGATCGCTTGGAAGGATTAAAAAATGCCTTTAGAGATTTTGGTCTGAAATATGATGAATCTTATGTGAAATTTTGTCATAAATGGTCGCGGGCAGAAAGTCATGATGCTATGAAAGAGCTTCTTGAGCGGCATGACGATATTAGCGCAGTTTTTGTTGCAAATGACAATATGGCGGTTGGTGCAATGGAATATGTAAAATCAATTGGAAAAAGAATACCAGAAGACATTTCTTTTATTGGTTTTGATGATGAAATGATTTCCGAATTTTATTCTCCGCCTTTGACAACATTCAGGCAAGATATAAAAACAATCGGCGAGCTTTCCGCAGAAATTCTTATGAACCGCCTTGTTGGAATTCCAGTGTGCGAATGTGTCCGTGTGCCAGCTGAATTTATAGAAAGAAATTCCGTGAAAAAACTTTAGCATTTTCCGGGTGTTGAAAAAATAGCGGAATAACATTATTCTTTTATGGCTTGCGGTTATCGTATATCGGTATTACACAGGCTTCCCAAGCCTGATAGGCGGGTTCGATTCCCGTTGACCGCTGTTTTTAAGCATAATACAAAGACTTTTCTGGAGAAAACAATGAATCCTTTTGATATGGTAAAAAATCTTGCGGGAATGCAGAGCCAGCTTAAGGCGGCGCAGGAAAAACTTTCAGAACTTGAGGCTGAAGGTTCTTCTGGCGGAAACATGGTGCAAGTTACTGTAAACGGAAAATTTGAGCTTGTGGATATAAAACTTGACCCAATCTGCGTTGACAACAGAGATGTTCCTATGCTTCAGGATTTGATAAAAGCCGCTCATCATGCCGCCCTTGAAAAAATTCAGGATGAAATAAAAAATCAGCTTGGACCTATGGTGGCAGGAATGAATATTCCGGGAATGGGCGCGTAAAAAATGAACGCTCTTGACGAGTTGACAGAAAGTTTTTCAAGGCTTCCTGGAATCGGAAAAAAATCCGCGGCTAGAATTGCAAGCCATCTTTTAAAAACTGACAATTCTTTTAATATCCGTTTTTCAAATCAAATTTTGTCGTTGCAGGAAAGAATAAAACCTTGCTCCATTTGCGGCGCCTGGACAGAAGAAGACCCCTGCCCTATTTGCTCTGACATTGCAAGGGATAAAACAATTCTTTGCGTTGTTGAGCAGCCTCAAGATGTTGCAACAATCGAAAGTTCGCATGAATTCCACGGATTATTTCATGTTTTGGGCGGAGTCATTTCGCCGCTTGAAGGAATTACACCAGACAAGCTTAGAATTTCCCAGCTGCTCGAACGTGTAAAACTTGGCGTTATAAAAGAAGTTATTATTGCAACAAATCCGACTGTGGAAGGCGACACGACTGCTCTTTTTATTCAGCGTGTTTTGCAGGACACTCAAGTTGTTGTTACGCGGCTTGCTTCAGGGCTTCCGGCTGGCGGCGACTTGGAATATGCGGACAGGCTCACATTGGCAAGAAGTTTTCAGGGACGCGTTAAAATTTAGCATAACGGCTCTTCTGGTTTGATTTTATCAGTTATCCGTGTTATTCTCTAAATATATATGAAATTTATTTGTTCCATAAAAATTTTTGCCGCCTACATTGCTATTGTTATGCTTGGGCTTTGTACTGGCGCATTTCTTTATATGACTTATTCGCTTTGCACGGTTCTTGTTGCCGGGCAGAAATTTTCCGCATTTAGTTCAGGATTTTTTTTACAGGGAATTTTTGAAGTTTTGCCGGCTGTGCTTTCGTTGTGTCCTGTTTTTATTTCTTTCTATTTAATTCGGCATAAAGAAATTCCTTGGTATTCAGTTCTTGTCTGCATGGTTTTGCATTTGTGCCTTTGGATTTTTTTTCTTCCGGCGTTAAAAGAAAAGCTTGAAATTTCAGTTTATAAAAATAAAGAAAAGCAAACCGCAGTTTCTCTTTCGCCTGGATATTTTAGAACTTCGCAAGACAACCGCTATGTTTTGTATTATTCAGAAGTTGACTCAGAAAACAATGCTTCTGGAATTTGTATTGACAAGTCAAAGTCAAACGGCAATGTTTTTACATTCAGCTCGGAAAAGCCTGAAATTTTTCAAGATGAATTTTCAGATCCGCTTATAAAAAATACAGTTGAAGTGCCGGTTCTTTTAAAACAGATTTTAAAGTATTTTCAAAAATTTACGGAAGCTTCATATTCAAGATGCTCTGAAAATTTTGTTTCCTGGATAATTTTTTCTTCAATTATTTTGGCTTTTGCTTCTGTTGCCTGGATAAAAAATATTTCTGCTTGGCGACTTGTAAATGTGCTCTTTATTTTAATGGACTACATTTTTGTTTTCTTTTTGAACTTTTTTATTTTGGGCGCAAACGATTCTTTGTTTCAGAAAATTCCGGTATTGATAAAATCAGTTCCAGTAAAATCATTTTTAGTTTGCGTTATAAATATTTTTATTTTTGCTGCGGCATTTGTTTTGTGGCTGATTTCAAGACTTGTAAATGAAAATTCGCCAGAGCCAGCTTACTACGGAGATGACTTATGAAAAAAGTTATTTTTATTACCGGAATATACACGGCAATTATTTTCGGTCTTTGCCTTTTGATTTCTGTTTTTTTTATTCCGCGTCCTGAATCTTTGATAATCGGAACAGAAAAATCTTTTGTTTTTTATTACGGACTTTATATTTTTTTAGTTTGTCTTCCGGGAATTCTTTTAAGCGGATTTACGGTTTCTTGCGCAGTTCTTTGGCAGAAAAAGACTGGAAACTGCCGCTCAAGATTTTCTCCTGCGATGTTTTCAAGATTCAAGCTTGTTTTGTTTTCGTCGCTTGCGTTTATTCTTTTTCTTTCGCTTAATGAAGAAATTTTCAAGCCGTCTGCAAAACGTAAAATCGATTTTATAAAAGAAGCTCCGTCGGATTTTGCTGATGCGATTTCTATTGCCGGACATTTTTTGGAGCAGAACCAGCCGATTCTTGCGCTTCAATATGCAAAAAAAGCAGTGGAACTTTCGTCAAAAGATGCGGATGCAAAAAGAGTTTTAAAGCTTGCCGAAGATTCCGCTGATCTTCTTATTGACAATGAAATGCACGGAAAGAAAAATTCGCCTGCCGCAGAAAAAGTTCAGAAGCCGCTTCATGTAAAAGACAAAGGCCACACAATTTTGGAGCTTTTGGAAAAGTCTGATTCCGCTGCGCAAAAAAAGCAGTGGTTCGACGCTCATTATTGGGCGAATCTTGCAGTTGAAGCTTGCGACGGAAAAAACACAAATCTTGATGCGGCAGTTGAAAAATCAAACTATGCCTGGAAAATGCTGAGCCTTCCAGTTGAATTTGATAATTCTGCGGAACGGAATTATTACAAGATAAAAAAAGATGGTTACGTTGCTTTTTCTCGCGGAGATTTTTTAAAGGCGTATTACACTTTTCTTGGCTTAAAAAACAATTATGTTCAGGCTGCCAACGATCCTGACGTAAAGAAATTTCTTGCGCTTTCAGAAGAAGATTTGGAAAATCAGTATTTCTTTTTTGACGAAACAAAATATATAGAAGAACTTTCCGACAGCCATAAAATTTATTTTTCACTTGATTATCCTGACGGCTCAAAAAATGTTTTTTACATTTCGAATGCGATGGACATAAAAAAAGAAGGCAGCCTTGTCCGCTACATGGAAAATTTCAACGTTGTGCATTACGATGAAAACGGAAAATTTGTCTATTCATTTTTTGTTCCGTTTGCAAAAGCCGTTGCCCAGCCTGTTTCTGAATTCGGCGAGGAAAATCTTGTGCTTTTGGGAATTGAAAAAAAGTGGGAATATGTTCCGTTTGTTATTCTTCAGTCTGTAGACCGAAATACAGAAGGCTTGGTTTCGCGCCCGGTTTATTCTTATGAGCCGACGGGACTTTCAGAGTTTGATGCGCAGAATCTTGGAATTGAAAACTCACGGAAAAAAGAGCGTTCCGCAGAAAGAATTCCTTTGAACATAAAAAAGGCTTCATCAATGATTTTGCCGATGCAGTTTTCTGATTTCAATCTTATAAACGCGGCGGCTTCCGGGGCAAACGAAATGCCGCTTCCTGTTTTGTTTAAACTTTTGCCTAGAGCTTCTGGATATGGTTTTTCGCAGGAAGTTTTTGCGCAGAATCTTGTTCAGCGTGGAACTTTTCCTTTTATAATGCTGATAATGTTTGTTTTTTGCGCGTGCATTGGCTGGAACTACAGAATTGAGAATCCAGATGAAATTTTTAAATTCAAGTGGACTCTTCTTATTCCTGTTTTGGGCTTTATGATGATTGTTGCCTTTAACATTGCGCTTTACTTTTTCAATATGCTTAGCTATGTTTTGGTCGGACTTTTAGGAACAAACGCTGTTTTTGCGGCTGCAGCTTTTTATGTGCTTGTGTTTTTTGCAGCTTCAGTTTTGTTTCTTTCGCGCAAGGCTTAGTTTTCCAAAGCTTTTATTCTTTCCATTAAAGGCGGATGGCTGTAGTTGAACATTGAATAGATTTTTGGCGGCTCAAGTTCAGAAAGATTTTCTTTGTTCAGCTTTATGAGCGCGCTGATTAACGGCTGGGAAGTTCCGCACATTTCTTTTGAATAAGCGTCTGCCTGAAACTCATCTTTTCTGCTGAAGAAATTAGAAACAAGTGAAACAATATTTCCGTAGCCTTCAAAGACTAATCCTATAAACAAAAGTCCCAAAGGCTGAATGTAAGGCGTAGCATTTTCCAGCGGCTCGTATCCGAATGCTGAATAAAGGGAAGGAAGTTTTGCGATTAAACTTGCCGCCAGCAATGAAACAAATACAAGTGGAATCATTACAATCATTCTTTTTGCAATATGATGTTTTTTGCAGTGCCCAAGCTCATGTCCAAGAACCGCTTCAATTTCTGAAGGCTCAAGCTGTTTTATGAGCGTGTCGTACAAGACAATTCTCTTGTTTTTTCCAAAGCCTGTAAAATACGCGTTGCTGTGGTTGCTTCGCCTTGAAGCGTCCATTGTAAAAATTCCAGAAGTCTTGAATCCAGTTTTTGCAAAAAGTTTTTCAATCCGCTCTTTTATTTCGCCTTCCTCAAGAGGTAAAAATTTGTTGAAAATCGGCGCAATCAGAACTGGATATATGTAGCTTATTCCAAGTGAAAAAGCAAGGTAAACTATGGCAAACAAAAGCCACCATATTTTGTTAAAGCAAACTATAAGGGCAACAGCGGCGCACAGAATAGGAATTGTTATTACTGCGGATAAAACTGTAGACTTCACAAAGTCCAGAATCCACATTTTTAAATTCATGTTGCTGAATCCGAATTTTTTTTCTATGCGGAATTCTCTGTAAAGTGAAAATGGCAGGTTTACAATAAAAGATGGAATTCCAGAAACAATAGAAAAAAGAATCACTGTTGCAAAAACGTTTGCTGTAAAATTGTAGAAATTTTCATAAAGAAAAACATAGAATCCTGACAGAACAAGAGCAAGCTTTAAAATAAAATTCAAAATGTTTGAAGGAATCCAAACAAAATATTTTGCGTCTTCATAAGCGCAGGTTTTCTCGAGTTCCTGGGCATTTACAAAATCTTTTAGCCGCTCTGGAATTTGCTTTCCGTGCTTTTTTCTGTAAAAGAAATCCGAAGTTTCAAGAAACTGATTTAATGCAAAATCAAAAACAGTTCCTGCTAAAAATAAAATAAAAAAAACAGATGAATTAAAAATCATTTTTCCACCACAACAAGATTTCTTTCATGGTCTTCCAAAAAAGGAACTTCCAGTTTTATTTTTTTATACGACGGAACAAGGAATTTTACAGACTCCATTTCTGCAGAAATTTTTTCTGCTCTTGCTTTGTATGCCACAAGAATTCCGCCTTTTTTGAGCATTCTTAAAAGCAGTTTTGTATTTTTTGAATCAAACGGATGAAACGCACGGAACACTTCAATGTCAAAAGATTCCGGCTTTATTAAGTCTGCCTGAATGCAGTTTACTTTTACATTTGAAAGATTCATTTTGCAAATTGCGCTTTCCAAAAATCCGCATCGTTTTTCCATGCGTTCAACAAGCGTAAAGTTTTGCTCAGGAAATGCCACTGCCAAAGGAATTCCAGGACATCCGCCGCCAGAACCAATATCTGCAATTTGCAGTGAAGCGATATTTTTTTTCTCTTGAATTTTTTGAATGAAAGAAGCAATGCTTGGAGCCGCCGCAAGACTGTCAAGAATGTGATTTACCTTAAGCTCGTCTGCGGAATCCGCTTTCATAAGATTGTAAGTCTTGTTGAATTCAAGAACGCATGAAATGTAAGTTTCAATTTGGTCGATTTGATTTTGTGAAAATTCCAGTCCAAGTTTTTTTAAGCCTTCGTTAAGTTTTTCGTTCACGCTTATTTTTCTCCAAGGTCAATTAAAAGTTCCAGCTTCCAATTTGGCTCTTCTGTGCGCATCGAAACAAAGTTTCCAACCCGCATTGCAGGAAGACTTTCAAATTTGGAAAGCTGATATAAAAATGAATTTTCATTCAGGTAGTCTTGCGTTACATTTGCCGTGGCTTTGTAGTTTGAGTTTCCGTTTTCGCTTGGAGAACTTTTAAATAAAATGTGGAAAGTTTCAGCTCTGTTTTTTCCGTCGCTTGAATAAACTCTGTCGCCTGTAACTAAAAAAGTTCCGTCCAGCTGCACTTCTGAAATATAAATTTTGCGGCAAGTTCTTAAAATGTCGTAGCCGTTTACGCTGAATCTAAGAAGCCGTGCCTTGGCTTTTTCCGGCAGTTTTTCTTCTTTTGTAGAAGCTGCTGAAACTTCGGGAGATTTTTTCTTTTCGTTTTCCTTATCTGAATCGTCTTTGATTTTTTCTATTTCAGCAAGAATTTTATTTAAAAGAATTTTTGTTTCCTGCGAGTTGTCTGATGATGAAAGTGAAAATATCATGGAATTTATGTCGCTTGAAAATCCCTGTTCATTTAAAAGTGAAATATCTTTTGCAGTCAGCGCGGATAAAATCTTTTTTTGCATCTCGTTTTTTGCATTTGAAGATTCTGAATTTTTATTTTCTGATTTTGACTTTTCTGTCTGGCTTGAATCGCTTTGGCTTGTGTTTTTGCTGTATTCAGGCTTTAAAACTGAGCCGGGAGAATAAAAGCCGTTGCCAATTTCCGGGGAAGAAACTGTTGGCATGGAAGGAGATGTAATGGAGCTGAACGATGTGCTTTGCGCGCTTGCATTAAAAAGTGTGGCGGCGGTTAAAGAAAGAAAAAAAACTTTTTTATAGATTCGCAAGGCTTTCCTCCACAAATTCCAGGCGATGTGTAAGCTCATTTATTGTTTTTGTGAGCCTGTCGCGCTCTTTTTCAAGCTTTTCTTTTGGATCGATTTCTTTTGCCTTTTTCTTCATCATGGCAATTACGCTGTCCGGGCTTTTTCCGCTTTTGATTGCTTCCACAGCCTTTGCTTTTTCGTCAGGTTTTTTGCAAGCTGCTACAATTTTCATGTTGTCGAATCCGAGCGCAGAATCTTCATCTGGGAGCAAGCCGACTTTTGAAGCGCTCTTTGCCGTTGTCCGCGGAATCTGAAGAATTCTGTCCAAGTAGTCTTCGTAGCGGATGTTTGCCTGCTCGCAAAGCGCATGGGCTTTTACAAGGCTTCTTCCAAGCTCATGCATTATGTGTCCGTTTGGCTCAATATATTTTTCGCGGATTTCTTTTGTAAGCTGCTCAAGTTCCGGGGAAAGTGAAACGTCCAATTTATAGTAATTTTTTTCTTCCGCAATGTCCAAAAGCGCGTGGAATTTTGCCCAGAAATAGTTTGTGTGGCTTTTTGATTTTATAGGAGGATTTTTTCCGCCTGAAAGTTCTATCTGCTCTTCATTTATAAGATGATGTGTGTATTCGTGGATTGCTGTGTAGACAAGCTCGTTTTCTGTCTTGAAATTTTTGTTGTGAAGAAGGATTTCTCTTGTTTCCGGCTTGTAAAGTCCGTTTACCCGGCTGCTTTCCTTGCCTGTCATTGTTACTGTGAATTCAAGATTTGAAGGCTGAATGTCCAAAAGCATATTTTTAATTGATTCGTTGTCCATAGATTTTGTATTTTAATGCAAATGAGCCGTCAGTTCAATTCATAAAATAATTGCCGCTGATTTTAGTTTACATAAATTCTGTTTCTTACTATTATATATTTTATGATAAAAGCACAGATAAACGATAACGAGCTGAACAGCCACATTGATTCACTTGAAAAGGACGGACTTTCTATTTTTGTCATGGCGGACGGACGGGCAAGAGGCGCGCTTTTTCATGGAACGCGTTTTGTAAATCAGCTTCGCGCTCAGCACAACCTTGGAATTCTTGAGACAATGGTTTTGGGACAGGCTTCAATCTGTGCCGCTCTTATGATTCCCACGATGAAAGGAAAGGAGCATCTTACTTGGCATTACGACACAAACGGTCCTGCAAAAGGATTTTCTGTTGAAGCTGATTCTTCTGGCTATGTCCGCGGATTTTTGTACGAAAACCATATTCCTGTGGAAAAGCCTTTGGAAAGCTGGGATTTAAGTCCTTTTCTTGGGGAAGGAACAATGACAATGTCAAAAGTTCATCCGGGCGACAAAGCTGCGCAAACAAGCTCTGTGGAAATTCTTTATAAAAACATCACTAAGGATTTGGCTTGGTTTTTTCAGCAGTCTGACCAGATTCGTACGGCGTTCAACACAAGCATCTTTATGGACAAAAACGGACGTGTAATGGGCGCAGGCGGAATGTTTGTTCAAGTTATGCCTGAAACTGGCGGAACAAAAGATGCCGGTTCTAACACAGCAAGCGGCGCAGACCAGAAAGTTGACGAAGAGCTGATAGAAAAAATTGAAAACGCTTTTTCTGCCTGTCCTTCGCTTGGCAAGTGGTTTTCTGAAAAAGGCAAGGCAGAAGACATTGTGCATGGACTTTTCCGCGAGTTTGAGCCTGCGATTGCAGTTCAGCGCGACATCATTTTTGACTGTCCGTGCAGCAAGGAAAAATATATCGGCTACTTAAAGACACTTCCAAAGAATGAGCTTGCCGACATAAAGCAAAACGGCCCTGATCCGCTTGAAATTGTCTGCCGTAACTGCGGAAGCGTCTACGAAATCCCTGTAAGCGAGATTTAACTGGATTTATTTATAAAATGAATCTATAATAAATTAGCGTAGCTAAATACCAGGGCAAACGCATTATAAATGTATTCAGCATAAAACTGGCTCCCAGACACGGTTTCGTGGTTCAAAATCGCGCAATAATGCGCTACACGCTGATTGTTGCAAAGTAACTATAGAATTGCCCGCTCACGCGGTCGCAACAATCAGAGTGTTTTTGCCCCAGAAACCGTTCCTTCGCGCAAACTTTAGTTTTATAATGTGTTTGCCCTAAGTTAAATACTTGACACAGGAGAGTTTATGCCCATAATCTTGTCAGAACTCAGAACTCAGAACTCAGAACTCAGAACTCAGAACTCAGAACTCAGAATAGCAATACTGTCTTTAGACGATTATATAAAAAGCAAAAGGCCGTTGTGTCTTGGGAAAAGAAATTTTTTCAGGGCATGGCGGTCTTTTTGCGTTTAAACGGAATTTTTCCGAATGCAGCTTTTTTGTCTAGGAAGGTTTCGGAAAAATTCCGCGAGGAGGCTTTGTCTAGTGCCTTCGGAATAATTCCGCAGTAAACATGAAATGTCATTCCCGTGCTGCGACGCGGCAATCCCGATTACGGCTCGTGAGCCGGTGAAAATATGAAGCGAAGCGGAATATTTTCACAGACAACCACCCGCTATGCGGGTGCGCGGCAGAAGCTTACAGCAAAAAAGCTTTCCCCGAAGGTGTACAATAAGATTGTTCAAGTCTATTGCAAAACACCAAGGAGGAAAGCAGAATGGCAAATATAAGAGACTCGCTGAGCCATACAAAATGGCTTTGCAAATACCACATAGTATTTACACCAAAATACAGAAGAAAAGCAATATACGGACAGTACAAGGAAAGCATAGGGAAAATACTGCGGCAGCTGTGCAACTACAAAGGCGTGGAAATCATAGAAGGGCATCTGATGAGCGACCATATCCATATGCTAGTGAGCATACCACCCAAGTACAGCGTGTCGCAATTCATGGGATACCTGAAAGGCAAGAGCAGCCTGATGATATTCGACAGGCACGCAAACCTGAAATATAAGTTCGGGAACCGCCATTTCTGGGCAGAAGGATATTACGTAAGCACAGTTGGCTTGAATGAAGCTACAATTGCAAAGTATATCCGCGAACAAGAATCTCATGATATTGCGATGGACAAAGTTAGTGAAAAAGAATACGAAGACCCTTTTAAGGGTAGTAAGTAGTACCAAAGGCTCTTTAAGAGCCTGTGAGTGACAAGCTGCAATAGGCTTGAACGTATGTGAAAGCTTGGGACTTAAGTCTCAGCTTGAGACCCTAGCCTTATAGGCTAAGTGCAAACCACCCGTTTGACGGGTGGTTTGTGATTGGAAATTTTCAGCAGATTTCCGGGTCAAGCCCGAAAATGACAGGAATATATAGCTGGATTTTCGGAGCAGACTCAAAATGACAGTAATAAATAAAAATTGCCGGCTTTAGAGTCGGAGTTGGAGGTTGAATGAATAAGGTAATTTCTAAGGTTCGCGTAACAGAAGTTGACGGGCTTAGCGATGCGCTTGTGCGGCTTTACAAGGCGGATGAGGGCGTTTCTTCAGATGCGTTTTTGAAAGGCGTGATGGCTGAGGTTGAAAAGCTTTCTGTTGCGATTACAACTGCAATCAAGCAGGACAAGGTTTTAAGCAGTCTTGAAGAGGCTGACGGTGTGCGAGATGAGGCTGTAAAAAATCTTTCGACGCTTTTGGACGGATATGAGGTTTTTCCAGTTGCGGCAAAAAAAGAGGCGGCGCAAAAACTCAAGGCTGTTTTTGACAAGTACGGAAAATCAATCACAACGGCAAACTATGTAAGCGAATCTTCGCTCATTGAAAGCCTGCTGGAAGATTTTTCCAAGGAAGAAGAAACGGTTGGCGCGCTCGACGGAATAAAGGAAATCTTGGAGCAAATCCGCTCTGCGCAGGATTCATTTGCAAAGGCAAGCGATGAATACAACGCGGCTTCTGCAGTAAAAACAGAAAGCGCCTCGTCGCTAAAAAAGCCTCTTCTTTCTTTAATAAACGACAAGCTCATTCCGTATATTACAGCAATGCAAATGGCAAACAGCGCAGTGTACGCAGACTTTGCAACAAAAGCGGAAGGCGAAATAAAGCGCGTAAACGAAATTGTCTTGCGCCGTGGAAAATAGGAGAAGATAGAGTTTTTCTAATAAGTTCTAAATGCCATTGCCGTATTTAAGATGGGAATGACATAACGATTCTGTCATTATCGGGCTTGGCCCGATAATCTATTGAAATTTTACAACAGATTGCCGTGCTTGATACGGCAATCTCTAAATAGATTTTTTATAGGAGTAAAAAAATGAAAAAATCAAAGGTTTTTGCCGTGCTTGCGGCAATGTGGCTTGCAGTTTCTGGCTACAGCGAGAAAATTCCAAAAGGATTTGTAAAAATTCCTGCCGTTTCAATTGACGGAACAGAAAAATGGACTCCGCGTTCAGTTACATTCGAAGAAGGACGTAAGTTTGAAATCGCCTCGTTCTACATGTGTGACCATCCTGTAACACGCGGAGAGTACAAGGCTGTCATGTTAGGCCGGGACCCAAGTACTGCCAAGACTCACGAGATGAATGGAAAAAACAACCCTGTAAACAATGTCAGCTTGTATGAGGCGCTTACGTACTGCAACTTACGCTCTCTAAAAGAAAACTTAACTCCTTGCTATTTATTTGACGGAGAGCTAGCTCCAGGGAATGTATATGCGAAAAAGAGAAGAATAGAGATTGTAACGTGTGACTTTTCAGCAAACGGATACCGCCTGCCGACAGAGGCTGAATGGGAATGGGCAGCGCGTGGCGGTGAAAGCTACACCTATGCCGGAAGCAATGACATAAACGAAGTTGCATGGTGTACAAATTCTCTCAAAACAAGAAATGTAAAGACCAAAAAGGCAAACGGTTACGGACTTTACGACATGTGCGGAATCCTTTGGGAATGGTGCTGGGACAGCAAATGGGTATCAAGCGACACGGCAATCTCAGTCAAGGATCGGAATCGTTATTGCTGGCTACACGGCGGTGTTTCGTTCCATGACAGAAATTTTTGTAATCTCTATGACGAAAATTCGATATACCTTTTTGGCGAAGCCCGGTATGCGAGTGTTGCCGACCTTGGCTACGACAACGGTAAACTCTCCATAGGCCGCTGTACCTTCCGCGTTGTTCGCAACGCAAAATAACGTTGACTAGTTCTGTAAGCGAGATTATTTAGCAAGAGTTGTCATTATCGGGCTTAACCCGATAATCCGCTGGCAATGACATAAAAATACTTTATTAAAAAAGTCGGCTAGAGATTCTAACCGGCTTTTTTGTTTTCTTTATTTATTTCAATTTAAAACAAAAAAAACTGCCGAAGCCCACCCGCAACGACAGTGAAAACATCTTTAAAGCAATAAAAATATTGTTCTTATTATATATCAGCTTTTAGTTAAAGTCTATTATTAGTTTAAAAAAGCAGTTTTTTATTCAATATAAATATGCCCTTGAACAGTGCCTTAAAAGGGCTTAAAATGGAGCAATGAAAATCGCAAAGAAATTATTAAAGGCTACGCGGATTTTTTCAGCGTTTATATTGTTTTCTATTTTTGCTTCACAGTGTTTTTCCCAGTCTAATTCTTCAAGCTCAGACATAGATTCAGCAAAGCAGCGTCAGTTTCTTAAGGTTATAGATCAGCTTTATTATTTTATTCAGCAGAATTATGTGGAGGAAGTTGACCCGCAGATTTTGTATGAAGGCGCGTTAAAGGGAATGCTGGGCGCGCTTGACGACCCTTATTCAGTTTATATGGCGCAGTCTGAATGGAGAAGCCTTACCGACACGACTGTTGGAAACTTTGGCGGCGTTGGACTTTCCATAACAAAGCCTCTTGTTTCCACGGAAGAAAAGCCGGCTTATGTTGAAGTTGCCGAGCCTATAGAAAATACTCCGGGCGCAAAAGCTGGAATTCAGTCAGGAGACTTGATTATTGAAGTTGACGGCGTGGACACTTCTACGATTACAATGGATGAAGTTTTGAGTATGCTGCGCGGAACTGTCGGTGAAAGTGTTACTGTAAAAATCCGCAGAAGAAATACTCTTGAATTTGAGCGGACTCTTGTGCGTGCTGTTATCCAAAATCCGTCTGTAAAATACGGAATGATTGAAGGCGAAAAAATCGGCTATTTGCGTCTTACAGAATTTTCTGTGAACACTGCCGCAAAAGTTCAGGAAGCTTTGGATTCATTCAAGGAAGCTTCGTTTAACGGACTTGTTATAGACTTGCGGAACAATGGCGGCGGACTTTTGGACAGCGCGGTGGATATTGCGGATAAATTTATTGATGAAGGCATAATTGTTTCCACAAAAAGCCGTCTTGCTTACGAAAATGCGGTTTATCATGCTGTAAAAAGAAAAACTGTTGTGCGCGGCATTCCGATTGTTGTTCTTATAAACAGGGCGACTGCAAGCGCAAGCGAAATATTAAGCGGAGCTTTAAAAGACACAAAGACTGCGTATCTTGTAGGCGAAAAATCATTTGGCAAAGGAAGCGTTCAAGTTCCGCGCGGACTTGTAAACAACGACGGATTTAAAATCACCGTGGCAAAATATTATTCTCCGAGCGACACAAATATTGACAAGATTGGAATCAAGCCGGATTTGGAAGTTCTTTACCCGGAATTTACAAAAGAAGAGGAAGAGGATTGGCATGCTCTTGAGGAATCGGGCGCAATTGCAGATTACGTTGATTCTCATCAGGATATGACAGAAGCGGAAATTGCTTCCTATGCAAAAACCTTGCAGAAAAAATACAAGCTTGAAGAGCGCATTCTTAGAAAAATGATACGCAACGAGCTTGACAGGACACGTTCTCCGCGCCTTTACGATCTTGACTATGACAGCCAGCTTAAGGCGGCAATCGAAGTTATAAAGGGCGGAAACTTTGCGGAACTTATGGCTTCAACAAAAACTTTAAAAGAACAGCAGGAACAATGAGGCAATTTATTGTAGAAAGTCCGCTTGGCTCTGATGGCTGCATTTGCATCGAAGGAAAAAAATATCATTATCTTAGTTCTGTTTTAAGAGTTAAATGCGGCGACATGATTTATGCAAGGCTTTTGGACAGTTCGCTTCAGCAGATGACTGTTGCAAAAATAGATTCTTGTGAAAAAAAAATAATTCTTCAGGCGGCAGGAAATTTAAATTGCAACGATTCCATCTCGCAAGCAGTTCCTGTTTTGGAAAAGCCCAAGGCGGAAATTTATCTTTTTCAGTTTGAAGCAAAGCCTCCGAAAATGGATTTGATTATAAGGCAGGCTACGGAATGCGGAATCTGCGGAATAATTCCATTGGAAGGTGAATTCTGCCAAAAAGGAAACATTGAGTCCGCGCGGAAAAAGTCCGAATCAAAAGATGAACGCTGGCAAAGAATTATAACGGAAGCAAGACAGCAGAGCGGTTCTCCTGTTGAAACAAAAGTTTTTTCTTCGGTTTCGGTGGAGGCGGCTTGCACATTTTGGAGAAATTTGCAGGCGGAACATAAAACGGCGGTTGTTCTTTATGAGCGCAGCGACGGAACAAAGAGCATTTATAATGCGCTAAAAAATGCCGATGTTATAAAAAAAGAAAATGCGAAAATTGCAGTTGCGGTTGGCGCGGAAGGCGGAATTTCTGTGCAGGAAATCAGCATTATGAAAGAAAGCGGATTTATTCCCGTGCATTTTGATACAAATATATTGAGATGCGAAACTGCTTCTTTGTACGGAATTGCGGCTTTGCAGACTGTTTTAAGTGGAGAATAAAATGGCGGTTCAACGTATAGAACTACTCGGAGTTCCTGTGGACGTTTGTTCTAAGCAGGATTTGGAAGAAAAGATTTTGCAGCTTTTGGAAAAAAAAGGTCCTTCTCAAATTTCATTTATAACAATCTGGGACTTTATGAAAATCCGGCGTAAAAATGAGTATGCGGAAAGCATAAGAAATGCCGACTTGATTCTTCCTATTTCAAAGAGCATTTTGTCCGGGGCAAAGTTTCTTAACAAGACAGTTCCTTTCAGGCATAATCCATTTGACGCGTTTATAAGCATTCTTTCTATTCTTGAAAGCCGCTACAAGTCGTTTTATATTTTCGGCGGAAGGAAAAAAGCTCTTGCCGCTGCGGAAAAAAATATGCGTTCTACTTTCCGCGGACTTCAGATTGTGGGAAGGTGCGTTGGCTATTATCAGAAGCAGGACGAGGAAAATATTATTCAGGCGATTTCAAAAGCGTCTCCGTCTTTGGTTCTTGTGAGCGAAGGAATTAAAAAGAAAGATTTTTGGAGCTATTCAAATAAAGAAAGATTTTCCTCTGGAATTTTTTTATATTACCGGGACGCAGTTGGAATTTTGAGCAAAAGAATCAAGCGCGTAAATCCAAAAACTTTTGAAAAAGGACACGAAATTTGGGGCGAAATTATCAGAAATCCGCTTAGAATTTTTTTGATTTTTCCATTCTTGTGGTATATAATTCTTCTTGTCTGGACAAAACTTTTTAAAAAGGATTAGAGGCTTTTGCCAAGGGAGAGAATTTTAATAGTTTCAAGTAGAAAAGAATTTATTTCTTTTTGTAAAGTTGTTTTTGACCGGGACTTTGATTTCTTTTGCGTGCAAACAGGAGAAATTTCTTTTATCCGCCCGGAATTTTTTTTAGTTCTGGCAGTTTTAATAGACGGCTCTTGCTTTTCTTCCAATGAATCTTCCTACATTTCTAAATTTTTTAAGAACACGCTTGAGCGTCCTGTTTTTGTTTGCTTTAAAGAATCCGACTGCCTGAAATATGTTTCTGCGCTTGTAAAACTGAAAGGCAAAGTTTCTTCGTCCGGCAAAGATTTGTTTTGCGCCGAAAAACCTCCCGAATGTATTTGCGCGGAAAATAATTTGTGCCTTGGATTTAAAGCGCAGATTGAAATTGCCTGCAAGAGCGATTCCACAGTTTTGCTGCTCGGCGAAAGCGGTTCTGGAAAAAATCACACTGCCCGTTTTATCCATGAAAATTCAATAAGAAAAAACAATAAATTCACTTCTTTTAATCTTGCTGAAATAAACCCGAATTTAATTGAAAGTTCGCTTTTTGGTTCTATAAAAGGCTCTTTTACTGGAGCGGAAGAAAATTCTGGAATTTTTGAAGAGGCTTCTAACGGAACTCTTTTCATTGACGAAATTTGCGAACTTAGCCTTGAAAGCCAAGGAAAATTTCTTGGAGTTTTGGATTCAAGGGAATTCAGCAAAGTAGGAAGCAGCAAAAAAATTAGTCTTGATGCGCGTCTTATTTTTGCAACTGATTCAAAAATTTCAGAGCTTGTGGAAAAAAATCTTTTTAAAAAGCAGCTTTTTTACAGAATCAGCGTTCTGGTTATAAATGTTCCGCCGCTAAGAGAACGCAAAGACGAGCTTGTAAAAATTGCGGAGGACTGCGCTTCTGTGTTTGGAAAGAAACTTTCTGCCTGCGCAATTAAAAAGCTTCTGGATTTTTCTTGGCCGGGAAATATCAGGCAGCTGAAAAACTGCATTGAGCGTTCTTGTGTCAGCGCAAAAAAAGAAATTCTCTTTGCTGATGATATTATCTTTTTTTAGAAAGTCCTGCCGCTTTGTCGAATATTTTTTCTATATATTGCGCTTCGCCTTCGCTTAATGCTGAGCGGGACAAAATATCGCGCCAGAAAATTTCCATGTCTTTGCGGCCTGTAACAGAAAAAAATCCGATTTTCTGAAGATTGTCTGCGATTGTTGTTACAGTTTTTTTCAGTCTTTTTGAATCTATTGGCGTGTAGCCGATTTTGTTTTTTTCATTGTAGCGGAACAAAATGTAGCACATAATCTGCACGGCATGGCTTAAATTCAGCGAGCCGAATTCTTCGCTTGAAGGAATTGTAACGCCCATTTCGCATTCAAGGATTTCGGTGTCGTCAAGTCCGGTTCTTTCGTTGCCAAACACAACTGCGACTTTTCCGCCTTTATTTTCTGTTCCTGAAATTCTATTGGCTACTTTTGCAAATTCTTCCGGCAAAAGAAGCTTGCCTTTGCGCTTTTTTCCTCTCCGGCGGGTTGTTCCGCATGAGCAGACACAGTCGGAGCAGGCTTCGGTTATTGAAGAAAAATATTCGGCATTGTCAAAAATATATGACGCATGAATTGCAAGAACGTGGACTTTTTCCAAGTCGATTTCTTCTTTTTTTCCTACAATCCGCAGTTTATGGATTCCGTTGTTTGCCATTGCCCTGCAAGCAGCTCCAATGTTCCTAGGTTCTTCCGGGCGCGATAAAACTATAACGATATTGTCTAAATTCATAAAATCAAGTGGCTAGCCTAAAAAAACATTTCCGTTCTGGTCTATTACGATAATCGCTTTGCAGTCGGAGCATCTGAAACGTCCGCTTTTTACGGCTTTTAGTTTTTTGGAGCAAACTGGGCATTCAAAGATTTTCGGGAATGTGGAATCATTGCCGTCCTTTTCTTTTTTCAAATAATCTTCTGCTTCTTCTACGGATTCTTTCATATTGAAAACCTGGCTGAATCCCAAGAGCTGGAAAACTTCAAAGACTTTTGGCTGAACTCCTGTAAAAACAATTTCGCCGCCGTTTGATTTTGCATTTTTTTCAATTGAAGTGAGCGAGCCGATTCCAGTCGAAGAAACGTAAGTCAGATTCTGGCAGTTAAAAACAATGTTCTTAAATCCGGCTGAAATAATTTTTGCCGTTTGCTTTTGAAAATAATCTG
Source organism: uncultured Treponema sp. (assembly GCF_934725225.1). Taxonomy (NCBI): domain Bacteria; kingdom Pseudomonadati; phylum Spirochaetota; class Spirochaetia; order Treponematales; family Treponemataceae; genus Treponema; species uncultured Treponema sp. The sequence goes on from NZ_CAKVAM010000001.1 coordinate 287,353, forward strand.
AATTGTATGTATCGATGTATCCGCTAAGCGTTACAAGGATAGAATTTGAGGTTCCTTCAATTTTGCTAAGGAAAATTTCAAGGCTTCCGTCTTTTTCGTCATTAAAGCCTGGCACCAAGTCGTTGTTATCCATGTTATGCGCTCCAGAAAACATATTTTTAGAGATACTCAAATACTATATCGAATTTCGCTAGCTGTCAAATTGCGCCGCGGATTTTGCCTTAATTGTAAAGTTCACGTCTTTTTGATATAATTGAATTCTATTTTTAGGCTTGATTTTGAATCAGTATGAAAGCAGCTAAAAATGGAGAGGAGGCTATTTTAATGATAAGAATTCAGAAAGCTGACGAAGTTGAAGAAGAGTTTTTTTGCACTCGCAATTTTGGAGAATCCATAGAGTCAGTCCGCGATATTTTAAGAAATGTAAAGCTAAGAAAAGACGAAGCCTTGCGCGAATACAGCAAAAAATTCGATTTGGCTTCTCCGCATAATTTAAAAATTCCAGAGGAAACTTTAAAAGCCGCCGCGGAAAAAATGCAGTCCGAAAATCCTAAGCTTTATGATTCTCTTTGCTATTCTAGGGATTTGGCTGTGCGTTTTGCAAAGAAACAAAGAGAATCTTTTGACGACTTTGAAATTGAGCTTGAGCCGGGAATTTTTACAGGCCAGAAAAATATTCCTGTTGAAAAAGCCGGACTTTATGTTCCTGCAGGAAGATTTCCGCTTGTTTCAACTGTTGTAATGACAAGTTCTCCTGCAATTGCTGCTGGTGTAAACGAAATTATTCTTTGCACTCCTCCGCGGAAAAATCCGGATGGAAGCGGCGAATCTTATGCTGATGAAAACATAATGGCGGCGGCTTATATTTGCGGAATAAAAAAAGTGTTTGCTTGCGGCGGTTCTCAGGCGATTGCGGCGATGGCTTTTGGCACGGAATCAATTCCTGCCGTAGATGTTATTGTCGGTCCGGGAAATAAATATGTTGCGGAAGCAAAAAGGCTTGTTTACGGAACTGTTGGAATCGACATGATTGCAGGCCCTACAGAAGTTTTTATAATTGCCGACAAAACTGCGAATCCTGTTTGGGTTGCGGCGGATCTTTTGGCGCAGGCGGAACATGATGTTGTGGCTCAGCCTGTAATGGCAACAGACAGTCTGGAGCTTGCTGAAAAAGTTTCCAAGGAAATTGAAAAGCAGCTTGAATCTTTGCCTACAAAAGCGACTGCGGAACAAAGCATAAATACTTTTGGGCGAATAATCGTTACTGAAAATCTTGAGCAGGCTGCGGAACTTGCAAACAAAAAAGCCCCGGAGCATTTGGAACTTGCGCTTGATTCTAGCCTTGAGCGTGAAAAGATTCAGTCGCTGGTTCATAATTACGGCTCGCTTTTTATTGGACACGGTGCTGCGGAAGTTTTCGGGGATTACGCCGCGGGCTTGAACCACACATTGCCGACTTCTGGAAGCGCAAGATTTACAGGCGGATTAAGCGTCCGTTCATTTATAAAAACTGTTACAACTTTGCGCACAGACAATACAAAATCCGGCGCAAAAAAATCCGCGGAATCTGCCGGATACTTGGGAGATGCGGAAGGACTTGCGGCTCATGCAAAGGCGGCAAGATTAAGACTTGAATAAAATTTTAAGGCTGGAAAAAATGCGAATATGTAAACTTGGCGAAGATGTCTTAAGACAAAAATGTGTTCCTGTTGAACTCAATGAAATAAACGACGAGCTTCGAGCCACTTTAAATGAAATGTTTGAAACAATGATTAGCGCGGATGGCGTTGGTCTTGCCGCTCCTCAAGTTGGAATTTCAAAAAGATTTTTTGTAGTTATTTCAGATGACAATGTGCGCCGTGTTTTTATCAATCCTGAAATCATAAAAACTTCCGCGGAAAATTCTGAATATGAAGAAGGCTGTCTTTCTCTTCCTGGCGTGTCTGAAAAGATTGTCCGCCCTGTAAAGATTTCTGTCAGCGCAATTGATGAAAATGGAAAACGCTTTGTTCTAGATGATGCTGACGGACTTCTTGCGAGAATTATTCAGCATGAAAATGACCATCTGGACGGAATTCTTTACATTGACAGAGGCGACGAGGAATTTAAAAACAAAACCGTAGAGCTTTTTAAGAAAAAGGCGGAGCGCGCTCAGAAAAAGCTTGCGGAAAAAGAAGCAAAAAAACGCAGCCTTGAAGCAAAACTTGCGGCTAAAAATGCAAAGAAAGGAAAATAAATGCTGAAAGTTTTGTTTGGCGGAAGTCCGGCTTGTGCGGCAAAAGCACTGGAGCTTATTTTAAAAGACAGCGCAATGTCAAATTCAGTGCCGGAAGAAGAATATAAAATTGTCGGAGTTCTTACAAATCCTCCGTCTGCGCAAGGCAGGCACAAGGAGCTTATTCCGACAGAAGTTGAGCAGTACGCGCTTATCTGGAACCGGGCAAGAAATGACAATGTCGCGGTTTTTTCTCCAGAACATATAAAGCAGCTTGAACGCGAGCAAATCGCAAGCCTTGAGCCTGATATTTTTGTCTGCTTTGCCTATGGACATATTCTTGGTCCTAAGTTTTTTTCTTTGTTTAAATTCGGCGGAATAAATCTTCATCCGTCATTGCTACCAAAATATCGGGGTGCAACTCCTGTAAATGCCGCGATTCTAAACTGCGATGACGAAACAGGCTTTTCAATTCAGAAGATGGCTTTGGGCATGGATGAAGGCGACATTCTGTATCAGCAGAAAGAACGCTTGACCGGAACAGAAACAGCCGAGCAGGTTTTAAAGAACAGCGCGCTTTACGGCGGAATGAATATAACTCAAATTTTGCGCAAAATTGCAAAAACTGGAAAGCTCCCGGATTCGTTTCCGCAGGAAGGAAAAGCTTCTTATTGCTCAATAATAAAAAAGGAAGACGGAAAAATAAACTGGAACAACAGCGCGGAAAAAATCGATGCGCAGATAAGAGCCTATACGCCTTGGCCGGGCTGCTTTACAACTTCTGGAAATCTTCAGCTTAGAATTTTAAAGGCGCGGGCGGCAAGCAAAGTTGCGGCTCAAGATCCTTCAGTTGTAAAGAACACTTCGGCAGTTCCGGGAACAGTTCTTGAGTACAACAAGCAGCGCGGAATTCTTATTCAGACAGGAAGCGGAGTTTTGATTGCTACAGAGCTTCAGTGGCAGGCAAAAAAAGCCATGGACTATAAATCTTTTATGAACGGAGCCAGAAATTTTATAGGCACTGTTTTGGAGTAAATGATGAAGAAAAATAAATTCAAGGACATTCTTCAAAAGGCAAGAGTTCAATTTAACGGCCGGCTTGACGATTTAAGGGACGGCGGAAAAACTGTTGTAATAACAATTCTTCTTGCTTTTGTTATAATGGCGGCTTCCTGCCTTGCTGTTTTTTTTATGGCGGTTCAGGGCGCGGAAAAAGTTCTTGTGCCGGATGTTACAGGAAAAAGCCTTACAGACGCGCTTTTGGAACTTCAGGCGAAAGAGCTTTACCCAAAAATTCTTCTTAAATATTCAGAGCTTCCGGGCGACAAAGGAACTATTCTGGAGCAGAATCCAGTTTCCGGGGCGATTGTAAAAGCCTACCGCAGAGTGAATTTGACTGTGAGCCGCGGAATTCCAATTGATTATATAGAAGATTATTCTGGAAAAAATGTTGACGAAGTTTTGAATACTTTGGAGCTTTTGTTCAGCGGAGACGATTCTCTTGTGCAGCTTCCGCCTCCAGTTTACCAAAAAAGCGAGCTTCCAGCCGGAACAATTCTTGCGCAATATCCAGAAGCCGGAACTCCAGTTTCAGAAAAAATCAAGCTTCAGTTTGTTGTAAGCAGCGGAACAGAAATTCCAAAAACAGAAGTTCCCAACATTGAAGGACTTTCTATAAAGCAGCTTCTTTCAAAACTTGGCGAATATAAAGTTGTTTTTGACTTTGAAGTTGAAGAAGATTCAAAAAGCCCTGCGGACGGAATTATTTCTGATGAAGAAAAGCCTTCAAGTCAGGTTGAACTTTTTTCAAGGGTAAAAGCCACGTTGAAAGTTTTGCCAGCATCTGAAAAAGCAAAAAACGCGCAGGGCATTTTTTCCGCGGAGCTTCCAGAGTATCCATATCCTGTTCCTGTAAAACTTGATTCCCAGGATCAGAACGGAAAGCTTGTTACTCTTGCTGAATTCTGTCATCCGGGAAAACATTTTACAGTTCCTTATGATGTAAAGAAAAACACAACGCTGATTTTGTATGTTCTTGATGAAGAATACGCGAAGGTTGTTGTGGAATAAAATTTTTTTGCGTTTCTGTGTCTTTGTTTTTTTCACAAAAATTCGGTCAAAACTCTCTGAGGTTTCACTCAAAAGTCAGTGAGTTTTCGTTTAAAAGTTACTGACTTTTCACCCAAAAGTTACTGAGTTTTGACCAAAACCTCACTGACTTTTGACTTGTTTCCTAAAAAAATATGAAATTTCTGTAAAAAAAAAGCGCGCCGCCAAAAATTATCTTTAACTTTTGGGACGCACTTTTTTATGCTTGCAGCTTTTTTTTCAGCCTTATTTCTTTGGAGGACGCGCGATTACTTTTGCAATGTTCGGGCGTTTTACAAGATCGCCTTTAAGTCCTTCCTCACGCGCTTTGTTTACATAGTCCGGCGACTGGAAGCTGTAAGTGAAGTTTGTGTGAACGTCATAAGTTCCTTGCATAAGGGCGAATGCGTCTTCTGTCATAACAAGCTCTTCGTCTGTTGGAATTACAAAAATCTTTGTCTTGCTGTCATCTGCGGAAATGCAAGTTTCGGCGTTTCCTGTGAATGACCATTCATTTTTCTGTGCGTCGATTTTGATTCCGTAGTTTTCAAGTCCGCTCAAGGATTTTCCGCGTGTGATAGGTCCGCGCTCTCCAACTCCGGCGGTAAATACTATTGCGTCAACGTGTCCAAGCTCAGCCATGTATGCGCCTACGTATTTTTTTATGCGCAAAGCTTCCATTTCGATGCAAAGCTGGCAGAGTTTGTCTCCGTTTGCTGCGGCGATTTCAATGTCGCGGCGGTCTGAATATTTTTCTGTGATTCCAAGACAGCCTGATTTTTTGTTCAGGGCTTTGTCCATTTCGTCTGCGGACATTCCTGTTTTGCGCATGATGTAGAATGGAAGAGCCGGGTCAACGTCTCCGCTTCTTGTTCCCATTACAAGACCTTCAAGCGGTGTGATTCCCATTGAAGTGTCGTAGCACTGTCCGTTTTTTACGGCGCACATAGAAGAACCGTTTCCAATGTGGCAGATTATAAGGTTTGTGTCCTTTGGCTCTTTTCCGAGAAGAACTGAGGCTCTTTTTGCAGTGTAAAGGAAAGATGTTCCGTGGAAACCGTAGCGGCGCGCGGCATACTTTGTGTACCATTCGCGTGGAACTGCATACATGAAAGTTTCTTCTGGCATTGTCTGATGCCATGCTGTGTCCATTACAGCGCAATGCGGAACATTCGGCATTACTTTTTGCGCGGCTTCAATTCCCATTATGTTTGCCGGCATGTGCAAAGGTCCAAGGTCAACAACTGAACGGAATGTTTCAAGAACTTCTGGAGTTATAAGAACAGACTTTGTGAATTTGTCTCCGCCGTGAAGCACTCTGTGTCCTACAGCTTTTATTACAGACATATCAGGGATAACGCCGATTTCCTTGTCTGTGATTGTATTCAAAATAAGCTCGATTGCTTCCTTGTGCGTAGGGCAGGCGCTTTTGATTTCTGTCTTGTTTCCTTTTGCCTTGTGTGTGATACATGAGCCTTCGATTCCAATGCGCTCAACTACACCGTTTGCCAGAACTTCCTTGTTGTCCCAGTCATAAACTTGGTACTTTGCGGAAGAAGATCCGCAGTTCAATGTAAGAATTACCATAGCCATAAAATGCCTCTAAATAAAAATAATACCGAATCATTATATTAATATAGAAAAAAAAATTCAACTTTGAAAAACTTACGCGCAATAGCATTTGGTTTGGCTTTGCGTTATAATTTTGAACGTTTAGAGTTTTACGGGAGGAAAAATGAATTTGTTTGGAAAAAAAGAAAAGACTCCGGCGCAGACTGTTATAGAAGATGTCTGCAAAGTAAAAAAAGGCGAAAAAGTTTTAGTAATTGCGAATCCTGAAACAAGCGTTATTGCGCAGAATCTGTTTACCGCTGCCCTTGCTTCTGGCGCAAAACCGACGCTTATTTATCAGACTAAAAAAACTTCCGCGGATTTTGCAGAAGAAACTGTTGTGGGCGCAATAAAGTCTGAGCCGGATGTAATTTTTTCAATTTCGGAAATAAAGCTTGGAAAAGATGAAAAGGCGATTGCTTCTCCTTATAAAGCCGCGGACGGAAAACTTTACGACAACACTTTTGACTGGCTGCTTTCTGAAAAAAAATCAATCCGCGCGGTATGGACTCCGGGGCTTACAGAAGATATGTTCAACAGAACTGTGAACATTGACTACAAGCTGCTTGGCGAACGCTGCAAAAAACTTTGCGAAAAATACGAAAATGCAGTTTCTGTTCATGTTACATCTCCTGGCGGAACGGACATTGTTGTTGGACTAAAAGGACGAAAAGGCATGGTTGATGACGGAGATTTCAGCAAGCCTGGAAGCGGCGGAAACATTCCTGCTGGCGAAACTTTTATAAGTCCTGTTGTCGGAACTTGCGAGGGAACTATTATCTTTGACGGAAGCATGACATTCAGCGACGGAGATTCAATTTTAAAGACTCCGATTTGCGTCAAAGTTGAAAAGGGCTTTGTTTCAGAAGTTGCTGGCGGAGAAGAGGCGAAACGGCTTTTAAAGGATATTCAGCAGGCAGAAAAAGACGCAGTTTCCATGGAAAATTTAGGAAAGCTTCCGAAAGGTCAAGGCGAAATTTATGCGAAAAACGCAAGAAACATCGGGGAGCTTGGAATTGGCTTGAATCCTGCTGCTGGAATTACCGGAAATATGCTTGAAGACGAAAAGGCTTTTAGAACCTGCCACTTTGCAATCGGGGAAAATTATGATGGAGATGCTCCTTCTTTGATTCACTTTGACGGAGTTGTAAAAGAACCTACTATTATAATCAAGTATGAGGACGAAACAGAATTTGCAGTCCTCAAAAATGGAGAACTGCAAATTTAAGTCTTTTATTTTGTCTTTGGAGACATGGCTTCGGATTGCTGCGAAAGGAATTCTCTTGTCATGTCTTCGTTGTGCTTGAGCATTGCCGCAGGAATTCCGTAGGCTTTTTCAAGATCGTCGTTTGTCATAACTTCTTCTGGAGTTCCGTAAGACATATCTTTGTTCGGATAAATCAAAAGGACTTTTTCTGCGTATTTGCGCGAAAGGTCAAGCTCGTGCATGGAAATAAACATTGGAGTTTTTGTTGCTTCAGAATATTCACGCAGGTATTCAAGGGCGGAATTCTTCTGGCGGTCTTCCATTGCAAAAAGAGGCTCATCCATGAAAATTCCTGTGCTTCCATAAAGCAGGCTGAATGCCAAAAGGACACGCTGGTTTTCTCCTTTGCTGATTTCTGTAAGCCCATGATTCATAACGGAAGAAAGTTCAAACTTGTCCACAACTTCGCTGAACAAATCTTCTGTTTTAATTCCTTTTGCATTTGCCTTGAGTTCCCCGTTTTTATAAACAAAAGAAAGCAGATTTTCAACTTTCTCGTTGCTTTCAAATTCCATGTTCTGATAAATTACAGAAGCCAGAAGGTTGCGCTTTTCTTCATCAAGGCTTGCAATGTCCTGCCCTAAAAGCTTTACTTTTCCCTGCGAAGGAATGAGCCTTCCGCTTGCAAGAAGCATAAGAGTTGATTTTCCGCAGCCGTTCGGTCCGATTATGCTTGTAAATGCTCCAGGAAATCCTCCTGAAAAATTTTCAAAAACTGGTGAAGGAACAATTTGTTTTCCGTTTTCGTCAAGGTCGCCTTCAACTGGCGGATATGAAAAAGAAACGTTTTCAAAGTCAATAAAATTCATGTGTCTAGGTTATTGCAATTTTGAAGAAAATGCAATGTAGAAATTTATCTATGACTGTGCTAGAATCTTTTGCATGAAATCTATTTGGTATAAAAATCCTGCTGAAAATTTTGGCGAAGCAATTTCTGTTGGAAACGGAAGAATCGGAGCGACTGTTTTTGGCGGAACAGGACACGAAAAAATATATTTAAATGAAGAATCTGTATGGTCTTGCCGCTATTCAGATAGAAATAATAAAAATGCAAAGGATTCTGTAAACGGAATAAGAGCTTTGCTTAATCAAGGGCGCGAGCTTGAAGCTCAGGAACAAGTCTTTGAATGTTTTTCCGGCTCTCCAGTTTCGCAGGCTTCTTATAAAAGCGCAGGAATTGTTTCAATTGATTTTTATGACGCGGAACATCAGGGGCTTTTAGGACCGAATTCCAGCGACAAGGGAACTTTTACTTCCTACGATTCTTACAGACGCGAGCTTGATTTTAAAAGCGGAATTTGCTCTTCAAGTTTTTCTCTTGAGTCTGCCGTACCAAGCACAGTGGATCTTTCAAACGGAACAAACGGAAGCTATGTAACTTTTACGCGCGAATGTTTTGCTTCCGCTTCGTCCGATGTTTTGGTTTATCACATTTCAGCTTCAATGCCAAAAAGCATTTTTCTTAGGCTCAAGATTGAAGGCGAAACTTTTCCGAAGAAATACAATCTTACAGAAGATACTGTTGTAGCTTTGTGCGATTCCGGCATTCCTTTTGCGGTGATGGTTACGGCTGTTGCTTCCGGCGGAACGGTTTTTACTCACGGAGATAATCTGATTGTAGAAAAAGCTGACGATGTTACGCTTTACATTGACGTTGAAAGCGCGTACAGAAAAAGACGTTTTAGAAGAAAAGGCGGAAACAATTTTAGAAATCCGATGATTTTTGCGTCAAAATGCGCGGACATTGCACTGAAAAAAATCTGCTTTGCTTCCGGCACTTCCTACGAAAATTTAAAGACTGACCATGCTTTGGAATTTTCCGCTTGGAATCAGCGTTCGCTTCTTTCTTTGGAAGGTCTTGAAACTGACGGAAAATCAGTTGATGAGATTTGCCAAGACAAGAAAGCCGCAAAATTCCTTGAGTGGATTTATTCAAAGTACAAGCTAATTTCAAGCTGCAAGGAACAGGCAACGCTTCCTTCTGTGGCAAACGGAATTTGGACAGACAAAAAATCCGCAGGAAATTTCAGTTTGCAGGACAAAAGTTTTTACAGATACAGCTCGGGAATTCTTGGACTTGAAAAAATAAATTTGCCTTTGTTCAAACTTGCAAAAAGAATTTACAAGCGCGGAAAGACAACTGCAAAAAAAATGTACGGCTGCCCGGGCTTTGTTGTGCACAATTCAACTGACATTTGGGGCGACTCTGTTCCATGCGGCATTGATTTTAGAACTTCGTATTCGCCTCTTGGTGCCTGCGCAATTGCAAAAGCCGCATTGAATTACTACGAATATTCGCTTGACCGAAAATTTTTAAAGCGGCATTTTTATCTTTTTAAGAAAGCCTGTGATTTTTTTGCGGAATATCTTGTTCCTGTTGAAGATAAAAAATTCCTTTCACTTAGTCCTGCTTTTACAAATGGATACGAAACAAGAAGCGGCTCTATTGCATATATTGCTTTGGAAAATGTTTCTGAAAACAAAATTGTAAAGGAACTTTTTGAAAACACATTAGCGGCAATGAAATATCTTGGATTTAAAAATTCAGAAAAGCTTTTTATAAAGTATAGTTCGATTATGCAGAAAATAAAATGCGCGGAAGAAGAAAGTTCTGCGGAAAATACAGCAAGTACTTTTGACAGTTTCCTTTTGGATTCTGCGGATTCAATTATTTCAAGCAAAATTAAAAACGGCCGCGTAGAAATTTCTTTGCTTTCAAATTTGCCGGCTGAATGGCAGAGCGGTTCGCTTACAAAAGTTTGTTTAAAAGGAAATATTCTTGCGGACATAAAATGGCGCGACGGAAAATTTGAAGATGCCCGACTTTATACTGAGCAAGGAACTGTCTTTATGAAGGAACTGACTATTTGCTACGGCGGAAAAAAATACAGCTCGCAGCTTTCAGACGGTTCGCTTGATATAAGAAACGTTTTGCCAACGACTGTATAATCTATTTGCATAAAGTTTCCCCTTGTGATATGATAGCGAAAATTTCAGGGGGCTTGAATGTTAAAAGGAAGACATCTTATTGAACCGGCGGATTTGACCGTCAGTGAAATTGATGAAATATGTTCTTTGGCAGAACAGATGATTGTAGATCCGGCTTCTTTTCAGGATGTGTGTCGCGGGAAAATTCTTGCGACACTTTTTTTTGAGCCGAGCACAAGAACTAGGCTTTCATTTGAAGCTGCGATGCTTCATTTAGGCGGAACTGTCGAAGGCTTTGCTGATGCGAGCTACACTTCTTCTACAAAAGGCGAAACTTTGGCGGACACAATAAGAGTTGTAAGTTCCTATGTTGATGTTATTGCGATGCGTTCTCCAAAAGAAGGCGCGGCATTGCTTGCCTCAAGATACAGCCCTGTTCCTATAATAAATGCGGGCGACGGCGGACATTCACATCCAACGCAGACTCTTACAGACCTTGTTACAATCCGTGCGCTTCAAGGCGGATTTGAAGGACACACAATTGGCTTTTGCGGCGATTTAAAATTCGGAAGGACAGTTCATTCTCTTACACAGGCAATGAGCCGCTACAAAAATAACAAGTTTGTTTTTATCAGCCCGGAAGAATTGAAAGTTCCTTCTTACATAACAGAAGATTTGCTTAAGCCTGCCGGAATAGAATTCGAAACTGCTGAACGTCTGGAAGATGTAATCGGCGAGCTTGATATTCTTTACATGACTCGTGTTCAAAAAGAAAGATTTTTCAATGAGCAGGATTATATCCGCCTTAAAGACAGCTATATTCTGAACAAAGAAAAAATGAAGCTTGCAAAGCAGGACATGATTGTTCTTCATCCGCTTCCTCGTGTAAATGAAATTGCTCCAGAAGTAGATGACGATCCGCGTGCCGCATATTTTAAGCAAGTAAAATACGGAATGTTTGCACGCATGGCGCTTATCGCAAAACTTACAGGAGCACTCTGATGATTAATATCGCTGAAATTAAAAACGGACTTGTAATCGATCATATTCAGGCTGGAACTGGCTGGAAAGTTTTCAAATGGCTTGGATTGGACAAAGTAAGTTTTTCAACTGCTCTGATTATGAACGCTTCATCTAAAAAAACAGGCAAGAAAGACATAATAAAAATCGACAACATTATAAATATCGATTACAGCGTTCTTGGCTTTATAGATTCCAACATAACTGTAAATGTAATTCAGGATTCAAAGATAACGCGGAAAATAAAAATGGAGCTTCCTGAAAAAATTGAAAATGTAATCGAATGTAAAAATCCGCGCTGCATTACAATTACAGAGCATTATGTTCCGCAGGAATTTAAACTCGTCAACAGAGAAAAGAAAGAGTACCGATGCGTTTATTGCGATGCTCTCCATAAGGGAACTCTTTCTGTTGAATGATTTTTTGTGCGAACTTTCTTTCGCTGAAACCAATTGATATTCAATAGTTAAAAATGTCATTCCCGTACTTGATACGGGAATTTTTTTGCCACACACAGATTGCCGTGTCGTAGCGGGGCAATGACAATTAGAGCAAAACCGGCAATGACAACTTTTCAGCTTTCGATTTTGTAGCCGAGTTTTTTCAGCATTGAAATATCTTCATCGTTGGTTGAGCCGGGCGTTGTCAGAAAGTCCCCGGAAATGAGCGCGTTTGCTCCTGCTAAAAATGCGGCTTTTCCGTTGTTGCCCAAGCTTTTTCTTCCGGCGGCGCATCGAATTGTCTGGCTTGGCATTATAAATCTGAAAACAGAAATTGTCCGTAACGCTTCTTCCTGCGAAATTTTTTCAGCGTTTTCAAGCGGAGTTCCTTTTATCGGTGTCAAAATATTTATCGGTACAGACTGAACTTCAAGTTTGCGAAGCTCAAGCGCAAGGTCGATTCTGTCTTCCCTTGATTCGCCAAGTCCAATTATTCCGCCGCTGCAAATTTCAAGTCCTGCTTTTTTTGCGTTTAAAATTGTCTGAATTCTGTCGTTGTAAGAATGCGTTGTGCAGATGTTTGCAAAATATTTTTTTCCGGTTTCAATGTTGTGGTGGTAGCGTTCAACTCCGGCAAGCTTAAGTTCCTCCATTTGTTCAAAAGAAAGAATTCCAAGCGAAGCGCAAAGCTTGATTTTGTCTTTGAGTTTTTCTTTTATCGCCCGGAAATTTTCTATTGCAGTTTCAAAATCTTTTCCTGAAAGTCCGCGCCCGGAAGTTACAAGTGAAATTCTTGAAACGTGATTTTCCAATGCACGCTCGCAGAACTTTATTGATTCCTCCGGCTGAATGACTGGAGTTGCTTGGCAAGAAGTTTTCCAGTGAGCGGACTGGGCGCAGTATTTGCAGTTTTCGCCGCATTTTCCCATTTTTGCATTTATAATTGAACAAACACTGCTTGAGTTTGTGCAGCAACTTTTTCTGATTCTGTCTGCCGCTTCAAAAAGTTCGGATGCTTGTTCAGTTTCGTAAAGCTGAACCGCTTCTTCTTTTGTAACTTTGTGATTTTCGTTTATAACTGCATTTTCCAATTCTTGTAAAAAATTATTCATCTGAAATTTTGCTCCTGTTTAAAACCGCCATTCTTTTTGTTTCCGCATTGTGAAGAAGGCAGGAAAAAAATGTTGAAAACTTTTGTATTAAAATTTCTAGTTTTAATTTTGAATTTTTCTGCGTCCGCGCTTTTACTGCAAGTTCTACTTTGTTCCAAGTTTCAAAAATTTCTGGAATGAAATTTATTGCAAGTGAAATTGTGAGCGCAAGATTCCATTTTTTTACCGGCGGAATCAGTTTTGAAATTCCGTTTTGAATAAGTTCCAGCGCGCTTTGTATTTGCAACGGTGAAGTTGTTTCAAAAATAACTTGAGCCGCAAGCGATGTTATAAAAAATCTGACTGTGTATAAAATTCCGTAGGCAAGAGAATCTTTGTCCAACCAGAACGGAATGTGAATCAGCTTTACCAAAGTTACAAATCCGCCGATTACAAAAACAAATTTCAGCTGTCTTATAGAATTCCATTTTGCGCCGGAAAGAAAAAAAAGTGTCAGGCTTGCAAAAAAGCAACCTGAAATTTTTATAACAATCTTCCAGGAGAAAAGTTCTTCCCAAGAAACAGACATTCCGCCGCTGTAAGTAAAAATGCACAGCACAAAAAGAAATGAAAGTTTTGCAATTGAAGGAATTTTGTGCAGAACGGAATTTCCTTTTCGGTAAGCGAACAAACTCAAAGCCATAATAAATCCTTTAGGTTTGAATACTGCGCGATTGGATTTCTTATGCTCCATTGTTCAAGATTTTGCGACAAGCCTTCCTGCGGTGAACCGTCAAATCTGATTTTTCCTTTATCCAAAACAATGAAGCGGTCTGCAAGTGCAAGGATTTTTTCAAGCTCGTGAGTCAGCACAATAATTGTTTTCTTTTCTTCTTTTAATTTTTTTAGAATCATGCAGACTTGTTTTACGCCCGGCCAGTCCAAGTTTGCAAATGGCTCATCAAAAATTATAACGTTTCTGTTGATTGCAAGAATTCCTGCAACTGCAAGCCGCCGTTTTTCTCCGCCGGACAAATTTCTTGCGTATGCATTTTTTTTGTGAAAAAGCCCGACCTGCTCAAGCGAAGATTCAACGCATTGCTTGAGTTCGTTTTTTTTCAGCCCGTAATTTTTTGCGCCGAACGAAACATCTTCTTCTGGAGTTTCGCCTAAAATCTGCGAGTCGGCATCTTGAAAAACAAGCCCTGCGGAATTTCCGAATAAGTCAATTGTTCCGCTGGTCGGCTCGTCAAGTCCTGCAATCAGCGACATTAAGACGCTTTTCCCGGAACCGTTTGAGCCTGCGATTACACAGAATTCTCCTTGTTCAATTGAAAATGAAATGCCTTCAAGCGCTTTTGTTTTGTCCGGAAATATTTTTGAAACGTTTTTTACTTCGAGTGCTTTCATTTTTTATGAATGTGTGTAGCGGAAAATTACCGGACGGAATTTGTAAGTGAGCGGAACCATCAAAATTATTTTTATGATGTTGCCCGGAATGAACGGAAGCAAAACTGTCGCCAAAGTTTTTTCAAGTCCGCTTTGTGTTACGCGCATGAAGCCAAGGATTCCGCCTGCAAAAATAATCACTGTCGCAGCAATTGCCGCAAGCGATATAACAATCAGCGATTTTAGTTTTGAATGCTCTTTTTTATTTGAAAGGAAAATTGCAAGAATCAGTCCGCCTGCAAAAGCTCCGATTGCGTAGGAAAAAAGAAATCCGCCGGTTGGTCCTGAAATCAAATGCTGGATTCCGCCCTTGCCGGAAAAAACAGGCAGCCCCAAACTTCCGAGAACTAAAAAAATTATAACAGACAAAGCTCCGTAAACTGGTCCGAGCAGCATCCCGGAAAGCATACACATCATGTCTTGAATGATAATTGGAATGCCAACCGGCAGCGGAATTTGTATAAAGCATGAGGCTGAAATTAAAGCCGCAAATAAAGCCGTAAGAATAATGTTTGTCCCTGATTTTTGTGATTTCATAATTTACCTTTTTCGTTACCCAAGTTTTTTATTAGGTTAACGAAAAGTGTGCTTGTAGTCAAGGAGATTGATGGAGTTTGTCTTTAAACAAAAAAAACTGCCGCAAAAAATCTTGCAGCAGTTCATTTGTTGTTTTATTTTATAAAATGCAAAAATAATCCTTACATTTTTTATATCAGCAGTTTGTATTTTCCATAAGGAACGCGGCGGAAGTTGTGAAGTGCTGTATGTGTTGCAACGCGGTTATTGTAGAATACTTCCAAAGTAAGTCCCTGCTCAGACGACATATCTGCTTTTACAACAAGATAATAAGTTCCTGTTTCTGCAATGTTCCACTGCGTTGTAACCATGAGCAAGAACGGCTCGAAAGTAGATGGCGGAACTGCATTTCCTTTTAAATTTTCATTTTCAACAAGATTGAAGTTTTCATCATATAGAAGAACTTCTGGAATCATTGCGCTTTTTTTTTCTTCGTTTGCGCTCATAAGTCCTGTTGGAATTGATTTCAAAGTAAAATTATAACTACCATTTTTCAAAGACAGTTTGTAGACATTTGCCGGAACTGGAGTTTCAGAATATTCAACAGAAACCTGACTGCTATTTTCAGAAAGATTTTCGTTTTTAAGCTGCTTTTCAATTTTGTAATCCAACGCATTGCCTGACGCAATAAGTTCTTTTTCATCTGAAAAAACTTTTTCTGTTGAAACTTTTGTAGATGCGCAAGAAATAATGCAAATTGACAAAATTGCCAGCCCAAGACAACTTTTTAATTTTCTCATAATTTTTCCTTTTTATAAAAAATAACAATTTATTATAACATTGTTACCCCCCCCCGTGGTCAAGGGCTTTCAAATTTATTTTTGTGTTCATTGTTCAGAAAAATTATCTGTTTTTTACAAAACTGTCTTGGCCGGGAATTAAAATGCGGTTTTGATTTTTTGATTCCAGCAATGCAAAGCCAAATGCGTTTATTCCTTTGAATGTGTAAATATTTTTGTCGGATTCAAGGCGGATTTTTTTTTCGTTGTCAAAGCAGAGGCTGTTCAATTCGCAAACAAGGGATGAATCTTCCTGCTGCATTTTTTCTTCTGCGGATTTAAACTCTTTTAAAAATGCAGAAAGAAATTCCTTGCGTGAAAATTTTGCATCTGATTTTATTGCGCAATCTGTGTTTGGAATTTTTGGGCATGAAGTTAAATTTATTCCGATTCCTATGTTGAGCCAGTTGCATTTTCCGCCGGTTGCAGAAAGCTCGTCAAGAATGCCGCCGACTTTTCCGTTTTCGCTCCAGATGTCGTTCGGCCACCTTGCATAGAATTTTTTCCCCGTCATTTCAATTAAAGTTTTTACGATTGCAATTTGTGCCGCCATTGTTGTGCGGTGCGAATAGGACACGGCGATTCCGCTTCTTGTGATTAGCGTGCAGGCGAGGCTTCCTCTTGTTGTTGTCCACTTGTGGCTTGAGTGTCCCTGCCCTTTTGTCTGCTTGTCCGCGGTTATGATTTCCATTTTCTTGCTCAAAGAATTTTCCTGCGCGATTTTTCTTGCTTCTGTCATTGTGGATTCAGTTTCCGGAAAGTGAAAGAAAAGTTCTTCTTCTGCGCCGAATTCCCATGGAAACAAACTGTCCTTTAAATCCTTTTCAAGAAAATATCCTGCGCGTGTTGAAGAAATTCCGTAGCCGGAAAGTTGCAATGACTGAATCGCTTTCCAAACTGAAACTCTTGAAATACCTGCGAGCTTTGCGGCTTCTTCCCCGGAAACAGGAGCGTTTGCTTCCCGAAGAATTTTTAAGATTACATATTTTGTTGAAAGATTTTTGTTACCCATTTATATTCATAGGTTAACAAAAAATTATTGCAGCGGTCAAGAGATTTGTCCAAGGCTTGCTTTTTCTTTTGAAGATACATAGTCTGTTAGGAACTTGTAAAATTTTTCAACTTGCGAGCAGTCCAATTTGTTTTTTTTGTAGGAAATCAAAATGTCGCGGCTGCACACTGGATCGCTTATTTCAAGTAGCAGAACTTTTTTTGTGTCAAGTTTTCCCCAGGAATATTGCGGCCAGAATCCGATTCCTAAGTTTGCTCCGATTGTGTTTTTTACAGCTGAAATATTGTCGCTTTCAAAAATAATGTTCGGATGGATTCCTGCTTCGTGGCAATATTTGTCGCAAATTGTTCTCAAATGCTTTGAACCTGACAGCGCGATAAAATTTTCGTTTTTTACTTCTTCAAGTGAAATCGATTTTAAATTGGAAAAACGCGGAATGTTTGGAACTGCAAGAAAAATTTTTTCAGAGCAAACAAAGACGCTGTCTTTTTCATTTTCATTCTGCTGATAAAAAAGTTTTGTTGTAACGCAAATGTCGTAAAGGTCTGTCTGGTCATTTTGATTCAGCTGAATATGAACTTTTTTATTTGTTTTTTTGTATTCGATAATCGCATTCGTTATAAGTGTGGACGCCGCCAAAATATTTAAATGGATTGTCGAATCTTCAAGGTTTGCCATTGTCTTTAACTGCTCAGGAAGTTCATCAATTTCTTTTATTATTGGTGTGAGCTTTTTGTAAAGCCATTGCCCGTAAGTTGTAAGCTTTATGTTCCGTCCGTCGTGCTTGAACAAAGGAATTTCCAGTTCTTCTTCCAGCTTGTGAATTGACTGAGTGAGCGCAGGCTGGGCAACATGAAGATTTTCCGCGCTTTTTGTAACGTGTTCATTTTTTGCAACTTCAAGGAAGTATTTTATTTGATTCAGTTCCATTTTGTATTCATAAGTATAACTTATTAATTTGATAAAAACAATATATTAGTAATTATAAAAAAAATTTGCTATCTTTTTCTCAGTTTGGAGGTTTGATATGCCAGAGATTTTGGAAACAGCGATGCTTGTTTGTTTTGGGCTTTCATGGCCGATTTCAGTTGTGAAAAATATAAAGTCAAAGACAGCAAAGAACATGAGCTTGCGCTTTATACTTTTGATTATCGTAGGTTACATTGCAGGAATTTCAGCAAAAATAATTCTTGGAAGCTTCAATTATGTTTTGGCAGTTTATGTTTTGAATCTTGCAATTGTAAGCATAAATATTCCAGTTTACTTTATAAACAAGAAGTATGACAAAAAACTTGCTTTATATAGGAAGGTAGCGGCATGATTAACGTAGTAGAAAGAATTGATGACTTTAAGACATTGAATGAAATGGGAAAAAGCGGCGGAGTTGTATTTTTCGGCTCAAGTTATTTTTCAAGAATGAATATAAATGAACTTGCAAACAATGAGGAAATGGGCGGAAAAATTTACGACAGAAGCGTGCAGGGACTTAAGCTTGTTGATTCATTCAAACTTCTTGAAAGCGGAGTTTATGAACTGAATCCTGCGAAAGTTTTTGTTAACTTTGGAGAAGAAGAATGTTTTTCTGAAAATTTCAATGTAGATGAATTTATAAACAAATACGAATGGCTTTTGCTGAACTTGCACCGTAACTGCAAAAACTCAAAAACTTATATCGTATCTGTAGTTGCGTCTGGAAAAAATGCAGCGGATGCAAACAGCCGTCTTGAAGCTCTTGCAAAAGAAACTGGCTGCACATTTATAAATGTAACAAAGGAAGCTTTTGAAAACCTGGGGTTTGAAAAAGTTTTTAATGTGCTTAAGCCTTACATGAGAGTTTTCCCTGTAAGCTTTGCACAGGCAATGCAGATGGCTTAACGCTGGATTCTTCCGCTTGAATCTCCGTGAGCAAGTCGTTCAACCTCTTCCACGGAGACCATGTTGAAGTCTCCTTCGATTGAATGTTTTAAGCACGAAGCTGCGCTTGCAAATTCAACAGTACGCTGGCTGCTTTCATTTCTTAAAATAGAATAAATCAGTCCAGCGCAAAAACTGTCCCCGCCGCCAAGTCTGTCCACAATTGCCATGTCATATTCACGGCTGAAAAAATAATCAGTTCCATCGTAAAAAAGTGCCGCCCATTTATTTCTGTTTGCGTTTATAGAAGAGCGTAAAGTTATTGCGACTTTTTTGAATCCGTATTTTTCTGAAAGTTTGCGGGCTACATTTTTGTAACCTTCTTTGCTGAGCTTTCCGTTTTCAATGTCTGTGTTGTCCGCGCTTATTCCAAAAACATCCATTGCGTCTTCTTCATTTGAAATGCAGATGTCGATGTACGGAGCGATTTTTTCCATTGTTTCTTTTGCCTGTTGCTTTGACCAGAGCTTGCTTCTGTAATTTAAATCGCAGCTTACAGGAATTTTCTTTGCGTTTGCAGTTTTGCAGGCTTCGATGCAGATTTCAGGGAGTTCTCCGCCAAGAGCCGGTGTTACGCCTGTAAAATGAAACCAGTCTGCTCCTTCAAAAATTCTGTTCCAATCAAAGTCTGATTTTTGGCTTAATGCGATTGCTGAGCCTGCTCTGTCGTAGATACATTTTGATGGACGTTGGCTTGCTCCCCGTTCGTTGAAATATATTCCGACTCTATTTCCGCCGCGCACAATAAAATCTGTTTTTACGCCGAATCTTCTAAGGCTGTTGACTGCGCTTTGCCCTATTTCGTGTGAAGGAAGTTTTGTAACGAAAAAAGAATCTTCGCCAAAGTTTGCAAGCGAAACCGCGACATTTGCTTCAGCTCCGCCGAACGTTGAAGTCATTTTGTCTACTTGAACAAACCTGTAGTAACCTTCCGGCTGCAAGCGAAGAAGAAGTTCACCAAAAGTAACTATTTTCATACTATTAAATTATTCCTTGGACAAAAGCTCGGCAAACGGAGTGTCGTGCAGAATCAGATAGCGGCTTGCGTATCCGTTGAAATAATCATCTTCTGTAAGCGTGTAAGATTTGATGTTTCTTTTGCTTGTGTCGGCTTCTGCAACTTTTTCGCCTTTTAAAGCAATCTTTGAGTTGTATTCTCTGATTCCGCATTTTGCATTTCCGCGCGGATAAACTTCAAGGTTCATGTCGTCGTCCCACAAAAGTTCCGGCGCAAAGATGTCAGAAAAAATGCAGTTTACAAAAGCAATGCTGTCCCAGTCTTTTTTGCTTTCTGAATTTCCGGCTCCGTCTGTTCTGCAGGCGTACACAAAATTCTTTTTTCTTTTTTCTCCGAGGAAGCGGCAGTTTGTAAATACGAATCCGTTTTTTTCAGCAATTGCGTGGCTGTTGATTGCGAATCCGTCAAAGTCGCCTCTGTTATCTGCAACCACTTCAATTGCGCAGTTTTCAAAAAGGCAAGTGTCCGGCTCTCCGTAAATAAAATCAACGTCGCCTGAAATATTTGAATTCAAAAACCAGCTGAATCCTTTTACAAAAAGCGTGTTCTGGTGTCCTTCAAGTTTGATTCCTTCGCAAAACAATGTTCCGGTTGTGTTGTTCCAAGCAAGGGCTTCCGCAGAATCCGCCGCAGAATAAAGTTCCTCGGAAGTTTTTACGTGCGTGTTTGAAATTGTAAAATTTTTGAGCGAAACATTTGTTGCGTTTGGTCCGAAAGAAAACACAGCCCGATTTTGCTGGCCTTTGTTGTAAGCCTCGCAGTTGTCGGCAAGAATTACGCAATCTTCAGCTTTTGTTCCGGGGACACTTTCTATTGCCAGCGGATTTGAAAGATTGTACCGCACTGTTTCTCTGTAAGAACCTGGCTCAAGAATCAGATGAATTGCTGTGTCTTTTGCGACAGTTCCTGTGGAAATCATTTCTTTTATTTTTTTTAAGGCAGCAGTTATTGCCGCAGGTGATTTTGTGTTTACATTCAGTTCCAGCATAAAACGTCCCGCTTTTGATTATTTTCTATCTAATAATTATATATTGAATGCTCAAAAATTGCAATTTTTCCCACGTAAAAGTTATTTTATTCAGCCTGAAAATTCGCTATAATCAGCGCATGAAAAAAATAAGTGCGGCTTCGGCATTTGGAATTTTTTTGGCTTGCGTTTCGGTTTTTATATGGGGAATAACTTTTGTTTGTACAAAATCGCTTTTAAATGATTTTTCTGCATTTGAAATTTTGCTTGTGCGTTTTTTTGCGGCGTATCTTGGTCTTTGGGCTATGCGTCCTAAAAGGCTTGTTTTAAAAAGCAAAAAGGAAAATATTTCATTTGCGCTGGCGGGACTTACCGGCGTTACGCTTTATCAGTTTTTTGAAAATATTGCGATTTCTTTTACGACGGCTTCGAATGTAAGCATAATCGTTTCAATTTGTCCTATGTTCACGGCGATTGTTGCGCGGATTTTCTTGAAGGAAAAATGCATCACAAAAAACTTTGTCGCGGGATTTATTCTTGCAATTTCGGGAGTTGCCCTTGTAAGTTTTAACGGAAATGCGGAATTTCATTTTAGTCCGAAAGGCGATTTGCTTGCTCTTCTTGCCGGAATCTGCTGGGGATTTTATTCGCTTTTTGTTTCAAAAATAAATTCCATGAAATACGACATTGTTTGCAGCACGCGCAGGATTTTTTTCTTTGCGCTGATTTTTATGATTCCTCTTGC
The DNA here is from genome assembly GCF_934725225.1 of uncultured Treponema sp. Taxonomy (NCBI): domain Bacteria; kingdom Pseudomonadati; phylum Spirochaetota; class Spirochaetia; order Treponematales; family Treponemataceae; genus Treponema; species uncultured Treponema sp. The sequence continues at coordinate 308,473 of NZ_CAKVAM010000001.1, forward strand.
GTTGGCTGGAACTGGAGCTGAAAAAACTTCTTCCGTTTTTATCAATACTGATTTGGCTTTTAACATAAAAAGATTTTCAAGCCTTGCCAACTGGGGAAATTTGCTTTTTCTTGGAATCATGGCTTCTGCCGGCTGTTTTGCTTTGTGGAATAAATCTTGCAAAATTCTTGGAACGGTGAAAGTTTCCGCCGGGCTTTATATGATTCCTGTTGTTACAGTTATTTTTGCATTTATATTTCTTGGGGAAAAACTTAGCCTGATGGGAATTTGCGGCGCGGCAATGACAATCTGCGGACTTTTTATTTCAAGCTGGAAAAAATAAAAGCTGCCCTTTTTTAGGACAGCTCATTAATTTTTACTTTGCAAGATATTCGTTTATGCTTGCGGCGGCTTTTCTTCCTTCGCCCATTGCAAGAATAACAGTGGCGGCTCCTAGAACGATGTCGCCTCCTGCCCAAACTTTTGTCATGCTTGTTTCCTGATTTTCGTCAACCGTGATGTGTCCGCGGTCGTCCACATTGATTTCTGGAGTTGTCGCAGGAATAAGCGGATTTGAATTATTTCCGAGCGCAACAATTACAGCGTCGCAAGGAATTTCATGCTCGCTTCCTTTTATTTCAACTGGACGGCGGCGGCCTTTTTCATCCGGCTCTCCAAGCTCATAGGACAAAGCTTTTATTCCTGTTACTTTTCCTGTTTCGCTGCTTCCAAGAATTTCAACTGGATTTTCAAGGAATTTGAAGATTACGCCTTCTTCTTCCGCATGGTCAACTTCTTCACGGCGCGCTGGCATTTCCACACGGGAGCGGCGGTAAACAACGTAGACTTTTTCAGCTCCAAGCCTCAATGCCATTCTTGCCGCGTCCATTGCAACGTTTCCGCCTCCGCAGACAACAACAGTTTTTGCATGGTAATAAGGAGTGTCGGCGTGCTCTGTGTCGTAAGCCTTCATCAGGTTTGCGCGTGTAAGATATTCATTTGCGCTGAACACACCGATGTAGTTTTCGCCAGGAATTCCGAAGAATTTTGGAAGACCGGCTCCAGTTCCTATAAATGCGGCATCGAATCCTTTTTCCGTGAGAATTTGCTGAACTGTCATTGTGCGTCCAACAAGAGTGCTCATTTCAAATTTTACGCCCATTCTCTTTAGATTTTCAACTTCATTCTGAACAATTGACTTTGGCAAGCGGAATTCTGGAATTCCATAGACCATAACACCGCCGGCTTTGTGGAATGCTTCAAAAACTGTAACATCGTGTCCTGCGCGGCGGCAGTCTGCTGCAACAGTCAGTCCTGCAGGTCCTGAGCCTACAACTGCGACTTTTTTTCCTGTTGAAGGAGCAATTGCCGGGGAAGTTACGAGATTGTTTGTGCGTTCCCAGTCGGCTACAAAGCGTTCAAGGCGACCTATGCTGACTGATTTTTCCGCATTCTTGTAAACTTTTCCGACTGTGCATTGTCCTTGGCACTGCTTTTCCTGTGGGCATACGCGTCCGCAGATTGCAGGAAGAAGATTTGTTTCCTTTATAATGTCAACTGCCGCTTTGAATTCGCCCTTTGCAACCTGCTCAATAAATTTTGGAATCTGAACATTTACAGGGCAGCCTGAAACACAAGGCTGGTTCTTGCACTGAAGACAGCGGTTTGCTTCAACAATTGCCTGTTCCGCTGTGTAGCCAAGCGCAACTTCTGTCATCTGCCTTGCGCGCACCAAAGGCTCTCCAGAAGGCATTTCCATCTGCGGAATCGCCATGCGGTCTTTGTTTGTAAGAGTTTTTCCTTTTATTTTGTTGTATTCATTTGCAGCAATTTCGTTTAGCTGCTCTACTGTTTTGTGTTCGCTCATATTTTTCTCCGTCCAGTTTACATTCCGAGTCTGCACTTGTGCTTTTCTTCTTCATCTTTAAAGCTTTTCATGCGCGTCATCATATTTGCCCAGTCTACCTGATGTCCGTCAAAGTCAGGACCGTCAACGCAAACGAATTTGATTTTTCCGCCTACGCTTACACGGCAGCCGCCGCACATTCCTGTTCCGTCAATCATAATTGTGTTGAGCGAAACTGTAGTTTTTACGTTGTATTTTGCAGTTGTGGCGCATACGAATTTCATCATTATTGGAGGACCGATTGCAATTACTTCTGCTGGAGGAGTCTGCGACTGGCAAAGCTCTTCAACTGGAACTGTGGAAACTCCTTTGCGTCCTGCGCTTCCGTCGTCAGTCATAATTATAACTTCATCTGCGATTGCTTTCATTTCATCAACAAAAATCAGAAGATCTTTTGTGCGTGCGCAGATTACAACAATCACTTTGTTTCCGGCTGCCTTTAAAGCCTGAACAATTGGATAAAGAGGAGCTGTTCCGATTCCGCCGCCAACACAGAGAACAGGAGCGTCGTATTTTTCTATTTTAGACGGAGTTCCCAAAGGACCAAGAACTGCCGCAAGATAGTCGCCCGGATTAAGGCGCGCTATTTTCATTGTGCCTGCTCCAACAGCCTGAAAAACAATTGCAACCCAGCCTTCTTCTGCGTTTGCATCTGCGATTGTAAGCGGAATTCTTTCTCCCATTTCATCATCGTACTGAACAATCAGGAACTGTCCTGCCTTGCGGTTTTTTGCAATGTCCGCGGCTTCAAACTTCATGTAGTAAACGGTTTCTGAAAGCTGCCGTTTTTCTAGAATCTTGTTCATCTTGTAATCCTTACACAAACTGAATTTATTGAATATTTTTACAATTTTAGCACAAATCTGATTTTTAGTGAAGTGTTAGACATAAAATGCAAAAGTGTCATAATGAAAAAAGGCTCCCGGAATGCGGAAGCCCAAAGTTTGTTTGTTATATTAATTTTACTTTATAGAAACAAGGTCGCTTTCAAGTGTTACTGTGCGCCATTGTGATACTTGCGGGCAGTCAGGAATTTCGAATGTAAAATTGTACTGCGCAAAGAATGTGTTAGAATAGTTTTGTATTGATTGAAGACCAGAATCGTTTTTCAATTCAAAAGAAACATTTTTTTCAACTGCACTAGGATTTTCATAGAGGCAGTACCAGTCAGTTTCTCCGCTTTTCCATTCTTTGTTGCCATAGAAAATATCGATATAAGTTCCTACATTTTTTACAACGCTGTCTTGCGGAGGAATTACATTTTCAGTCCAGACAGTTGCTTTGTTGTCGCTGTAAGATGCAAATGCCCATTCGCCGTTTTTTAAGTTTGAATAGTCAATGTCGCCGATTCCGCCTTTTGCAGTTAAAGTAAGATAGTGGAAATAGCCATTTTCACGTACAAGACTTTCGCCTGCTCCTTTTAAAGGCTCAATCTGAACTTTGAATTTATACTGTTCACCGGCTTCGCATAATGGATAGACAAAAGATATGGATTCATCAGGAGTTTTAGGCCACCATTGACCGTTTTCGTCCTCATATGCAGAATCAAATGGTGATTTATCTAAACGTGCCAAAGTGGTTTGAATTTCCTTGCCGCCGATATTTTCCAAGCGGTAAACGCCAATCCAGTTGCAGCCACTTTGATATTTTTCATCGCTGCCTGCTAAAGTTGCCGGATTTTTAATTGTAAAGTGCATTCCGTCAGATTCTGCGGTTACTTTTACAAGGTCTGTTTCTGCTTCGTAAGTTCCAGATGTTTCTTTTTCAATCCAGCGGGCAACTCCGCCGTTTTGAATTCTCAAGTCAAGAACACGGCTTTCTGTTTCACCGTTTCCGTCACTTCCGCTGCTTCCAGAATCCGAACAGGAGCAGAGAGCCAAAGAGATTGCCGCCAAAGCAAAAAATAATTTTACAGCCTTTTTCATGGATAATGCCTCCGATAAAATAGTTTCGAGGCATAATACCACGGGGGGGGGTACTGTCAACTGGTTCGGTGGAATTTATGGGTTATTTTTTCTGCTCATCTATTGTGTTTGCGGAGCCGTCCTGCACGTATTTTTCTAGCTGAAGTTCCGCTTGCTTTACATTTGTGATTACAGAAGGTCCTGCTATGCAGCCGCCTTCGCACGCCATTACTTCTATGAGGTTAGGTGTGTCTGGCTTTGCTGGAATTTTGCCTGAATTTATAAGACCGTAAGCGTTTAAGACTTTCATTCCGGCTTTGCTAAGTCCGTTGATTTTTGCGGGGCGCAGAATGGATTTGTCTTTTAAACGGAGCGCAACAGCTTCCATTACACCGCCTGAACGCGCAAAGTTTCTTCCGCTGGCTGTAGGAATTATTGTTTCATGCCGCTTGTCCATTTCAGCAACATTTATTTCCCGCGCTTCGAATAAAGCCGCAATTTCTTCAACAGTGATTACATAGTCAACAAGGTCGTCATCGAATCCCTCGCGTTTTTTGGCAAGGCAAGGTCCGATAAAAACCGTTATGCAGTCTGGGTCGGCTTTTTTTGCGATTTCCGCAGTATAGTGCATTGGACTTCTTGTTTCAGAAACGCATGGAATTAAAGCCGGAACGTGCTTGTGAACTGCGCGGACGTAAGCGGAACAGCATGAAGTTGTCATCATTTTGTCTCCGCGTGCCATGCGCTCTTCAAATTCACGGGCTTCGTTGTCGGCGCAAATGTCAGCTCCGATTGCAACTTCCCATACACGGTTGAATCCCGCCGCAATCAAAGAAGATTCAAGCTGGCCTGGCGTAACCTTGAACTGGGACGCAATTGAAGGCGCGTAAAGGGCAACAACTTTTTTGCAGTTCATTATGTGCTTTATTACGTCCACAAGCTGGCTTTTGTCCATCATCGCGCCGAACGGACATTCACGCATACAGTTTCCGCAGAAAATACACTTGTGGTAGTCGATTTTTTCGTGTCCTTTTTCGTCCTTTGAAATTGCTCCAACCGGGCAGGCTTCTTCACACGGAACTGGAATCTTTATAATCGAATGGTAAGGGCAGTTTTCCATGCATTTTCCGCAGTTGATGCAAAGTTTTTCATCTATAGTTGCCCTTCTGTCTACGGTGATTGCCTTGCGCGGGCAGTTTACCATGCAGGGACGCGCGTAACATCCTTGGCAGGCATTTGTAACCATGTAGTGAGCTTTTACACAGCCGTTGCAGGCTTCGTCAAGAACTGTAAGCATTGGCCATGTTGGTTTTTCCCGCTCCAACGCTTGTTTTGCAAAAGAGCCTAAAGTTGCTTCCTCGTCAATGTTTTCAACTGAAATTCCCATGCGGGCAAGAACTCTCATGCGAAGAATTTCCCGGTCATGGAAAATGCAACATCTTAGCGGCGGCTTGTCTCTGGGAGCCATTTCACGCGGAATAAAATGCACGCCTTCTTCCAGTTTTCCCTGAAGCTGAAGCTTTGCGATTCTAACAAGGATTTCGCGCTTTATGTTTGATGTGTTGTTGTTTATGTTAAGCATTTTGTCTCCCATAAAAAGTCAAGATTAAAACTTCAGTTTTAGGATTGACCTATCTGATTTTATTTTATAGTTAATCTTATGCAATTTCAACTTAACGAAGCATTCCTTCAGTCTGTTATTGAAAATTCACTTAAATTTCCTAGCTCTTCAAGAGATTTTATCAGCGCGGAAAAATCGTATTCTGTCGGCGACTTTACAAGGTAGTGCAAAATTATCTGCTTTGTCTTTATAATGCGGCTCATGTTCATGTCTGCCACAATCAGTCCGTGCGTTGTGATTGTTTTGCGCAGTTTTTCCATGTCCAAAGAATCGTTTTCAAAGCACAAATGAAGGCTTTTTGTTTTTTCAGCCGGAAACCATTTTGTTTCAAGTTTTTCAAGGCGCATAAGAAGAAACAGAACCATTGCAAGCGCGATTCCCACTTGAATGTAAAGCCCGGCTCCAATTGCAAGCCCGAACGCTGATGCAGTCCAGATTATCGCCGCGGAAGTAAGGCCTTTTATGTTCAGCCCTTGCTTCATTATTGCTCCACCGCCAAGAAATCCGATTCCGCTTACAACTCCAGCCGCAATTCTTGTGGGATCTCCTTTTGCAGCTGCAATAAAGCCTTCCGCCTTTGCCATGTAAACAGAAAGAATCGAAAGCAGCGTTGAAGAAACACAGATTAAAATCAAAGTTCTCATTCCGATTACCTGATTGTGGCTTTTGCGCTCAAGTCCAAGGAGTCCGCCGCAAACAGCTCCCGCAACAACTTTTATTATGCTTTCTGTTAAAAAATCAAGTTCCATCTATTAATATGCTTACCTTTTAAAGAGTTTGAATCCGCTTGAAGGCTTTGAACCAGGCTTTACCCACTGAGCTTTTTTGCCTGATTTTGAAGCGTCCATTGAGTTTAAATATGTGCAGAGCCATCTGCCAGTTTCGTCATCACGCCGGAATCCTTCCATTGAATTGTCTCCGCGAATTAAGACAATGTTCACAAAAATTGAATCGTTGCAAACCGCCGCAAGGTTTTCTGCAAACGAAGCGAATGCGGCTTTTCCTGCCGAAACCAAAGGTGAAGCAATCGCGCTGAGTCCGTCTTTTAGAGCCGGAGAATGAAGCACGTCTATTCTTGAAGGAGTTTCCTTTAAAAGGAAGACAAGTGTTCCGGGGCCTTCAGAAGCTTCTCTTTTTTGAAAAGTCGAAAGTATTTCCAGCGCAAGATATTGGTAGCCTGCAATCATTTCGTCGCAGCCACGCGCAATTTCCTCGCTGTCCATTTTTTCAGCCTTGGAAGCAAACCATTCCTCGTCAAAGTAAAGAACTGCTTCGTCCATTCTGTTGAATATTGTGAGCGTTTGAAGCACAAGCGAGCGTGCCGAAAGCGGAGACGATTTGTTCCATTCAATTGTGCAGATTCCGGATTTTGCCTCAAGATTTTTTTCTTCTTCGTAAGCCGCCTGATTTGCCTTGCGTTCTGCGATTGTAAGTTTTTTTACAGGCTGAACTTCATCTGTCTGCGGTCCGGTTATTATTATATTTCTGCCAGAAAAAGCAACTCCGTCCGTAAAACTTCCTGCGTCCGGCATATTTTTTCCAGCAATGAGAATCGTTTTTTCCATGCGCAAATTATAGCATAAAAAAGCGGAATAAATAAAGGTTTTGCGATGCGCTGGCTTCTTTTGTCAGGCTGAAAAATAATCAACTTTAAATCGTGTTACTATTGACAGAATCATAATTTGAATTTATACTGCTTCTATCTGTAGTAACAAAAGGTTTGAGTATAAATTTTCCTAATTTTTTGGAGATTGATATGTTATATGAAGTTCTTCCAGGAGACAGATTTACTCCTTTTTCTTTGGCAAAAAAATTCAACGCGAAGGCTGTTCTTGAATCAGCAAATTTTTCTTCGGGCAAAGACCGCTATTCAATGATTATGCTTGACGAGGCGTTCCGGGTTATCCAGGATGAAAACGGAATTGCAATCGTAATCAACGGTGAACGCCGCCCGATTTACGCAATGAAAGGCGACATTCTTGACGTTCTTGCAGAAATCGCGGCGGAAAATCCGGCGGAAGAAGGTTTTGACTTGCCTCTTCCGGCTGCCGGAATGGGCTACCTTAGCTACGAATTTTGCGCAAAATGCGACACGATTCATCTTCAAAAGCAGGAAGACCAGCTGAAAATTCCAGAAAGCGCGTTTGTTGTCGGACACACTTTTATAATTTTTGACCATTTCTATGAAAAAATCTATATTTGCGCGCAGAATTACAAGGAACATCAGATTGATTTGAAATCCGCAATCGAAAATATCAAAAAACGTCTTTCTGACTTGGATTTTTCTTATCTTGCCGAGCCGGAAACAGACTACGAGACAACAGTTCTTACAGATGAAGTGCAGAGCAAAAAAGAATACTGCGAAAAAGTCGAGGCGCTGAAAAAAGAAATCTACGCAGGAAATATCGTACAGGCAGTTCCAAGCCGAAGGCTCCAGATAAAAAGCGAAGTTCCCGCCCTGGAAATTTACCGCAGCCTGCGTTCTGTAAATCCTTCACCTTATATGTTCTACCTTGATTTTGCGGATTTCCAGCTGACAGGCGCTTCCCCGGAAAGCCTTGTGCGCGTGCGAAACGGTGAGGCAATGATTCACCCGATTGCAGGGACTCGCCACCGCGGAAAAAATCCTCTGGAAGACAAGCAGCTTATGGAAGAGCTTTTGAACGACCCAAAAGAGCGCGCAGAACACCTTATGCTTGTTGACCTTGCGCGGAACGACCTTGGCCGAGTCTGCAAAACTGGCAGCGTTGAAGTAACTCGGTATATGTTCACGGAACTTTACAGCCACGTAATTCATCTTGTTTCAGAAGTAATCGGAAAAATTGACGATGGAACTTCCGCAATAAAAGTTTTGCGAGCGGCATTCCCGGCAGGCACGGTTTCTGGAGCACCTAAAATCAGTGCAATTGAAATTCTTTCTTCTTTGGAAAAATACAAGCGCAATTTTTATGCCGGAGCAGTTGGCTATATTGGAAACAAGAACAACCTGGATTTTTGTATTGCGATTCGCTGTGCGCTAAAACAACAGGATGTGTGGACATTGCAGGCAGGCGGTGGAATCGTTTACGCAAGCAACGCTGAACGAGAATTCACAGAAACCTGCGAAAAACTTGGAGCAATGCGCGCTGTAATCGAAAACACAAAAAAATAACAGAAAGCGCGGAGGAAAATTATGATTTTATTATTGGATAATTACGACAGTTTCACATACAACGTTTACCAGTCGCTTGCAAAACTTACAAAAGAAGAGATAAAAGTTGTTCGCAGTAAAGAAATTTCTCTTCGGGACGCAATAAAAATGAATCCGGCAAAACTGATTGTTTCTCCAGGACCTGGCCGCCCGGAAGATGCCGGAATTTCTGTTGAAGCAATAAAATATTTCGCAGGAAAAATCCCGATTCTGGGAATTTGTCTTGGTCATCAGGCGATTGGTTATGCGTTTGGAGCAAAAATTGTAAACGCAAAATTCATAAAGCACGGAATCGCCGAGCAAATCAACCTTGACGGAAAAGGAATGTTCCGGCTAATGGGAAAGCGCGAAACTTTCACGCGCTACCATTCGCTTGTAATTGATGAAAAAACTCTTCCGGCAGATTTTGAGATTTCTGCACGCGCAGACGATGGCGACATCATGGGAATCCGACACAAAACCATGCCGATTGAAGGCGTGCAGTTCCACCCGGAATCAATCGCCTCTCCAAAAACAAAAGAATTTTTTACAGCATTCCTGAATTACCGCGCAGAACCGTTCCCGGCAAGCCAAGTTCTTTCCTCTTTAATTGAAGGAAAAGACATGAGCCGCAGAACTGCAGAAATGTTCATGGAAGATTTAACAGACGGCTGCATGGACGAACGGATGACCGCCGCAATTCTTGTTGCTCTTGCCGCAAAAAAAGCGACACCAGAAGAAATTGCCGGCTGCGCAGGTGTTCTTGTTGCAAAACGAACGCCGCTTCCGCTTGAAACAACCGAACTTACAGACATAGTTGGAACTGGTGGAGACAGCAAAGGTTCTTTCAATATAAGTTCAATGAGCGCATTGTGCGCCGCCGCCTGCGGACTTCCTGTTGCAAAACACGGAAACCGCGCAGTTTCCTCAAAATCGGGAGCCGCTGATTTTTTTGAGGCACTTGGAATCAAAATTGACAACGCTCCAGCAAAAACCGCAGAAATCATCAGAAAAACAAATTTCGGTTTTTTGTTCGCGCCTGTCTACCATTCCGCGATGCGTTTTGCCGCTCCAGTCCGCAAAGCTTTGGGTGTAAAGACAATAATGAATCTGATTGGACCGCTTTCAAATCCTGCCGGAGCAAAATACCAGATGCTTGGCGTTTATTCTCCGGAACTTCTTTCGCCGGTTGCGCGAGCCGCAAAACTTCTTGGAGCAAAAAGAGTTATGGTTGTTGTCTCAGAAGATGGCTTTGATGAAATTTCACCGGTCGTAGGAACAAAAGTATTTGAAATCGATGAGGACAACAAAGAAAAAGAATACACAATCCAACCTGCGGATTTCGGGCTTTCCGGCTGCAAGGATGAGGAACTTTCAGGAGGAACTGGCGCAGAAAACGCTCAGCTTGCAAAAGAGCTTCTTGAAGGAAAAGGCCGAAGAACTTTAAAGGCGGCAATCGCATTGAACGGTGGGGCTGCGCTTTACATCGGCGGAAAAGCAAAATCAATCAAGGAAGGCTGCGTAAAAATCATCAGAGCAATTGACTCTGGTGCTGTCTCAAAAAAACTTGAAGAAATCAAAAAGGAAAGCAACAGTTAAAATGGATATTCTTACAGAAATTTGCGAAAAACGCCGCGCTGACATAAAAAACAAAGGATTTTCATTTGGACACAAGATTCCTCAAAAAAGAATTCGTCCAGTTGTGCCATTCTTGCAGAAGCCAGGAACAATTCTTGAAATAAAGCGAGCCTCGCCTTCAAAAGGTTGGATTGCCCCGGAACTTGACGCCGCAGAAACCGCAAAAAACTACGTAAAAGCCGGAACAAAGGCAATCAGTTGTCTTACCGAAGAAAATTATTTTCACGGTTCGCTGGAAGATTTGCAGAATACCACGAAAAAAGCTGGCAAAAAAGCCGCCGTTTTGCGGAAAGATTTTTTGCTTGAGCCGGAAGAAATTGAAATCTCATATTTTTGTGGCGCGGACGCAGTCCTCTTAATCGGAAGAATCCTTGAGCAGGAAAAACTTCTTGAAATGACAAAAAAAGCATTTGAATTCGGAATTTCAGTTCTTCTTGAAATCCGCGAGGAAAGCGACATTGAAAAAGCGTTTGCGGTTCTTGAACTTGCGGATTCAATGGCTTGCAGTGAAAAAATAATTCTTGGAATAAATTCGAGGGATTTGGCCAATTTTACAATTGATTTGCTGATTCCGCTGAAACTAAAAGAAAAAATCAGAAAAATCTACAAAGAACGAAAAGCTGATTTTCCGTTTCCAAGAATAATTTCCGAATCTGGAGTTACAAGTCCGCAGGCGGCAAATTTTGTTGGAAATTTGGGTTTTCACGCAGTTCTAATCGGCGAAGCTGCCGCAAGAAATCCAAAAAACGCAAAAAATCTTGTAAAATCTTTTTACAAGGCGGCAAATTCAAAAAAACTTGAATATGAATATTCGTTCTGGAAGAAGATTTCCGCTCTTCTTGAAGAAAAATCCGCAAAACCGCTGATAAAAGTCTGCGGGCTAACAACAAAAGAAGATGCGGTAAAATGTGCGGAACTTGGCGCAGATATTCTTGGATTCATTTTTGCAGAAAAATCGCTGCGGACAAACAAGCCAGAAGATTCGGCAAAAATAAGCGAAATCCGCGCGGAGCTGAAGCAGCTTTTTGAATCAAAAAAAATCAAAAAAATGCCGTTGCTCGTCGGCGTGATTGTCGATTCGTTTTCTGAAGAAGGAAATTCGGTTTTTCAGATGTGCTATCAGCAAATTCTGGATGGAATCCAGTTCCACGGCTGCGGAAATCTTGTCCGGGGAGAATTTGGCTATGCGGCAGTTCCGCTGGCAGCAGAAAACGACTTGGTTGCGTTGAAGGAACTTTATTCCTCTGGTTTTCCACGAGTTCTGGTTGACGCAAAAAATCTGGAAAGTTCGAATGCAAGCGGTGATTTGCGCTACGGCGGAACAGGAAAAACAATTCCTTCCGAAATCGTCGCAAAATCAAAAAAAGCAGGTCCATTGTGGCTTAGCGGCGGATTGAATCCAGAAAATATTCGCGGTATGATAAAAAACTTTCAGCCGGAACTTGTTGACGTTAATAGCGGCGTTGAATCAAAACCGGGCAAAAAAGATTTTTCCAAACTTGAGCAATTTTTTTCAGCAGTTGAATCTGCTGCACAACAATAATTTTTAGGGAGAAAATTCAACAAAATGACAGAATCAGATAAAGGTTTTTTCGGAAAATTCGGCGGACGCTACGTTGCGGAAGTTCTTCGCCGTCCGATTGAAGAATTGGAAGAAGCATTCCATAAATGCATGAAAGATTCGGATTTCCTAAAGGAACTAGAAGAAATCCGCACAGATTTTATCGGTCGTCCCACTCCGCTTTATTACGCAAAACGACTTTCTGAACAGATTGGCGGCGCGCAGATTTATGTGAAACTTGAAGGGCTTGCAAATACCGGAGCGCACAAAATAAACAACGCAATCGGTCAGGCTTTGGTTGCAAAACGAATGGGAAAAACGCGCATTATCGCAGAAACAGGAGCTGGTCAGCACGGTGTGGCAACAGCCGCAGCTTGCGCAAAACTTGGACTAAAATGCCGTGTCTACATGGGCGAAGTTGACGTGCGCAGGCAGCAGCCAAATGTTTCTACAATGGAAATGTACGGAGCTGAAGTTGTTCCTGTTACAACTGGTTCGCGGATTCTAAAAGATGCAATCAACGAAGCAATGCGCGACTGGGCAGCAAATTTCAACGATACGCATTATCTTATAGGTTCTGCGCTTGGTCCTTCTCCATTCCCAGATATGGTTCGGGAATTTCAGGCGGTAATCGGACGAGAAACAAAACAGCAAATGGCAGAACGTGGCAAAAAAATTGATGCAATGGTTGCCTGCGTTGGCGGTGGTTCAAATTCAATCGGATTCTTTGAACCGTTTATAAATGAAACTGAACCTTTGCTTTTTGGCGCTGAAGCTGGCGGAATCGGGCCAGGAAAAGGAAACAACGCAAGCCGAATGGTTGGAAACGATGCTGTTGACGGAATCATGCAAGGATTCAAAACGCGTTTCCTACAAGATGAAGACGGGCAAGCCGGACAGACGCGCTCAATTTCTGCAGGTTTGGATTACGTAGGAATCGGTCCGCAGCTTGCATATCTTGGCGAAACAGGACGAATAAAATTTGAAGCCATAAAAGATGATGAAGCCTTGAACGCTGTTTCAGTTTTTGCAAAGACAGAAGGAGTTCTTTTTGCCATGGAAAGTGCCCACGCTGGTGCGCTTGCTTTAAAGCTCGCTCCAAAAATGCAAAAAGAGCAAAATATTGTGGTAAATATGTCTGGCCGTGGAGACAAAGATATTTTTATAACTTGTCCGGTTTTCCGCCCAGAAGAATGGAAAGTTTTCCTTCAGGCAGAACTAGAACGCCTTAACGCCGGAAAAGACATTCATTTTGCAGCGTCAATGGCAAAAAACAACTAAAATTCCAGGAGTTTATATATGAGCAATATTTTAATGTCGCATCAGGTTGCAGGTTATCCAGATGACGAAACTTGCCTTGCAGTTGGAGAAGCATTAATTGCCGGTGGAGCAAAAATTCTTGAAGTTCAGCTTGCATTCAGCGACCCAAGCGCGGATGGAGTTGCAATCCAGACCGCATGCTCAACAGTGCTTTCAAGAAAATATACAGTAAAACAAGGAATGGCTTACATGGCAGAAATGCACCGCCGTCATCCAGAAATTCAGATTTTTATAATGACTTACGCCTCCCTTGTTTATCGTCCGGGCGTTGAAAATTTTGTAAAAATGGCTGTTGAATCCGGCGTTACCGGGCTTATTGTTCCAGACCTTCCGTTTGACTGCGACGAAGGACTTACCGCGGCCTGCAGAAAATACGGAATCCACAATATTCCTGTAGCCGCGCCTTCTATGACCGACGAACGCCTAAAGCAGATGACCGACCAGAAGTTTGAATACATTTACGCTGCGCTTCGGGCTGGAATCACAGGAAGTAAAACCGTTGTAACAAAAGAAATGCTTGATTTTATTGACAAAACTTCCGCAGGCGGAGCAAAAATTCTTGGAGGATTCGGAATTACAAGCGAAGAGCAGGCAAAACTGATTGCGCCGCACGTTTACGCAATTGTCGCAGGCTCAGTTTTTGTGAATATTATCCGCGAAAACTACAACGCAGAAAATCCAAAAGCCTCAATGCTGGTAATCCAAGAAAAAATCACGGCAAAAGCAAAGGAATTGTGCTGTTGAAAAATTTTAGGAAGATTTCTAGGCGATTCATGTGGCGCGGATTCATTTCCCTAATTGCAGTTTTGCCATTGTTGTAATATAATCTATGCACACTATTTAATAGAGGAAACCATGCCTAAGATTGAAGTCAACGAAAAACTGTTTTTTAATTTGCTTGGAACTAAATACGACTGGGATACTTTTGAAAAGAAGCTTACATTTGCAAAAGCCGAGCTTGATGAAAAGCCTGATGAATCTGCTCCAGAAAATGAGCGTGTTATAAAAATTGAGCTGAACGACACAAACCGTCCTGACTTGTGGTCTGCTGGCGGAGTTGCAAGATGTCTTCGCGAGCATGAAGGAAAAGGCCATTCAGACTACAGCAAATTCATGTCGGAAGAAGGCAAGCTGAAAGACACAGGAAACCGTCTTGCTGTTGTAGATCCGGCTTTAAGGCACATCAGACCGTTTATGGTTTCTTTTGTTATAAGCGGAAAACCTATAGACAACGCGATGCTTATTGACATTATGCAGACTCAGGAAAAACTTGCCTGGAACTTTGGACGCAAAAGAAAAACAATTTCAATGGGAGTTTACCGCGCCGCAAATTTAAAGTGGCCGGTTCATTTTGTTGCCGCCGATCCAGACAATGTGAGCTTTGTTCCGCTTCAAGGTGAAGAAAAACAGACTTGCCGTGAAATTCTTCAGAATCATCCAAAAGGAAAAGAATACGGCTGGATTCTAAAGGACTTTGAAAAATATCCGGTTTTGCAGGACGATTCCGGCGAAATTATGAGCATGAGCCCTATAATCAACAGCGCGACTTTGGGACAGATTGAAGTTGGCGACAAGGATTTGATGGTTGAGCTTACCGGCGTTGACATGAAAGACTTGATGCTTGCCGCGAATATTGTTGCCTGTGATTTTGCAGACGCAGGATACGAAATTCTTCCTGTAAAAGTTCACCACGAATATGACACTGGATTTGGAAACGATGTTGTTATTCCTTATTATTTCCAGCAGACAGCAAAAGCACGTCTTTCCGCAATAAACAAAAAGCTTGGCAGCTCTCTTTCCGAAGACGAAGTAAAAGATGCTCTTGTGCGCATGGGAAGCAAAGTTGATGTTTTGAATGAAAATGGCGAAACTGTTTTTGTTGTGCATCCGGCTCCTTACCGCAACGACTTTTTGCACGAAGTTGATGTTATTGAAGACGTTATGATTGGAAAAGGACTTGATTTCTTTAAGCCTGAGAAACCAATCGACTTTACAATCGGACGCCTTTTGCCAATTACCGTTTACAGCCGCAAAGTAAAAAACATAATGGCTGGAATCGGCTATCAGGAAATGATTTTCAATTATCTTGGCTCAAAGAAAACCTACATCGACAACATGGGAATCGATGGAAAAAATGTAATTGAAATTGCAAATCCGATGAGCGAAAATTATCAGTTTATCCGTCCGTCAATTATCGCTTCTCTTTTTGAAGCCGAAGCCCAAAGTGGAAACGCAGTTTATCCTCACAAAATTTTTGAAGTCGGAAAAATCGCATTCATCGATGAAACTGAAAATACCGGCACAAAGACAATTCAAAGCCTTGGATTTCTTACTGCTTCCAACAATGCGAACTTCAACGAGGCTGCAAGCGAAGTAAGTACAATTCTTTATTATCTTGACCACAAATATGAAGTTCAGGAAACAAATGATCCGCGCTTTATTCCGGGGCGTCAGGCTGGAATTATGGTGAACGGAAAACAGGCTGGAATTTTTGGAGAAATTCATCCGCAGATTCTTGAAAACTGGCAGGTTGGAGTTCCTTGTGTTGCCGGAGAAATTGACCTTGAATATCTGATGGCGACAGAGCCTAAGGAACATAGCCAGAATGTTCAGCCAAAAGAAGAGCCTAAGCCTGAATCTTCCGCGCCGAAAATTGATCCGGTTGAATATTTTAACAAGCACATTGAGCTTAAAGTTGCAAAAATTCTGAGCGTTGAGACAAATCCGCAGGGCGATAAGCTTTACATTGAGCATCTTGATGACGGAAGTGGAACAGAGCGTATTATTCAGTCTGGCTTGCGTCCTTATTTAAAGGAAGAGGAGCTTTTGGGAAAACACGTTATTATTGCCGCCAACCTTGCTCCAAGAAAAATGAAGGGCGTTGAAAGCCGCGGAATGCTGCTTGCCTCTGACTATGTGGAAGACGGCGTTGAAAAAGTTGAGCTTCTGACAGCTCCTTGGGCTGCTCCGGGAACTCAGGTTGTTCTTGAAGGTTTTGAGCCTTCTGAAAAGCCTGCAAAAATCGACATAGATAAGTTCTGCAAAGTTGAATACAAGATTGTAAACAAAATGGCGCAAGCCGCCGGAAAAAATCTTGTTGCTGCAGGCAAGCCGATTGTAATGGAAAAAACAGTCAACGCAGATATTGAATAGTTTAAAACAAGCTGGATTGTTGTATTAAGTATAAAAAAAGCAAAAGACCGTCCGAAAGGGCGGTCTTTTTTTTGTATAAAAGAAAAAATGTCATTTAAAACAAACGCAGTAACCTAAAAAAACACGCCGAGTTTTCTAAAATTCTCGGCGTGAAATTTAAAAAGTACGGCGTGTTTTTAATAAATTCTCGCCGAGAATTTGCATTTATTTTTACCTAATCTGACCGTTTCCATCGATTAGGAATTTTGTTGTGGTCAAGGCTTCAGCTCCCATAGGTCCTCTAGCATGAAGCTTTTGCGTGCTGATTCCGAGTTCCGCTCCAAAACCGAAAACTCCGCCGTCTGTAAATCTTGTGCTTGCATTTACGTAGATGCAGGCCGCGTCAATTTGCTGCTGGAACATAAGCGCGTGATTTCTGTCGTTTGTGGCAATACATTCGCTGTGCTTGGTGTTGTGCGCGTTTATAAATTCAATCGCCTGCTCTGTGGATTCAACTTGGCGGATGGCAACAATAAAGTCAAGAAATTCAAATCCAAAGTCGGAATCAGTTGCTTCCTTTAAATTTTTGTAGCCGGCATTTTGCAAGACAGAATAGCATTCCTTGTCTGCTCGGATTTGAACTTTTTCATCAAATTCCTTTGCAAGAAGCGGAAGAAATTCTTTTAGAACTTTTCTATTTACAAGGATTGTTTCAATTGCGTTGCAAGCTCCCGGACGCTGCATTTTGGAATTCTGCGCAATTTTAGCCGCGTTTTCAAGATTTGCGCTTTTATCAACATAAAGGTGGCAGACTCCGGCTCCAGTTTGAATTACCGGAACTTTCGCATTTTCAACAACAAGATTTATGAGTTTTGCAGAGCCGCGTGGAAGAACTACATCGATTTTGCCGACTGCATTGAGAATTTCGTTTACTTCGGAATGATTGGCGGATTCACACAAATATAAAGCAGACTCAACGCCGTTTTTTCCGGCATTTTTTAAGCCTTCTTTGATTGCCTTTACAATGGCTTTGTTTGAATTAAGCGCAGAAGAAGAACCTCGTAAAAGAATAGAATTTCCGCTTTTGTAGGCAAGCGCAAACGCATCTGCTGTAACGTTCGGACGGCTTTCGTAAATAATTGCAGCGACTCCAAGCGGAACTCTTACTTGGCGGATTTCCATTCCGTTCGGAGCTTTCCAGCCGTCAACAATTTTGCCAACAGGATCTTTTTGCTGAATTACAGTTTTGATTCCGTCCAGAATATCATTGAATTTTTTTTCGTTTAGAGCCAGACGTTCAACAAGGGATTCCGAAGTTCCGTTTGCGCGCGCGTTTTCCACGTCAATTTGGTTTGCGCTTAGAATTTCCTGCTTGTTCTTTAAGATTGCCTCGGAAACACATTTTAGCGCATTGTTTTTCTGAAGCTCTGTATGAAGCGCAAGTTGTGCCGCTCCTTTTTTTAATTCAGCGCAAATTGAATCAAGCTCCATGAAATTCCTCTAATAGTTTGCCAAAAAATAAATTCCAAGCAAAATGGCAATTCTTGTGCGTTCAGTTGACCATTGCGCATCCCGCGGAAGGCTTTTTACATACCACCAGAAAATTCCAAATTCCGGGTCGATTCTAAGCGCGTATTCTGGAAAATCTTTTGCCTTTGCCTGATTTCCGAACATAAGGTAAACAACATTGTCTAAAATAGAAAAAAACTGCGGATAAGCCTGAACATAATCTTTTGAATTTAACTGAACGCGGAATTCTTCAAGTTGATAAAGAATCTGCGCCTTAAGCTCTTCGTCGGATTTTTCAACCCAAGTTTTCTGAATTAAAAGCACAAGATTATTGTTAAAGCTGGAAACAAGTTTTGATTCCGCATCTGAATTTTTATCAGTGATTTTTTTGAATGTCTGCCCTGCGCCAAAAATATCTGCAAGCTGTACCGAAGAAGAAAGAGCTGCATCATCCGAACTGGATTCAATAAGATTTTTCAACGCCTTGAGCGAATCATTATCCACAAATTTTTCTATAAGATTTTCTGACATAGGAACATTATAAATTTTTACTTTTGTTGTTGCAATGGGTTAAAGAAGTGATTCAGAAACGTAAAAACTTGACAAGCGGAAGGTTTAGCATTAAATTTAAAACAGTACGGTTTTTGGTACGCAATTTATATTTCAGCTTTTTGGAGGCAACTATGACAATCGCAAAGCAGATGGATATTCGCGCAAACATAAAAAAATATTTTGACATGGCGTTCAACGGCGAGCCGGTCATCGTTCCGCGTAAGGAAAACAAAAATGTCGTCATCGTTTCTGAAAAAGAATTCAAGGAGCTTGAAAAGGCGAAAAACAACGCGGCTTACCTTGCCATGCTCGATAAAAGCGATGAGCAGCTTCGTCAGGGAAAAGTTATCGTAAAGACGATGGAAGAACTTGAGGCAATGGCGGCAGAATGAGCGAGATAACTTTTACAGAAACTGGATTCGAGCATTATGTTTATTGGCAGACTCAAGATAAAAAGACAGTTCAGAAAATCAACAAGTTGCTGAAAAGTATTTCTCGCGATGGTGCATTGCGTGGCGAAGGCAAACCAGAAAAACTAAAGCATAAGGAAGGCGAATACAGCAGACGGATTGATAAAGAAAACCGGCTTGTTTACGAATTTTCAGATGACAGAATTACTGTAAAAGCCTGCCGTGGTCACTACGAGGACTGATTTTTGAATCCGCATCTACCTTGGCATATATTATAATCTTTTAACAATTTTTAATTTACATATCTTTTTTAATTTCCTCGACACCTAGAACAAAGTCTATGCGCAAATCCAAATTTAAACGATAAAAGTTTTTATTTGGCTAGGATTATTATGTGGAAAATAAATTTGAAGGAGCTTTTTTATGAAAAAAGGAATTTTAATTGGAATTGCAGTTTTATTTTGTTCATTTTACTGCATAGCAGATTCTGTTGATGATGCTTTAAATGGTTTTAGCCAAGCACTTCAGCAAAGTATGAATGATTTAGATGCCTTTAGTAAAGGAAGATGTAATCAGTGCAAGGGCAGTGGAACTTGTTCTTATTGCGATGGAAGTGGATACCTTAATTTTGCAAAATGCTGGTCATGCCATGGAACTGGAGAATGTTCTAATTGTGGCGGTGATGGAAACTGGTTAAATTAGGTTTAAAGATTATTAGATAAAAAAAGGAGGTCTTCTATGAAAAAGAAGATTGTTATGGGACTGTTTGTATTAGCAGCAGTTATTGGAATGGGATTTGCGGAAACTCAAAAGAAAAGAAATGATGATAGAAGTAATGACTATTACAATGGTTATATACAAGCAACAAGTGATTATTCAAATGATAATGCTTATAATCCTGCTTGGTGTAATGACAATTCTAGCAGAGCAACAACTAAAAAAGAAAGTAACAAAAATAGGTACGACTGCATACAAGGTTATCAAGATAGTTGGAAAGCCAACAGTGAAGCTGCACCTAAAACTCAAACAGAAAATACTAGCGAGGAATAAAAGTTTGTATTAAAAACAATTTTCCAAATCCCTAGTCTTAAAAAATTTAAGTCTAGGGATTAATAATTTTTGTAGCTTTTACCTTATTCAGGAAATATTCTGTTTAATGTTTTAAAAGACCAATTTTCACCCTTTTCGTAGTGGGCTTCATTAAAAAAATCATTATTTCAAAATTTTTTCATATCCACTAAAATAAAAAAGATTGCTAAAAAATTCTTGCGGGTTTTGCTATGTTTGCTTTCTTGATGAAAAAGAATTGTTGGGTTTTATCAGTCTTGTTTTTTATTTGCAGTGGATTTTTCTTTGCGCAAGAAAATTCTGTGCAGGTTTATTATTGGCAGAATGCGGACAATGAACTTTCTTCTGACTTTTCAATTCCTTCCGATTGTAAGAAAAGCGGATTTCGTTTTTCGCCGGGATTTATAAAAGGCAATCTTTGGTGCGCCGTTCAACGCAAAAGTCCCCAAAAATTTCCTGCGCAAATTCTTGACCTTGGTCCTGAAATTGTGGATTCCGCAGAGCTTTATGTTTTTGAAAATGACAGCTGGAAAAAAAGCGGCGTTGCGGGAAGAAAAATTTTCAATTCGCAAAAATCAATAAAATCTTGGAGAGTTTTTCTTGAAATTCCTGAAGGCCATTTTTTTGACGAATGCTATATTTTAAAAATTAAAAATTCAGATTCAACTTCATGCACGTTCCGATTTTTTTCGCTGGAGCAATTTTTTGAGCAGACAGAATTTTTTTCATTTATTCACATAATATTTTTTGTCGTTATGCTTGTTACGGCGGCAGCTCTTTTTGTTTTGTTTGCAAGTCTAAAGGAAAAACTTTTTTTGTATCTGGGCATTATGACTTTTGCGTTTTTTCTTTATCAAGTTGCGATGAAAGGATTTGGCTGCACATACATTTGGAATGCTTTTTGCCAGAAATTGTTTTTTGTAAGATTCGGCTACATTGTGTGCGCCATTGGACTTTGCTTTTCGCAGATTTTGTTTTTGGAAAATCTTTCACTTGAAAAAAATTGGTTGTGTAAAAGAATTCTCGGCTTGATTTTATTTGTCTGCTTAGTTTCTGTTTTTCTATACGGATTTTGCGATGATGTAAAAATTCCATATATTGCGACAATTTGCTTTTTAATTTTGGGCTGCGCATTTTGCAGCATGCTTCTTGTGCATTCAGTTTTTAAGAGAAAAAATATTCCGTCGCTTTTGATTTTTTCTTGGGTTCCGCTTTTTGTTTATATAATTTTCAGACAGTCATTGCATCTTTTGCGACTTAAATTCAATGTGAGTTTGCTTTCTGTTTTTGACAACGATTATTACTTTGGCTACGATATTTGCTTTGTTTCGCACATTCTTATTTACGGTGCGAGCATTTTTATAAAAGTCAGGCAAAGGCAAAAAGAATTCAATCTGCTTAGGGAATCTTCGTATTTCTTAAAATCTTCAGCGCATGAGCTTCTTGCTCCGGTTACAATTATTCAGAATTCAGTTGAAGAAATGGAAAATATTGTAAATGAATTTTGCAGGCAAAATGATTTCCGTGGGGGGGGGGCTTTAAAGAATTTTTCTGCCTGCGTAAAAAGCGCGAATGGAAATATACAAAGAATAAAAAATATTGCGCTCATGGTAAATTCTCTTGAGCGGCAGGAACAAAATATTCAGGAAGCTTCAAAAATGAAATCCGCAGTTTTCGTTATGAATTTGTTCCGTCAGTGTCTGGACAATTTTATTTCTTATGCGCGGCTGAAAGGAATTGAAATTTCTTGGACTTATTCATGCGGCGAAGAACTTTGCGTTTTGGTTTTTCCTTTGTTTTTGGAAACTGTTTTTATAAATTTGATTGACAATGCGATAAAATATTCCGTGGAAAAAACTGAAATTGATGTGGACATTGAATGGAACAGTTTGAACAAAACGCTGGTTTATAAAGTTTCAAATTTTTCTGAAAATATTTTGGAGCAAAACATTGAGCAGCTTTTTACGTTTGGTTTTCGCGGAAAAAATATTCCAGAAAATATTGCGGGAATGGGAATCGGGCTTAATCTTGTGCGGCGAATTTGCAAATTGTACAACGGAAATTGCAATGCGGTTTGTGTTCCAGTTTTTAAGGACGGAAAAAATTTGCACAAGGTTGTTTTTGAAGCACGCTTGCCGCTTGAAATTGTTTCCGGCGCTGATGAAAATTGTGTTCAAAAAACGGAGCAGCTTTTTTATGAAAATGAGCAGGAACTGAAAATTTCCGCGCTTCAGAATTATGACTTTTTTCAAATAATGAAAGGCGTAAAAATTCTTTGCGTTGAAGACAATCTTTCGCTTTTGGAAAATATTCAGCTTATCTTCAAGCCTTACTGCACGGTTTTTTCCGCCTGCAATGGAAAGGATGCTCTTGAAAAAATAAAGCAGGAAATTCCCGATTTGATAATTTCGGATATGGTTATGCCGGTTATGGACGGAAAGGCTTTTTTTGAAATTTGCCGCAAGGATGAAGTGCTAAAAACAATTCCGTTTTTGTTTTTAACGGGCGTGCAGGATTCCAAGCTTCGTCGTGTTTCAATTAAGGAAGGCGCGGTGGATTATATTTTTAAGCCTTTTTCGCAAATGGAACTGCTTTTAAAAGTCTATTCGGTTTTGTCTTTAAAAATAAATGTTAAAAAAGATTTTGCAAGGACGATAACGGATTTTATAAACAAGTCGGCGGAAATTTCTTCTGGAAGCAAATTGAATTCAAACTTGCCGTTTGCATCTGCCAGTGATTCAAAAGAAAACAGAATTTGCGCTTATAAAAAATTCGGCCTGTCATCAAGGGAAATTGAAATTGCCGAGCTTCTTTTAAAGAATCAGACTAACAAGCAAATTGCAAAGGAACTTTTTATTGCCACTAGCACGGTTGCAACTCACATTCAGCACATATATGAAAAATTCGGCGTAAAAAGCAGAAGCGAATGGATTCAGGCAGTTATGAGCTTGTAGCTGAATTTATTTTAAATGAAGAATCCGCTGATTTCTTGAGCCGCGGAATTGCAATGAAATGTCCTTGAGTTCTTCTATAAAAGGTCCGTCCACAAGAACATCGATGCAACTTAAAAATTGCTCTGTAAAGGCGCAGTGTTTTTTTCCGTCGGAAGGAAGAATGTCTTTGTCGTAAACGTAGCCTGTGTAGCACCAGATTGTTTTCTTGGGAAACATTTTTTTTACTTTTGACAAAAACGGCGCAAGAATTTCCTGATTTTCCGGCTCAAAAGGCTCTCCGCCAAGAACTGTAAGTCCCGAAATAAATTCTTTTGAAAGAGCTTCAGTTATTTCGTTTTCTGTTTCTTCTGTAAAAAGTTTTCCGTACTGAAAATCCCAAGTGCATTTGTTAAAGCAGCCCGGACAATGAACTCTGCATCCAGAAACAAAGAGGGAAACTCTTACGCCCTCTCCGTTTGAGATGTCGAATTTTTTAATTTCTCCGTAGTACATTTACAAATGCAGCACACGCTCTTTTATTTCCTGTGTGCGTCCCTGATTCCAGTATTGTGTTCCGATGTAGCCGCAGGTTCTTCTTGCAACGTTCATTGTGGCTTGGTCACGGTTTTTGCAGTTCGGGCATTCCCAGATTAGTTTTCCGTCGTTGTCTGTTGCAATCTGAATTTCGCCTGTGTAGCCGCATTTTTGGCAGAAGTCGCTTTTTGTGTTCAGCTCGGCGTACATTATGTTGTTGTAAATATGCTTTAAGAGAGCCATTACAGCCGGAATGTTGTTTTCCATGTTCGGAACTTCAACATAGCTTACAGCTCCGCCCGGCGAAAGTCTTTGGAATTCAGATTCAAATGAAAGCTTTGTGAATGCGTCGATTTTTTCTGTTACATTTACGTGATAGCTGTTTGTGATGTAGTTTTTGTCCGTAACGCCTTCAATTATTCCGAATCTTTTTTTGAGGCACTTTGCAAATTTGTAAGTTGTGCTTTCAAGCGGAGTTCCGTAAACTGAATAGTCGATATGCTCGGCTTCTTTCCATTTTTTGCAGGCTTCGTTCAAGGCTTTCATTACATTGAGCGCAAAAGGCTTGGCATCTGGATCTGTGTGGGATTTTCCGGTCATGTAGCGCACGCATTCGCAAAGTCCGGCGTATCCAAGGGAAATTGTTGAATATCCGTTGTACAAAAGTTTGTCGATAACTTCACCTTTCTTTAATCTTGCCAAAGCTCCGTTTTGCCATAGAATTGGTGCGGCATCCGATTTTGTTCCAAGGAGACGTTCGTGGCGGATTCTAAGCGCTCTGTGGCAAAGTTCAAGGCGTTCCTGAAGAATCTGATGGAATTTCATCATGTCGCCGCCAGAAGAGCAGGCCACATCAACAAGATTCAGCGTTACAACTCCCTGATTGAATCTTCCGTAGTATTTTGGTTTTCCTGTCAAGTCCAAATACGGCGTTAAAAATGAACGGCAGCCCATGCAAGGATAGCAGTTTCCGTTTCCCTTTGCGTCAATTTTTAGTTCCAGCATTTTCTTTTCGCTGATGTAGTCTGGAACCATTCTGCGCGCAGTGCATTTTGCGGCAAGCTCTGAAAGGTAATAATATGGCGAGCCTTGTTCCACGTTGTCATTTTCAAGAACATAAATAAGTTTTGGGAACGCAGGAGTAATCCAAGCGCCTTTTTCGTTTTTTACTCCCTGATAACGCTGCTTGAGAACTTCTTCTATAATAAGCGCAAGATCGGCTTTTTCCTGCTCGTTTTTCGCTTCATTCAAGTACATGAAAACCGTTACAAAAGGAGCCTGACCATTTGTTGTCATAAGAGTTATAACTTGATACTGAATTGTCTGGACTCCGCGCTTGATTTCGTCTTTTACGCGCTGTTCTACCATATAATCGAACTGCTCGGAAGAAACCTGAAGCCCTGTTGCTTTGATAAGCTCTGTTGTTTCTGCCATGATTTTTTTGCGGCTTACGTCTACAAACGGAGCAAGGTGAGTGAGCGTAATGCTTTGTCCGCCGTACTGACAACTTGCTACTTGAGCGATAATTTGCGTGGCGATATTGCAGGCTGTTGAAAAAGAATGCGGTCGGTCGATTTTTGTTCCGCTGATTACAGTTCCGTTTTGCAGCATATCTTCAAGATTTACAAGGTCGCAGTTGTGCATGTGCTGTGCAAAATAATCCGCATCATGAAAATGTATGATTCCCTCGTCATGGGCTTTGCAAATATCCGGATCCAAAAGAAAACGGCGTGTAATGTCTTTGCTGACTTCTCCAGCCATATAGTCGCGCTGAACAGAAACCACAGTCGGATTTTTATTCGAATTTTCCTGCTTGACCTCTTCGTTGTTCTCTTCAAGAAGGCTCATTATTTGCTGGTCGGTTGTATTTTCCTTGCGCAAAAGCTGATGGCGGTAGCGGTAAGTTATATAAAGCTTGGCAACTTCGTAAGCGCCGTTTTGCATGATTCCGTTTTCAACAAGGTCCTGAATGTCTTCAACATTAAGAGCGTGTCCAGAATTATGGCATTCGATTTCAATATCATCAACAATGGATTCAATCTGGCTTTCTTTAAGGCGCTGTGATTCTCTTACCTGCTCGTTTGCCTTTCTTATTGCCGTTGAAATTTTATTGCGGTCGTAAACAGCTTCCGCACCACTTCTTTTGATGATTTTCATGCTTTTCCCTCTTTTTTAAAAGCACCATTTGTCTATATATGGTGTAACAAGTGCCTTTAGTATACTAGCAGTAGTGTTTTCAGTCAATAAAACTGGCTTTTTGTACAAATTTAAGAATTCTATAAACAGGCGGTTTATGCGTGATTCTTGGGGGCAGATTTTTTTTGATTTTTTTAACTGCGGAATTAAGGGGAAATCTTTAAAAATAAGGGTACAAAAATGAAAATAATTCTAAAAATTCCGCATAATCAGTTGAATTGTCATACTTTTGTAGCATTTTGAGGATTTTTTTTGTCTATTCTATAAAAAAACAGCGCACTTTATGGTTTTCTGAAATTTGATTTAAAGGCGGAATTTCTGAGCGGCATTTTTCCTGTGCTTTTGGGCACCTGTGGGCAAACGGGCAGCCGGAAAGACTTTCCAGCAATGTTTTCATTTCGCCTGTTTTTTCAACTTGAAATTTTCCGCCTGCTCCGGCAAAAAGTGTCTGCGTGTACGGATGCAAGGCTTCCTTGTAAAGGTCTTTTGCTTCGGCTTCTTCCACAATCATTCCGCGGTACATTACGCCGATTGTGTCGCAAAAATAGCAGGAAACCTTTAAATCGTGGGCAATAAACAAAAATGAAAGTCCGCGTTTTTTTCTTAAATCCTGCAAAAGATTCAGAATTTGCGCTTGAACAGAAACATCCAGCGCGCTTACAACTTCGTCGCAAATCAGAAGTTCCGGCTCAAGAATCAGTCCGCGCGCAATTGAAATTCGCTGTCTTTGTCCGCCTGAAAATTCCTGCGGCCGTCTGTCCAAATCTGCTTTGTCCAGTCCGATTTCTTCAAGCAAGGCGGCGGCTTTTTCGCGTGCCTGTTCTTTTCCCTGCCAATGCGATGAATATTTTAAAGGCGACGATAAAATGCTTGCGATTGTCATGCGCGGATTCAGCGAGCGGGAAGGGTCTTGAAAAATGTATTTTACTTTTTCCCGGTATGCGGAAAGCTCTTTTTTGTCCAGGTTTCCGACTTCAATAGGCTCTGGCTTTTCCTGTGGATTGAAATAAATTTTTCCAGAATCGGCATCGTACATTTTTACTAAAAGTCGGGCTGTTGTTGTTTTTCCGCAGCCGCTTTCGCCTACAAGTCCGTAAGTTTTTCCGCGCTCAATTTCAAATGAAACTCCATTTACGGCGTAGACTTGCTTGTTTTTCTTTGCAAAGAATCCTGCGTCAAGTCCAAAATGTTTCTGCAAGTTTTCAGCGTATAATATTATATCTTTTTTCATATAAAACTAATCCTTTTTATATCATTTTATAGCATTTTATAGCATTTGAAGTTTTCTTTTTCACATTCGTCCTTTTTAAAGCCGCATCTTGGAGCAAACGGACATCCGGGCTCAGGAGAAGCTGGATCTGTAACTCTTCCCGGAATGGAAGAAAGTTCCTGTTCCGTGTAGTGGCTTCCGAATTTCGGCGTGGAAGCTAAAAGTGCCTTTGTATAAGGATGCCGCGGATTTTTTATTATTTGGGCGGAAGTTCCTTTTTCCATGATTAGTCCGCCGTACATTACGATTATGTTGTCGCAAAGTGAAGCTACAAGGTCGATGTTGTGGCTTATAAAAATTATTGAAAGTCTGCGCTTGTTTCTTAAGTCTGCCAAAAGTTCCACGATTTGCGCCTGAATTGTAACGTCGAGCGCAGTTGTAGGCTCGTCCGCAATGAGAAGGTCGCAGCCTTGTGCCAATGAAAGCGCAATGCTGATTCTTTGAAGCTGTCCTCCTGAAAACTGGTGCGGAAAATTTTTTAGGCGTTTTTCTGCGTCTGGAAGTCCGACTTCATTTAAAAGCTCCACAGCGCGTTTTTTGCATTCTTCTTTTGAAAGCTCAGGTTCTGAATTCCTGAAAGTTTCTGCAAAAACATTTCCTATGCTTTGGAGCGGATCAAACGAGCGTCCGGGTTCTTGAAAGATGCAGCCGATTTTTCTTCCGCGCAATTCCCTGAACTGATCTTGCGAAAGTGAAGTAAGTTCGATGCCTTTAAAGAAAATTCTTCCTTCAACAAATGCGTTTCCCGGTAAAAGTCCTGAAATCGCTGTTGTGGAAACTGATTTTCCTGAGCCGCTTTCTCCGACAATCCCAAGAATTTCTCCGCGCTTCATTGAAAAAGTTACGCCGCGTACAGCCTGAATCTGAATGTTTTTGTTTCCTGTTGTAAGGTCAAAAGTTACAAAAAGATTTTGCACAGTTAAAAATGAACGCTGAAGTTCCGCCATTGAAAATTCGCATTGAGCAGGATGTGTCTTGATTTTTTTTGCCAGCTGTCTTTTTTTCCAAGTTGGAAAGACTGAATGGAACGGATCGTAAAAATCTCGCAAGCTGTCGCCCAAAAAGTTGAATGCAAGCGTTACAGCAAGCAAGAGCCACACAGGAGTTAAGAGCCACGGAAAATTTTTGAGATTGTTTAAAGTTGAAATATCGCGGTTTATAAGCGAGCCCCAGCTTACGGCAGGATCATTTATTCCAAGTCCAAGATACGAAAGTGTTGTTTCGCTCATAATAAATCCTGGAATCGAAAGCGTTGTGCTTACAATAAGAAGGCTTGCAATCTGCGGAATTATATATTTGAAAATTATTACAAGCGATGGAGTTCCTTCAAGGACTGCGTTCTGAACAAATTCTTCACGTTTGATTGAGTGAATCATTCCACGCAAAGTCCGCGCGCTTCCCGGCCAGCCTACAAGAGAAAGAATTACCGTGATAACCATGTAGGAAGTTCCAGAGTCCATGTTTGTGTTTAAAAGCGAACGCAAAAAAAGAATCAGGTAAAGGCTTGGAATGAGCATAAAAAATTCGCTGAACCGCATTATAAACCAGTCTGTTGAGCCTCCGTAAAATCCTGCGAGTCCGCCAAAAACTATTGCAAGAACTAATGAGACTGCGCTGGCAATAAATCCAATCGTAAGTGAAATTCTGCTTCCGTATACGATTCTTGAAAAAAGGTCGCGTCCTAAATTGTCCGCTCCGATTAAGAATACCGGGTATTGGTTTCCGTTCGAATCAGGCTCTGTTCCAAAAAGATGAAGGTCGCACGGAATAATTCCAAGGACCTTGTATTTATGTCCATGCACAAAAAATTTCAGGTTGTGCCGCAAATCCTTTACTTTTGCGTAATGCCAAGTTGTGCTTTCCAGAACTCTGAATTCACGGACTTTTAAACCTTTGGAAGTCAGCTCAATATTTGCAGGATGAAAAGTATCTTCCGAAAAAGATGCGGTCGCTGAATACGGCGCAAAAAATTCAGCAAAAATCATGACAATGTAAATCGCGGCAATCACGATTAAAGAGGCAAGCGCAACTGGTCGTCCTGTAATATATTTAAAAAGCTGCTTCATTTTGTTTTATTTTCCAATGGCAAATTTGCTTAGCGGAATTTCTTTTGAGCAAGACAAAGGCAAAGTTACTGATTTTAACTGCGGAAATGAAATGCCGCTTTCAAGCGCGAATGTCGGATTTGTGCCGGACTTGTTTATAATCTGCGTAATGAATTTTCCGGCTGTGATTGTGTTGACTGTGGCTGTGAGCGGAATTGTTCCGTCTGCAGAATTTATTTCGTTTTGAGCAACGTCAAGAGCTGTAAGTTCTTTTCCGCCTGAACTGATTTTGCATGAATTCAAAATGTATTTCCAGTCTGCGCCGCCTTCATTTTTTACATTCAAGTTGAAATTTATTTTTACATCCATGTTCACGTTGTCGAGCAAATTTTCTGCAATCGGTTTTCCAGAAGCCAGTGAGGTTGCCGCGCTTGCTGCTTTTACCGCTGAAATTCCGCTTTTTGTGAAAGATGAAATAATTTCTTTTACAGTCGGCAGAACAACTTTTGGACTTGAAAATGAAAAGCTTGGCTTGAATACAGGAACGTCAAAGTCTTTTGAAAACGGCAATGTTATTGAAGAAATCAGCGGAATATTGTCGATTGTCGCGTTTCCCGCTATTTTGAATGGAAGCGTTTTTTCAGATTTGAAAGTTTTTGCAAAGTTCAAAATTGAATCATAAGGAATTTTAAAGTTGAACGAATTTTCTTTTGTGGATTTTGCTGAAAGTGAAATTCCTTCGTCCGCGGTCAAAGTTGTAAAAGCTTCGCCGTTGCAAGTTATGTCCGCCGCAAGTTTTGCAAGTGAAAGTGAAACCGGGTATGGGTTTTTGATTGCATAGTCGCATTTTAAAGTTATTCCTTCCAAATCGAGCGAAACAAATGAAATCGAATTGAACGAAACCGACGGCTTTGGAATTTCCGTGGGAATATTGTTTGTTGAGCAGGAAATCTGAACAAAAGCAAGCAATGCGCTTGCGGCAATGGTAAGCAAAAGTTTTTTCATAAAGCACTCCAAAAAAATTATTTATATCTGATTCTAGGATCTACAATTGCAAGTGTGATGTCTGAGATAATCATTCCTGCAAGAACTAGCGCGGAAACAAACATACTGTTTGCCAGAACAAGATTTACATCCTGCTGAGTTACAGCCTCGTACATAAGCCGTCCAATTCCCGGATACGAAAAAATTATTTCCAAAATCAAACTTCCGCTGAAAAGGCTTGCAAGAAGATTTGCGCTTCCTGTTATATACGGATTAAGCGTATTTTTAAAAGCGTGGTTCAAGTAAATTCTGCGCTCGCAAATTCCTCGTGAACGAAGAGCCATGATATAAGGAAGTCCCATCTGGTCTAGCATTGTTGAACGAATCATTCGCATAGTTCCTCCGACTCCGCCAAGAAAAGAAGCAAGCAGCGGAAGAAAAATATGATGAACATAGCTGAACGAAAATTTCAGCGGATTTTCAGAGAATAGAAAATTCGGATAGCCAGTTACTGGAAAAAGTCCTGTTATCGATGCAAAAAGTTGCAAAAGAATTAAAAGCAAAATTCCCGGGAACGCATGAAAAAACAGCGCGAAAAAAGTTGCCGCCACATCGGTTCTTGTTCCGGCTTTGCTAGAAAAATAAACTCCGAGCAAAAAAGAAAATGACGTGATAAAAACAAGCGAAATCAAATTCAGAACTATTGAATTTTTAAGCCGCGATAAAATCAAAAAGCTTACCGGCGTTCTGGAAATTAGGCTGATTCCAAAATCATGGTTTACAAAAACTCTTTTCAGCCAGTCCAGGTATTGTGCGTAAAACGGCTTGTCCAGTCCAAGTTCTTTTCTAAGCTGCTGTCCTTGGTCGGTTGTAAAACTGTTGTCCTTTGAAATTTGCGACGACGAAACCGAAGTTGAATTCATGGAAGATGCGATTTGCTGCGTCATCATCTGGTCAACTATGTCTCCGGGAGCAAGTTCCATGAGCGCGAACATTGCAAGTCCCAAAAGAAAAAGAAGCGCCGCCATTGTTGCGATTCTTCCGGTTATAAAAGATGCGAGAGGACTTTGCTTTTTAAAGTAATTCCAAGGAAAAGAAATTGTTTCCCAAAGTTTTTTTAAAAATGCTGCCATATTTTTTCCTTACTGAATCTTCGACAAGAAAATCCGTTTCGTCATTGCTCCGTTCATGTTGTCATAAAAAAAGTTTGAAATATCCCATTTGCCTTGGAGCGCAAAAAAAGTTTTCATGCTTACAAGATAAATTATCGGGCATTGCTCAAGAATAATAGACTGATATTCGTCCCAAATTTTTTTTGCCTGATTGAAATCATTTGTAAAAGAGCCTTCGTTGTAAAGATGGTCAATTCTAGCTTCCCATTCAGTTGCCGGAGTTTTTTGCTCTGGATACCAAAGATGAAGATTTCCAGTTGAAGGCCAGACGTTGCTTCCTTGCGTTGGAAAAATATTCGCGCCAAGACCGATAAACACCGACTGCCAGTCATAAGTTGAAGTCAAAAGCTCAATCAGTTTTTGAAAATCAACTTGACGAACATTCACGGTTATTCCCACGCTTGAACATTCGTCCGCCACAATTTGTGCCATGTCGTTTGCGGTTGTGCTTGATGAAGCGATTGTAAGGTCAAATGAAATTTCGTTTCCAAAGGCATCGCGCATTGTTCCGTTTGAATCTTGGTTTATTCCGATTTTTGACAGAAGCCGCAAAGCCATTTCCTTGTCGAATCTGTATTTCAGCGTGATTGCTTCGTTGTAGTACGGATTCACGCTTGGAAAAAAATTGTATTTTGGTTCGGCAAGTCCGCGGTAAGTCTGCGCAATTATTCTTTCGCGGTTTAAAAGGCAGCTCATTGCTTGGCGGAATTCTTTTTTTGTAAACCAGCTGTAGAAATTTTTTCCTCTGTTTTTTGGATTCTGATTGAACGTCCACATTGCAGTTCCGATTGAGCCTTCCGAGCGGAAAACTTTGTAAGAATCTTTTTGTCCGTTTATCACAGCGTCAACTTCTTCTGGAACTGGCGAATAGGATTCCAATTTTCCCTGCTTGAACAAAAGATATTCAGTCCGCGGATTTCCTACAATTTGAACTGTTTTTGTATCTATGTAAGTTGTGGTTTTTCCTTGCGAGTCTTTTTCCCAGTAGTACGGATTTTTTTTGTACACGATTCTCTGACCCGGAATATATACAGCTATGTACCATCTTCCCATTGAAGGAATTTCCCGGACATTGCACGAAGCCTTGAACAAATCTTTTACACCTTCTGCGCCTTTTTCTTCCTTTGCCTTTTTATAAATGAAAGCCGGACAAAAATTCATGTTTGTGGCAAGAAGCGGATCTGCTATAATCCGCGGAAAAACAAAGTCAAACTGCTTGTCGTTTATTTTTACACATTCAATGCGCGCAGAACTTCCGTCTGGCATGGAAACAAACTGTCCGTTGTAGCCTGAGCTTTGGAACGCCGGATCTCCTGCAATTTCGTTGTACCAGAAAACAACATCGTCAGAAGTTACAGGAACTTTTTTGTCTGAGCCGTACCAAGTCCAGTAAAGATTTTCACGCAAAGTGTAATGAACGGTGAGCGTGTTTTTTTCTTTGTTTGTTTCTACTTTAAAGAATGCAGCTTTTGGAAACCATTTTTTTTCAGCGTTGTCATAATCTACAAGCGAATCCAAAGTCTGATTTATAATTCCTGCGCTTTCTGCATCGCGTTCAGCAATATACTGATTGAAAGTTTTTGGGTCTGCATTTATTGAAGAAAGCCATTCGCCTCCTTCTGTTCCGTCTATAAATCCGCCGCCTTTCCATGGTTTGTAAAGCGTTTTTTCAAGAAGAAGCGAGCCTGAATTTTTTTTGTATTCCGCAATTTCTTCAAGTGTCATTTCAGGAGATTTTTGTCCGCAGCTAAAAAACAAGCCGGCGCATAAAAACAAAGCAAATGTTTTTTTCATTTTACGCTCCTACGGTTATAGTTCCTTTAAAGACATCCCGGAGAATTTTTACTTCTGTTGGAATTTCCTGCTTTTTTTCTTCAACTTTTTTTGGAACAAACTGAATTTCAAAGCTTATTGTCCGTCCGTAAACTTTTGAAAGATATTCTGAAATTTTAAAAGCCTGCTGCTGAATCTGCATCTGCTCAAACTGATTTTCACTTATTGCGCTCGCCTTGTTTTCTTCAAGCTTCCAATTTTTTGTCTGCATTAAAGTGCTGGCAAGCAAAGCATCGTCCACAGAAAAATCAGAAATCATCGCATCTTTTACTTTTTCTATGTCCGAAGTGTCCACATTTTTTGCCGCGGTTTCTTTTTGCTGCGGAATATCTTGATTTTGCTCTAAAGGCTTGGTTTCTGCCTCTGCTGAAAATTTTTCAGGCGGTTCAGCTCCGCCATCATAAAAAGAATCTTCGTCTTCTTCCAGCGCGCTGAATGTGGGAATTGGAGCGGGAACAGATAAAAACGAATTTCTTGGCGCGTTTATATTTGCCGGTTCATTTTTTTTTTCAGCGGGAATTTTTCTTTGCGCGCTTGAGTTTGCCAAAATCGGTTTTACAGCGTCAATTGCTTTTTTTACTTCCGCCGCGGAAACATAATCCTTGAGCCAGCAAAGCCTTGAAACCGCAAGCTCAAATTCGTACCGTGGACTTAAAGAATATCGCACGTCTCTGTAAAGCTGCATGAAAATTCCAAGAGCTCTTTCTGTCTGAACTGAATTCCAGGAATCCAGTACTTCCTTTGAAAAACGGTCTGCGCTTTGTCCAAGCAATGATTCTTTTTTTACGCCGCTTTTTATAAGAAGAATTGAGCGCAAATAATCCGCGCAGTTTGAAATAAGCTGTTCAATGCTTACTCCGTTCTGCAAATATTCATCAAGCTTTAAAAGCGCATTTTCTGAATCTTTTTTTACGCAGAAACCGAATATTTCATTCAGGCGGTCAACTCCAACAAGTCCAAGCTTGTCGCGGATTTTTTCGTAAGTGATTTCTCCGCCGGAAAAAGCTGCAACCTGATCAAAGAGCGTGTACGAATCTCTCATGGAGCCGGTTGATTCTCTTGCAATCCAGTAAAGCGCTTCGTCTTCTGCCTTTATTCCAAGTTCGCTGGCGGCTTCTGCAAGCTGCTGTTTTACTTTTTCAATCGGAATAAGCCTAAAGTTGAACTGCTGGCATCTTGATTTTATTGTGGCTGGAACTTTCTGAATTTCCGTAGTTGCAAAAATAAAAATGCAGTATGGCGGCGGCTCTTCAATCGTCTTTAAAAGCGCGTTGAATGCTGAAGTTGAAAGCATGTGTACTTCATCGATTATGTAAATTTTGTATCTGCATGAATTCGGCGGAAACAAAACTTCATCTTTTATCTGGCGAACATCGTTAACGCTTGTATTTGAAGCTCCGTCTATTTCAATTACGTCGAGCGAAGAACCAGCTGTTATTTCTTTGCACGCCGCGCATTCTCCGCACGGAAAAGCTGTAGGTCCTTTCTGGCAGTTCAGGGCTTTTGCAAGAATTCTTGCGGTTGATGTTTTTCCGCATCCTCTTGGACCTGAAAACAAATATGCGTGAGCTATTTTTTTTGACTGGATTGAATTCTTGAGAGTTTCTGCAACGAATTCCTGACCAACAAGATTGTCAAAATTTTGTGGACGACGCCTTGTCGCCGTAACTTCGTAAGCCATACGTTATAGAATACATTAAAAAATCAATATTTACAACATTATGTCAATTTGAATCTGACCGGGTATCTGTATCTTACTGCGCAAGGTTTTCCGTTGATTAATGCCGGGACGCAGTCTATTCCGTTGAACGCCGCAACTGCCGCTTCTGCAAATCCGTAGCCGGGATCTTTCAGCACGTTGATTTTTACAACTTTTCCTTTTGAATCGATAAAAAGTTCAAGCACAACAACGCCTTCAATTCCCTGTTTTTTTGCCATCTGCGGATAAGAAAGCCGGCTTAAAACTTTTTTTGAAGGAAACGCTGGCGCTTTTGAAATCTTGTGCTGAGGAACATATTCCGCGAACGGCTTAGGCTCAGTTTCTTCTTTTTGCTTTTCTGAAATTTCTTCGTCTTTTTTCTCCTCGATTTTTTCGCTTGCCTTTGGCGCTTTTTGTTTTGCCACTTCAACTTCTCTTTTTGGAGCGGACTTTGGCTTTGGCGGCGGCGGAAGATATTCCTGAATATCGACAAGCTTGAAAACTTTTGTTTCTATAAAATCTTCATCTTTGAGTTCTTTTTCAGCCTTTCCTTTAAAAAGACAAAACGCCCCGATGTGAAGAAGAATCGTTACAATAAGTATGAGCGGCTTGTAGAATTTTTGGCAGAATCCGCAGAATTTTGCGTTTTTCATTTTTATATTACAACTCCTTTACAACAAAGCTTACAACTCTGTGCTGAAGCGACTGCAAAACCGATACAACCGAATTCACATATTTATACGGCGTGTTTTTGTCGGCAATTATGTGAATGCGCACGTCGG
This sequence comes from uncultured Treponema sp., assembly GCF_934725225.1. Taxonomy (NCBI): domain Bacteria; kingdom Pseudomonadati; phylum Spirochaetota; class Spirochaetia; order Treponematales; family Treponemataceae; genus Treponema; species uncultured Treponema sp. Next base: position 343,690 of record NZ_CAKVAM010000001.1, read on the forward strand.
GATGCTCGGCAATTGCGGAGACAACAAGGGCTTCCAGAAGTTCCGGCGTTGCATTTTGCTTGTTTGCGCTTACAGTTCCGTCTTTTTGAATCCAGATTTCAAAGTTGTGTTCAAGACTTGTCTTTTGCAGCTGCTTTGCTTCGGAATATTCAATGTGTTCTTCATAACGCTGGTTCATAAGCGAAATCAGCATTATAAAAATCAGCAGGAGAAATCCTATGTCCGACATTGAGGATGTTGTTATGCTTGCTTTTCGTTTTTTGCGTTTTATGTTCATACACTGTCTTCCATTTTGAAGCAGAAGTTTTCTATATTAAAGTTTCTTATTTCGTAAATCACATCGACTACATTTTGATATGGAGTTTCAGGATTTATTGAAAGAAGAAATGTCATGTTCGGCCATTCTTTTTGTTTTTCCTGAAGCGCGTTGCAAAGTTCTTCAAGGCTTGAATTTTTTCCGTCGAGAATTAAAGTTCCGTCTGCATTCAGTTTGGCTTTCATAAGATCGTTCTGCTGGACAACTTTCGGCTTTTCCTTTGACGGAAGATTCAGCACAAATCCCTTGTTTACGTTGAATCCTGCAATCACGATAAAAAACACAATCAAAAGAAAACTCAAATCCTGAAGCGAGCCTGAGCTTGTGTCTTCAAACGGACGTCTTTTGCTTTTAATCATTTTTGCTACCAAGAAGTTCCGGGATTATGTCGTTCACGGCTTTTGAAGTTTCAGCGGCAAAGACATCGACTTTCTGAACAAAAAGATTGTAGGCAACAAGGGCGACAATCGCGATTATAAGTCCGAAAATTGTTGTAATTAAAGCTTCGTAAATTCCGCCTGCGACAAGCTGTGCATTTACATCTGTGGCATCCGCAATCGACTTGAACGCGCCAATCATTCCAGAAACTGTTCCAAAAAATCCTGTGAGAGGCGCAAGTGAAGAAAGAGCTGTAAGGTAATTGAAGCCGTTTTCCATTCTGCGGATTCTTTCCTGCGCTTCGCTTTCCGCCGCTTTTTCCATTCTTGACTCTCCGAATTTTGAATTCTGTAAAAGTGCCAGAAGAACTGTTGCGGCTGTTTTTTTCCGGCTGAATGAAGAGAGAAGCTGTTCCGCTTCATCTTTTTTGTTTTGCCTTAAAAGTTCTTTTACCCGGCTGCTTAAAGACGAAACATTGCAGTCGTGCCAGAAAAGATAAATGCAGCGTTCCAAAACCAGCGTAAATGTCGCAATGCTGAAAATAAGAAGAACCCACATAAAAGGTCCGCCAAGCTTAAAAAGTTCAACCAAATTGAATGTCATAATTTTCTCCTAAAAAATCAGTTTTTTATCTGTCATTCTCGTGCTTGATACGAGAATCTTGTGCAGCAGTCGTTGAATTACAAATCTTGCCATTCAAACTAATAGCTTATTTTAAGTCCGAGTGAAATCATCGGAATTCCAATGTTGAAGTTTGCGCTTGATGCGCTGTCGTCTTCTTTTCCTGTGCGGCTGTTGAATCCTTTTTCGCCTTTTGGACTGTAAAGATTCAGGAAAACATCTTCCGCGCCGATGTAGTATTCGAGCGTTGTCCGTGATGATTTTCCGACTTTCTTTTTGTAGCCGAGCCTAAGGTCAACCGGGCATGAAATCTGTGTGCGCAAACTGTCGCTGTAAAAACTGTTTCTTGTGTAACGCTGAATTACAGTTCCGTCTTCAAGTTTTGCCGGATAGCAGTAAATGTCGCCGTTGTCTTTTTTCGGAGTTCCTGTGGCGAATGTTCCTTTTACAGTGAATGTCCAGTGCTCCTTGAACTTGAAGTTTGCAACAGCATTCAGCGTGTGGAATCTGTGGAAGTCAGGATAGTACCACTCGTCAAGCGGATCGCCATAGTTTGTTGTCTGGTCGTCATACATTTTTGTGTACGGATTTTTGAATCTTGCCATTACAAATGAGTACGAAAGGTAGCCGTCCCACTTTTCTCCGTTTTTCTTTTCCAGCATAAGGTCGAATCCAGTTGTGAATCCTTTTCCGTCGAACCTTGCGTCAAGCTTTGTGTCCATTGGATTTGAATCGTCGGCAACAGCAAACATTCGCTTTAAATAATGCTTGTAGTAGCCTTCAAGTTTAAAATTCCAGTCCTCGTTGAATTTTAAATCTGTTCCTAGAACTGCAAAAATCGCCCGGTTTTGAGACACTTCCGATTCTTTAATTCCCATGTCTTTGCTTGCAACCATCAGCTCCATTGGAACAGAAGAAAAAAGTCCGCAGCCTGCGCTAAAAGAAACCTTGTCAAAATGCTCTAGGTAACGCCACGGCGTGTAATGCAGAACTGCCCTTGGATTGAAAACCGGCTTTGCGTTCAGGCTGAAATCGTTGCTGTAATTTTTTATGTGGAACTCGTCAATTCTAAATCCTGCTTCTCCGCTAAAAAGGCTTGCGTCTGTTCCGAAATTCCAAAGCGCGAAAGTTGCCGATTTAAAAACATTGTTTCCTTTGTCTCTTATGGAATAGTCAAATTCGTAAAAATCAGGATACGGAAAATCTCCCTTGAGCTGCTCGTTCCAGCCATGCGTTTTTTGTGTGGTGTTGCTTCTGCTCCACATTTCTTCTGCGCCGACTGCAATTCTGTTGCTTGCATTAAGTTCCATTTCGCCTTCGATTTTTCCCTGAAGCTGATGGACAATCATTCGTTCTTTTTGCTTTTCGTTCTGTGTGTTCAGGTAATATTTTTTGCTCGCCCTTGCCTCGTCGCTTAAAAGAGAACCGTACTGCTCAAGAAAGTCTTCGTTGTATTTGAATTCGCCGTCAACCGTTCCGTTGTATGTCAAATTTTCAAAAGTCCAGTTGTAGCTTGCAAGTGCCTTGATTTGCGTGTTGTCAGTCGGAATCCACTTTGCGTTCAATGCTGCGAATGCGCTTTGCATGCTGAAATCGAAATCAGATGTTGTGTGCTCACCGTCGTCAGTGTCGTCTGTTTCAAGTCCAACTCCGTCGCTTCCGTAGAACGCGTTGAAAGTCAAGCTTAGTTTTTCCGCCGGATTCCAGTAAACTTTTGTGTAAAAGTCGCGGATGTAAGGAACGGTTTTGAGCGCGTCGGTAATTTCATTTGAGCCGCCGAACAATTTGTATGCGCCGATGTAGCCTTCGATGTAAGTAACTTTTCCGCCTGCAAAAATTCCGAAATTTTTTGTTACTGGAAGCTGAACAAACAAATCTGTCGCAATCGAAGTTATGTTGAAGTCAAAGTGAATTTCTTCGCTTGGCTGAACGGTTGTAACTTCCATTAGTCCAGAAAGCGCCTGTCCGTAGCGCGCAGAAAAAACTCCGTTGCTCATTTTTACGCTGTCTGTCATGTGCGGATTAAAGATTGAATACGCGCCGCCCCAGTGCCACGGATAAAGAATGTAAACTCCGTCAAGAACAGTTTGCATTTCCCTTGGATAGCCTCCGCGGATTGAAGGCTCGCTGTTCCAGTTTCCGTTGAAAGTTACGCCCGGCATTGTCTGAACGGAACTCATAACGTCCTCAACAAGTCCGATTTGCGCAGTTGTTTTAATCTGCTCCTTGTCCATTACGACAGAAACTCCGCTGACTGCTTCTTTTGCCGGATCTGCGGTTTGTTCAAGAGTAAGTCCTTCGCCTTCCATGATGATGTCGTAAAAATTGTCGTCAGACTGAATTGCGTCTTGTGCCGCCTGCGCATGAACAAAAAAACTTGAAGCGAAAAGTCCCAATGCGATAAGAAGCTTAAATACATGATTCATTTTTCATCTCCTAAAAATATTTAACTTTTGTCTGTCTTTGTCGAATTATATAAAATTTATATCGTTTGTCAATATATTGTTAATAATTAATATTAATATATTTTCGTTTTAGAATAAAATATTAATGCTGAACAAAAATTTTAAGCTAAATATACAAATCCTGCGGAAAAAAGAAAATATTGTTTTGCTTGTGTTGCATTTTTTATGCGGTAAACTGCATAAATTGAAAGGTGAGTTTTTGCGGATGGCAATTTTTCTGCTTACTGAATACATTGACAAGCTGATATTTTGCATATAAACTCTACTTTAAAATAACGTATGTTATATTTTATATCTTTTTGTTTGTCAATATAGAATTAAATTTTTTAGGAAACATTTTACGGAGTTTTATTTATGAAAAAACTTTTTGTGTTTCTGGCTGTGGCTTTTGTTGCGGCAAGCAATTGTTTTGCGAACCTTCAGTTTAGTTTTGATATTGTTGAAAAGCCGATTAATTATTCAAATCTTGATTTTTCTTCTGTGCGCGGCGAAGATTTGAATGATTATACAGGCTCTGTTGCAAAGCTTTTGGAATTTGGATTTCAGGCTGGAATTATTTATTTCTTTGATTCGGATATTGGAAAAATGCTTTTTTACACATTGGATGACGATTCCGAAGAAAATCAGCAGGAAAATCAAACTGGAATTTCAAAATATCAAGGCGGAATTTATTTTGATTTTGAAATGCTGTCTTACGGAAAATCGAAGTTTAAAATAAAGGAAGATGACTCAACAAAATATGTTCTTGATGATAAAGTTGACGGAAAAGATTTTTCCTTGGCTTTGGGATTTTGCGGCCGTTACAACAAATCTGAAAAGTTATTTTTTGATTTAAAAGGCGGATTTTACGGCGGCTATATTTCATTTGAAAGCAATAAAAATTCTTATGATGTGAAATCTTTTGCGGCTGGCCTTGAATTAGGATTTTCTGCAAACTACAAAGTTTTTAAAACACAAAAATTCACAACGGCGCTTTCTTTAGGCTGCGAAATGAATATTGGTTCTTGCTTTGGAACTTTGCACGAATCTGGCTACCATGACACAGTATTTGATCTTTTTTCTGAATCCACTGAAATTGGAATAGAAGTTCACGCAGGAGTAAAGTTCATTCTTTAAAAACTGAAATTCTGCATGACAATTGCGCGTCGGCGTTCATTACGCTTCAAGTCTTAGAATTTTTGGTAATTACTTTAAAATGAAAAAAGGACACTTCATTGAAAAAGTGTCCTTTGCATTTTTTTCTGGGCCATCTAGGACTTGTCTTGCATTCGCCAGCGTCCGTGCTGGCTCATTTCAGACCGGCTTCATTCACTGCCAAGGGCATCCTGCCCTTTCTTCCTCCCGCAGGTCGGCGTTCATTTCGCTTCAAGTCCTAAAAATTTTTATTGTTCACTTTAAAATTAAAAAGGACACTTCATTGCAAAGTGTCCTTGCTATATTTCAGTGGGCCATCTAGGACTTGAACCTAGGACCAAGGGATTATGAGTCCCCTGCTCTAACCGACTGAGCTAATGGCCCGAATGTCAAATATTATATCTGAAATTTTACATTGGGGTCAATAGCAAATTGTTTTCCGCCGCTAGATTTTGAATTTAGACAGAACGCTGTCCATGACCTTTATGCTGTCGTGGGTTGTCTGCGCCATTTCGGAAATGTTCTGAGCGGAAGTGTTTATTTCCTTTACGCCTTCGGACATTTCGTCCATGCTTCCTGCAACCTGCTGGGCGAGCATATCGAGGTTTCCGGCGGCGGTCGCGACATTCTCAACTGCGGCGGACATTTCCTTTGCGGTCTTGAGAACTGTCGAAGTTGTATCATCCACGTCCTGCAGATTCGCCAGAACCTGCTTTGAGGACTCATGCTGGCGCGACATCGTTGTATCTACATTCTGAACAAGTGATTCTGTGGAGCTGACTTTTTCAGTTATCTTTTCAAATTCCTTTACGGAAATCTCGGATGTCTCAACAACCTTCGCAATCACCTGACCGATTGTCTCAAGCTCCTTCTTGATTGAATTTGACTGCGCGGCGGAATTCTCTGCAAGTTTTCTGATTTCATCCGCAACAACGCTGAATCCCTTTCCGGCTTCTCCCGCGTGAGCTGCTTCAATTGCGGCGTTCATGGCAAGAAGGTTTGTCTGAGAGGCAATCTGCGAAATAACGGAGTTCGCGTCGGCAAGATTCTTTGACTGTTCCGCCATGTTCTTGATTTCATCCGCCATCTCATTCTGGCGCGCCTTTCCGGAATCAGTGATTCGGATAAGCTCCTTGTATTCGCCCGCAAGATTCGCGACGGATTCCGACATTTCCGCGATGTCCGCCACCATTTTTTCGATGAAAGATGACGATTCAGTGATTTTTGCGGACTGATCTTCGATGTTCTTTTCAAGCGACTCAATTCCGCGGCTTGAGCTGTCAAGAATTCCCTGAACTTCATCAAGCGTCTTGTTCTGCTTTTCAATCTGATTTTTTACGCTGAGGATGTTCGACATAATCTGCGAGACCGCGCTTGCCGATTCCTGCGAAGTCGAAGCCAAGCTTGTTCCGATTGACTCAAGCTGGGATTCCGCCGAATTCACGTCCGCAAGAAGGCTTCTCAAAGTTCCGATAAAATGGTTTACGGAATCTATCATCTCGCCGATTTCGTTTTCCTTGTTTGTGTCTATTTTTATCGTCAGGTCGGAAGTGCCGGATTCTCCGTTCAGTTTTTTGAATGCCGCGGATGTTCTCCTCAATGGTTTTGTCACAATCTGCAGGATTATAAACAGGATTATTCCAAGGCTTGCAAGAATCGCAACGATTACAACAGGAAGCGCGAGTTTTATAAGCCGCGATGAGCTTTTTGCAAGTTCCTTCAGATTTATTCCGAGGTAAAGCATCGCGTTTCCGTCATCGCTGTCAATCGGGCTGAAAACCGTAGCCGAGACGTTTCCCTTGTAGCGGTCAATCAGCTCAAGGACATGGCGGTTTTCGTAGACTTCGCCGATGATGAAAGGACTTCCCATTTTTCCGCCGGTCTTTGGCTTGCCGTTCTCGTCAATGTCCGAGCTTTCAACGCAAGTGTCTTCTATAAAAATGTTCATGCTGCATCCGAGCGTGGAGCCGTATTCCGAAATCCAGTCGTGGTCTGAAATTTCCTGCTGAATCAAAAGAACGCTTCCGCTTATCGCCGGAAATTTTGCTGCTGCGGTCGCAAGAACCTCGTCATTTTTGAGAGAGACGCACGAATTCAGTTTTCCGCCCGCGGCTGCCTTTAGCGCCTTTTTTTCGGAGGCAAGCGAAACTGAACTGTTCTTTCCGGATGAAAAAATTGTCTCGCCTGAATTTTTGGCAAGAATCACGCTGTAAAGTTCCGCCTCTTCCTGAGCTTCCGAAAGCCTCTTAAAAATTTCGTCCTTAGATGAAATGCCGCTCCAGTCAATCTTGTCCTGAATCACTGAAAGCTTTTTCTCAAGATTTTCCTTTCGGGAGTCGAACAGAACGTGCATCCTGTCCGAGCTTGCCCTGAGCTCCATTTTTTTCATTCCTGTAATTTCGCCCGAAATCATCTTGCGCAGAACCAGCGAAACGCAGAGCGAAACAACAACTGAAAGCACAACAGAAATAACAACAAGCACAGAATAAATCGACTTCTTCTTTTCCATAAAAACACCTACCGAGAATTTCGTAACCCCTTTTTATATTATTCAGCTAAGGGGTGAATGTCAATTTTTTTTTGCTTAACTAAACTATATTTTATTGATACAATTTTAGCATGAACAATGTAACTACGATTATTCCGACACCTTCAACTTTTAAACGCGTGATTCTCGTTATTGCCGGCGCAGTTATTTTTTCCATGAATCTGAATTCTTTTGCTTATGCGGCGGAACTTTTTCCAGGCGGATTTGCAGGAATTTCGCTTTTGATTCAGCGCGCATTTTTAAAGTTTTTCAATGTTCAAATTCCGTATACAGTTTTGTATTTTGCGCTGAATGCCGTGCCGGTTTTTATAAGCTTTAAATATATCGGAAAGAAATTCACGATTTTTTCTTTGCTGATGATTGCGTTTTCTTCATTTCTTACGGATTTTATTCCTTCGATTCGCATTACAGATGATTTGCTTTTGTGCTCGATTTTCGGCGGAATTTTAAACGGACTTGCTATAACTTGCTGCCTTTACGCTGATGCCACAAGTGGCGGAACGGACTTTATCGCAATTTATTTTTCTGAAAAAAAAGGCATGGATATGTGGAACATGATTTTCGGAATGAATATTTGTGTTCTCGTTGTGGCAGGAATTCTTTTTGGCTGGGACAAAGCTCTTTACTCGATTATTTTTCAGTTTAGCTCGACTCAAATTTTAAATGAGCTTTACCGGCGCTACCAAAAAATCACGCTTTTGATTATTACGGAAAAGCCTGACGAAATGTATCATGTTGTAAAAACTTCAACAAACCATGACGCTACAAAATTTATTGGAACCGGCTGCTACAAAAATTCAGAAAAGACAATGCTTTATACGGTTGTTTCCGCAGACGAGCTTGGACTTTTGGGCCGTGAGCTGAAAAAATGCGATCCTGCCGCTTTTATAAATGTCTTAAAAACAAAAGAAATTTTCGGACGATTTTTTACAAGAAGCAAAGATTAAAACGTTTGCTAAACATTTCCGCAGCATTTAAGAAGAAAAAATATGTGCTGAATTTTTCTTGGAAGGATTTTCCGCAGAGGCTCGGTGCTTTCGTTTTCGGGGCTGACTGCCATTGCCTGCGCCATTATGTCGCTCATTGCAGGAGGAAGTTCGCCCAAGATTTTTTTCGCTTCATCTTTTGAATATTGCCTGTGGGAAAGTCCAAAGGCTGAAAGTTTTTCTTCCGGGTAGAATTTGCATGGCCGCCAGACAACTGAACGGTTTTTACTGTAAAAACTGCTTGCTCCAAAAAGCCTGCAAATAAAAGGTCGTCCTCCATAAATGGAACAATGAAAGTCGTTTTCCGCATTGAAAAAAATGCAGGTTTTGCCGGGATTTTCTGCGCTTTCAAGAAGTTTTTCCGCAACTTGCCTTTGATTTTGTATAAGCCAAAGTGCCATAAAATCGGCTTCGGCTTCTGTTAAGTCCGGCTCAAAGTTGTGGCAGCACATTCCGCATCCAGAAGGGCAGGTGAATTTTGTTTTTTTGTACCAATCTGACTGCTGTTTTTCAAGTTCGGCGTAAAGTTTTTCTATTTCAGCGGCAATTTTGCCTTCGCAAGTGTCTTTAAGGTTTTCAAAAACTGATTCCATAGACTTTGCCCAAATTAAGCTTTTGCAATTTTGCGCTGTACGGAAAATGAAAATTCCGTACAGCACGTTTTTATTTAGTTTTTGTAAGCATCGTTGTGAACGCCGCTAATGGCTCTTCCGCTCGGCTCGTCCATTTTGCTCCAGGCTTCGTCCCATTCGAGAGCTTTTGCTGTTGAACAGGCGACTCCGGCTTCATGCGGAACTGCAAGTGCTGCGCTTTCGCTTGGGAAGAGATTTGAGAAAATTTCCCTGTAGTAATATTCTTCCTTTGTAACAGGAGTATTTACCGGGAATCTTTTTGCTCTCTGGGCGAATTCTGCGTCCGAAACTTTTTGCGCTGTCATTTCCTTCAGTGTGTCAATCCAGCTGTAGCCTACACCGTCGCTGAACTGCTCTTTTTGTCTCCAGCAAATATCCGGCGGAAGAATGTCTTCAAATGCCTTGCGTACAATCCATTTTTCAATGCGCTGTTTTCCGTTCGGAAGTTTTATGTTCATTTTGTCAAGCGGATTCAGGCTCATTGCAATGTCGATAAAATCTTTGTCAAGGAAAGGAACGCGGCCTTCAACTCCCCAAGCTGCAAGAGATTTGTTTGCGCGCAGGCAGTCGTAAAGGTGCAGTTTGCTCATTTTGCGCACAAGCTCTTCGTGGAACTCGCGGGCATTCGGCGCTTTGTGGAAATACAAATATCCGCCAAAAAGCTCATCGCTTCCTTCGCCGGAAAGAACCATTTTTATTCCCATTGATTTTATGACGCGGGCAAGCAGATACATTGGTGTTGAAGCGCGCACTGTTGTAATGTCGTAAGTTTCAATGTGGTAAATTACATCTTCAAGGGCATCCAGAGCTTCCTGAATTGTAAAGTGAACTTCGTGGTGAACAGTTCCTATAAAATCAGCGGCTTTTTTTGCTGCGATTAAATCCGGACTGCCTTCAAGTCCTACTGCAAAACTGTGAAGCTGCGGCCACCAGGCATCTTTTAAAGAGCCGGTTTCAATTCTTTTTTTTGCGAATTTTTGTGTGATTGCAGCAATTACAGTTGAGTCAAGTCCGCCTGAAAGCAAAACTCCATAAGGAACATCGCTCATAAGCTGCTGTTTTACGGCTTTTTCAAGTCCGTCGCGAACATTCTGAATCACGTCTTCGTTTATGATTTCTCCTTTGTCATCTGTCGCGCGTTTTGCATTTTCTACTGCGCTGAATTTTTCCCAGTCGCGTTTGTACCAAAGTGTCGGCTTTTCGTCTTTTGAATAGAAATAATGTCCGTTTGGAAATTCTTCTATAGAAACCATGTTCTGTCCTTCAAGAGCCTTTAGTTCTGAAGCAACATAGTAACGCCCCTGCTTGTCCCAGGCCTGATAAAGCGGAATAACGCCGATTTCGTCGCGGGCAATTAAATAAACGTCTTTTTCTGAATCATAAAGCGCGAATGCAAAAATTCCAGAAAGTTCTTCTATCATTTTGCAAAAGCCGTTTTCTTCTGCTCTGTATTTTTTGTAAAGCGGAATTATAACTTCGCAGTCGCTTTGTGTTTTAAAGCTGTATTTTCCTGCAAACTGCCTGCGGATTTCCTGATGATTGTAGATTTCACCGTTTGCCGCAAGAATGATTTTTCCGTCATCGCTAACAAGCGGCTGTTTTCCAGAAAGCGGATCTACAATAGAAAGACGCTCGTGGCTTAAAATCGCATTGTTTCCAGTGTAAACTCCGCTCCAGTCCGGTCCCCTATGACGAATTTTTTTAGACATATCCAGAACTTGGGAACGAAGCTGTTCTTTTAAGCCTTCATCAATCGGCTGCGAGCCGCTGTTTAAATCAAATGCGCCAACAAATCCACACATAAATAACCCCTTTTTCAATTAATTGGCAAAAAAAAAGACGCCTGTTCTGAGGGCATAGAAATACCCAAAAAACAGACGCCATTGTCTAAAAACAATATATTGATTTTTTAAATTTATGTCAATTCTTAGATTGAAAATTGAAATTCCTTTTGCTTTCCATTATTCTGTTTTTGACAAAAAAATAACGGGCTGCCCTAAGGAGGAGAAAGACAGTCCGTTTATGAAGCGTGTTGACTTCATTTTGTCGTTTATTTACTGCTGGTTATAATTTACATGAAAACTGTAATGCAGTCAATGGTTTTGAAGAATTTTTTAGAAGTTTTTTATAAATAATGCGGTATTTCGCAAGGAGTAACATTTTATGTCAAAAAAGGTCGGAATAATCGGCGCAATGAGCGTTGAACTGGAGCTTTTAAAGTCAAAACTGGAAGAAAATCCGGCGGTAACCAAGGCTGTCAGAATGACATTCACTGAAGGAAAAATAAACGGAATTTCTGTAGTTCTGGTTCAGTCTGGGGTTGGAAAAGTGAACGCGGCTTTGTGCGCCCAACGGCTGATTCTTCAATTTGGATGCACGCATATAATCAACACTGGAATTGCCGGCGCAATGGCTTCTGGGCTTAAAGTTTTAGACTTTGTTGCTTCCACGGATGCGGTTTATCACGATATGGATGCAACTGGATTCGGCTACAAAAAAACTGAAATTCCGCAGATGAAGTGCAGTGATTTTCCGGCGGACAGCAAAATGCTTGAAGCGGCTCGTTCTGCATTTAAAGAATTTCCTGCGGAACATAAGCTTGTGTTCGGGCGGATTGCCACAGGCGATCAGTTTATAAGCGACAAAGAAAAAAAATCCGCAATTCAGGAAACTTGTTCTCCGGCTTGTGTTGAAATGGAAGGAGCTGCCGTTGCCCATGCTTGCTGGATAAATGAAATTCCGTTTGTGATTATCCGTTGCATGAGCGACATGGCGGACGATGACGGAGAATCAACTTACAGCTTTAACGAAAACGAAGCGGCTTCATTGAGCGGCTCGCTTGTTTTGTCCATGCTTGGCAGATTTTAACTGCATTTAATTCTTTTTCTTGCATTATATTGCTAAATCTTCCCATTTGTTGTAAAAATAAAACTTCAGCAATTTACAATAAATGGAGATGTTTTAAATGAAAAAATCATTTTTTGCCGTTGCGCTTTTTGCTATTTTCGCAGGTTTTCTTAACGCCGAACATAAAATCACGAAGTTTGAAATTCAAGGCTTAAAGCGCACAAAAGAATTTGCAGCCCAGCGCGACTTAAAAAAATTCATTGGAAAAGAAGCTTCTGCGGAAACTTTGCACAGCATAGAAAATTCGCTTCAGGCGGACAATCTTTTTACAAACATTTCAATTGAATGCGAGCCTATAACCGAAAATGAAACTTGCGTGAAAATTTCACTTGAAGAAAAAATGTCCATTTTGCCGCTTCCGATTGTTGCCGTTAACGACGGAATTTTTTCTGCGGGCGCGTTTCTTATTGATTCAAATGCGATGGGCTTGAAGGATTTTTTTATTCTAGGCGGAATTTTTTCGCGCGACAACATTTCTGGAATGGCATTTTTTTCACGTCCGCCAAAAGGCTCGGCTTTGGGATTTTCAATTTACACAGGAATTTCAAAATCAGACACGGAGCTTGTTACAACAAAAGATGATTCAGTTTACGATTTTGGCTCTCTTTCTTTCCGCGGAAGCCTCGGCATTTCCAAAAAATTCTTTGACTGTTTTTCTGCGGAACTAAGCACAGGGTTTGGAATTGTAAAAATTGACGACTCGGACGAAATTAAAGGCGAGATTGAATCTGAAAAAGTATGGGAATCTTCTGCCGCAATAGATTTTAAATCTGCTGACTGGAACGGCATTTTTATGTCTGAAAAATCCGCAGCCGCAAAAGCTTTTGTTGACGTTACGCCTTGCAGGGATGTTTTTAACGGATTTGAGCTTAAAATAAAAATTCAGCAGCCGATTCTTGACAAGCTTAGGATTGTACAGTCCGCATCTTGTTTTTACGAATTTGATGCTCCGATTGCTTTTTACACTGGCGGACGTTCAGCTTCTGTGAGCCTTTTTCCTAGCGAATTTTCTTCTGATTCAATGGCGGGACTTTCTCTTGGGCTTGAATATGCCGCGCTCAAGACAAAAATAGGCCTTTTTTCTGTTTATGCGGTTTACCAGACGGCGCGCGCAAAAGACTTTGACAAAACTTGGGTTTTTAATCAGGGAACTGGCGGCGGAATGAAAATGTACCTTTCAAAAGTTGCGTTTCCGGCTTGTTCAGTCGAAGTAATTTACAATATTACAGAAAAAGAATTCAGAACAGGCTTTTCTATAGGAATGTCGATGTAAGTTTTTTACTGAAAATATATTTAGACTGAATGCCGAATTTTTTATTTTACTGCTAGGTTCAGTTTCGAGTTTTAAATTTTAGTGTCATTATCGGGCTTGACCCTGCGATGTTTCTGAAAGAAACTCGGTTGATAATCCGCTGGCATCAAGCCCGGCAATGACATATAACCACATAAAACATGTGTGTTTAAATGAACAGAACCCCGGTTGCCCGGGGTTCTGCCGTTCACTTTCGTGAACTAAAGGAGAGAGTTTTATCAGCTTTATAAGCTGATTAAAATATACATCATTCCATTTTCTTTGTCAACAGTTTTTAAAAAAATTTTTTAATTTTTTTTACTCGCTTTTGATGGCAATTTTCTTTTCTGTGGAATCTTCCTTGCGTCCGATTTCAATAGAAAGAATGCCGTTTTTGAATGTTGCGTTCACTTTGTTGGCATCAATGTCTTTTGGCAAAGTAAATGAACGCTTGAACTGGCTGTGCCTTGTTGTGCGTTCGCGCAGAATGTAGTAAACATCGTCAACTTTTTCTTTCTTTTCGCCTGAATCAGACTTTGCGTTTTCAACAGAAGAAATTGTAAGAACATCGTTTTTAAGCGTTATGTCTACATCTTTTTCAGTTTTTCCAGGCAAATCCATAGAAAGCACATAGCTGTCTTTTTTCTGCACAACGTCTACTTTCGGGGCAAAAGCTGCTTCGCGGTAGCTTGGCAATGCAAATCCGTCATTTCCAAAAAGTGAATCTAAAAGTGAAAGTTCGTTCATATAAATCTCCTCGCTGGTTTTACAGCATTATTTTAATTTTTTTCGTACTGCCTTTCAGCCGTACACTAGATATGTAGCAGAATGCGTGCCAAGTAAGGAAAGTCAGTAATTTTCTGTAGAAATGCCTTTTTTGTTTGTTTTTGGCTGATTATCTGCGTTTTGTTTTATATTTGATTGAAAATTTGTGCTATGACCGCTGAATTTTCCCTTTTATTTGAATTTTTTTGACGCAGAAAATAAAATCATTTTGGTGAAATCTGGGAAATTTTGGCTCAAATTAGGGATGTGAAATTTCCGCGCGGATTGGAAAAAACTGGCGGATTTTTTTTGTGTTTGGTTGAATATCGAGTTTTGATAAAATATTTTACCAAACTGCTATTCCGGTGCTAACAAATTTGTCATTGCCGTGCTTGACACGGCAATCTACTGTAAAAATTTGATAGATTATCGGGTCAAGCCCGATAATGACAGTAAATTTTAAAATTCGAAATTGAACATATTTAATAAATTGCATTTCTTGTATTTCTTTTGAAAAAATTCAAATTTTAATTTGCAATTCTTGCTGATATTAAAAACATTTGTTGACGATACAAGAAATTACCATTATAATTTTCTTCACATATATATATGGAGGACATAATGGCTAAGACCAAATATGTTTATTACTTTGGTGATGGCGACGCAGAAGGCGATGAATCAATGCGTCCAATCCTCGGTGGAAAAGGTGCAAACCTTGCTCAGATGGCAAAGAAACCTTTGAGCCTTCCTGTTCCATCTGGATTCACAATTTCAATTGATGTTTGTCAGGAATACTACAAATTAGGCAAAAAGTATCCGGCAGGACTTGATGCAGAAGTTGCTAAGTATCTTGCAAAGCTTGAAAAGTCAATGGGCAAAAAGCTCGGCGATGCAAAAGATCCTCTTCTTGTTTCAGTTCGCTCAGGCGCTGCAGAATCTATGCCTGGTATGATGGACACAATCCTCAACCTCGGTCTTAATGACAATTCAGTTCTTGGTCTTGCAAACAAAACACAGAACCCGCGCTTCGCATGGGATGCATACCGCCGCTTTATTCAGATGTACGGCAACGTTGCAATGGGTGTAGATCACGACAAGTTCGAAGAAATCATCGACGAAGTTAAGTCTCACCGTGGAATTACACAGGATACAGATCTTACTACAGAAGAACTTCAGGAAATTGTTTCTAAGTACAAGGCAATGTACAAGAAAGAAAAGGGCGAAGACTTCCCGCAGGATCCACACAAACAGATGTGGGGAGCAATCGGAGCTGTATTTGGTTCTTGGATGAATCCTCGTGCTATCACATACCGCAAGCTCAACAACATTGATGAAAGAGTTATCAAAGGCACAGCCGTAACTGTTATGGCAATGGTATTCGGAAACATGGGCGACACATCAGGAACTGGTGTTTGCTTCAGCCGTGATCCTTCTACTGGTGTTAACGAATTCATGGGTGAATACCTTATGAACGCTCAGGGTGAAGACGTTGTTGCTGGAATCCGCACACCTCAGCACCTTTCTCAGCTTGCTGAAACAAATCCAAAGATTTACGATCAGCTTTGCAAAATCCGCGCTCGCCTTGAAAAGCACTATCACGATATGCAGGATATGGAGTTCACAGTTCAGGAAGGAACTCTCTATATGCTCCAGTGCCGCAACGGAAAACGCACAGGACCTGCAGCTGTTAAGATGGCAGTTGACATGGTTGCAGAAAAACTCATCACAAAAGAGCAGGCTCTTCTCCGCGTAAAGCCAGATCAGCTTGACCAGCTTCTTCATCCGCAGTTCGAACCAAAAGCACTTAAAGCTGCTGCACCAATCGCAGAAGCCCTTAATGCATCTCCTGGAGCTGGAGCCGGACAGATTGTATTCACAGCAGACGAAGCTGTTGAATGGAACAAGGCTGGAAAGAAAGTAATGCTCGTTCGCAAAGAGACATCTCCTGATGACATTGCAGGTATGTACGTTGCAGAAGGAATCTTGACATCTACAGGCGGACGCACTTCACACGCTGCTGTTGTTGCACGTGGCATGGGAACTCCTTGTGTTTGCGGTTGCGCGGCAGTTGTATTCGTAGACAAAGAAACAGTAAAGATTGGCGACAAGACTTTCAAGAAGGGCGACAATATTTCTATTGACGGTTCAACTGGTAAAGTTTACGCAGGTCTTATTCCTGTAGAAGAAGCAAAAGTTTCTGGCGACCTTGAAACATTCCTTGGCTGGGCTGATGAAATCCGCGCAAAGTCTGTACGCAAAACAGCTTCTGGAAAGACTGTAAAAGGATTCGATGTTCTTGCAAACGCAGAGCAGAACGAAGCTCCACAGGCATTCAAGTTTGGTGCAAACGGTATTGGTCTTTGCCGCACAGAGCATATGTTCTTTGAAGAGCCAAAACTTTCTTCATTCCAGAAAATGATTATTTCTGAAAACACAGAAGCTCGCAAAGAAAACCTTGCAAAGATTCTTCCGCTTCAGGAAAAAGATTTCTACGGAATCATCAAGACAATGGGCGGACGCGCTGTAACAATCCGTCTTCTTGACCCGCCTCTTAACGAGTTCATTCAGGCTGCTACAGATGTTGAAGCTCAGGCGCTTGCTTCTAAGCTCGGAGTTTCTGTTGCAACAATCAAGGCAAAGTTCGCTGACCTCAACGAACACAACCCTATGCTTGGACACCGCGGATGCCGTCTTGCAATCACATATCCTGAAATCTACGAAATGCAGGTTGAAGCAATCGCTTTGGCAACTGCACACGCAGAAAAGGATGGAATTGCACATGATGTTCGCATTATGATTCCTAACGTAACTTCTGTAAACGAACTCAAGCAGATTCGCGCACAGGCAGAAGCTGTAATTGCAAAAGTAAACGAAGCAAAGGGAACAAACCTCAAGTTCCAGATTGGTTCTATGATTGAATTCCCACGCGCAGCTTGCACAGCAGACCAGATTGCACAGTACGCTGACTTCTTCTCATTCGGTACAAACGACCTTACACAGACAACATTCGGCTTTAGCCGCGATGACTATGGCAAGTTCATTGATTCTTACCTTGACCAGAAGATTCTCGAAAAAGATCCATTCAAGACTCTTGATCCAGACGGACCAGGCGCTCTTATGGAAATTGCAGAAGCTAAGGGACGCTCAGTAAAATCCGACCTTCACCTTGGAATCTGTGGAGAACATGGTGGAGACCCAGATTCAATCGCTCTTTGCTACAAACTTGGTCTTAACTACGTTTCTTGCTCACCATTCCGTGTACCAGCTGCACGTCTTGCTGGAGCACAGGCTGTTATTAAAGCTGCTGCCGCTGCAAAAGCTGCAAAGGCACCAGCAAAAAAGCCAGCAACTGCAAAGAAAGCTGTAGCAGAAAAAAAGACTTCAACAGCAAAGAAGCCGGCTGCAAAAGCACCAGCAAAGAAAGCTCCTGCTAAAAAAACAGTGGCAAAGAAGCCGGCTGCAAAAGCACCAGCAAAAAAAGCTCCTGCTAAAAAAACAACAAAGAAATAATTTTCATTGATGTTTAGCGGCTAAATGCTAACTTCCCCTCTAGGAAACTGGAGGGGATTTTTTATGCCCTTAACATAATTCTTCTTTTTTACTAAAATCAAACATATATGAAATCAATTTCTAACTTTCATACGCATACAGAGCTTTGCCATCATGCGAAAGGACAGCCGGTTGATTATGTTAATCAGGCTATGCTTGAAGGCTGCACTGCTTTGGGATTTTCTGACCATTGCCCTTATCCGGAAGATTTTTTTGACTACTGGCCGGAAATACGAATGACAACAAAAGAAGCTTCTGAATACAGCGAATGGATTGAAGAGGCAAAGGAAGCGGCGGCGTTTCCTATTTACCAAGGATATGAATGTGAATGGGAAGAATCATATTCCGGCTGGTACGATGAGCTTAAGGCGAACTTTGGTGCGGATTACCTTGTTCTTGGCTCGCACTGGGTTACAGACGATTCAAGCCATATTTATATTCCCGATGTTGAAAGTCCTTTACTTTTGAATAAATATATTGACCAGACTATAGAAGGAATGCGGAGCGGCCACTTTGCTTTTCTTGCCCACCCGGATTTGTTTATGGCAGGCTACAAGGAATGGGACGACCAGTCAAAGGCTTGCAGTCAGGCAATTTTGGACGCGGCTTCTGATTTGGATTTGCCTATTGAAATAAACGGACTTGGAATAACGAGAACTCCGAATCAAACAAAGCGTGGAATGCGCTACCCTTATCCTTTTGTTGAGTTCTGGGAAATGGCTTCCCTTACGAATGTCCGTGTAATCTGCAATTCAGATGCGCACAATCCTCAGGATGTTATAATGAACGCTTGGAAAGCTAGGGATTTTGCAAGCCGATTTGGAATTGAGCCTTTGGAGCTTCCAGATTTCTGTACTGATTAAAAACAAGAATTCCGCTTTTCCTTGAATTTATCAGACTGAACTTTTGAGGGCGGTTTATAAAAATTTTTGCATCTGGAAAGTTCTTGCAAAAAACTGTTTCGTAAACAATGCCGTCCACAAGGTTTTTGCTGAACGCTTCTGCAAAAAGTTTTTTTCCGCCGATTAAAAAAATATCGTCCGGGCAAAGAAAATCAAGCGCATTTAAAGCTTCTTTAATAGAAGAAAAAAACATAAATTCTTTGTCTGTGTGTTCTATTTTTTGCGGGGCGGCGTTTCTTTTTATTACAATGTTCAGCCTGTTTTTAAGCGGAAAGGGCAGAGTCTTAAATGTATTGAATCCCATTATGACGGCTTTTCCTAAAGTCATCTGTTTGAAGAAATCCATGTCTTCCCTGCATTCTTTTTGAAGCTCGGGAACTTTTTTCCATGGAAGTGTTCCGTCTTCTAGCGCGAATTCTCCGTTAAGTCCTGCGGCGTAAATTGCATTCATTTTTTCATCAGCCTTTTTCTTAGTTTATAGTTCATGGAATTGCAAGGTCAAGGCTTTTTGCGTGCAAGGTCTGTATTGCCATATTTTTGCAAATCAGAGATAATGTTTAACTATGAAAATTACAGATTTTATGAAGAGGCTTTTTCAGAAGTCTGGAAACAAAAAAGAAAACTCCGGTTTGCTGGACAGAATAAACTTATCAATGAATCTTCTTGTTCAGAAATCGCAAAATTTAAATAGCCAGTTTGATGAAGAAAAAAAGCAGATAGCGGAGCTTGCCGAGGAAGCAAAAAAACTTGCCAGCTCCAATGAAATTTTTTCTGCAAAACTTGAGCAGGACATTCTTGGAAACATTACAGCCGTAAGTTCAGCCTGCGATTCTGTGCTTTCAGGAAGCAACGAGTCCGCCGTAAAAGAAACGCTTGCTTCCCTAAAAACTGTTTTGGCGCAAAGAATGGCGTTAAAGTAAATTTAACTGTCATTCCTGTGCTAAGACATTTGTCATTCCCCGATTTGACCGGGGAATCTAGCAACATTTAGATTATCAACCGAGTTTCTTTCAGAAACATCGCAGGGTCAAGCCCGATAATGACAGTAAAATATAAAATTTGATATTCAGTTACAATTTTGAAAAAACATTTCCAAGGCTTTCGTGTAGAACGAGGTTCGCAATTCCGTCGCTTGGAGTCGGGTCGCGGTTTATAAGCACGATGTTTTCTCCGCGGAAATAATGAATCATTCCAGCCGCCGGATAAACAGTGAGCGAAGTTCCCCCAATAATTAAAAGGTCTGCGCTTCCTATCGCCTTGATTGCGCCGCTTACAATTTCATCCTTTAAAGATTCTTCGTAAAGAACAACGTCTGGCTTTATAAGCGAACCGCATTTTTCGCACAGGGGAAGTCCGTCTTGGTCTGAATGCGAAGCGATATATTTTTCATCGTAAAACGCGCCGCATTTTGTGCAGTAGTTTCTAAGAACACTTCCGTGCAGCTCAAAGACATTTTTGCTTCCTGCCGCCTGATGAAGTCCGTCGATATTCTGGGTTACAACTGCCAGAAGCTTTCCCTGCTTTTCAAGTTCCGCAAGCTTAAAGTGCGTAATGTTCGGTTTTATTCCTGTAACAAGAAGCTTTTCCCGGTAGAACCTGTAGAATTCCTTTGGATTTGAATGAAAGAAAGTCGCGCTCAGTATTGTTTCCGGCGGATAAGCCCACTTTTGATTGTAAAGCCCGTCAACGCTTCTAAAGTCTGGAATGCCGCTTTCTGTGCTGACTCCAGCTCCTCCAAAAAACACAATTTTCCGGGATTTTTCTACAAGCTGTTTCAACTGTTCGATTTTTTCTTCCATAAAAAACGCCTCCGTAATTTTTTTAGCCGCAGTTTACATTTCAAGCGCGGAAAGTTCTTCCCATCTTGAGTATGCTGCTTCAAGTTCTTTTTCTAGGTCTGCGTATTCTTTTCCAGCCTTTGAAGATTTTTCATAGTCGGGGCAGGCCATAAGTTTTTCAAGCTCCGGCTTTTTGTCTTCAAGCTCAAATATGCGCTGCTCAAGCTGCTCGAATTCTTTTTTTTCCTTGAACGACATTTTGTTTTTTTTCTGATGGACTGGAGCTTTTTCCTGTTTTTCTTCCTGCTTGGATTCCGATTTTTGCTGTGCGTTTTGCTCCTGTTGAAGCTCAAGATATTCAGAGCATTTTCCCACAAAGCCTGAAACACTTCCGTCGTTTTCCATTATAAACATCGTGTCGCAGATTTTGTCCATAAAGTAGCGGTCGTGGCTTACAACTAAAAGGCAGCCCTTGAACGAAAGCAAAAACTGCTCAAGGATATTCATTGTAAAAATATCAAAGTCGTTTGTAGGCTCGTCCAAAATCAGAAAGTTCGGATTGCTGATTAAAAGCCGCACAAGATAAAGCCGCTTGCGCTCTCCGCCGCTCAAAGTTCCCACTGGCGAATGCTGAATTTTCCCTTCAAAGCCGAACTGCTCAAGAAAAAGAGGCGCGCTTAAAACTGTGCCGTCATTCATTTTCATAACGTCCGCCGCTTCCTTTATATACTCAAGGACTGTAAGCTCCGTGTTTTCAAAATGCGGATTCTGCTCGTAGTAAGCAATCGAAGTGTTTTCGCCTTTTACAACTTCGCCGGAATCTGGCTGGATTTTCTGCGTGATTATATTCAAAAGCGTAGTTTTTCCAGAGCCGTTGCCGCCGAACACGCCGATTTTTTCGCCTTTGTTAAAATTGTAGCTGAAATCCTTAAGAACCGGAAAGGCGTTTTCAGCTTTGTTTTTGCCAGAAGAAGCGAATCCTTTTTGAAAATTCTTTGTGATTTTATGAAGCTCCAGAATCTTTCCGCCGAGCCTTCTTCCTTCAACTTCAAAAGTAAAGCCCTTGTCTGCGGAAAACTTTTCGCGGTTTATCAAAGCCTGATCCCGCTGGATTCTTGCCTTTGCCTTTGTTCCGCGAGCGCAAGGTCCTCTCATAAGCCAGTCGCGCTCAAACCTCAAAACGGATTCAATGCGGCGTTCTGTGTTCGCTTCAATCTGCGCTTCTGTCTGCTTTTTTTCAAGATAAGTAGAATAGTTGCCTGTGTAAAGCTTTATCTTGTTTCGCGCAAGCTCATAAATGTTGTTGCAGACTGCGTCCAAAAAGTAGCGGTCGTGGGTTACCATAAGAACTGACCTTTTTGTTTCGGCAAGATAATTTTGAAGCCACAATATCGTGGAAATGTCCAGATGGTTTGTAGGCTCGTCCAAAAGAAGCAGCTTTGTGTCTTCAACAAGAACTTGTGCAAGCGCGACTTTCTTTATCATTCCGCCTGAAAGCTCTCCCATTTTGCGTTCAAGGTCGTTTATTCCAAGCGTGGTAAGAATCGACTTTATCTGGGACTCGTAGTTCCAAAGATTGTCCTTTTGCATTTTTTCATTCAGCGTGTTGAACTTTTGCTGGGCTTGCTGCGAGTTTGTCTTTTGAAGCTCGTCGCACGCTTCTTCGTATTCGCGGATTGTCTTGAGCTTGGGACTTTGAAATTTGAATATGTGGCTTTTGATTGTGTCGTCCTTGCTGTACAAAGGATTCTGGGCAAGAAAAGAAACACCGGCTTCCTTGTTCAAAACAACAGTTCCTTCGTCCGGGGAAAGCAGGCCAGCAATCGTGTTCAGCAAAGTTGATTTTCCAGTTCCGTTGCGTCCTATAAGAGCCGCCTTGTCTCCTTCGTTTAAGCCGAACGTTACTCCTGTAAACAAAGGTTTTTCACGCCCGATTTTTGCAAGGTTATTCACAGATAAAAGATTCATGCCCAAGATTCTAGCAGTTAAAAAGTGAATTTTCAATTGTAATGCGAAGGGTAGACGCTGGGGAAAAGTTTTGTTATTATACACTCATATTTTGCGCGACTAGCTCAGTTGGTTAGAGTACAAGCATGACACGCTTGGGGTCTTTGGTTCGATTCCAAAGCCGCGCAGTTTTTTTGTTTTGTCCGTCAGATTAAAACTTGACATTTGATTTATTATATTTCTTCTAAAAAAAGCATTTTTTATAGTTAACTAATATATTTACCCTAGGTAAACAATATATTTACCTGTGGTAAATAGACTATTTTCCTAAGGTAAATAAGCTATTTGCTTTAGGAAAATAACGTATTTACTCAAGGAAAATTCTCAATAAATTTTTTCCAAAAAGTTGTTTTTTGGAATTTATTCAGTATAATGTAAAATAGATTACTGTTAAGAAGAAAAATTAGATTATCGGGTCAAGCCCGATAATGACAAGAAGGAATCAAGTGTGGGAATGACAGAAAAATCTAAGCTTGATAATGGCATGAAAATGAAAAACTGGCTTGTCCCGGCAGTCCCATGTCATTGTCGGACTTGATCCGACAATCCAAAAAACTAGAGGTCTTTTATGAAGAAATTTATTGTTCCAGCTTTATTTGCGTTTTTATTTGTGGCTGCGTCCTGCATGAACATGAACGGCGGCTCAGAAAAAGGCGGCTCAATCCGTGTAGCTCTGCCTGGCAGCGGACGCTACTACCTTTACAACAAGGAAAATGCCGACAAGTTTGTTGTGCGTGTAATTGGCGAAAGTGAGACTATAGAAAAAGATGCGGCGTTGGGGGGGGTAATAGAGTTCACGGAGCTTGAAGCCGGCGCATATACTGTTGAGGCTGAAGCGCGGGATTCTGCGAACAATGATGAGCTTATTGCGTCTGGAAGCAAAGATATAAAAGTTGAAGCAGATAAAACTACAGAATGCTCTTTGACCTTAATACTTTTGTCTAACATCTTTTCTATTGCTGAAGACGGAAGCATAGTTATAAACAAGACCAAGCTTGAAAAGACAGCCCTTGTAACAGTAATTGACACTGCCACAACAATTAAAGGAAGCGGAAGTGAAGGCGTTTTTATTGATGGCCGCACAGTAACTTTAAGTCCGTACAGCATAGGAAAATACGAAGTAACGCAGGAGCTTTTTGAAGCCGTAATGGGAGAAAATCCAAGCAAGTTCCAAGGAGAATCTTATCCTCCAGCAGAAGGAGAAACTCAAAAACTTCGCCCAGTTGAGTCGATAAGCTGGTATCATGCAATTGTGTTTTGCAACAGGCTTTCTATATTAATGGGGCTTGAGGAATGTTATACAGCATATGATGAAAATGGTCAAAAAGTTGACTGTGAAAATATTGCTTATAGTGATATAAAGCCAAATTATCCCAGTGCAAAAAATACTTGGCAAAGTGTTTCTTGTGATTTATCAAAAAACGGCTTCCGTCTGCCTACAGCTGCCGAGTGGGAGTTTGCAGCCCGCGGCGGAGACCAATATGCCGATGATTGGGATTATACTTACGCTGGTACTAGTAATCTTAATGCTTTATCTTATGTTGCTTGGTATGTCGATAATTCTAACGATATTACTCATGAAGTTGGAAAGTTAAAGCCTAACGGACTTGAACTTTATGATATGAGTGGAAACTGTTGGGAGTTTTGTTCTGATAGATCAGATAGTATTTCTCAAGGGACTGTAACAGATCCTATTGCTGAAAATGCAAGCGGAGAATGTATACGTATAAGTGGCTCTTTCAGTGATAGTAGTACCTTGGCACATGTTTATAGCTTTTATCCTAACAGTGTTACTGATACTTATTCTAACAACGGTATCCGTCTTGCCCGCAGCGGCTTCCCTCGTGCAAACTAAGATAAAATAAAAAACACGCCGTGTTTTCTGTAAATTCTCGGCGTGAAATTTAAAAAGTACGGCGTGTTTTAAAAAATTCTCGCCATGTTTTTTCAGTTCTCTTCAATAAAAATTATTCAGCAGAAAACCAGTCTTCTGTGCGCAAAAAAGAGCGTTCTGCGGCTTCTGCAAAGTCTGTTGCATTGTGCGTTACAAGAACCATTCCGTTTGCAATTGCGGTTGCGGCAATCTGTGTGTCGCTGTATGGGAGAGATTTTCCTTCTTTTGAGCATTTTCCTAAAAGCTGACCGCAGATTCCGGCTGCAAAATCATCGTAAGGAATTATCGCGATATTGTTTTTCAGATTTTCAGTAAAGCTTACAATTGATTCTTTGCGTTTTCCTTCCGGCATTCTTTCAAGTCCATAAATAAGTTCCTGCCAGGTAACGACGGAAATTGCACAGAAATTTTTCCTTGCCTCATATAAAGCAATCACGTTTTGGCTCGGGCGTTCCTTTGAGAATTCGGACACGATGTTTGTATCAAGAAGATATATTTTTTTCATTTATTTACTCCTTAGATTCTATTCCTCGAAAATCACTCTGTTAGGGTCAGCATAAACTTTTGGTCCGAGAGGAATTCCTTCATCACTTAGAACATCCTTGTATTCCTTGCGCCATTCTGCAAGCCAGCTTTTTTTGTTTTTTGGGGATTCTTTTTCATATTCCTCATAGCTGATAATTACTGCAACTGGCTTGTCGTATCTTGTAAGTTCCACAGGCTCTCCGCCTTCCGCAATCTTTACGAAATTTGAAAGATTGTTCCGCGCCTCATAAATCGAAGTTCTGCACATAGTTTCCTCCATAGTTTGCAAGCTGAATAGTATCAAGTAAAATAATAACATTGCTTTGTGTTATGGTCAACATTGAAAATTATAGCCAACATTTTTTGAGGTGAAATATTTGAAAACATATTAATTGCAATTTTATATTTTTTGTATTACATTTGTAGTACAAAAGTATTTTGGAGGTTGTTATATGGCGATGACAGTTCTTCAAACTAGGGTTGATTCAGAAACAAAACTTGCGGCTGAAAATCTTTTTAGTTCATTGGGACTTGATATTACAACTGCAATCCGTTTATTTTTGAAGCAGGCTATAAATCAGCAGAAAATTCCATTTGAGATCGTTCCGCCGAAAAAACAGTTTTCCGCAGAAGTTTTGGCTGCAATTGATGAGGCTAAAAAAATTAGCCGCGACCCAAATGTAAAATCATATTCCTCTGCAAAAGCCCTTTTTGAGGATTGTGAATGATTTTTGAATTAAAGAAAACTTCACAATTTAAAGCTAGTTTTAAACGGGCTAGAAAAAGAGGTCTTGATATATCTTTGCTTGAAGATATTGTTGAAAAACTTAGAACATCTCAGCCACTAGATAAAAAGCACTGCAATCACGAATTGTCAGGAAATTTTAAAGGGATTTGGGAATGCCATATTCAACCTGACTGGCTGCTTCTTTATTACAAGGATAATGATGTTCTTGTTTTAACTTTGCTTGACACAGGAACTCATAGCGACATTTTTAAGAAATAACTTTCCGCACGTTGTTGAAGTTGCTTTCCGTTGATTTTAAAAACTCCGTACATTATCCTAGGCTATATGAAAAAATTTCTTTTGCTATTGATTTCGCTTTTGTTATTAACTTCCTGTAATATAGCCCGCAACAAAGCTAAAATTTCATCTGATAATTCAGAATCTTCAGTAGCTGCTAAAAAATATTATTTTTCCACTGACTATCATTTTATGGCGTACAATCCTGATTTTATGGGCAAAGCCATGAATTATGCCTATCAGGAATATTCCGGGGTTACTGTTCCTGTGCTGGTTTTAGCGGATTCTTGTTTCAAAAAAAGCAAGTATTCTTCTCCATATTTGAGGCTAACCAATATTTCTGCTAAAAAAATCACGCAGGCGGAAATCTTTTTTGAAAATACGAAAAATACTGATAATGAAAGCTTGCTTGTTGCACTCGATTTGCTTCCTGGAGATAGTTGCAATGTCAATCTGACCGATTCATTTTTAGGAGATAATGAATATCGCTTGGATAAAATAAATTTTTACTTTCAGGATGATACCATGCTTTCTTTTTCTGCGGATGATTTTTCTCATTTTCCGGAGCTTGCGGATTTTGACTTGTCTGGTTCAGGAACTTTTTTTCTAAAAGGAAACGAGGGATACTATTATTTGTTGATTAAAAACCGCAAGGAACACGACGAAAACGCAGGATTTTTCAGGCTGAGCATTACAAAAGAAACCGGCGAAGAGACAATTGTTGAAAAAAATATTTCTTATAGCAGCGAAGATAATGCTTATTCATATAGATTATGGGATGAAAACTGGGGCATTGAGGATTTTTGTTTTGCAAAAAATGTTGCTGTTGAATTCCGCTCTCCAGACGGCAAAACAATATTCGAAGAAATTACAGATTCAGAACAGTTGGAAAAAATAAGCATGTGGGTAGCCGCGTTCTGTTATTTTGGCTGTAGATAAGAAAAGAAGTTTGCAGTAAAACAAAAAACATTAATTTTTAAGAAATAGAGTTCTGCACGTTGTTTTTTGTTGACTTTTGAAAGAATGTAAATTATATTTTAAATGCTTCGTTGATAAAGCCAGCTACCCGTGCAAAGATTCTTTAATCATGTCAATACTATAATATTTTTCTTGGTGTCAGATTTCTGTCGCTAGGTGTTAACGGGTCAAAAAAGACAATACAAATCTGATGCCCAAAAGGATGATATTATGGACTCTATTGAATATTTTAAATTGCAGGCAAAAAATCTTTTTAAAGATTATCAAAGCCGTTCGTTTGATGAAAATAAAAATCTTTACATTTTTAAACCTAAATTCTTTGATGTGAATACAATCTTTTCTGATTTTGGCTTGCCATTTCAGAAAGAAGATTTTTTGTTTACATTGACTAATTCCCAGCATACAATTGCAAAAATTGCAGGCTTTTCGAATTGGACTGATTTAAAATCTGCTTGTAATGAAAATGCTCCTGAAGTTGAAACTGCAAAAAAGATTCTCAACAACTCACGTTATAAACTACCTTCAAAAAATAATGTAATTTCAGTTGAAAAAAATAAATCAAAACTTCTTCCTGCTCCTCAGAATTTTTATGCTTGGATGATTCCAAATATTGTAGGAACTGCCTATGATTTTTCATTTAATCCTGTAGAATACGCTGTGAAGTATATGATTTACTACAGCAACGAAAATGATGTTTCCACTGCAAAGCCCATGGCAGAAGGTCCTTTTTCCCCTATTAAGCATATAGATAGAACTGGAAGTAACGATGCGCCGTATTATTGGGTTCGTGCTTTTGACGGAAAGAATTATGGCGAATGGTCAGAAATAGCACAAAAGAACAGATAGCGACGAGGGGAAAATATGATGACAAACATAAACGACTTTACAGAAGAAAGAATCTGCACATATAAAGATGAAATTTATTCAGTCCGCGACAACGGAGCTGTTATGCGTCATTCAAAACCAGAAAAACGCAAAAGAAAACTTGATGATGAATGGACTTTTGGAACTTCAATAAATGAAAAAGGCTATCCGTGCATTGCACAGCAAGTAATTCATAGAATTGTAGCAACAGCATTTCTTGGTGAACCGCCTTCAAAAAATCATGTTGTTGACCACATAAACACAAATAGACAGGACAATCGCTCTTCAAATCTTCGCTGGGTAACACGGCTGGAAAATATAATCTTGAATCCTATTACCTGCAAAGAAATTGAAGGTCTGACAGGAATGAAAATAGAAGATGTTCTAAAAGACATAACTGTTCTTCACAACTTTGATTTACCGCCAAATATTTCTTGGATGAGAACTGTAAATCAAAAAGAATCTGATTCTTGCCTTGAAAATCTTACAAAATGGGCAAACCAGAATTCGCCTAAAAATATTTCTGCTGGCGGCAGTCTTGGAGAATGGGTATTTCGAACAAGAAAAAATATTTTCAAATATGAATATCCAGAAGGATTTGAAAAGTCTGACGGAACAAAACCTGATATTATAATGTCGCTTTCGCCAAATGCGGCGCAAGACAAAACAAGATGGCATATTCCGGCAGAATTTCCTTGCTGTCCATCTAAAATAACAGAAACTCCGTTGCAGGATTATTTTGAAAATCTAAAACAAGAAAAAATATTCAGCAAAACTAAACAGTATTCTTCTTCTGTATTGGAAGCTGCATTGCATGAAGATATGATAATTGTAAAAGCAGAAAGTCGCGAAATAAATGCGATAAAACCG
The DNA here is from genome assembly GCF_934725225.1 of uncultured Treponema sp. NCBI lineage: Bacteria > Pseudomonadati > Spirochaetota > Spirochaetia > Treponematales > Treponemataceae > Treponema > uncultured Treponema sp. The sequence goes on from NZ_CAKVAM010000001.1 coordinate 372,124, forward strand.
TGGAGTCTCTGCACTATTACCTTTGAGAACAATCTTTTTGTCCACCGAGTTTATATGACTTGCTTTAGAAAAGAAAGTGCAGATAAATATTTTCTTGTTCTTCAAGGACGAGAAAACGAGTGGACAGGCGGCTCTGTTTTTGATGAGTTTTGCTGATATTTATGATATTATATTCAAGGAGATTCTAACTATGAAAAAACTGATTTCAATTTTTACTTTGCTGTTTGCTTGCTTTATGTTGTTTTCTTGTGCAAGTGGAACTGCTTTTGTTACTGGGAAAAAGAGACCTTCTGTAAATCCTGACAGGATTTCTATATATACAGAACCTCCAGAAGATTATGAAGTTATTGGAATTGTGTCTGCTTCCAGTGATTCAGGTTTTACCGACCAAGGAAGTTTGAACTATGCAATTGCGGAACTGAAAAAGCAGGCTGGAAAAATTGGTGCTAATGGAATTATTTTGGAAAGTATTTCTAAGTCAAATTCAGGAGGCTCATTTGTTGGTAATGTCTTTGTTGCTGATTCTGCGCAAAATGTTACTGGCAAAGCAATTTATGTTCTAAAATAAACTAGTTACTGTTATTTTGACAATCCGCCATAGTGGTGGTATAATATTAACACTTTATTAGAAGGAGTAAATATGAAATTATCAAGAAAATCAAAGGTCGTATTGGTTTTGCTTGTGGTTGCGGCTTCTACTTGTTTTGCACAGAAATGGAAAGGCATTGTAAAAGGAATCGAAGGCAGAGTAGGCGGAAAGAACAATTCACAGCAGACAACTGAATCAACTGAAAAAGAAAATACGCCTAAGTTGCCTGGTTTTAATATGAATGTAGATACAGGTCCACGTAATATAAAGAACTATAAATCAAAAAGACCAGCCAAGATTCCAAATGAACCTTATCTTCAGGAAATGGCAAGGAAGAATGATAACGCAGAAAAAGCTCTGAAAAAAGAAGATTTTAAAAGAGCGTATGATCTTTTTAACACACCTATTAAAGCTAAAGCCACAGAAAAAATATATGATGATTATGACGGCTACATGGCAATGATGGACTGGGAAAGAGATCTTTCAAGCTGGATTCATTCCTTTTATGAAGATCCAAACTATCAGGGAGAAAAATAATCTCATTTGATTTTTTATAAAAATCTAAAAACAAGAGCCGTGCTGGAAAATGCATTTAAATGCAAAATCCGGCACGGCTTTTTTTTCAAAAACTTGAATGGAAATAATATTCTATTCCAAAAGTCTTCCTGCTTTGTAGGATTCTTCAAGGTAGCTTGGGTTTTGGTAGTAAAGGTCTGTGTTGAAGTTTGAGATTTGGTCGCTTATAAATGAATTGAACACGTTTATTAAAGTTTCTTCTCATGATATTTTTCCTCGTTTTACTTTTTGGGTTGTGGTCATTTCGAGCGGCTGTTCTAGCATTGTGATTTTTGAGATGCGGGCATAAGGCTGAAGCTCCTTGTTTACTTTTGAGATTATTTTTTCAATTTCTGATTTTACTGATTCGTCTAGCGGAGAATTTTCTCTGTTTATGTTCAGTCTTGAAAAAAGGTCGTCGCTGGCATATACAAGCGCTTCGATTTGCTCGCTTTTTGTTGCTTTGTCTGCAATGTAGCCGCGCACTGTGATTTGCGCTATATCTGTAAAAAGCTGGAATGCGTTTTCAATTTCTTCCGGGTAAACGTTTTTGCCGCCTTCTGTAACAATCATGTTTTTTACGCGTCCTGCAAGAATAAGGTAGCCTTCGCTGTCCAGTTTTCCAAGGTCGCCGGTTTTAAAAAATCCGTCTGGAGTAAAAACTTTTGCGGTTTCTTCTTCCATGTTGTAGTAGCCTTTAAAAACCATCGGGCCTTTTACCGCTACTTCTCCGATTCCGTCCGCAGAAGGGTCAAGAATTTTCATTTCCATATACGGAAAGAAATATTGTCCGACACTTTCAATTTTAAAGCGGCTTATCGGGTTCAATGCGATAATCGGGCTTGTTTCTGTAAGTCCGTAGCCCTGCACAAAGTCGATTCCCATTTCGTTGTAAATTTTGAATACACTTGAAGCAAGTGGTCCGCCGCCGCAAATTGCAATTCTTAGCGACTGAATGTTTGCCTGTTTCAGCACGCTTTTAAAAAGTGTTTTTCCGGGATTTACTTTGAAAACTTTTTTTATTATGTAGGAAATCCACATCATGGCATGGATTGCGCCGTTTACAACCGGACCTTTCGCCTTGATTCCTTTCATAATTCCTGCAAGAAGTTTGTTGAACAAAAGCGGAACGCCGAGCAGCATTGTGATTTGTCCTTCGCGAAGCTCTTTCATCAGCCGGGAAACTGCCATGCTTTTTCCGAACACGATTTCAGCTCCCACGGAAAGGCTTTCTATAAAAACCGCCTGCATTGTGTAAGCGTGATGAATCGGAAGAAGCGCGTAAAAAACATCAGTTGAAAAAATGTCCATTCGTGTCTGCGCGATATATGCGTCGCTTACAAGATTTTTGTGGGTGAGCATTACGCCTTTTGGGTTTCCTGTTGTTCCGCTTGTAAAAAGAATTGCCGCAAGGTCGTCTTCTTTTGCACTGCGGAAATCATGTTCAGTTGAATCAGGCTTTAAATTGTAAACGTATTTTTCTGAAAACTTCGGGCTGAGCGAATAAACTTTGTATTCAGCATTTTGAGCGTCGAAGGTCGGAAACTTTTCTTCATCAACAAAAAAGAATTTTGGCTTGGCTGTGTTCAAGAGATTTTTGATTTCCTCTTCATGGAGCGCGTAATCTATAGGGCAGATTGTAGCTCCGGCGGCAAGCGATGCGAGGAATGCAAGTCCCCATTGAGGAGAGTTTTTTCCGCTTACTGCGATTCTGTCGTCTTTTTGGATTCCGTTTTCTATAAACCAAGAGGCAAGCACTTTTACTTTTTGTTCTACCTGTGAATATGAAAGTGTGTTTTTTGAGCCGCCTTCGCCTTCAAAGTCTGTAAAGCAAGGTCTTTTTGGAAACCGCTTTGCTGTTATAAAAAACATTTCGGGAACTGTTGGCCATTCTCCTGAAAAATCGCTGTCTTTGTATTTGCTTAAAAAATCCCAAGGTGTCTTTGTGGCTGTCTGCATATTCCGTTCTCCAAAAATAAGAATAATTTACAATAATACATTCTATCACGAAATCTGTTTTATTTAAAACAAAAAACGGCCGCAACCGTTTGTTGGTCGCAGCCGCATTTTTAACTTTAAAGTTTGGAATTGCTATTAGTACATTCCGCCCATTCCATCCATGCCCGCCTGTGGAGCAGCTGGTGCTGGAGGTTCAGGAATGTCTGTGATAGCACATTCTGTTGTGAGCAGCATTCCTGCTACAGAAGCAGCATTCTGGAGAGCGCATCTTGTAACCTTTGCCGGGTCAATGATTCCAGCTTCCATCATGTCTACCCATTCGCCTGTAGCGGCATTGTAGCCAACGCCTTTCTTTTCTGTCTTTGCCTTGTCAGCGATTACAGCTCCGTCTACACCTGCGTTTTCTGCAATCTGGCGAATTGGCTCTTCCAAGGCTCTCTTTATAATCTGGAAACCAACTTTTTCATCTCCAGTAAGATTTTCTTTTTCCGCATCAAGAACTTTGCTTGCTTCGATGAGCGCAAGTCCGCCGCCTGAAACAATTCCTTCTTCCAAAGCCGCTCTTGTTGCTGCGAGAGTATCTTCAACACGGAATTTCTTTTCCTTCATTTCTGTTTCTGTGATTGCGCCGATGTTGATTACAGCTACACCGCCAGAAAGTTTTGCAAGGCGTTCCTTGAGCTTTTCCTTGTCGTAGTCAGAAGTTGATTTTTCAATCTGATTCTTGATTTCTGCAACACGGTCAGCGATTGCCTTTTTGTCTCCAGCGCCGTCAACCAAAGTTGTATTGTCCTTGTCGATTTTTACGGATTTTACCTGTCCGAGGTCGGCAAGTTCTGTTGATTCAAGCTTAAGTCCCAAGTCTTTTGTGATTACTTTTCCGCCTGTGAGAATTGCGATGTCCTGAAGCATTTCCTTTCTTCTGTCGCCGAATCCTGGTGCTTTTACAGCGCAGCATTTGAGAGTTCCGCGGATTGAGTTTACAACCAAAGTTGCAAGAGCTTCACCGTCAAGGTCTTCAGAAATGATGATTAAAGGCTTTCCTGTCTGGGCAACTTTTTCAAGAACAGGAAGAAGGTCTTTCATTGTGCTGATTTTTTCATCATAAATGAGAACGTAAGCATCGTTGTAGTTTACTTCCATGCGTTCGCGGTCATTTACAAAGTAAGAAGAGATATATCCGCGGTCGAACTGCATTCCTTCTACAGTTTTTACAGTTGTGTCCATGTTCTTGGATTCTTCAACTGTGATAACGCCGTCTTTTCCGACTTTTTCGATTGCATCTGCAAGGATTTTACCGATTTCCGGGTCGTTGTTTGCAGAAATTGTGGCTACGTGAGTAATATCTTCGTTGCCTTTTACTGCGCGGCTGTTCTTTTTTACTTCTTCAACTGCGATTGCTGTCGCTTTGTCGATTCCGCGTTTGATTTCAATTGGTGTCATTCCTGCTGAAACTGCCTTGAGTCCTTCGCGTACAATTGCGTAGGCAAGAACTGTTGCTGTTGTTGTTCCGTCTCCTGCTACATCGTTTGTCTTTGATGAAACTTCGCGTACAAGCTGTGCTCCCATGTTTTCAAAAGGATCTTTAAGCTCGATTTCTTTTGCAACTGAAACGCCGTCTTTTGTGATTGTTGGTGCGCCGTATTTTTTGTCAAGCATAACCAAGCGTCCGCAAGGTCCTAATGTTACTTTTACTGCGCGGGCAATCTGTTCAACTCCGCTCAGCATTTTTTTGCGTGCATCTTCGCTGTAAACTAACTGTTTAGCCATGATTCTAACTCCTATTTTTATTGGCTGTCTTGAAAAATCTAAAGGCAGCTTAAAAATTTTATTTTATTGCAAATAAAGATACTAAAAATTATGAAAATCGACAATATTTTTGCTAAAACTTTTATTTTTTTGTTTATTTGTCATTTATATAGAAGAAACTTAATTTTTAGTCCAAATGTCGAGTTTTGCTGCTGAATTCGCAAATTGAATGAGCGGGAAGAAAAAGAAAGCGGCAACCGAGCCATTCTGAGCGATGGCAAGCAATTTTAAAGAAAATTGCGCAGTCCGATACCGATAACGCTCAGCCTGGCGAATTGACGCGCTTTTTCTGATAGCTTATTCAATTTTTAATAAAACTTGAAATTTAGACTTTTTAGAATTATTACTTGTTTTTGGGAAAATCTTTGAAAATCACTTGATATTTTCTGTAATTGTATTATAATCATATTTGTAATAATTACAAATTAATCTGCCGGAAACTGGAACTGCCGTTTTTAGCAATTGCAAAAAAAAAAGCAATGGTCTATAATGCTTCCAGTTATTATAGTTGAATTTTTCAATGCAAAGAGGTTTTGAAATGAACATGAGAGCTGAATGGGAAGGTTTTAACCCAAAAGGTTTGTGGACAAGCGAAGTCAATGTTCGCGATTTTATTCAGGCTAACTATACTCAGTATAGCGGCGATGAGTCATTCTTGGCTGGTCCTACAGCTGCCACAAGCAAGTTGTTCGATGAGCTCCAGAAGTTGCAGAAAGCTGAGCATAATAAGAAATGCGTTGGTCTTGACGGAAAGGAAAGATCAGGCGTTCTTGATTTGGATACAGACGTTGTTACTAGCCTTACATCACATCAGGCTGGATATATCTGCCCGGAAGGAAAAGAACTTGAGCAGGTTGTAGGTCTTCAGACAGACAAGCCTCTTAAGAGAGCATTTATGCCTTATGGCGGAATCAGAATGGCTGAGCAGTGCCTTGAAATGTACGGCTACAAGCCAAATCCTGAGCTCCACAGAGTTTTCACAGAATATCACAAGACTCACTCAGACGCTGTATTTGAAGTTTATACTCCGGAAATCAGAAAAGCGCGCAAGGCTCACATTCTTACTGGTTTGCCTGATACTTACGGACGCGGACGCATTGTAGGAGACTACCGCCGTGTTGCTCTTTATGGTATTGACTATCTTATTCAGTGCAAGGAGCAGGACAAGGCTAACTGCGGAAACGGCACAATGACAGATGATGTTATCCGCCTCCGTGAAGAAATTTCTGAGCAGATTAAGGCTCTCAAGGGAATCAAGGCAATGGCCGCGATTTACGGATATGATATTTCAAATCCTGCAAAGAACGCAAAAGAAGCTTTCCAGTGGCTTTACTTTGGCTACCTTGCCGCAATCAAGACACAGAACGGCGCCGCAATGTCTGTAGGACGCATTTCAACATTCCTTGACTGCTACATTGAGCGCGATTTGAAGAAAGGAATCCTTACAGAAGAAAAAGCTCAGGAACTTGTTGATCACATCGTTATGAAGTTCCGCATGGTTCGCTTTGCACGTATTGAATCTTATAACCAGCTTTTCTCTGGCGACCCGATTTGGGCTACATTGGAAGTTGCAGGTCTTGGTCAGGACGGACGCGACATGGTTACAAAGAACGACTACCGCTTCCTCCACACTTTGGAAAACATGGGACCAAGCCCAGAGCCAAACATGACAGTTCTCTATTCAAAGAGACTTCCAGAAAACTTCCGCAGATATGCCGCAAAGATTTCTATCGACACATCTTCAATTCAGTATGAAAACGACGATGTAATGCGCCCAATCTGGGGAGATGACTACTCAATCTGCTGCTGTGTTTCTGCAACTCAGACAGGAAAAGAAATGCAGTTCTTTGGTGCGCGCGCAAACCTTGCAAAAGCCCTTCTTTACGCAATCAACGGCGGAAAAGACGAGCCTGCAGGTCTTACACCGGGAGTTCAGGTTGGTCCAGAATTTGCCCCAATCACTTCTGATTATCTTGATTATGATGAAGTTATGCGCAAGTACGATGCTATGCTTGAATGGCTTGCAAGTCTTTATGTAAACACATTGAACGCAATCCATTATATGCACGACAAGTACTACTATGAGGCTGCAGAACTTTCTCTTGAAGACACATATCTTAAGAGAACATTTGCAACTGGAATCGCAGGATTCAGCCACGTAGTTGACTCACTTTCTGCAATTAAGTATGCAAAGGTAAAAGTAATCCGTGATGAAAGCGGACTTGCGAAGGACTTTGAGATTGAAGGCGACTTCCCACGCTACGGACAGGATGATGACCGCGCGGACGAAATTGCAACATGGCTTCTTAAAACTTTCATGTCAAAGATTGAAAAGAACCACACATACCGCGATGCAGAGCCTACAACTTCTATCCTTACAATTACTTCAAACGTTGTATACGGAAAGGCAACTGGCGCACTTCCGGACGGACGCAAAGCAGGCGAGCCATTCTCTCCTGGAGCTAACCCTTCTTACGGAGCAGAAACAAAGGGTCTTATCAAGTCTTTGAACTCTGTTGCAAAAGTTCCTTACAAATATGCTTTGGACGGAATTTCAAATACACAGACAATCAACCCGAACGCTCTTGGACACGACGAGAACGAGCGCATTTCTAACCTTGTAAACGTTTTGGACGGATACTTTGATCAGGGAGCGCACCACTTGAACGTTAACGTATTCGGAGTTGAAAAACTCAAGGACTGCCAGGCTCATCCTGACAAGCCGGAATATGCAAACTTCACAGTTCGCGTTTCTGGATATGCAGTTCGCTTTATCAATCTTACAAAAGAACAGCAGGATGATGTTATTGCCCGCACTTGCCACGCAAGCCTCTAATGCTGACTTTTAAGACTGCATAAAAACGGCCGCTTTTGGTTTTCCAAAGGCGGCTTTTTTGTTTTTCTTGAATTAGGAATATCCTAAGTTTTATTTTCTAAAATTCCATGTCCAGCTCGACCGGGCAGTGGTCGCTTCCCATTATTTCCGTGTGGATTTTCGCGCCGGTCATCTTGTCTTTTATGCTGTCGGAAACGAGAAAATAGTCGATCCGCCAGCCTGTGTTGCGCTCACGGGCGTGGAATCTGTACGACCACCAGCTGTAGACTTCGGCGGTGTCGGGGTAGAAGTGGCGGAAGCTGTCGGTGAATCCTGATGAAAGCAGCTCTGTCATTTTTCCGCGCTCTTCGTCCGTGAATCCCGCGTTGTGCCGGTTTGTCTTTGGATTTTTGATGTCGATTTCCTCGTGGGCAACGTTCATGTCTCCGCATACAATCACGCCTTTTTTTTGCGCTAGCGTTTTTAGATATGCGCGGAAGTCGTCCTCCCATTTCATTCTGTATTCAAGGCGGCGAAGCTCGTCCTGAGAATTCGGCGTGTAGACCGTCACAAGGAAAAATTTCTCGTATTCAAGAGTGATTACGCGCCCCTCCGTGTCGTGTTCGGCAATTCCGATTCCGTAGCTTGCACAAATCGGCTCGTGCTTTGCAAAAATCGCGGTTCCTGAATATCCTTTTTTTTCGGCGTAGTTCCAGAACTGATGATAGCCTGGAAGCTCCATCTGAATCTGCCCGGCCTGGAGCTTTGTCTCTTGCAGGCAGAAAAAATCCGCGTCAAGCGAACTGAACGCTTCCATAAAGTTTTTTCCCATAACGGCTCGAAGTCCGTTCACGTTCCACGAAATGAATTTCATATTTTGTTTCCTTATTTAGTTTGTAGTATTCAATTTTGAGTTTTCATCATACTACATCATTTTTTTTCAGTCTATAAATCGGAGAGGTGGAAAAAAAATGAGTTAAGTAAAAAAAATTTAACAAAAATTTATAAAAGTACTTGACAAATCCCGGGGGGGGGTACAATAGAGACTGCTGAATTTTTTCAGCGTAATCTATTTTTTAAGGAGTGAACTTATGAGAAAGTTTGCTAAAATTTCAGCTGTATTGGCAGCTATGGTTCTTGCGCTTGCATTTGTAGGCTGCAAAGATGACGATGATGACGACGATCCAAGCGTTGTAACAACTTGGGCTATATCAGAGGATGGCTACAAAGCAGTACTGACTTTCTATGATAATGGTACTGTAAAACTCGAAGGTTCTGATGAAGAAGGAGATTTCTCTGAAACAGCAAAGTATTCTGGTGACACAACAAAAGATGGTGAAATTGTAATTACTTATGATGATGGCGAGACAGGAACCGCTGTTATAAAAACTGAGAGTAGTAAAACTTACCTTGAATGGGATTACGAAACATATTCTAAGCAGTAAGTAGTCTTTCATTTTTTAATTAAATTTTTCAGCTCCACAGGAATTCCTGCGGGGCTTTTTTTTTGCTAAAAGAAATGTTAGATTATTTTGTAGATACACACTTTTTATCAGCAAGGAATTTTTATGCAGGGATATATTCATCAGCTGGAATCTTTTGGTTCTGTGGACGGACCGGGCGTTCGCTTTATAATCTTTTTTTCAGGCTGTCCTTTAAGATGCAAATATTGCCACAACCCGGACACTTGGGACATGGCAAAGGGCAAGCTTTACACTGCGGACGAGCTTTTGAATGAAGCTTTGAGCTGCAAATCTTATTGGGGCGCAAAAGGCGGAATCACTGTTTCAGGCGGCGAGCCTTTGATGCAGCTTGATTTTTTGCTTGAGCTTTTCACGAAGGCAAAGGAAAAAGGAGTCAACACCTGCATCGACACTGCTGGCGGTCCGTTTACAAAAGAAGGCGAATGGTTTGAAAAATTCAAAAAGCTTATGGAAGTTACAGATATTCTTCTGATGGACATCAAGCACATCGACGAGGAAGAACACATAAAGCTTACCGGCCGCACTGGAAAAAATATAGTCGAGATGTTCTGCTATTTGGACGAAATTAAAAAGCCAATCTGGATTCGCCACGTTCTTGTTCCGGGCATTACAGACAACGATGAATATCTTTTGCGTACAAGAGATTTTATCCGCACACTTTCAAATGTTCAGCGTGTGGAAATTCTTCCTTACCACGGACTTGGCGCAATGAAATACAAAGACCTTGGCATTGACTATGTTTTAAAGGACACAGAAAGTCCTTCCGCGGAACGTGTGGCAAATGCGAAAAAAATCCTTGAATGCGAAAAATACGACGGCTGGAAAAAGTAATTTTATTGAAAATTCAGATTGACAAAATAACTGATTTTGTTTAAGTTAGTCTTTGTAAACAAAAGTTAGATTTGGCTAATAATATTTAGCTTTAATTAACTTTTGTTCGAGGAGTATCTATGAAAATCAATTTTAAGGGTGCTGTTGCTTTTGCCGCAGCCGCTTTGCTTTCTGTTTCCGCATTTGCACAGACTGTGGAATTCACAAACGAACTTTCTTCTGACGTTACAGCAATCAGAAAAGGAAAAGTTTACAATGACGGTGAAGATGAAACAACAAAAGACTTTGCCGGACTTGAAGAAAATGTTGTTGCGACTTTCACTTCAGAAAAAGTAGATGCAGAACTTGATGTTACTTTTATCCTTGACGACTGGAACGACAAGAACTTTGGCTTTGCTTGGGACGATGTAAGCTGGTTCGTTGAATATCGCCCAATTGAAATGCTTGCGCTTGGATTCCATGAAGATATTTGGCTTGAAGGTTCTTATCTCCCGATTTATGATGACAATGTTGCTTTGGGAAATCTTGGCTCAGAAGGATTCACAGTTGCTGTAACACCAATCGAAGGTCTTAAGCTTGCTGTTACAGTTCCATTTGGCGGCGAGGACGATGTAAATTATTTCACTAGAAAAGATGAAAATGATGACACAGTAAATCTCAACATTGGATTCGGCGCAGAATATGCCTTTGAAGAAATGTTTACAATTGGAGCGGCAGTTTCAAATGTTGCAGACAGCGACAACCGCGGCTTTGGTGTTTACGCAATGGTAAAGCCTCTTGCTGAACAGGATTTTGTAATCCGCGCAGGTTATGCTTATAGCAAAGCACAGGAAGATATTGTAGAAGATGATGAAGTTGTTGGAAAAGCTTATACTTCTGGAATTGATGACTTGAGCATTTCTGAAGATTTCGGTGTATTCGGAAAAAGCCTTTTTAATGTTTCCGTTGAATATTCTCTTGACGCATTGAGTTTTTCTGCTGAAACACTTTTCAATACAGATGACAAAAATTCAGACTATGATATGTACTTTGCGGCTTGTGTAGGCTACGAGCTTTCTGAATCTTTGAGCGCGGATGTTACAGGAAAATTCTTGTTTGACAATTCTTCAAACGGAGCAGAACCGGTAATCGGTGTAAATCCTAATGTTGCATATACTTTCGGAAGCCACACATTCTCTGCTGGCTTGAACTATGAAACTTGCGACGGAGACTCATTTATTTCAATTCCGCTTTCTTGGAGCTATTCTTTCTAATTTAGCAGATTGCAATTAGGAAATTTTTAATGCTGCTTGCCCCAGTGAAATTTTTGCTAGGCGGGCGGCATTTTTGTTTTGTTGAAAATTCGTTTTGCGCATGATAGAATCTTTTGAATGAACGAAAATGACGATGTTCTGATAGAAATTATTCCTTTTATTCAGGAGCTGATTCCGGGAATTCCTGCCGCTCTTGTTTTGTTTTTGGCAAAGGCAGCTTTTTTAATTTCTATTTGCGCGTTGTTTGCTTTTATTGTTTTTGGTCTTGCCCTTCATTTTAAAAGAAAAATTTCAGCAAAAAGATATTTAAAGGATCTTCCAGTTTCAAAAGACTTGGAAAAAATCGAGCCTGAACTTAGAAAGAAGCTTTTTAATCTTGTGCGTCAATGCGTTGTTCTTGGCTCTGTAATTGATTCTTATACAAACAGAAAATCAAATTCTAAAAAAGTCAGCATGATTGTATTCAGTCTTTTAAAAGACAAGGAACCTTTGGAGCGGATTCTTTTTTATGCGGCGGCAATGGTTTACGATGCGGGTTATTTGGAATTCAAGCAGTCGCTTTTTCATTCGGAAGTTTTAAGCAGAAAGGAAGAAATTTTTTTGAGAACTCACGTTGCAAGAGGACTTTTTCAGCTTGACTTTGTTCCCTATGAATACAAAAACATATTTTGGGAAGCGGCGTTTTTTCACCATGAAAATCAAAATGGAACTGGATTTCCTGACGGCTTGAATGGAGACGAAATTCCTTTTGTGGCGCGTCTTATTCATTTGACGGAAGATTACGTTTCTCTTGTGCGGCAGGACGGATATAAAAAATCTTTGTCCAGAAAAAAAGCGTTGGAGGAGCTGAAAAAAGTTTCATTTAAATATGACCCGGAGCTTCTTTTGCTTCTTGAAAAAACTTTGCTCGCCCGCAAAAAATAAAAGACAGTTGATGCCGTTTGCAAAAATTGAAATTTTCAAAACTAACCTGTATACTTAAAATTATTATGGAAGATAAATTAAAAATAAAAAGCTCTTTGCTTGAGCGGTTTTTGAAATATGTAAAAATTTGGAGTGAAAGCGATTCACAAAAAGCCGACTCTGGAATTATGCCCAGCACTTCCGGCCAGAACGAAATGGCTTCTGTTTTGCGCGCTGAATTAAAATCGCTTGGGCTTGAAAATGTTCAGACAACGGAGCACTGCTATACTTACGGAATTCTTCCTGCGAACGGCTCTGCGGAATCTTCGATTTGCCTTCTTGCGCACATAGACACTTCCGAAGAAGTTTCCGGGAAAAATGTAAATCCAAAAATCCACGAAAATTATTCAGGCGGAAAAATTATTCTTTGCGGCACGGAACTTGACCCAAAAAAAGATTCAGCTCTTTCTCTTGCGGCAAAAAACGGCGAAACGATTATAACGAGCGATGGAACAACTTTGCTTGGCGCGGATGATAAAGCCGGCGTTGCGGAAATTGTTTCATGCCTTGAATATTTTTTGAGCCACCCGGAACTAAAGCATCCTGCGATTGAAGTTATTTTTTCCCCGGATGAAGAAACTGGACACGGCATGGATAAAGTTCCGCTTGAGCTTTTAAAGTCAAAATGCGCTTACACTGTGGACGGCGGACATATCGGCGAGCTTGAAACGGAATGCTTTAATGCTTTCAGAAGCGATGTTGTGTTCAAGGGAAACGCGACCCACACTGGAACTGCGCGCGGCACAATGGTAAACGCAATCAGCATGGCTTCATCATTTGTTGCGAATCTTCCTGCTGGAGAACGCCCGGAAACAACAGACGGCAGGCAGGGATTTTTTGCGCCGATTTCAATTGAAGGTTCTATAGAAGAATCGAAAGTTTCTCTTTTGCTTCGTGATTTTTCTGCGGACGGGATGGAAAAAAGAAAATCCACGGTTGAGCTTCTTGCAAAAACTGTTTCTGAACTTTTTGGTGGAAAGGCTGAAGTTTTGCACACGCAGCAATATTTGAACATGAAAGAAAATCTGGACAAAAATCCGAAAGTCGCAGAGCGGCTTGTTTCAGCGTATAAGGCAAGTGGAATTGAGCCGGTTTTTACTCCGATTCGCGGCGGCACTGACGGTTCACGGCTTACAGAAATGGGAATTCCTTGCCCGAACATTTTTACAGGCGGACATAATTTTCATTCGCGCAATGAATGGGCTAGCCTTGACCAGATGATAAAAGCGGTTGAAGTTCTAGTTCATCTTTGCTGTGGCGAATGATTTTCCATAGATAAAATTTTTGCCCAAATTGAAATTCATTCAAAATCTGTTTATAATTGCGCTATGTACGAATATAAAATAGAAGGCGGTTTTCCGATAAAGGGAACTATAAAAGCAAGCGGAAACAAAAATGCAGCTCTTCCTTGCATCGCGGCTTCCTTGCTTACTTCCGAAAAAGTTATTTTACGAAATATTCCAGAAATTGAAGATACAGGCGTTATGCTTTTGATTTTGCAGTCGTTTGGCGCAAAAGTTGAAAAGCTTTCTGAAAATACTTGGGAAATAAATGCTTCTGAAATATCGCGCAATGATATTCCTCCTGAGCTTAGCAAAAAAATCCGCGCTTCAATTCTCTTTGCAGGACCTTTGCTTGCCCGCACTGGAAAAGCTATAATGCCGCCGCCCGGTGGAGACGTTATTGGCCGCCGTCGTCTTGACACTCACTTTCTTGCGCTTGAAGAACTTGGCGCGCGTGTTTCAATAGACAGGAAATTTGAATTCAGCGCGAATAAGCTTGTTGGCTCTGATATTTTCCTTGACGAAACTTCCGTTACTGCCACAGAAAATGCAGTTATGGCGGCTGTTCTTGCGGAAGGCTCAACAGAAATTACAAATGCTGCCAGCGAGCCTCACGTTCAGGATTTGTGCAATATGCTGAATGCGATGGGCGCAAAAATTTCAGGAGTCGGTTCAAATATTTTAAAGATTGAAGGCGTGAAAAAACTCAAGGGCTGCGATTTTTCAATTGGCCCGGATTTTATGGAAATTGGTTCGTTCATTGGACTTGCCGCCGCTACTCATGGCTCTATAAAAATTGAAGGCGTCCGTGTAAATGATTTGCGTCCGCTTCGGATTTCTTTTAACAAGCTTGGAATTCGCTGGGATGTTGAAGATAACATTCTTACAGTTTCCGCAGATCAGGAAATGAAAGTGAACACAGATTTGGGCGGAATGATTCCAAAAATTGATGACAGTCCTTGGCCGGGATTTCCGCCGGATTTGACTTCGATTATGACTGTTGTTGCAACCCAAGTTGAAGGAACTGTTTTGATTTTTGAAAAAATGTTTGAAAGCCGAATGTTCTTTGTGGACAAGCTTATAAGCATGGGCGCGCGCATTACACTTTGCGATCCTCACCGTGCAGTTGTCGCGGGTCCGAGTTCTCTTCATGGCGAGCATCTTGTTTCTCCTGATGTCCGTGCTGGAATGGCAATGGTTATCGCGGCTCTTTGTGCTCGTGGAGAAAGCCGGATTAGCAATGTGTATCAGATTGAACGCGGCTACGAAAATCTTGTGGAACGCTTAAAATCACTTGGCGCGCATATAGAAAAAATAGACATCGCTTGACGTCTTGTTGAAATATAAATAAAAAAAGAATAATCTATGCTATTAGCAGTATAGAATTTCGAGGAATTGAAAATGGCAGTTGATGAAAAATTACAGACAATACGCCACAGTTGTGCGCACGTAATGGCAGAAGCAGTTTTGAATCTTTTTCCGGGAACAAAAATTGCAATCGGTCCTGCGATAGAAAACGGATTTTATTACGATTTTGATTTTCCGGAAGGACACAAAGTTTGCGCGGAAGATTTTGCTTCAATAGAAAGAGAAATGCGCAAAATTATTTCTGGCAACCATGATTTTATCCGCAAAGAAGTTTCAAAGGCAGAAGCTCTTGAGCTTTTTAAAGATCAGCCTTACAAAGAAGAGCTTATAAAGGAACTTCCAGAAGGCGAAGTTATAACAACTTATGAGCAGGACGGCTATCTTGATTTGTGCCGCGGTCCTCATGTTGCGAACACAAAGGAAATAAATCAGCAGTCATTTAAACTTATGAGCATTGCAGGCGCTTATTGGAGAGGAGACGTAAAACGTCCGATGCTTACACGCATTTATGCAGTTTGCTTTTACAAGCCGAATGATTTGAAAGATTATCTTACGATGCTTGAAGAGGCAGACAAACGCGATCACCGCAAGCTTGGCGTGCAGCTTGATTTGTTCCACCTTGATCCGGAAGATCCAGGTCAGATTTTCTGGCATCCGAATGGCTGGACAATGTACGTAACTTTGCAGGACTATATGCGCGAAAAAATCCGGAAAGACGGTTATATGGAAGTAAATACGCCGGCTATAATGCCTCGCACTTTGTGGGAGCGTTCCGGCCACTGGGGACATTACCAGAAAAATATGTTCGTTACTGAAAGCGAAAAGCGAATGTTTGCAATCAAGCCCATGAACTGTCCTGGTGCGCTTGAAATTTTCAATTCAAGAGTACGCTCTTATAAAGATTTGCCGATGCGTCTTGCGGAATTCGGACATTGCGTTCGTAATGAGCCAAGCGGAACTTTGCATGGAATTATGCGTGTTCGCGGATTTGTCCAGGATGATGCGCATATTATCTGCACAGAAGATCAGATTGAAAGTGAAGTTTCAAAATTCTGCCGTTTGCTTCTTGATGTTTACAAGGACTTTGGATTTGACAAAAATCTTCTTGTAAAACTTTCCACAATGCCTGAAGATCATGTTGGCGATTTGGAAACTTGGCAGCACGCGGAAAAAGCTTTGGCGGCGGCTTGCAATTCAGCGGGAATGGAATATGAAATTCAGCCTGGCGAAGGCGCGTTCTACGGACCTAAGCTTGAGTTTACGCTTATAGATGCTCTTGGCCGTCAGTGGCAGTGCGGAACAATTCAGCTTGACTATCAGCTTCCAAGCGCGGAACGTCTTAACGCTGAATATATCGGCGCGGACAATCAAAAGCATCATCCTGTAATGCTTCACCGCGCAGTTCTTGGTTCGCTTGAACGTTTCCTTGGAATTCTGATTGAAAATTATGCTGGCGTTTTCCCGGCTTGGCTTTCGTTTGAACAGGCGGCGGTTGTTCCAGTTGCTCCAGAATTCAATTCTTATGCTGAAAAAGTTGCTGATGAACTAAAATCGCTTGGCGTGCGTGCAAATGCTTACACAGACGACAGCAACATGAAAAACAAAATCAAGAACATTTCAACGGAACACAGAACTCCGTATATTCTTGTTGTTGGAGAAAAAGAGCAGGGAGAAAATTCCGTCACTTGCCGCTTTAGATTTTCATCCAAGATTCCGCAGAAAACATTTTCTCTCAAGGAATTTGAAGATTATGTTTTGGACAAAATCAGAACGCATTACAACGGAATTTAAAAATCTATAGAGAAAATTTTTTCTTCAGATAAAGTCAGAAAATCCGTGAGTGGAATAGAAAACCGTTTTGTTTTTCCGGCAGGCGAAACAAGCGAAAGTTCCACTGCGGATTTTTTTAGTTCCTGCGCAAGATTTTCGCCATAGACAACCGCGACTAAATCCGCATATTCGCTGGCAGTCATTACTTCGCCTGTAAAAACCGGAGCCATAAGAAGGTCAAAAAAACTTTGTGTTTCAGCAGGAAGCGTTGAAGCCAAATTTTTTATATTTTCCGGGCTGAATTTTATTTTTAAGGATTTTTCGTTTTGAGAAGCAAAGCTAGAAAAATTTCCAGTTCCAGAAATATTCAGCTTGGAAAATTCTGGAGATGAAACTTTCGCGTTTTTGAATTCTGAATTTTCTAGCGCGGATTTTATTTTTTTTGTGTCGAAAATTACAATCTCTTTATTTGAATCAAGTCCGCCGCTGGAATTAATTTCGCTTAGTCCGCTTGAAGCTTCTTTTATTGCGGTCGAAATTGCTTCACCTAAATCAATTTCAGCTGAAAGAGTCTGCAATCCGTTTTTTTCCGCTTTGACTTGAACTAAAGATGCGCAGCCTGTAAATGCAAGCAGTGCAAAAAGATAAAAGGTTGCGCATATATATTTTGCTCTTTTCATATTATTGAAAACAGATTTTTTCGGAAAATGTTACTTTTTTTGTACTCTTGCATTTTGCGTTTTTGCGTTCTGAGCTTTTGCATTTTGAGCTTGTACTTTTGTGCGCGGAAGAATTCTTCCATATCCAAAGAAATGGTTTTTCCAGAAACGCTCGCTGATTAATGTAAGCTGAACTCCTGTTTTTGGTCCGTCGCTTACTGCCGAAACGAAAACGCGCTTTCCGTTGAATTCAGTGATTGGTCCGCGGTAAACTCCGCAGTAAAGTCCGATGTGTGTTACGCGGTCAGAGTTCGGGTCGTTTTTAAAGAACATCAAGTCGCCCGGCTCTTTTTCCTTTGAATCGATTTTTAGCACGCGGCTGCTGTTGTAAATTTCGTTTGCGGTTCTCGGAAGCTGAATGCCTGCTCCGTTTTTAACTGCATAGTCTATGAATCCGCTGCAGTCGAATCCTGTTTCAGGCTCTGTTCCGCCGTAAACATATTTTGTTCCAACAAATGAAAGTGAATACGTTATGAGTTTCTGCCTTCTTTCTGAAACTTTCGGGGCTGCAAAAATTCCCTGCAAAATCATAAGGGAAAAAATAAAATAAAATGAAAGTTTGTAAATTTTGCTGTGCTTTTCCATATTTAATACCTCGGAAAAAATTCGATTTTAGCTTAAAGCCTTTTCAAAAGAATAGTGCCATAATGCCGGAATTTTTTCAAGAAGATAAAAAGGTTTGACATATTGACGTAAAATGTCAAAGTAGATAGACTTTAAAATTATAACTATATTTTTTACAGGAGACTTTAAAATGATTATTAAACCGATGATTCGCAGCAATATGTGTATCAATGCCCATCCAATTGGCTGCGCAAAAGAAACTGAAAATCAGATTAATTATGTTATAGCTCAGAAAGCCAAGCGCGGAACAAAGACTTTGGCGGAAGGCGGAAAAGCTCCAAAAACTGTTCTTGTTCTTGGATGCTCTACAGGCTACGGACTTGCAAGCAGAATTGCAGCCGCTTTTGAATACGGAGCTGACACAATCGGAGTTTCATTTGAAAAACAGCCTACACAGGTAAAAGGCGGAACTCCTGGCTGGTACAACAACATGGCGTTTGACAAGGCCGCAGAAAAAGCCGGATTAAAAGCAAAGACTTTCAATGCGGATGCTTACAGCGATGAATGCCGCGCGGAAGTTATAAAGCAGCTTAAAGACTGGGGCGCAAAAGCTGACCTTGTTATTTATTCATTGGCAAGCCCTGTACGCACAGACCCAGATACAAAAGTTATGTACCGTTCAGTAATCAAGCCTATCAATCAGGTTTATTCCGGAGCATCTCTTGATATGATGACTGGAAAAATTACTCAGGCTTCAACACAGCCAGCGGAAGGAGATGAAATTCCGAACACTGTAAAAGTAATGGGCGGCGAAGACTGGGAAAGATGGATTAAGCAGCTTTCAGAAGCGGATGTTCTTGCAGACGGATGCCGCACTTTGGCTTATTCTTACATCGGACCTTCTCTTTCTCATCCAATTTACCGCGACGGAACAATCGGCGAGGCAAAAAAAGATTTGGAAAAGCGCGCGCACAATATTGATGCCGCTCTTAAAGCAAAAGGCGGAGCTGCTTATGTAAGCGTCAACAAGGGACTTATTACTCGTTCATCTTCAGTTATTCCGATTATCACACAGTATCTTGGAGTTCTTTTCAAGATTATGAAGAAGCAGGGAACTCACGAAGGATGCATTGAGCAGATGGAGCGTTTGTTTGCTGAGCGTCTTTATACTGCCGACGGAAAAGTTCCTGTAGATTCAGAAAATAGAATCCGCATGGATGACTGGGAAATGGATCCAAAAGTTCAGGACGAAGTAAACAAAGTTATGCCGGCTGTTACAGAAGAAAATGTAAACGAGCTTGTTGACTTGGACGGAATCCGCCATGACTTCTTGATTATAAATGGCTTCGATGTTGACGGCGTTGACTACAACAAAGAAGTTACAGACATGACAAAAATCGAATACTAACTTTATTGTCATTAACTGTGTAAAATATTATTGCCGGGCATAGACCCGGTGATGTTTACATGGCAAACTCAGTCAGCAATCTATTTGCATTAGATTCCCGCATTAAGTGCGGGAATGACATTTGTTTTTACCGAAATTTAAAATTCAGCCTGATATTTTTTTAGAATACAACGCAGACGCCGGCACCAACGGAATTTTTTCTTCTGTCGGTGTCTGTGGAAATGTCGCCGTATACAGTCGCGGTAAATCCTTTTGCAATTTCAAAGTCAACACGAGGAATTATGTTTGCATAAGTGTCTGTGTCTCCTTTGTAGCGGCTGTCGAAAATTCTGATTGTGCTTTCGACGCTTAATGAAAGGTTGTCTAGCAAGTTGTATTTTACAGCCGGAATTATAGAAAAGAAATTCAAAGTGTCGCCGTCTTTATCTGTGTAAGTTTCATCTCTAAAATGCTGATAGCTTGCGATTCCCAGGAGCAATTTGTCAATTCCTGTGTACTCAATGTTTTCAACAAAAACAAACTGGGCTGGTTTCATTTTCTGAATTTCCGCTTTTCCCATTCTGAATTCGTTTCGTGTTTTTTGCTTCTGGTAAATTCCTTCCGCGCTGAATTTAATTCCGTTTGCAAACTTTAAATTTACATTTGCGTATCCTGCTCCGGCTGCGGCAACTGCTCCCCTGAAGCTAAAGAAATCCTTTGTAAAATTTATTCCGCCCACGAATGCGTTTTTTCCGAATTCTTTTGTTCCGCTGTCATAACCGTCTTTTCGTGGATAAAATTTTTCGCCTTTTTGATATGAATACAAATAATCCTGAACGATTGCGCCGCCGATTTTCAGCTCTGGCAAAATTGAATAAACCGCATAGCCGCCAGTTTTTTTTGTGATAAATGTAAATTGCTCAAATCCGGTTGAAGTAAAAAACATATCTTTTATTCTTCCGCCAGAAACAAAAAGTTTTTGGTCAAGAAATTTTCCCCAGGCGTTTGCGTAAGTTATCATTTTTTCATTGAAAGCGATTTTGTCAAATGAACCTGCGTACTGGTATCTTGCGCTTGCACCGAATTTTTTTTCTGTTCCGATGAATTCGCCGTCGAGCCTTATGCGGGAAAATTCATCGTCGCCAAAATAATCGCCCTTTGTCCAAGTTGTCGCGGAAAATGAATTGATGTCGGCATTGTCTTCGCCTTTTGCGCCGTCAAATGCAGTTGAAATTCCAGAGCGGACATGACCTGAAAGTTTAAAATTCTGCGCGGAAACAAAAACTGATGCGCCCGCCAGAATTGCTAAAAAAAAATATTTCTTCATAGAAAACCTCTTATGTTGCCTTATGCTAACGATTTTGCCATTGCTGTTCAACTATTCAAAAAACTTAGGCTTCCAATATTCATTCAAGTTGTTTATAATTTATATCTAGCTGTCATTATCGGGCTTGACCCGGTAATCTATTGAAAATTTATAACAGATTCCCATGTCATAGCATGAGAATGACAGTATAAAATCGAACCTTAAGGTGAAAATATGAAATCTGCGGTTACTCAAAACGATGTCGCAAAAGAAGCCGGCGTAACACGGAGCATGGTAAGCTATGTTATAAGCGGAAACTCTGACCGTTCAGTTGCTCCAGAAACACGCAAAAGAATTTTGGATGCAATCGAGCGTCTTGGCTACAGACCGAACAAGGCGGCGCAGGCTTTGCAGCAAGGCGATGTTGGTTTTGCGGCGAATAAGCTTGGCGTTGTCCTTTGCGCTTCCGAAACTTTTTTGCGTCCGTATTATGCGGAAATTCTTTCTGGAATTCACCTTGAAGCCCATGAGCAGAATTTTCAGGTGAGCTTTATAAGATTTTTCCATGAGCTGAAAAATCCGGTTTTGTTTAACAGTTTGATTCACGAAGAGGAAATCGGCGGACTGATTCTTGTTGCGACAGATCAGTGCCTGAAAACTGACGAAGATAAAAAAATCATCGACAAAATAAAAGAGCGTCTTTCTAAAATTGTCTGCGTTGAATTTCAGTACGAAGGCTTGAGCAGTGTTATGTTTGACAGGCAGGCAACTGCGCAGCGGGCAACAGAATATTTGATTCAAAAAGGTTTTTCAGAGATTGGATATATTGGCGAAGACGATGACCGCGTGCATGGAGTTCAGCTTGCTTTGGCTGAAAAAAATCTTGATGCAAAACGGGACAGTTTTTTTATTGCTGAAACTTTTGACATGAGCGGCGGATTCAAAGCGGTAGATTCTTTTCCGGCTGATAAAAAAATTCCACGCGCAATTGTCTGCGGTTCTGATGAAGTTGCAATTGGAGTTCTTCGCGGCTTGAGCAAAAAAAATATTTCTGTTCCAGGCGATGTTGCGATAATCAGCATAGATAATATTGAAATTTCAGAATACACGTGTCCGCCTTTGACCACGATGAATGTGCAGAAAAAAGCAATGGGCGAGCAGGCTGTAAAAATGATTGTTTCTGGAACGGCAGGAAAAGATGAAAATGCGATTAAAATTATGCTTCCGTCTTCTCTTGTTGTGCGCGAGTCTTGTTAGAATTTTCTGCGGAAAAAATGCAGCCGCAATATTGCTGCCGGTAAAGTGAAAATTCTTTGCTAAGCTCAAGGCTTCTAAGAAAACCGCCTTTCTTTTTAAAGTCAGAAAAAAGCCACTTTGGTTTTCCGTTTGCGCATTCAGAAAGTTCTTTTCCAATTTGATTTATTTTTTCTGAATCTTTAAATGGACTTATTGAAAGCGTTGTGCAAAAATAATCAAAGTTGTTTTTTTTCGCAAATTCAAAAGCGCGCTTCAGCCTGAACTTGTAGCATCTTCTGCAGCGTTCTCCTTTTTCTGGCTCTGTGGCAAGCTCTGGATTTTCCTTGATTTTTATTGCGTCATAGAATTCCTGCGGAATATAACAATCTTCCACGAGCTTTACAGAATTTTCTTTTGCTGGAAAAAATTCAGGAAGAAATTTTTTTAGTTCTTCAAGCCGTCTTTTGTATTCTTCTTCTGGAAAAATATTTGGATTGTAATACAAGATTGTTATATCAAAAAATGAAGCAAGAAATTCCAAAACATAAGATGAGCAAGGCGCGCAGCAAGCATGAAGCAAAAGTTTTGGCCTGTTTTCCATTGGAGTGTTTTGCTTTAGAGATGAAAGAATTTTTTCAAGTTCGATTTGATAATTCATTTTAAATGCCGATTATTTTTAGTTTTTTTTCAAAAGTGCGGACTGTTATTTCAGAAGTTTTTTGGTAAACTTCGCCGTCTGTGTGCAGCCAAAGCGGAATTGTTGTTTTGAATGTTGCGCTTGAAAATTCTATTAAATTTATTCCGGGAAAAATTCCGTGCAGTCCAAAAAAAGCAGTTGGCAATGCAAAAAGAATTCCAGGAACTGTTTTGTTGTTCACAATGCACAAATTCATTTTTCCGTCTGCGGGATTTGCCTTTGGACAAAATTTAAATCCGCCGCCTTCATAGCGATGAACCATTGAAGCCGCAAAAAGAAATTTCGGAAGAACAAGTTTTTTGCCATTGTCAAATTCAACTGTGCAATTCGCCTTTGGAGCATGAATAATCTGATTCAATGCGATTGCAAGATACGTCAGTTTTCCAAGTCCGAATTTATTTAAATTTCTTTTTATAAATGAATGTGAGGATTTTTGGCAGACCGCCGCGTCAAATCCCAAGCCTGCGCTTACAACAAATTTTCTTTTTGTTTTTTCTGCAATCACTTCACCCAAATCCAATTCAGCTGGCTTTGTTGCTGAAAGAATTTTTTCAAGGCATTTTTTTACTGACTTTGAAATTTTCATGTCGCGCGCAAAATCGTTGCTTGAGCCAGTCGGAATGTATGCGAGCATTACAGTTTCAAAATTTTGTATTCCCTGAACTGCGTCATTTAAAGTTCCGTCACCGCCAAGAATTACAATTGTGCAGTTTTTTTCTGCTGAAGATTTTCCGCTGATTTTGGAGCAGATTTTTGTAACGTCTCCGTGCTCTTTTGAAAATTCAACATCGTATAAAATTTTTCTTGAAATCAAAACCGGCTCAATTTTTCTTTTCCACAAACGAAGACCTTTGCCTGAGCGCGAAACTGGATTTACAATAAAATGAAACATTCAAAAAGAATAGCACAAAAATGCAAAAACGTCAGTGGATTGTTTTTTTCTTTTTCCTCTGATAAAATAAAATTGTAACGATGATTACGTTGTGATGACTGTCGGTTGAATCCTACAACCTAACGAGCCTACGAACGCTCCTATCACTGCATTTCCAAGTAAGCAATCTAAAAAAATTTTAAAGGACTCTTTATGAACAAGTATGTGAAACGCTACTTAATCGATGCGATGGGCGGAATGGCGCAAGGACTTTTTGCGTCTCTTTTGATTGGAACAATTGTCAAGACTTTGGGACAGCAACTGCTTAGACTTGGAACAAATCCAGTTTTTGAATTTTTTGTTTCAGCAGGAAACTTTGCTTGTGAAGCCCATGTTGTTGGCGCGGCGATGGCTGTTGGAATTGGATATGCAATGGGAGCTTCTTCTCTTGTTTTGTTTACTCTTGTTGCTGTTGGCGCGGCTGCAAATGTTTCTGGCGGAGCTGGAGGACCGCTTGCAGTTCTTGTAATTGCAGTTCTTTCGTGCGAGTGCGGAACGCTTGTAAGCAAAAAAACAAAAGTTGACATTATCGTAACTCCTTTGGTTACGATTGTGGCAGGAGTTTTTTTCACTTTGCTTTTTGCAAGCCATATTGGAAAAGCCGCCTATGCGTTTGGAAATTTAATTATGTGGGCGACAACTTTAAAGCCTTTTTTGATGGGAATTCTTATTTCTGTAATTGTTGGAATTCTTTTGACTCTTCCTGTAAGTTCTGCGGCGGTTTGCGCGGCTCTTGGACTTACTGGACTTGCTGGCGGAGCTGCTGTTGCTGGTTGCTGCGCTCAAATGGTTGGCTTTGCAGTTATGAGCTTTAAAGAAAACGGCTGGAGCGGAATTTTGTCTCAGGGACTTGGAACTTCAATGCTTCAGATGCCGAATATTGTAAAAAATCCGCGGATATGGATTCCGCCTACGCTTGCTTCTGTTATAACCGGCCCGATTGCGACTTGTCTTTTTAAAATGCAAATGAATGGAGCTGCGGTTTCAAGCGGAATGGGAACTTGCGGACTTGTAGGGCAGATTGGAATAATAACAGGCTGGTTTGAGCCTTCGCAAGCTGCTGTTGCGCACGGAGCTGTTGCAGTTTCGCCGGGAATTTTTGACTGGCTTGGACTTGTTCTTATTTGCTTTGTTCTTCCAGCTGTTTTTTCTGTTTTGTTTTGTTCTATTCTAAGAAAAATCGGCTGGATAAAAGACGGAGATTTGCTTCTTCAGTAAAATTTAATTCTTCTAAAATTTGATGCTGAAATGCCGATAAAAAGACCATGCGTATACTCTTTTTAAAATTGTGCATTTCAGCTTCAGTTTTTTCTTTTTTTTCAGGAATTTCTTTTGCCCAGTCAAAGCCTTTGTATAAGCTTCCGGAAGTTTATCTTGAAAGAAGAGTTTCCGAAAATCCAGAGCCGTTTTTAATCGGAACAGACACAGGACTTTTTAAAATTCTTCCGAGCGGAATTGCAGATCCTTTGTGGACGGAAGGAAAAGTTGAACGCATTTTAAGAACTCAGGCAAAATGGTTTTTCGTCACAGAAAACGGAATTTATTCTTCTTTGGATTTAAAAGAATTTACGCAGCGCAATATAGGACTTCCTTCATTAATCGTAAAAAATTATGAAAACGGAAATAAAGAAATAGTTCAGAAAATGCCTCTTTTAAAAGACATTTGCGCAGATCCGCTGAATCCAGACATTTTAGTTACAGCCACAAAAGATGAAGTTTTTATAACTCGTGATGGCGGCTTGTCTTGGAAGTCGCTTGGTTCGGCAAGCAATTATACTTCTGGAATGAAAGCGGTCGCAGTTTCGCACATGCCGGTTTATGGAAAAAACGGAGAAATTGAAAGCAGCGAAGTTGTCGTTTTTATGTCGCATCCGATTTACGGTTTTAGTTATTGCCGCGCTGATGAAAAAAATCCAAAGTGGATTGATGTGAGCGCAGGTTTTTCCGCAATGCAAAGCCTTACGCAGGTCGATGAAATTTCTGATATTCTGCCGGTTTTGTGCCGCGATTCAGCTGGAAATATTTATGCGGAAATTTATCTTTCCCAGTCGTTCATTCCGAACATTTACAGATTTGACTGGCGCACAAAAAAAGCTGAAAAAATTTACCAAGGTGAAAATCCGTGCGATGCGATTGACGGACTTTGTCAAAACGGCTCTAACTTGATTTTTTCAACAGTTGGAAAAATTCTTTCACTTTCTCTTGAAACAAGGGAAGTTTCAGAAATTTCAAGTTTTAATTCTTGGCGGGAAAATTTAACCGCTGCCGGCGACACTATAAATTCAGCGTTTGTTCCTAAAAATATTTCGCAGCTTGGAGCGAATGTTACTTTGAATGAGCTTTGGCTTTTAAATCCTGAAACAATTCTTTCTCCTTGGGCTTATCTTGCAAACAAAAAAAAGTCGATTTATGCGTCTGTCTATCAGCTTAGAAATTCCGCTGGAATTGAAAAGTACAAAAAAATTGTTTCTGACAACAAGCTCAATTCTGTTGTAATCGACATGAAAGATGACTACGGACTTTTGCGGTTTGAGCCGAACAGCCAGCTTTTAAAACAAAAAGGAAAAGTTACTCAGTACAAAATCGACTTGGAGCAAGTCGTAAGCGAATTTAAAAAAGACGGCGTTTATCTTATTGCGCGCATTGTTGTTTTTAAAGACAGAAATTTAGCTTCGTATGACAAAGGAAAATACGCAGTTTGGAATTCCCGCACAAATTCTCCATGGATGGGAATCCGCGGAAAAGAAGACGTTACTGACGAAAATGGAAATCCGGCTGGAACAAAAACTGTTTACTATGATGAAAACTGGGTTGATCCTTACAGCGAGGAAGTTTGGGAATACAATGTTGAAATTGCAAAGGAACTTGTTTCCCGCGGCTTTGATGAAATTCAGTTTGACTACATAAGATTTCCGACCGACGGAACAAATTTAAATTCCGCAGTTTATAGATGGCGCGACAAAGGAATGGTAAAAGAAAGCGCGCTGGTTTCATTTTTGTCTTATGCCCGAAAAAATATAAAAGCTCCGATTGGAATTGACATTTACGGCGCGAACGGCTGGTACAGAAGCGGAACAAGAACAGGTCAGGACGTTGAGCTTATGAGCGAATATGTTGACGTAATCTGCCCGATGTTTTATCCGTCGCATTTTGAACAGGATTTTCTTGAGTATCCGCCTTATGAAGAACGCGCGTATAGAATTTATTTTTACGGCTCATTTAGAAACACAATAATCGGAAGAAACAGAATTATTGTGCGTCCTTGGATTCAGGCATTTTACATGGGCGTAAGGCATGACAGAAAATATTATGACAAGAATTATGTCCTGCGTGAAATTTTCGGTGTGCGCGACGGACTTGACAGAGGATATATGCACTGGAACAATTCCGGCGGATATTACGAAGACATCAGCCCGGATCCTCAGGACAATGAAATTTCTCCGTGGCATGAAAAAGAATGCGATTTGCAAAAACGGATTCCGGCATTCAGTCTGGGAATAAAAAATTCTTTAGATTCCGACTTGCAGGATTTGGAACAGAAAAAAGAAAATGCAAAGAACATGATTTCAATTTGGAATTCTGTGCTGGACAATGAACTTGAATACGAAAATGCAAGCGTTACAACAAGAAATTTTCTTCATGTAAAGCCAATATTCGGTGGAAGCAAATGAGCAAATATACGCCAGAAGAACCGATAGCGGCAATTGCAACGGCTCTTGTTCCTTCTGCAATTGGAATTGTCAGAACGAGCGGAAAAAACTGCATTGAGCTTGTAAGCAAAATTTTTTCACGTAAAAAAGTTCTCTTGCAGGCTGCCGGAAATTCTCTTGTTTACGGCTGGATTGAAGATTCAAGAATTCAGAACGGAAATAAAAAAATAGATGAAGTCATGCTTGGCGTTTACAAAGCTCCAAAATCTTTTACAGGCGAAGACATGGTTGAAATATTTTGCCATGGCGGAGTTAATGTTGTAACTTCAATTTTTTCTTTGCTGCTTGAAAATGGTTTTAGAAAAGCTGAGCGCGGAGAATTTACATTCCGGGCTTATATAAACGGAAAAGTTGATCTTACAAAAGCTGAAGCCGTAAAAGAAATAATAGACAGCCGCACAAATGCTTCAAGAAGCCGCGCCGCCGGACGTTTAAGCGGAAATCTTTTTGAGCAAATTTCCTCTATTAAAAAATTGATTTTGGACACAATTGGAAACATTGAAGTTGAAATTGAATATCCAGAAGACGAAGAAAATATTTCAGAATCTTTTGACACTTCATTGTTAAAGAACGCGCAGAAAAAACTTTCAGACTTGGCTTCTTCTTGGAAGGCTGAAAAACTTTATCAAGACGGAGCAAGAATTGTTTTGTGCGGAAAAACCAATGCCGGAAAATCAAGTCTTTTCAATTCACTTTTAAAAGAAGAACGCGCAATTGTCAGCAGCATTGAAGGAACGACCCGGGACTGGCTTGAGTGCTGGACAGATTTTGCAGGAATTCCTGTCAGGCTTTTTGATACCGCCGGACTTAGAGAAACTTCGGATTTAATTGAAGAGCGCGGCGTTGAGCTTGCAAAAGATTTAAGTCAGGATGCGGATGTCATTCTTTATCTTGTGGACAGCTCAAAAGGAATTTTAAAAGACGATTTGGATTTTATTGAAAGCCAGAAAAATATTCCGGTTGTTTTGGTTTTGAACAAATGCGATTCTTTTGATTTGAATTTGGACGGAATAAAAAAAGTCTGGAAAGATTCTGTAAAAATTTCTGCAAAAAATAATATCGGAATAGAGCAGCTTGTTTTAAAAATAAAAGACATTTTGTTTGACGGCGAAAAAACTGAACGCGAGCAAAGCGGACTTGGTTCAGCGCGGCAAAAAAAATCAGTTCAGGAAGCTTTGGAGCGGATAACGCACGCTTTGGAAATTTCCCAAGATTCCAGCTACGGACTTGATGCGGTTGTTCAGGATTTGGAAGATTCTTTGGAAAGCCTTGGCGAAGTTGCCGGCGAAGTTTCTCCAGATGACGTTCTTGAAAATATTTTCAGCCGTTTTTGTGTCGGCAAATGACAACAGATTTTTTTTTCAGTATAATCAGATTCAAATGAACGAAATTGATTTTTTAGCGGAAGAAATTTTTTTACGGTACGGAAATGTAAAGCGTGCTCGCGGACCGTTTTTATATACGGAAAAAGGTAAGCGTCTTACAGATTTGTATCAGGAAAATGGCAGGGCAATTTTGGGCTGGGGCGGCTCTTCTGCATTTACAATGCTGAAAAATGCTATAGACCGTGGAGCAACCGGAAGCTTTAAAACTTGTTTTTCAGGCCGGCTTGAAAAATCTGTAAATGCGCTTTTCTTTGGATGCAAACGCAAAGTTTTTATTTTTGCAAAAAAATCTGACTGTCTTTCCGCCGCTGTAAAAATTAGTCCGAAAAATACTTTTGTCTGGAAGCCTTGGAGCGAAACTGTTTTTGAAAACAACAACGCAGACTGCATTGTTTTTGAGCCGCCTCTTCCTTGGACAAGCGGAATTTATATTCTTGCTGCAAAAATTGATTTGGCTGAAAAATTTTCTCAAGATGTTTTAAAGGAAACTGTAAAACTTTCTTCTCCTATTGAAGCCGCCGTTACTCGCTCAATTTATAATTTGATTTCGGCATTGCAGGCTCGGCAGGAAAAGGACTGGTTTATTTACGATTTGGCTTTGACAAAATACTGGCAGAGAAAAGGACCTTATCTTTTTCCAAAAATTCCAAAAGAACTTTATGGAAAATTTATTTTGCATTGTCTTGACCTTGGAATTGTCATAAGCCCTGTTTATGAGCAGCCGAGCATTGTTCCGTTTGGCGCAGACAAAGGCGTTTTTGAAATTTTAAAGAAAAATCCGTTTGTTTATAAAGCAGACTAAGTGTTTTAGAAATAAGTGGATTTTTGCTCAAAACTGAATTATATTTGATATAGGCATTTTTTTTGCTGAACATATTTCTAGGAGGAAAAATATGAGAACTGAAAAAAGCGGATGGACTGCGGCGCTTTTGATTTTGCAGATTGCGGTTGGCGCGATGCTTGCTGTTGGAGGAATCTGGGCTTTGCAGGGCGGCGGAGATTTTGCCGCAAGAGCAATCAAGGGACTTGTTTCTGGCAATGCAGGAAATATTCTTGTAATTGTATTCGGAGTGATTGAGCTTCTTGTTGGCG
This sequence comes from uncultured Treponema sp., assembly GCF_934725225.1. Lineage (NCBI taxonomy): Bacteria > Pseudomonadati > Spirochaetota > Spirochaetia > Treponematales > Treponemataceae > Treponema > uncultured Treponema sp. The sequence continues at coordinate 401,830 of NZ_CAKVAM010000001.1, forward strand.
TCTTTATGATTTTAAAGATTGTGATTGGCGACCGTTTTGGAAGCTTTGGAACTGTTCTTGCGCTGATTGCAATTATTGTTTGGATTGTTGCGATTGTGCTTTCTGATATTCTTGGAGCAAACGGAATTCTTAACGGCGGTGCAAAAAATTTCCTTGAATGGCTTTATACTTTTGCCCAGCATCTTATTATTCTTGGCGCGATTTTAGCGGTAAGATAATTCAACTCAAAAATCAAAAAGCCCGGCAAAAACGCCGGGTATTTTTATTTTCTTATTCTTGCAAAAAGTTTTCTTAGAAGTCCGACTTTTCCGAATCCAAGCCAATAGAGAAGCATCAGGAACAGAATCGAAGGAACTCCAAAAATCACGATGTACAATGCTGTGAAAATAAATTTCACAAAGAAATTCAATATGTTTGCAAAAAATTGGCGTAGCTGTGAATTTGTGTCTGGCATTACAAATCCGCTTTCATTTTGATTTACCGGAAGTTCCGCCGTAACATAAATTGTGGAATAATCAATTTGCGACTTTAAGCGGTTCATTTGTCCTTGCATCCGTTCAAGCTCGGAAGTTACATCGTTGATTTTTGTTTCAATCTTGAGCATATCCTGCATGTCTTTTGCTTCCGAAAGATATTTTTTGAGCCGTTCAAGCAAAACTTTGCGTGTTGAAAGCCGTGTGTCCAAATCGTAGAACTGTTCTGTAACATCGCTGGAATTTATATTTTTTGATTTAAGTTTTCCGATTTTTCCGCATTCCTGCATTGCCTGCGCAAAAGAGCCGCTTGGAATTTTTGCCGTTGCTCTTATGGAACTTGTGTTTTCAAACGAATCTGAAATATATCCGCCGAATTTTTTTACCCAAGATTCAATAGATGATTTTGATTCTGCAAGATTTGAAACTTCAATTGTAAGATTTCCCGTGTAGACAAGTTTTCTGTCTTGCCTTTGCTGCTCTGATTCAGAAGAAAGCTCAGCTGATTCTTCAAACGCCATGTCCTGCATCACGTTCATTGCGGAATCTGTCCTTGCCGACATTTTCATTGATTTTGCCATTGGCGCGAACATTTCATTTTTTACAGCCTGATTTTTTCCGCATGAAATAAATAAAAACGCCGCAACCAAAGCCGCCGCTGATTTTCTTAAAAGATGTTTCATTTTTCCTCCAAAGCTATATATTTAAAATAATTCATTTTGTCTTGGGTTACAATTTCGCGTTATTCAGCTGAAAATATGTGGTCTGTTCCGCCGTGAGCTTTTTCCAATGCGGGCTTTAGCTGTTCTGTCCAGAATCTGTCTTCAATTTTATATCCGCCTGACGAATATCCGATTTTTCTATCTGCGCGGACTTTTTCTCCGTGGAAATCGCTTCCTGCCGTTGTGAGCATTCCAAGTTTTTCTGCAAGTTCTTCAAGCCGCCGTGCTTCAGAAAGCCTGATTCCCGGATGATGCGCTTCAAGTCCTTCAACGCCTGAATTTTTTATTTCAAGCATTGTTTCTTCCATTTTTCCCCAGGAAACGTACATTGACATTGGATGCGCCTGAACTGGAATTCCGCCGGATTCTTTTATTGCTTCCACGGCTTTTTTTAAGTTTTCTCCGGTTTTGTTTACGTAGCAAGGTCGGCCTTTTGCAAGAAACAAATCGAACGCCTGCTGAGCTTTTTTTATTATTCCTTTTTCCATTAGAAGTTTTGCAAAGTGAGGTCTTCCGATTGTTTTTGTGCCGGATTTTTCCACAAGCTCTTCATAAGAAATATCGATATTTTGTTCTTGAAGTTTTTGGATTATTTTTTTGTTTCTTGAATCCCGCTCAGCTCTTAAAAATTCAATTGTCTCAAGAAGTTTTTTTCCAGGTTTTTTAAGTCCCAGTCCAAGAAGATGAAATTCTCCGCTCGGCCATTCTATAGAGATTTCTATTCCCGGAATAAATTCGATTCCAAGCTCATTTGCCTTTTTTTGAGCCTCCAGAATTCCGTCTATATTGTCATGGTCTGTAAGCGCAATTGCTGAAATTTTTTTTTCTGCGGCGTAGGAAATTAGCTGGCTCGGTGTGCAAGTTCCGTCGGAAGCTGTTGAATGTGTATGCAAGTCTATCATGCGGAATTCTCTTTAACAAGGTAGCATAAATAAAAAAATTGTGGTATACTAAACAAGTATAGGTGTTTTTTCAAATCAATGCTCTTTTTAGAGTTTTGGTTTTTGCGAGGAAGGTTATGTCAAAGGTTGTGCAATTCAGCAAAGGCTCTATTATTTTTTTTGAAGGCGACAAAGACGAAAATATTTATATTCTCCAGTCAGGCGCAGTTGCTTTGCGCAGCATGGATTTGGAAACTGGAGAGCAAATTTCAGAACAGCTTCATATTGGAGAATTTTTTGGCGTAAAAAGCGCGCTTGCCAAAATGCCGAGCCTTGTAACTGCTTCCGTGCTGGTTGATTCGACTGTTGTTCAGCTTTCAGTTTATGAATTTGAAAAAATGTTCGGCTCAAAGGCTTTTATCACAGAAAAAATGCTTAGAGTTTTCAGCAAGTCGCTTAGAGATATTCATAAAAAAACAGAGCAGTATTTGGGCGGAAACAGCATTTCGATTTCGCCGGAACACGGAATGTTTATGGTTGCCAATGCTTTTTACAATGACGGCCAGTTCAAAAGCTGCTGCGATGTTCTTACTAGAATTTTAAAGCTGAATCCTAATCCTATGAATAAAGTTGAAATTGCAAAGCTTTTTAACAACGCAAATACAAGAAAAGGCAGAGAAAATGCCCGCAATGTTTCTTCCGATGATATTTCTGCAAAATCTGGAAGCCTTTCTGTAAACCAGTTTTCACTTCCTGCTTTTGACCGCTTTACAAAAAAATACAAGCGCGGCGATGTTATTATAAGTGAATTTGAGCCGGGCGAAACTTTCTATCTTATAAAATACGGCGAAGTTCAAATTGAAAAGTGCATAAAAGATCAGAATAAAAGTCTTGACATTCTTGGCAGCGGAGCTTTTTTTGGTGAAATGGCGATTCTTGACAATTCGCAAAGAAGCGCGTCTTGCGTTGCAAGAACTGATGTTGCCTGCTTGGAATTCAACAAGGAAAACTTTAAGGCGCTTGTGCTTGGAAATCCGCAGATTGTAATGAATCTTCTTAAGCTTTTCTGCAAAAGAATTTACGACCAGAACCGCCAGTTTAAAATTGTTCTTATAAAAGATATTTACACAAGAATTTGCGATGTTTTTTTAATGTATGATGAGCTTGCCGGCGGCTCTTCCAGAAGAAAAGATGATGACGGAAACTTTAAGCGCAAATTTTTTATTACCGCAAATGACATTGCAAGCTGGGCTTCTATTCCGCTTGATCAGGCAAAGGATTGTCTTGTGCGTCTTATGGATCGCGGAAAAATTCAGATTTTTGAAGACTACATGATTGTTTCAAATATCCACGATTTGAGAAGAATTGTTGATTCATATTACATGAAACTTGGCTCAACAACAAAGCAGCCTACTTGATTAGAAAAATATTTAATCAACTGATATTTGCATATTTTGTTTGCAGTGTCATTCCTGTGCTGCGACAAAGAAATCTATGTTTGCAAAAAGATTGCCGGAACAAGTCCGGCAATGACATTTAGAACTTATTAGGCAGTCCTATGACAAAAGATTGCTTTCAGTAATTACAGAAAAGCAAATCTGATGATGCCTTTTACTTCAGTTCAAGACCGATGCTGAACGCTTTTCCTGCAAAGTCGCCCAGCTTAAGATAATGCTGGTTCACCGGGTCGTAGGAAATCGGATTCAGTTTTTTGACATCTACTTTTCCGTTTGAATCAAGAACTGAATCGTCAATGCTCACGTTCACGATTTGGCCGAACAGGTGGCTTGTTTTTTCATCGTAGCTTATGAGATTGCACTCAAGCGCAAACGGAAGCTCCCTGACTAGCGGCGCGTCAACAAATTCCGACTTTTCCGCATGGAGTCCCGCCTTTGTGAATTTATCCGGCGTATTGTTTGCCGAAACCAGTCCGACGTAATCGCATTCCTTTGCGAATTCCGCGGTTCCCACGCTGACCGTAAACGCCTTGCGCTCAAGGATATTTTTTACAGTTTTATGCGACGCGCTCAGGCAAAGTCCTATTTCCTTTTCATCGCTGATTGCGCCCCAAGCCGCATTCATTGCGTCCGGAGTTCCGTCCTTGTCGTAAGATGCCACGATAAGCACAGGCATCGGATAAAGCCATTCTTTCGCACCAAAATTCTTTCTCATAATTCCTCCTATGTAATATTAAACTTTTACTTAATATACAAAAAATTTTGCGGTTTGGCATTAGCTGGCTGAGGTTGACCGGCGGTATTTTTTTTATGATAATCAGTTTTATGAAAAACAATGTGATTCTGATTGGAATGCCCGGAGCTGGAAAAAGCACAGTTGGCGTTGTGCTTGCAAAACTCTTGAATTATAAATTTGTTGATAGCGATATTGTGATTCAGCAGAAAATGAAGAAAAAACTCAAGGACATAATTTTAGAGCAGGGTGCAGAATATTTTAAGAAGATTGAAAATAAAATCAATTCCAGCTTGAATGTAAAAAAATGCGTTGTTGCCACGGGCGGAAGTGTTGTTTTTGGAAAAGACGCAATGGAGCATTTTAAAAAAATTGGAACAGTTGTCTATTTAAAAGTAAGCCTTGCTTCACTTGAAAAGCGTCTTGGCGATTTGGATAAAAGGGGAGTTGTCCATAAACCCGGCGAAACTCTTTTGGACATTTTTAATGAGCGCGCCCCTCTTTATGAAAAATACGCGGATATAATTGTTGAAGAAACTGATTCAGAAATATCTCAAATTGCAATGAAAATAGAAAACGCAATTTTTTAGGAATTATCTTAGTCCCAAAGTAATGCACCATTCCTTGCTGGAGTTCATGCTTCCGCCGAAAACTAAATTTCCAAGGAGAGTATGAAGCACAAGATAAAGTCCTCCGCCAGCTTCAAATTTTCTGTCCGCAAAAAGTTTTCCAGAAGGCGAATCTTGATCAATGAACGGATCGTAGCCTGAACTTACTGCAGCTTTTGCTTCTGCCACGGCGAGCAATGGAAGTCCTGCGATGTTTGTTATTTTTTGCCTGAAAGAAATTCCTGCAATTGCAAAGTCGCGCCGCAACGCTCCTGTAGGATAACCGCTCATTCCGTCTGCGCCGCCAAAATTGCAGTAGCCGGAATTCAGTTCGTAAGGAAATCTGTTGCTGCAGAAAACAGAAGAAATTCCGATTGAATTTTTTTCGTCCGCAAGCTCAAATCTTTTTTCCGCAGAAAATCTAAAGTCGTAAATCAAGTCATTTTGCATGTCATCAGTTTTTCCGCCGAAGTTAAAAATGGATTCCACTTTTCCGCCGTAAAGAGAAGCGAAGTCATTGTGCAGCGATGTAAAAATAATTTCGCTGTGAAGAAAACTTGTGTTGTGCCATTTTTCTGTTGCGATTATTTTTTCCGCGGAATGCGCAATGCCGGCTTTTGCTGTAAAATAATCTGTGTGCCTGAACCTGATTCCGCCGAAAATTTCAACGCCTCTGTCTTCCGCAATTGTTCTGTCGTTAAAGTAAATGTTTGTCGCTGGAGAACAGCTTCCGTATTTGAGTGAATTTTTAAAATCAAGGCTCAATATGCTGTCTTTAAAATCCGCCAGCTTCGGAAAAAATTCAGTTTCAAAAGTTATTGTATTTCCGAATGAAAGCCTGAAAAGGGATTCAATTGGAGTGCGCAAAAAAACTCCTGCCGTAAAATTTGGATCTACGGAAAGATATTTTTGCGGCTCATAGCTTGCGACTGAAACAGAAGAAGTTCCTGTGAAAAAAATCTGATTCATGTTCTGGTCGTAGTGGTTCGCAAGAATTTCAAGAGTTGTGGAATTGTCTTCGTTTTGCTTTAAAGAATAAGTGAGAGACGAAAGATGATAATGTTCCTTTAGCCTGCCTAGTTTTTTTGTAAGCTGCTTTTTGGTTTTGTCATCAAGTTTCTGCCCAAGGAATTTTTCAAATTCTTTTTCCGCGGGAATTGGAACTGGCTTGGAAAACGAAATGTCTTTTATGGCAATTTTATCTATGGAAAAATCCGGCATTTTGCTGTATTCGCTTTCACGGTTGAAGTCCAGTTTTTCAAGTGTTCTTCCGGCTGATTCAATCTGCCTTGCAATCTTTGAAATTTTATCTTTGTTCTGCTGAACGCAAATTTCTCCCGCCCTTACAATCTGGTGCGGCTTCATAAAATCAAATGTGCTGAATTCTGAAAGATTTGGACGCAAAACAATGTCCGCATAGCTGTACTGTTCAACTGCGTTAGAAGAAATAATCAAATTGAAAATCTGCACCGCCACAGAATAAAAGTCAGAAAGAGTTTCTGGAGGAGTGTCAACAATGCTTGCAACATCCATTGAAATTACGATGTCCGCGCCCATTTCACGCGCAAGTTTAAGCGGAAGATTGTTTCTAAGTCCGCCGTCCATTGAGTACAAGCCTTTTTCCACTTGAGCTGGCGTAAAAACTGCCGGAATTGAAATGCTCGCCCTTACCGCGTTTACAAGAGAGCCGCTTTTAAATATCAGTTCCTTGCCGGAAATTGCGTCTGTGCCAATTGCCCTGAACGGAATCGGAAGTTTGTCAAAATCTGTAACTGGAAGAATTTTGCTAAGGTGATTGCTAAGCTCGCAAATAATCTGCTGGTCGCCTATGATTCCAGGAGCTGAGCCGAATTTTCCGTCTGCAATTGAAAACGAAAGAGTTATTCCGTCTGTTTTTTTTGAAAAAGCTTCGGGCGGAATTTTTTCTGGAGTTGAAGGGCGTTCATTCAGAATCGTCATAAAATCCATGGACAAAAGAGTTTGCCGGATTTGCTTTGGAGTGTAGCCTGCCGCGTAAAGTGAGCCAATCAGCGCGCCCATGCTTGTTCCTAAAATCATATCTGGGCGGATTCCTTCATTTTCCAAAGCTTCGATGAGCGGAATTTCTGCAAGCCCTTTTGCGCCGCCTCCGCTTAGAACAAGCGCAATCTTCGGATTCTTTGCAAATGAAAAACTGAATGTAAAAACTGAAAATAAAACCGCCGAAACAACAGATTTAAAACTCATGGCAAAAGAATATCATTTAGTAGAAAAAAAATCAAAAAAATGCCCTCAAATGCTGACAAATAGAATATTTTGAATCATAATTATAATAAACTGTCATTCCCATACTTAATGCGAAAGATCTCCGGGTCAAGCCCGAAGATGACAAGGAAAAACAACTGTCATTGCTATGCTAAAATGCAATGTCATTCCTGTGCAGCGACACGGGAATCCCTAACCAAGGAGGAACTTTATGAAAAAGCTAATTTTTTCTATTTTACCAGCATTTTTATTCGCGTTTATTTCGTGCATGAACATGAGCTCTGGCTCTGGCGAAAACGGCTCTGTTCGTGTTGCCCTGCCCGGAAGCGCGCGCGCCGCCTACAATAAAGACAATGCCGACAAATTCTCTGTGCGCCTTTACAATGATGATTTTGACAAAACCGAGGAAGGAACTGTGGGGGGGGGTAATAGAGTTTCCTGACCTGGAGCCGGGAACATACACAGCAGAGGCTGAAGCCTGGAACACAGACGAAAACATCCTTGAAGGAAGCGGAAGCACAAAGATTACCGTAAAAGCCGGCGAAACCACAGACTGCACTATAAAAATGATTCTTGAGGGCATTTTCTATTCAAAATATATGCTCATTCCTGATTATCGTGGGTGGATTACGTATGCCTACGACTATTCAACTTGCACTGAGAAGAAAATCTGGTCTACTAATTCTAATTCTCCTCAATATTCCCATTTTGCAGAAAGCAATGATGGGAGCATTTATTGTACTATATTAACTAATAATAAATACAATGTACATAATTACAGCTTTGCAACTAGTAATGATAAAACAGACTTTATCATTACTAAGACAAATACAGGATTTTTTGATGGTTACTATGACAGCACAACAGATATTTATTGGCTTATTCGTAATGCAAACGGTAATCTATATTTATACAAAAAAAATGTAGAAGGCGCTTCTGAGGAAGAATATAATATAGGAATTACCCAGAATAGTTTTGGAGATTGTGCAATAAGAGGCGAAAATCTTTATTATTCATTTTATAGTGATTATGGTGATTCAATTGGCTATGCAACATTCGACTATACGAGCGGAAATCCTGCTGAGGTAAAAGCGAAAAAAACGTTATCCGACTTTAAAACTTTATCTGGCTTTGACGGTTCAGGTGAAATCAATGATATAGCAGTTCTTGAGGACGGAAGGGTAGCTATAATAGTTCGTGATACAAACACTAGTTCTACTAATGATAATACTACTAAAACTGTTATATACAATTATACTGTTACAGATGGTGGCACGGTTAATAGCCGTGGCGCGCTGCTCATTTTATCTTCGGACTTGTCTAAAGTTGAAAAAGTTCTTGGTTGGTCAGGAGAAAGAACAATCAGCGCAACTGGCTCAAGTTCTGACTACAATGTACAATGGGATAAAATTACAGCGTACATTCCAGAATATGAAGATCGCAACTCGCACTTTTACGGACCGGTTAAAATTGTCGCAATCCGCCCAAAGGAGCTTGTGATTGCAGACTGCGGCGCAAACTTTGTTCTTCCAGATTATAATGAAAAGAAAAACGGAAAAATGTTCACTCACAACAGACTTATGACCGTAGACTTGCGCAATTTTGCCATAAGTTGCAAAAAAGAGTTCACCGAAGATGAGATAAAATTTCAAAATCTAGCAGTCAGCGGCAATTTAACGGTTACTAGTTCTGGAACAAACGGCTGGTCAGACGGAGTTGAAAAATAAAGTAACTATATCGCCTGAACGCTGTCATTGCCGTGCATGACATGGCAATCTATAATAATTCCCCAGTCGAACTGAAAAATAAATGTCATTCCCGCACTTGATGCGGGAATCTGAAACAGATTTTCGGGTCAAGCCCGAAAATGACATGAACTCAGTTTTTCCTCCCTCCAAAACTTCTACTTTACGCAAGGTTGTTTTTTTCGTAAAATAGCGTCCTATGGAATTTACTCAAGAGAAAATCGACTCGTTGACAGTCAATGAAGTTGAAATTATGAAAAAAATCGCTGAGGAGCTGAACATAAAAGTTCCTCAGGTAAGCGCGGTCATCAGCCTTGTTCAGGAAGGATGCACTATTCCTTTTATTGCACGTTACCGCAAAGAAAAGCACGGCTCGCTTGATGAGCTTCAGGTGCGTGAATGCGACCACTTGTTTACTTCCTATAAAAATCTGGAAGAACGCCGCCTTGAAATTGTAAAAGGCATATTTAATCAGAACAAGCTTACTGAATCTTTGTACAATGCCGCAATGGAAGCAAAAACTCTTTCCGAGCTTGAAGACTTGTGGGCGCCATTTAAAAAGAAGAAAAAGACCCGCGGAATGGTTGCGCAGGAAAAAGGACTTGAGCCTTTGGCGGATGCAATGTATGAGCTTGATGACGCTGCTCTTCTTGAAAAGGCAAAGGAATTCATAAAGACAGACAACGAGGATTCAGCTTTAAATGTTGAAACTGCGGAAGATGCAATTGTCGGCGCAAAGGACATTGTTGCAGAGCGTGTTGCTCAGGATTCCAAAAACCGCGAAGCTGTTCATTCGCTTTATATGGAAACCGGGTCAATTGTTACAAAAGGAATTGTTCCAGACGGACAGGACGCTGAAACTGTTGAAAAAACTTCCACATATAAAATGTACTGGGACTACAGCGAGCCTTTGAATCAGGTTAAGCCGCATAGAATTCTTGCAATCAACCGTGCGGAACGTGAAGGCGCGCTTGAAGTTACAATTTCCGTTGACGTTGATGAGGCTGTAAAAGCGATTCAGAAAAAATACACAATTAACAACAAGGCTTTTTCAGAAGCAATTGAAGACGGAGTTGTTCGCCTTTTAAGTCCTGCCGTTGTGCGCGAAATCCGCAGCGATGAAACTGATGAAGCTGACGAGCACGGAATTGGAATTTTCAGCGAAAACTTAAAGAACCTTTTGATGACTCAGCCGATAAAAGGAAGCCGCGTTCTTGGAGTTGACCCTGGAATCCGCACTGGAACAAAATGCGCCGCCCTTGATGAAACTGGAAAATATCTTGGCTACTTTTTGATTAAGCAGGTTGCAGATCCAGAAGGCTCATACAAGGCAATCAATGATGCGATTGACAAATATGATATTCAGGTTGTCGCAGTCGGAAACGGAACTGGAAGCCAGGAAGTTCAGGCGATTGTAAGCAAAGTAATCAGCGAAAATTATTCTGATGTTATGTATACGGTTGTTGATGAAAGCGGAGCTTCTGTTTATTCTGCAAGCGACATTGCCCGCGAAGAATTTCCTGAGCTTGATCTTACAATCCGTGGCGCAATTTCAATGGGAAGAAGACTGCAGGATCCTCTTGCCGAGCTTGTAAAAATCGATCCGAAGGCAATCGGCGTTGGACTTTATCAGCATGACGTAAACCAGAAAAAACTTTCTGATACTTTGGATGAAGTTGTTGGCTCTGTTGTAAATCAGGTTGGCGTAAACTTGAACACTGCGAGCGCGAGCCTTTTAAAATATGTTTCTGGAATCAACAGTTCTCTTGCAAAAAAAATTGTTGCCTACCGCGATACAAACGGAAAAATCACAAGCCGCGAGGATTTGAAAAAAGTTTCGGGGCTTGGTCCAAAGGCGTTTGAGCAGTGCGCGGGATTCTTGAAAATTCCAGAAAGCTCAAATCCGCTTGACAACACTTGGGTTCACCCGGAAAACTACGAAGTTGCAAAGGAAGTTCTTCCGCTTGTTCAGAAAAAAGAAAAAATTTCCGCAGAGCTGAAAAAGCAGCTGGAAGAAAAATACAATGTTGGTGAAACTACAATCAACGACATTGTTGAAGAACTTGCAAAGCCTAACCGTGATCCGCGCGATGGCTATCCTGCTCCAATCATGCAGAAAGGCGTTTTGAATTTTGAAGATCTCAAGGTTGGAATGAAAGTTACCGGCAAGATTAAAAATGTTGTTGACTTTGGCGCGTTCGTAGACATCGGTTTGCACGAAACTGGACTTATTCACATTTCCGAGCTTAGCGACAGTTTTGTTTCTGATCCGATGGACGTAATCAAGGTTGGCGATGTAAAGGAATTCACGATAATCGATTTGGATACAGACCGAAAAAGAATCAGCCTTTCATTAAAATCTGATGCCGCAAGCCGTCCTGCTGGAGGAGCTTCTTCAGGCGCAAAGAAAAAAGTTGTGGTTGTAAAAAAGCATTCAGCTTCCGGGGAAAAGCCTTCGTTTGACAAAAACAGAAAGCCTCACCGCGAAAAGCAGAATTTTGGCAGCGACGACGGAATGTACTACAATCCTTTTGCGGCATTGCTCAAGAAGTAAAAAATGCTTCAAGTTTTAAAGCTCGTGCTTTGCGATGTGCATTTTCTGGGCGCGTTTTTTCAGACTGTGATAACAATTTGCCTTGGCTACTTTTTTAGGCGGCGTGGCATTGTTGATGACGGCGGAAAAAAGACAGTTACGGCGATTGTTTGGAAAATTGCGGTTCCTTGCATTGCGTTTAATGCCTTTATGCAGGATTTCAACAGGGAAAATTTTACTACAAGCCTTGTTGAAATTTTGCTTGCCGGAATAATTTACGCTTTGTTGGTTTTTCTTGGAAAACTTGCCTTTATAAAGCGCGCAAAGGACGAGCGGATTCTGGCAGCTCTTTTTGTGGCTGTTGGTCAGACAACGCTTTTTTCACTTCCGATTTTGCAGTCGGTTTATACGGGACGCGACAAGGAAATTATGCTTTACATAAGCTCGATTTCTGTTGTGTTCCGGATAATGGTTTACATTGTAGGATTTTACATAATTTCCGGCGAGCGGTTTCACATTAAGACGTTTTCAGTTTCCGCAAAGAAAATTTTTGTTACGCCGATTATGATTGGAATGTTCCTTGGAATTGCGGTTTGGCTTTTGCAGGATTTTACGGCGCAAGTTCAAACTGGGCAGGGAATGTATTCTTTTTTGCGTGTGGATAAAACTTTGCCGGTTCTTTACACAACGGTTTCTTCTTTTTGCCATTTGCTGAATCCGCTTTCGATGTTTTTAATTGGAATGTCCATTGGCGAGGCTGATTTTTCTTCCGCGGTGAAAGATAAAAATGCGTGGCTTATTGCCGTTATGAGAAACTTTTTTGCTCCGGTTTTTGTTCTGATTTTTTGCTGTGCTTTGCATTTGGCAGGAATTGTCCGCTTTAATGAATATTCTCTTGCCGCTCTTGTGATTGGTTTTTCCGCTCCGATTTCTGTTACGCTTAGCATGATGTGCGTTCAGTTTCATCGGCATGAGCTTCTTGCTTCCCGCGCCTGTTTTATTTCTACTTTGCTCACGATTGTTTCTATGCCGTTCAGCTTTGTAATAATTCATCTTGCGCTGAATTCCGCGATTTTTAAATAAAAGCGGATTTTGCTATTGACACTCGCTGGGATTTTTCATATTATATAAAAACATATTACGACGCTGGGTAGAGCAGTTGGCAGCTCGTCGGGCTCATAACCCGGAGGCCGTTGGTTCAAGTCCAACCCCAGCTATAGAAGGTTTCAGATTGTTTCTGAAGCCTTTTTTTATTTTAAAACAATTTGGTTGGAGTTGAAGTGAAACTTGTGCTGAATCTGTAAAATTATTTTGCTTGGAATTGTAGAAATTGTGCTAAAATAAAACGTGAATATTTATAGGTTTATCTACAATATTACAATGTTCCGTAGCCGCAGATTTATTATAAAAAACTATGGCGCGGAATTTTGGAAAAAGTTCAAAGCCGAATCTCGCATTGTCTTTAAAAAGGTTCTTTTGGAACTGCCTGATATTGGGAAAAGCATTTTTTCTTTTAACTATGCGTATGCGCCGGCATATATCGCCTGGTACAAATCCATGCGGAATCTTGGACTTTCCGCAAAAGAAGCCGACAGCCTGATGTGGAAAATGAATGAATGCATGATTTTGACTGTGCCAAAAATTTTTCTTCGTTCAGCCGGAAGAATTTATCTTGAAAGTTTCCGAAAAAAAGCCGCGTCCCACATCGAACGTCAAAAGAATGGAAATCTTCATGAAAATGACTGGCTCATTGAATACAGAAATCTGAACAAAAATTCTTTTGAGATTGACATAAAGAGATGCGGATTTATTACACTTTCGAAAAAATATGGCGCGGAAGGAATGCTGCCCGGAATTTGCGCCGTTGACTACATTGTCGCCCACTATATGGGAAACGGTTTTTCAAGAACCAAGACGCTTGGAGGCGGAGACGACTGCTGCAACTGCCGCTATGAAATAAAAGGCAAGTGTCCTTTGCAAGTTCCAGCGGGAATGAAATAATTCAGAAGAAAATTTCATCCCAGCGCGACATCCAGAATCATCATCAGAATAAAGCCAAGCGAAAATCCGATTGTGCCCAAATTTGAATGCGGTTTTTCAGAAGCTTCAGGAATCAGTTCTTCCACAACAACGTAAAGCATTGCTCCGGCCGCAAATGACAAAAGGTAAGGCAAAACCGGCACTATTAAATTTTTCAGAAGAATTGTAATAATTGCCGCAACTGGCTCTACGATTCCAGAAAGAACTCCGAACGCAAACGACTTGTTTTTTGATTCGCCGTTTCCTGCAAGCGACATGGAAATTATTGCGCCCTCTGGAAAATTCTGAATTGCAATTCCCGCCGAAAGCGCCGCCGCTGCCGCAAATCCCAGGCTCTGCGCGGAAAATGCCGCAAAAACAACGCCGACTGCCATTCCTTCCGGAATATTGTGAAGCGTAACTGCAAGAAACATCATTGTGCTTTGCTTGAGCTTGGCTTTTAAACCTTCTGGTTTTTCCGAGTCAACGTGAAGATGCGGAATCAGAATATCGAGCAGGAAAAGAAAAACAATTCCAGCCGCAGTTCCAATCGCCGCCGGAATAAATGCAAGCCTTCCCATTGAAGATGAACTGTCTATTGAAGGAATTATAAGCGACCACACAGAAGCCGCAACCATTACTCCAGAAGCAAATCCCAAAAGAAATTTCTGGACATTTTTATTTAAATTTTTCCCAAGAAAATAAACGCAGGCTGAACCCAATGTAGTTCCAAGAAACGGAATCAAAATTCCATAAAATGTATTCATGTTTTGATTATAGATTTAAAGAAGCATAGTTTCAATGTTGAGAATTTGACGGCATGACGGCAATATGTTATATTAAATGAAAGGAAATGCCCGAACTTTGGGTTATCTCCACTTAGGTCGAATAGTCGCCGCAGTAGGTCAAACTTGGCGGCTATTTTTTACTCTACTTATTTTTTAGGTAAGTGAGAGCTGCAATAACTGTGCCTGCAACAGTAGCTATGCAATTAATAATTGCAACAACTGCTAAAACAAGGTCTAAAGTCATGCTAGCCTCCCATAATCAAATTTCAGCATAAGCCGATTGAGTTTTGGGAGACAACCGCCTGCTCGGGCAATTTCCAACAATTCAATTATAGCACATTTTATTTCTACTGTATATATGTAGAGAAGTGCTTTTTGTATTTTTCAAATCCGTGAGCATTCCTAAAACTTATTTGAATTGCATTTTTGTAAAATAACAAGAAATTACCGTGCATAACAGGAATTTACTTTGTAACTTATGCGAAAAATTCGGTATTATAAAAGCATGAGATGCTTGAAAAAGAAAATCTTTATTTTATTTTTTTCCATTGCCGCGTTTGCATTTGCGGATGAAAATATTATTGAGCTTTCTCTTGAAGACGCAGTAAAAAGCGCGCTGAAAAATAATGTTTCCGTAAAGCAAAGTGAAATCAGCCTTGATGCGAAAAAACGTGAGTCCGATTATTCATGGAATTCTGTAAGTCCGTCGATTTCTGGAACTGGCCGCTATTCAAAAAACATTCCCGGCTCTTCTGATGACAAGGCAAGCCTTTCCGCAGGAATTTCTTTGAGCGCAACTTTGTCGCCTTCGGTTTATACTTCTGCAAAAAACGCCGAGTTAAGCTACAGCCAGCAGCAGCTTTCGTATCAGAATGATTTGCGTTCCGTGGAGCTTAATGTAAGAAAAAATTATTATTCTCTTCTTTATAAAATTGAAGAAATTTCACTGAAAGAAAAAAGCCTTGAAACTTCAAAAAATCAGTACGAGTCAAACTTGGCAAAATATAAGCGCGGAACTTTGTCAAGGCTTGATGTTTTGAGCGCGCAGGTTTCGTATCAAAATGACCAGCTTGAACTGAAATCTCTTAACGCGGAAATGGAAAATTCAATCGCTTCGTTTAAGCAGCTTGTGGGACTTCCGCAGAATGCAAAAATTTCACTTTCTGGCTCATTTGAAAATATTCTTAATCTAAAAAATATTTCAATTGAAGGAATGGAGCTTAATTCATTCAGTATTGAATCTTTGCAAAAACAGATTGACAGCGCAAAAAATTCATTGCTTGCTTCTCGGTTCACAGCTTACGGTCCAAGCCTTTCAGCTTCTTATTCTTACAATTATTCTTCTATTGATGGCGGCTCAAATTGGGACGACAACGGAACTTTGAGTTTGCAGGCTTCGATTCCGCTGGACGGATTTCTTCCTTGGTCGAACAGTTCGCTTAATGTTCAGTCAAAAAAAGATTCAGTAAAAAGTCTTGAGCTGGAGCTTGAAGATGCGAAAGTTTCACTTGAAGTAAATATTTCAACTTTGATGAACAAAATAAATCAGTGCTTGGAAAATATTTCTCTTAGAAAAAACAGCATTGAACTTGCCCAGACAACTTACGAAATGACTTTGGAATCTTACAGCCACGGAACAAAAGATTTGCTTTCGCTTCAAACTGCTTCGGACAATCTTCTTTCTGCAAAAGTGAATTTAATTTCTGAGGCTTACAATTTGATATGCGCCGTTCTTGATTTGGAGAATGCGGCTGGAATTCCGTTTGGAACTTTGGAGAATTAATATGAAAGTAAAAGTATCATTTATTGTTGTTTCTTTTGTATGCGTGTGCATTTTGGGTGGAACTTTTTTTGCAATAAAATATTCGCCGAAGAAAAATGCGCTTCCTCCAAATGGCGGTCAGGAACAGGAAGCGGCGAGCGTAAGAACTATGGCTGCCGAGCGGAAAACTTTGCACGCTTATGTTGACACGAACGGAGAAATTGAATGTGAAAGTTCCGTTGACTGCTATCCTGACATCGGCGGAAAAATTGCAAAAGTTTATGTTGCTCTTGGCGACACTGTAAAAAAAGGCGACGTTCTTGCGGAAGTTGATCCAAGCGAGCCGGGCGCATATTACGTGAACAGTTCCGTTTATGCTCCAATCAGCGGAATGATAACTTCTACACCAAAAGAAATTGGAACTACGGTTGCGTCTTCCACGGCGATTACGACAATCGGCGATGTTTCCAATTTGCAGATTCGGGCAAAAGTTCCAGAGCGTTATGTTTCATTTTTGAAGCGCGGACTAAAAGCGTCGATAACTCTTGAAGCTTATCCTAATGAAACATTTTCGGCAACGGTAAAAAAAGTTTCGCCAGTGCTTGATTCCCAGAGCCGCACAAAAGAAATTCTCCTGTCGTTTAATAAAACTGATTCAAGAATAAACGCCGGAATGTTTGCAAAGCTCACGCTTTTTACAGCTGATTATTCAGGGAAAGTTGTAGTTCCTGTAAATTCAGTTGTTGAAAAGAACGGAAAAAACTGCGTGTTTATTTTTGATGAAGATGACAGCACGGTAAAACTGCGCGAAGTGGAACTTGGAAATTCCGTGGACAACATGATTCAAGTTGCTTCTGGAATTTACGAAGGCGAAAAAGTTGTAGTTGAAGGAATGACTTCTGTTTCTGACGGAAGCAAAGTCCGCAATATATCAAGCGGTTTAAATGCGGAGTAAAAAATGGTCAGCGAAAAAACTCTTGAACATCCAGTTCTTACACTGATGGTTTTCACGTTGCTTGGGCTCATGGGAATTTTCAGTCTGGGCAATACTTCGGTTTCTCTTATGCCGGATATTGATATGCCCTATTTGATGGTTTCTGCGACTTACGAAAATGCCGGTCCTGAATCTGTTGAAAAATCAGTTACGACTTTGATTGAAGATGCGCTTGTGAGCCTTAGCAATCTAAAGGAAATAACTTCGACATCTTCGGAAGGAAGAAGCAGTGTTTTTCTTGAATTCAATTACGGAACGAATCTTGACATTGCGACTAACGATGTGCGCGACAAGCTCGACCGCATTACAAGAAGATTGCCGGACGATGTAACGCCTACGATTTTTAAAATGGATTCTGATAGCCAGCCGATTATGAGAATTGCCGTTCGCGGAAACCGTTCAGTCGATGAGCTTAAAAAAATTGCGGAAGATCAGGTTGTTGATATTCTTGAGCAGGCGCAGGGCGTTGGACAGGCGGAATCAATGGGAGGAAGAACTCAGATTGTCCGCGTGGAACTGGAACAAAACAGGCTTCAGGCTTACAATCTTACGCTTTCTGAAGTTTCGTCTTCGCTTTCAAAACAGAATCTTGAAATTGGCGGCGGAACAATTACAGAAGGCACAATGGATTATTCTGTGCGCACAACAGGTGAATACACAAGCATTGACCAGATAAACAACACTGTTATTACAACAAAGAACGGCTACGATGTAAAGCTTAGCGATATTGGCCGCGCGTTCATGGGCTACAAGGATGCAAGCAATGTTGTTTACATAAACGGACTTCCCGGAGTTTATGTTTCAATTACAAAGCAGTCTGGAGAAAACAGCGTTGCGGTTGCCAATGCAGTCTATGAAAAAATCAATGAACTTGAAAAAACACTTCCTGCTGATATTTCGCTTGAAATAATCCGCGACGACACTGAAAGCATCCGCGACACATTGAATACGCTTTTTGATTCAGCGTGGCAAGGACTTTTGCTTGCGGTTGTAATTCTTTTCGTTTTCTTGTGCGCTGTAAAAACTACGATTATCATTGCGGTTTCCGTTCCGCTTTCAATTATAATAACAGTTCTGTGCATGAACTTTGCCGGAATCACATTGAACATGATGACGCTTACCGGATTGATTCTTGGTGTTGGAATGGTTGTTGATGCTTCTGTTGTTATGATTGATAATATTTATTCTTACAGAATGAGAGGCGCAAAACCGAATGTTGCCGCTGTTCTTGGAAGCTCGGAAATGATTCTTTCTGTTGTGTCAGGAAACCTTACAACAATCTGCGTATTTGTTCCGTTTCTTTTCTTTATGAAGGATTTGGGATTCATGGGACAGATGTTCAAGGGAATTATTTTTACAATTGTAATTGCTCTTGTAAGCAGTTTGTTTGTTGCGATTTTTCTTGTTCCGGTTTTGGCAGGACATTTTCTTCCGATTACAAACAGAAATGAAAAGCCTGTTAAGTCCCGCTTCTTTAAAGTTTTGTACGGAATATTCACAAAGTCGCAGGACATTGTTTCCCTTGGATATGAAAAGCTTCTAAAAAAAGCCTTGGACAATCGCGGCGTTACTGTAGTTGTCTGCGTTACAGCTCTTGTTTTTTCTTTTATGCTGATTCCGACTTTGAGAATTCAGCTTATGACTGGCGGACACGACGACAGCGTTTCTGTAAAACTTGGACTTCCTGTTGGAACTTCGCTTGAAGAAACCACGGATGTTGTTTTAAAATTTGAGGAAATTGTAAAGAGTGAAATCAAAGGCTACAAAAATATAATTACAAGCATCGGCTCAAGCTGGAGAAGTTCAGGCTCGTACAATGGAACGATTCAAATTTCCCTGCCGAATTCGGATGAGCAGATTGACAATGACGAAACAATAAAGCAAAAGCTCAGAAAGCATTTTACTGAATTTGCAGGAGTTGACTTTAGTTTTGGGCAGAGCCGACGCCAGCAGATGACAGGAGATGACATAGACGTTGTTCTTAGAAGCTCTAGTTTGGACAGCGCGCTTAATGTTGCAAAAAAAATTCAAGAAGTCATGGCAGCCATTCCAGACATAGGAGAATCTTCGGTTGATACGGACGAAGGTCTTCCGCAGGTTCAGGTTGAAATTGACAGGCAGCGTGCGTATAGTTTTGGCGTGAATGTTGCCACTGTTGCGAACGAAATTCAGGCTAGCATAGAAGGAGTTTCCACAACAACTTACCGCGAAAACGGAGACGATTATACGGTTTATGTAATGCTTCGGCCAGAAGACAGGCAGAAAGTTATTGACCTCGAGCAGATTTACGTGAACGGAACAAACGGACGTGTATGCGTTGCCAATTTTGCAAGAGCAGTAAAAGGCTACGGTCCTGTTACAATCAGCCGTGAAAATCGCCGCCGAATTGTCCACGTTACTGCGGATATTGTTTCGGATGAAAACGCGAATGTTGTTGAGGAAAAAATCAAGGAAGGAATAAAGAATTCGTTTATTGTTCCGGACAATGTTTCTGTGAGCTACGAAGGTTCTTGGAAAGATGTTAAAGAGCAGACTGCGATTTTTGCAAAAATTATGGTCATGGCGATTCTTCTTGTATTCGGTGTAATGGCTGCGACTTACGAAAGTTTTAAAGCTCCGTTTATAAATCTTATGACGATTCCGTTCCTTGCAATCGGCGTTGTTCTTATTTACAAAATCACAGGGCAGTCGTTCAGCTTGCTTTCCGCGGTAGGACTTGTAATGCTTGTTGGAATTGTTGTAAACAACGGAATTATTTTGGTGGACTACACGAATCTTCTTGTGGAACGCGGAATGCCGTTAAAGGAAGCCTGCTACAAAGCTGGATGCTCAAGGCTTAGACCTGTTTTGATGACAACGCTTACAACAATTCTTGGAATGATTCCGATGTGCTTTGCTTCAAGCGGAAGCGCGGGAATGGTTCAGCCTATAAGCGTGGCAGTTGTTGGCGGACTTACAAGCTCCACATTTATAACGCTTTTCTTTATTCCTGTGCTTTATACTTTTGTAATGAAGAAAAAGAAAAATCAGCAGCCAGTTGTTCAGCTTGCTTTGCCGGAGGAAAAATAAATGCAGCGTGTTGAAATAATTTCAAATAAATCTGTTGAAGATGACATTACTCAGGCTTTGGAAGAATATGTTCCAGATATTTTGTACACGAAGTTTCCGCTTGTTTATGGACGCGGCGGAAATGACCGCAAGCTAGGAAACACAACTTGGCCTGAAAAAAATTTTGTGCTTGTAAGCTACATTGAAGATGAGGATTTTCCAAAAGTGCAAGCTGTAATGAAGGCGATAAAGAAAAAGTTTCCCGGCGAAGGAATAAAGATTTTCGCAATCAAAGCAGAAGAGCCGGTTTAAATGAAGAGCTTTCAATCTTGACGGTGAGGCGTAATTTTGGCATACTACTTTACATTGTAATTTAAAGCGACTATATGCCGCAGATTGCTTTTGTAGTCTGCGGATTTTTTTTTTGAATTAGGAAGGCGTGCTATGAAATCAACAAAGTATATTTTTGTTACAGGTGGTGTTGTTTCTGGACTTGGAAAAGGAATTACAGCTGCATCTTTAGGACGTCTGCTCAAGTCGCGCGGACTCAAAGTTGCTTCCCAAAAACTGGATCCGTACATCAACGTTGATCCGGGAACAATGAGCCCTTACCAGCACGGCGAAGTTTATGTAACAGATGACGGCGCGGAAACTGACCTTGACCTTGGACATTACGAGCGTTTCATCGATGAAGACTTGAACAAATTTTCAAATCTCACTTCTGGAAAAGTTTACTGGAACGTTCTCAACAAGGAACGTCGCGGAGAATATCTTGGAGAAACTGTTCAGGTTATTCCGCACATTACAAACGAAATAAAATCATTTATTTACAATGTTGGAAAAACTTCCGGCGCGGACATCGTTATTACAGAAGTCGGCGGAACTACAGGCGACATAGAAAGCCAGCCGTTCCTTGAAGCAATCCGCCAAGTTGGTCTTGAAGTTGGCAGTGAAAATTCGCTTTACATACACGTTACGCTTCTTCCGTTTCTTCAT
Source organism: uncultured Treponema sp. (assembly GCF_934725225.1). Classification (NCBI taxonomy): domain Bacteria; kingdom Pseudomonadati; phylum Spirochaetota; class Spirochaetia; order Treponematales; family Treponemataceae; genus Treponema; species uncultured Treponema sp. The sequence continues at coordinate 422,833 of NZ_CAKVAM010000001.1, forward strand.
GGTTCTGATGAACACAAGACAAAGCCTACTCAGCATTCCGTAAAGGAACTTCAGGGACTTGGAATTAAGCCGGACATTCTTGTTTTGCGCTGCGATGAAAAACTTGAAGAAAGCATTTTCCGCAAAGTCGCCATGTTCTGCAATGTAAAGCCTGATTGCGTTATAGAAAATCTTACTCTGCCTGTTTTGTATCAAGCTCCGATTATGCTTGAGAAGCTTCACTTTTCAGACATCGTTTGCCGCGAGCTGAATCTTTCCGTTCCTCCTTGCGATTTAACTGAATGGAACAATATGCTTGAAAAAATTCAGAACCGCACAAAGAAAGTTACAATCGGTCTTGTCGGAAAATATGTTCAGCTTCATGATGCTTATCTTTCTGTTGCGGAAGCTTTGCAGCACGCAGGTTATGAGCTTGGCTCTTATGTGAACATAAAATGGATTGACAGCGAGTCTATTTCAAAAGAAAACGTGGACGATATTCTTGGTGGATGCAACGGCGTGATTGTTCCGGGCGGATTCGGTTCACGCGGAATTGAAGGAATGATTGCTTCCGCTGATTATTGCCGTGAGCATAATTTGCCATACCTTGGAATTTGCCTTGGAATGCAGATTGCGGTTATTGCGTTTGCCCGTTCTGTCTGCGGATTCAAGGATGCTAATTCAGGTGAATTTGATGAAAACAGCGCGCACAAGGTAATTGACTTTTTGCCGGACCAAAGTGAATCCGTGAACAAAGGCGGAACTTTGCGTTTGGGAGCTTATCCTTGCAAAATTAAAAAAGGCACTCAAATGTACAAGTGCTACAAGACAGAAGAAATTTCTGAGCGCCACCGCCACCGCTATGAGTTCAACAATGACTTTAGAAGCGCGCTTGAAGATGCCGGACTTACATTGAGCGGAACTTCTCCAGATGGAAATATCATAGAAACTGTTGAATATGACAAGAACAATTTTTATGTTGGCGTTCAGTTCCATCCTGAATTCAAGAGCCGCCCGAACAAGGCACATCCGTTGTTCCTTGGACTTGTAGCCGCCGCCCTTGGTGAGTAGTAAATATAAGATTGTTTTTCTGTTATTGCCGGGCTTGACCCGGCTGTTTTTTTTTCAGAATGTTTTACGAATCGTAGCGTTCTATTATTTCTTCGGCGACTTCACGCTTGCTTTGGCGGTTGTCCATTGAAAGTTTTTCTATGTGCTTGTGGGCATCGCTTTCTGTCATGTTCAGATTTTCGATTAAAAGCCATTTTGCTTTGTTTACAGTTCTTATGTCCTGCATTTTTTCCTGAAGCGTCTTGTTTTTTGCTTCCATTTTTTGCAGCCTGAACGACATTGCGGAAAGCATTTTTATTGCTGTAAAAAACATTTCAGGTGAATTAGGCTTGGGCAAAGTTACAATTCCCTGCTCTTCAACTTTGTACGAAGTTTCCTCATAAAGTTCGCTTTTTACTAGAAGCAGAATTCCCATGTTCAAGTCAGCGAAACTTTCAGTGAACATAATTCCGTGCTCGTCTGGAAGCGGCGAGTCCACAATCAGAATGTCAACAGGAAGTTCAAGCAAAAGCCGGCGCGCCTCGCCACCGGAGGACGCATGAAAAACCGGGAAAAAATCACTTTTGGGTAGTATGCAAGTAATGTTGTCGTGGAAACTTTGTGTTTCAGAGACAATCAAAACTTTTCTTCTGCCTTTTAAAGGAATCATTTTGCGTCCTTTTAAACTTTGAAGAATGAAGTGAAATCCGCGCTAAGATGCTTTTTTACAAACTCGCTGTTTTTGGCAAGTTCTACGGCTTCTCTTAGGCTTTCAGGCAGACGCTCAAGCTTTGAAGTTATTTCGGGGCTTGCAGTTGAAAGGTTCATTTCAATTGGCTCGCAAAGTTTCATGTCTTTTTCAATTCCGTCAAGTCCGGCGTAAATTAAAAGCGAATATGCGATGTATGGATTCGCCATTGGATCTGGAGAGCGTACTTCAAAACGTTTGTGGGAATTTATTGCGGACGGAACTCTTATAAGCTGAGTTCTGTTTTCGTGCGCCCAGCTTACATATTTTGGAGCTTTTCTTGAGCCGAGCCTCTCATAAGAATTTTCCGTTGGATTTAAGAATGCTGTAATTTCCTTTATGTGCGCCATGATTCCCGCCATAAATGCATTCTGAACTTCCTTACCGGAATTTTCCTGCACAGAAATATTTATGTGAAATCCGTTGCCGCTTTCTTCTGGAAGAGGTTTTGGTGAAAAATCCGCATAAAGTCCGTTGCGCACAGCCACAGCTTTTACGACTGTTATAAAATTCATTGTGTTGTCTGCGGCGGTAAGAGCTTGTCCATAGCGGAAGTCAATTTCGTTTTGCCCTGGTCCTTCTTCGTGATGGGAATTTTCCGGGTGAAGATCCATCTGCTCTAAAGTCAGACAGATTTCGCGGCGGATATTTTCGCCCTTGTCTTCTGGAGCAACGTCCATGTAGCCGGCATTGTCAAAAGGAATTTTTGTAGGCTTGCCTTTTTCGTCAGTCTGGAAAAGATAGAATTCGCATTCAGAGCCGAAGTTCACTTTGAGATTTTTTTCTTCCGCTTCTTTAACTGCCTTTTTTAAAATGTTGCGGCAGTCTTTTTCAAATGGAGTTCCGTCGCTTTTTTTTATCTCGCAGAACATACGCACAACTTTTCCGGAAATTGACCGCCACGGAAGAACAGTGAGTGTTGAAGGAATTGGGAAAAGAAAAAGATCAGAATGCGCTTCATCTGTGAATCCGGCAATTGAAGAGCCGTCAAATGCGATTCCTTCTTTGAATGCGCGTTCAAGCTCGTCTGGAATAATTGCGGCGTTTTTTTGATTTCCGAAAATATCACAGAATGCAAGGCGGATAAATTTGACATCTTCCATCTGAACAAATTCAATAACTTCTTCTTTTGTGTAGGACATTTCTTCCTCCAATTTTTGTGCGACGATTTTTTTAGATTAATGGATTGCGGTTTTGCTGTCAATTATTTTTGGGAACTGGTATATTTTATAATAATTAAGCTAATAAATACATAGAAGAATATTGCCACGATTGCCACACGGATTTGGGGATTCTAACGAATCCCAATTTTAGCAAAATAAAATCAAAGGAAAAATTATGCTTGTTGATGGAGAAAAAACGGGGAAAATAATAAATGCTTGCATGAAAGTTCATAATGAACTGGGAAATGGTTTTCTTGAGCCAGTATATCAAGAAGCTTTGGAAGAAGAATTTAAAATCCAAAACATTCCCTATGAAAGAGAGAAATTGCTATCTGTTTTTTATAAAGGCAAAAAGTTGAATAAAGAATATTTTGCTGATTTTTTGTGTTATGGAAGCATTATTGTAGAATTAAAATCTGTAAATTCACTTTCAAAACCCCATAACGCACAGGTTCTGAATTATTTGAATGCTGCGAATCTTGATGTAGGACTTTTAGTAAACTTTGGAGATGTTTCATTAAAATGGGAACGAATAACAAAATTTAAAAAATGAAAACCGTTAGGTTTTCTGAATCCGTGTGGCGATAAAAAATAGATAAGTTGCAAACTCTGCATTTAAATTCCTTGAAATTTCTTTTCAAAAACTCATTGACATTTTTTTGTGAATTAATTAGAGTAGTCCATGTAAACATCAAAGGCGATGTGGCTGAGTGCTAAGTTTTCTTGGCGTTCAATCACATCGCCTTCTTTGTTTTAGATCTATATGGGGGTTAGCAAATGTCTACAAATGTACCAGAATTGTTTGGAAGCATGGTGTTCAATCAGAAAGTAATGAAAGAACGTCTGCCAAAGGAAACATTCAAGGCTTTGAAAAAAACTTTGGATGATGGCGAGCCGCTTAAAATCGATGTAGCGAACCAGGTTGCTCACGCAATGAAAGAATGGGCAATTGAAAAGGGCGCAACGCATTTTACACACTGGTTTCAGCCGCTCACAGGAATTACTGCGGAAAAGCATGACAGCTTTATCACTCCCCAGGATGACGGAACTGTTATCATGTCTTTCAGCGGAAAGGAGCTTGTAAAGGGTGAGCCGGATGCTTCTTCTTTCCCAAGCGGAGGCCGCCGTGCAACTTTTGAAGCCCGCGGTTACACTGTATGGGATCCAACTGCATATCCGTTTGTAAAGGAGCACACTCTTTGTATTCCTACAGCTTTCTGTTCTTACACAGGCGAAGCGTTGGACAAAAAGACTCCGCTCTTGCGTTCAATGGAAGCGCTTAACAAACAGGCTCTTAGAATTCTTAAGCTCTTCGGAAATGAAGACGCTACTCATGTTGCCACAACAGTAGGACCAGAGCAGGAATATTTTATTGTTGACCAAAAACTTTATAGCCAGCGCAAAGACCTACGCATGACAGGACGCACTTTGTTTGGCGCAAAACCTTCAAAAGGCCAGGAAATGGACGACCAGTATTTTGCCGCCCTTAATCCTCGCATTGTTGAATACATGGAAGATTTGAACGATACTCTCTGGAAGTATGGAATTCTTTCAAAGACAGAACATAACGAAGTTGCTCCGGCTCAGCATGAAATGGCTCCAATCTTCACAACAACAAACCTTGCTGCCGACCAGAACCAGCTTACAATGGAAGTTATGAAGAAAGTTGCGCGCCGCCACGGTCTTGTTTGCCTTCTTCACGAAAAACCTTTTGCAGGTCTTAACGGAAGCGGAAAGCACAACAACTGGTCTATGTCTACAAACCTTGGTGAAAACCTTCTTGAGCCAGGAAAAACTCCAGAGAAAAACGCGCAGTTCCTTTTGTTCCTTACAGCCGTAATTAAAGCTGTAGATGAAAATCAGGACTTGCTTAGAATTTCTGTTGCTTCTGCCGGAAACGATCACCGTCTTGGAGCAAATGAAGCGCCGCCAGCAATTATTTCAATGTATCTTGGCGATGAGCTTTATGCTGTTCTTGAATCTATAAAAGACGGAAAGCCTCTTGGTGAGCATGGAGCACAGAAGATGACAATTGGAGTTGACGTTCTTCCGCCAATTCCAAAAGATTCAACTGACCGCAACAGAACTTCTCCATTTGCTTTCACTGGAAACAAATTTGAATTCCGTTCATGCGGCTCTTCACTTTCAATTTCCGGTCCGAACACAACATTGGATTCAATCGTTGCATATACTCTCAAGGAATTTGCAGATGAGCTTGAAAAGGCAAGTGACTTTGACGCTGCTCTTGCTGAACTTATCAAGCGCGAAGTTACAAAGCACTGGAGAGTTATCTTCAACGGAAACGGCTACGATTCAAGCTGGGTTGATGAAGCTGAAAAGCGCGGACTTTTGAATCTTCGCACTCTTCCTGATGCAATGGCTCACTACCTTGATTCCAAGAACGTCAAGCTCTTTACAGAAATGGGTGTTTATACAGATGTTGAAATGAACAGCCACTATGAAATCAAGCTTGAAAAATATGCGCAGATTCTGAATATTGAAGTCCAGACAATGCTTGAAATGATTAGCAAGGATATTCTTCCTGCCGCATTCAAGTACATGGATTCAGTAAGCAAGACTGCAATTGACCTCAAGGCTGTTGTTCCGGGCGCAAAGGCAAGCGCGCAGGCAGAACTTCTTTCTAAGCTGGACACTCTTGTAAACAGCTTGGCAGAAAAAGCCGCAAAACTTGACAAGCTTCACGAAGCTGCACAGAATGCCGGCGACTGCATGAAGATTGCCCGCGCTTATGTTGATACAGTTATTCCTGCAATGACAGAAGCCCGCGATGTCGCTGATGAAATCGAGCCTTTGCTTGGAGAAGAATACAAGCCGTTCCCAAGTTACGAGGATTTGCTTTTTAGAGTGTAATTTATTGAATAGCATTTTGACTCCTTAAAAATACACTTTTCCCCGGTATGGTTTTTCTGTGCCGGGGATTCTTGTTTTAAATTTCCATGTTTTTGTGTTATAATTTTACGCATGAAATTCAAAAAGCCGCTGGTTTCGGTTTGCATTCCGGTTTATGGAACGGAAAATGTTTTAAGAAAATGCCTTGACTCTGTGGCTATGCAGGATTTTGCGGAAAAGGAAATTGTTGTTGTAAGCGATGCTTCCTGCGGAGTCAATGAAAAAGGCGAGGATGCAAAAAAAATCGTAAAGAAGTTTTCCAAGGAAACAAAAATTCCAGTTGTGTTCAAGGAGCATTTGAACAACCTTGGAATTCTTGAAACCCGGCGCGACTTGCTTTCATTTTCCAGCGGAGATTTTATTTTTTATATTGACAGCGACGACTATTTGGAAGGAAGCAACGCAATTTCATTTTTGTACAACAAAGCGCAACGAACCAACGCTGACATAGTAAATTCCACGGCTATTGCAGTTACAGAAAATCCAGAAAAAAATTCAGCGCAGCAAAAGCATCTTCAGGAAAAAATAGGCAAGATAACTTTGGGCGAGCTTTTTGGAAATCAGATTGCGGAAGACTGTTTTGTAAATTGCAAGCACTGCGGATTTTTGTGGGGCAAGCTTATAAAAAGGTCTTTGATGGAAAAAGCGTTTTCTTTTATTCCGTTTACAGAATGCACCATGGCGGAAGATCTTTGTCTTTACTTTTTTGTTTCGATTTTTGCAAAAAAATATTTTGGAGTTCAGGAACGTTTTTATAGATATTCTGTAGATTCAGGAATTTCAAGCGCGCAAACAATTACGGACATTGGACGGTGGCAGCGTGTGTGTTCTGCGGCATCGGCTTTTGTTCCAATTGTGCAGTTTATACAGTCGCCAGAAGGGAATTGTCTTAGCACTTCTTTAATTGAAAGCATGAAGGCTGCTTGCAATAATTTTGTGGCGAACAATTTAAAGCAGCTTGAACAGCGTGTTGCGCCGGAACTAAAAGAGCAGGCATACAGTCTTCTTTGCGAATATTGGGGCGAAGACTACGTAAAAACAATTGAGCGAGCAATAGAAGTGCAAAAATAAATTTTCTAAAAAAATATATTGACATTTTTTTTTCAGAATGATAAAACTAGAACATCAGTTGACAACGGAGTCACAGATTGCCTTGGGCAGTTTGTGGCTTTTTTTGTTTTAAACTGAATAACTTGTGAAAAGCGACAATGGTGTCGGTTAAGAGATTCCGATGTGGAATTCTCTTGTCGGTATCACTGTCGCTTTTTTATTTTCATTACCGTCTTTTTAGACAAGGGGTTTTTATGGAAGATGTAATGCAAGCTGTTCAAAGCGTCTCCAAGGATTTATGGGGCGTGTGGTTCTTGCTTGGTGCTGCCTTGGTATTCTGGATGCAGGCAGGATTCGCAATGGTTGAAACCGGTTTTACTCGTGCTAAAAATACCGGCAACATTATTATGAAAAACCTGATGGACTTCTGTATTGGTACAGTTGTTTTCATCCTTATTGGTTTTGGTCTTTTCCTTGGTGAAAATATGCTTTTTGGTTTTATGGGAAAACCTAACTGGCAGATATTTACAGACTATGCAAACTTTGACTGGTCTGGCTTTGTGTTCAACCTTGTATTCTGCGCTACAACAGCGACAATTGTTTCTGGCGCAATGGCAGAACGCACAAAGTTTCTTTCATACTGCGTTTATTCAGCTGTAATTTCAGCAGTAATTTATCCGATTGAAGCTCACTGGACTTGGGGCGGCGGTTGGCTTGCTCAGCTTGGATTCCACGACTTTGCAGGTTCAAACTGTATCCACATGGTCGGCGGTATCTGCGCTTTGATTGGAGCTGCAATGGTAGGTCCTCGTATTGGAAAGTTTACAAAGAACGCTGATGGTTCTATAAAGGTAAATGCTTTCCCAGGACACAATATTCCGATTGGCGCGCTTGGCGTGTTTATCTTGTGGTTGGGTTGGTACGGATTCAACGGTGCGGCTGCAACTTCTGTTCCGCAGCTTGGAAGCATCTTTGTTGCTACAACAATTGCTCCGGCTCTTGCAACCGTTACTTGTATGATTTTTACTTGGATAAAATTCGGCAAGCCTGATGTTTCAATGTGCTTGAACGCTTCTTTGGCTGGTCTTGTTGCAATCACAGCTCCTTGTGATGTTGCGGATGCTTTGGGCGCTTCAATCATCGGTATTGTTGCAGGTCTTTTGGTTGTATTTGGTGTTTGGTTCTTGGACAACAAGCTCCGTGTAGATGACCCTGTTGGTGCTGTTGCTGTTCACTGCTTAAACGGTATTTGGGGAACAATTGCGGTTGGTCTTTTTGCAAGCCCTTCAGTTCCTGGATATTCACTTGCAAACAAAGCAGGCGAGCAGATTTCAGGACTTTTCTACGGCGGCGGACTTGAATGTCTTGGGCTTCAGGTTCTTGGAATGGTCTGCACAATCGCATGGACTGTTGTAACAATTACGATTTTGTTCTTTGTAATCAAGAAGATTTTTGGATTGCGTGTATCTGCGGAAGAGGAAATCATCGGTCTTGACAAGCTTGAGCATGGTCTTGATTCAGGTTATGCAGGATTTATGACACCTTACAGCACAGAAGAAATTGCCGAAGCTGCTGAAGCTGGCGTTGCAATTCCAATGCATGAAGCTGTTCCAGTTGTTGCTCCTGCCACAACTCCTTCTTCTAAGGATGCTGCGGTTCACAAGGTTGTAATTATAACACGCCAGAACAAGTTCAACGCACTTAAAGTTGCCATGAACTCCATTGGTGTAACTGGAATGACAGTTATAAATGTTATGGGATGCGGAATGCAGAAAGGCGCAAGCGAGTACTACCGCGGTGTTCCAGTTGAAATCAACCTGCTGCCAAAAATCAAGGTAGAGATTGTAGTTTCAAAAGTTCCTGTATCGACTGTTGTGGAAAGCGCAAAGAAAGCCTTGTATACAGGACACATCGGAGACGGAAAGATTTTCGTTTACCCTGTTGAAAATGTAATCAAGGTTCGCACTGGTGAATCTGGATACGATGCCCTTCAGGACGAAGAGTAGCATTTAGAAAAAAAAGGCAGGCTTGGAGAAAGAAGAATCTCCAGGTCTGTCTTAGTTTTAAATTGAAAATCCGCGGAGAAATCCGCAGGTTATATGCCGGTTGTCTGCTGTATTTGTAACCCCGCAGCGGATGGCCGGTTTCTTTTTGGAGGGAAGAAAACCCTCTACTTCGAAAGCGGGGTCTTCTTTCCCTCCAAACCTCCCTTCTTTCCCAGCATCGCTTAGGGCTGTCGCCCTAAGAACCCACTGTTTTTTCATCTGTTATTAGGTTGTAAGACTATCATTCTCGTGTATGGCAATGTAATGGTTTTATTCCCATGCTTTTGTATAAACAGTGCCGTTTATTGTGCCGCCGTTGCAGTAGATGTTTGCACCGGCATCAGTTTTTTTTGTAGTATTGCCGTTCATGTAATTGCTTATGTAATTTTCTATGTCCATAGCAGACCCGCTTGCATCTTTTAAGAACAGGCTTGCATCTGACTGTTCTATTAAAACAGCTCCGCCATAGCCGTAAGCGTCGTTGCTGCTTGTTGAAGTTACGCTGTTATTATCAAATCTTGTGTTCTGCAAAATGAGTGAACCTGTTTTTATGCTGATTGCGCCTCCGCCAAGTTTTTGGAATTCACCTTTTGTTGTGCCTTCACTTCCTGGATTATTACCACCAGCCTTATTGCCTGTGAATGTGCTGTCTGTGATTTTTATACTTCCGCCTTGGCTAAATATTGCTCCGCCTCTTCTTGCATAATATCCGCCGTTAGAAGTGCACGTATTGCTGTCAAATGTTGAGCTTTCAATTTCAAGAATTCCAGTGTCATTGTTCATTATTGCGCTGCCTCTGTTTGCTGTGTTGCCTTTAAATGTTGTGTTGGTTATGTGGCATGAACCTGAATTTTCTATTGCTGCGGCGTTTGCCATTAAATCTTCATCACCGTTGCTTTCAAAGTTGCATGAAACAACTTCTACCTGTGCTCCGTTATCTATGCGTATACATTCTGAATAGCCTACGTTACCGCTACCTGTGCTTTTGTTATTATAAAAAGTGCAGTTTTCAACAAGAAGTTTTCCGCCGCTTTTTACATATATAAGGCTTGTTCCAGAGTTTGACATGGATATTTCGCTCATACGACATTGCTTTAAAATTACTGTAGCTCCGTCATCTACATAAATTAAAGCGCCGTCAAGTGAAGAAGTTTCGACTGTGCTTGAAGCTGTAAATGTAAGGTTGTTTATTTCAAGAATTGTGGAGCTTCCTGTTACATTGAAAAGCTTTATCTGACCGCCCTCTGTTGTAAGAATTTTGTTGTCGTCTGTGCTTTGCTGAACTTTTGCGCCGTTGCCTCTTATGATTTTTGTGCCGGAAGTTATGTTTGTAAGTTGATGGTTATTTGCTGATGTGGCTTGATTTGTGCTTACAGAAGAATCTGCACCCATAAAAATATATGCGTTTCCGTCTGATTCGCAGGCTGTTTTTAGTTCTTCTGCATCAGCTGAAATATTGTAAATTTGGCAGTCTTTTTTCTTTAAATTTACTTGGCAATCAGAATCTTGTCCTGCTGTTACTTTTGCTTCTTCTGTTCCAAAATATAAAAGAACGTCTTTGGTGGACATCCAGCCTTCTACTTCTACTGTGTATGTAGCAGGCTCGAGTTCGTCAAATACGATTACCCCCCCCGTCTCGTCAGCCTCTGTGCTTATGGATTCTTCATTTATGATTTTTTCGCCTAGCAAAAGCCTTACCGTGAATGAATCAACATCGTCATGTCCCGATGAATAAAGCACGCGTGAAGAGCTTGGCAGAACAACCCGGACAGAACCGCCTTCGCTTCCCTGCGACATATTCATGCAGGAAACAAGGGCAAGCAATAACGCTGGTAAAATTGAAAACGCAAATTTTTTCATAATTCCCCCTATAAAGAAAACTGTTAAAATAACCTATTATCATTCTATATCAAATTCCCACTGATTTCCACTTTTGCCAGAAAATTCTTTAAATTTTTAGTTGATTTGCTTTTCCATTTCCCAAAAATGAAAAAATATTAAAAATGGGAAATAGAAATGGCGTTTTATTTCTCAAAATTGAAAAATTATTGATTTTGAGAAATAGAAAGAGTATAATTCAAGCATGAAACTGGTGGAAAGAAAAGAATATTTGGATTTGTTAAAAGGAACTGTTCAGACTCCTGACATAAAAGTAATAACCGGCATAAGGCGTTCTGGCAAATCTAAGCTGATGGAATCTTTTATTGAATATGTAAAGGTTTCTGTGAAAAATGCGAATATTATCCATATAAATTTTAATGACATAAGTTTTGAAAATCTTGCGGAATATCATGCGCTGAATTCTTATGTGCAGGGAAAATTTGATTCAAACTGTGAAAATTTTCTTTTTATTGATGAAGTTCAGCTTTGCGAAGGCTTTGAAAAAACAATCAATTCGCTTCATGTTTCGGAAAAATTTCATATTTATGTAACTGGCTCAAATGCGTTTTTGCTTTCCAGTGATTTGGCGACGCTTTTTACAGGCAGAACTTACGAAGTCCGTGTTTTTCCTTTTTCTTTTAAGGAATATTGCAAATATTTTGATGGGCTTGAAAAAAATCAGGCTTTTGACAGTTTTGTTAGGGAAGGGGGCATGGCCGGCTCTTTTGTTTATCCTTCTGAAAAATCGAAATATGATTATATTAGCGAAGTTTTTGACACTTTGATTGTGCGCGATATAAAGCAAAAGTATAAAATCAAGAATGTTGCCTTGCTTGAAAAGCTGAATGATTTTTTGCTTGATAATATTTCATGTGAGGTTTCCGCACGAAGCCTTGCAAATGCGCTTGCTTCAAATCAGGAAAAAACAAACAACAAGACAATCAGCGCATATTTGAGCTATTTATGCAATGCCTTTGCTTTTTATAAAATTCGCCGTTACGATATTCGCGGAAAAAAATATTTGTCTAGTCAGGATAAATATTACCTTGCAGACCATTCATTTAGATATGCAAAATTGGGAACAAAAAATTTTGATTACGGCAGGGTTTATGAAAATATTGTTGCAATTGAACTGCTTCGGCGCGGCTATGAAGTTTATACAGGCGTGCTGTATAAGAAAGAAATTGATTTTGTCGCAGTCAAGCGTAATGAAAAAATTTATATCCAAGTAAGTGATGATATTTCAGGCGAAGAGACTTTTAAAAGAGAAACAGCTCCGCTTTTGAGCATAAAAGATGCTTATCCTAAGCTGATTATTGCAAGAACAAGGCATGAGGAATATTCCTACGAAGGAATCCGTATTGTTGATATTGCAAACTGGCTTAGCGAGTAATTATTTTTTGCAAGGGGTACTGACAAGCACACGTCAAGGGGTCTGCCTAGCATTAGGCAGAGGGTGTTGCAACCATACGACAGCAGGGCTGCCGTGTGGTTGCAGGGGTTAAATTTTAATGTCATTATCGGGCTTGACCCGATAATCCGTTGGAAAGATTGCCGTATCAAGTACGGCAATGACAAATCTTATAAAACTCTATATTTGACCTTGCAATTATTTTTCATCATTGTCAGAAAGATCAGCAAAGCCTGTTACGCTTTCAATTAAGCCACTCAACGTTAAATTTGAAAAATTAATGTTACTCAAATCTGTTACAGAGCTTGATTCCAATGCGAATTTATATAAATCTACTTTTACAATTCTGTTATGTTTAAACAACTTTCCTCTTTTTTGGCTTCCATAATCTGGCATGACTATATTTGCACCACAGTCTGCTATTGCCAGTTCTTTTGGTTTTATAGCTACAAATCGGCGTGGACCATAGAAATGCGAGTTTCTTTCTGTGTATTCAGGAATCTATGCATTTACATCATAGAATGTATAAGTCTTGCGATTGTTGTATTCATCATCTGTAAAAGTATTTTTATCTTTATTTGAAGAGGCAATAGTTCTTGTAGATTCCGTCCAGCCAGTTTTTGCAGAGACTTTAAATCCACTTGAGGTTTGCTCAAGGCGCACTATAGCACCTCGGCTATAAACGGTTGTTTCTGTAGAACTACTATTTAAGTTGTTTACCATATACATATCAGAAAAGTTCAAAGAGCCAGTCTGTGAAACCAGCACGTAAACATAGCCATCATAATGAATAACTATATCTGTTATTTGTCCGTCTACGCCCAGGTCTTGTGTGGACTGCGCTTCTCCTTTTGCGGTTATTGTAAATCCATCGTTGTTTCCTGTTATTGCGGCGCGCTGAAGATATGAAGTTCCGTCATTTGTATATGCAATGTAAAGCTCTGTTCCGCTTGCAGCAAAGGCTGTGTAAGTTGCATTCGGATAAATTGAAATCCCTGAAAGAGTGCAAGGAGTATTAAGTGTTACACTTCCTGGTTGCGAGCCATCTTCATAAAAGAGTTTATCTATATTGTTTGCAAAATAAAATCCGCTTGAAGAATATAATCCAACCCAAAGAGAAGAATTTACAGTATCATAATAAAGAAAATCTGTTATTGTGCTCGATTTTTCTTTACTTGTTTCTATATCTACAGATGATGAACTTGTGCTATTTTTATATATGAATACATTTGAAGATGAAGTGTAGCTAGAAAATTCTGCATAATACTTGTTTCCATCTATATCTTCACCTCCTGTAGTTTTATTTCCAGAGTTAGATAATGTTGTTGAAGATGATATTTCATTTTCTTGCAAAAAATCCACATGGCTTGTGTCTTGCAGTATATAATAATTCGAGCTGAAAACTTTTCCTTTATCGCCTGCAAGGATAAGAGTGATTGGACAGTCTGTGGTTTCTCCGGCTGTAACTTCTACTTCTTTGCTGTTGCGGGAAAGAAATGTTCCGTCCTGCTGTCTTGCTGTAACAACTATTTTGTATGTTCCGGGTTCCAGCTCATCAAATACAAAATCGCCCCCCCGGTGGATTCAGATGATTTAGTGTCAAGCGTTTTGTCGCCCTGCATAAGGCTTACTTCGTACAGAGGATTGTCTTTTGAAAGTGTAATAGAACCGCGTGAACTGCTTTCAGGAAGTGTAATACGGATTGCGCCTTCTTTTCCGTTTGAGCCGCTCATGTTCATGCAGGAAGCAAATGCAAGCATCAGCGGAAATAATGCAAGCACAAGTTTTTTTGTATTCATAAAAATCCTCCTTGTTTTTCTGTATCGAATATTTGTTCAATCTATGTTATTATTTTATTGAGTTTGCGGGGAAAAATCCAGTGAAAGGTAAAAATGGTTATGTGCTGAAGGCGGCGGTTCCGCTTGCTGTTCTTTTTGCGGCGGGAATTTTGTTTCTTGTGCGCATTGTTTCTGGCATTTCTATTCATGGTGCGGAACTTGAGGGCGATGATAGGAATTATCATATTCTTGTTGTTGGGCAGGCGGACAGTTCTGTTTTTCTTAATCAGATTTTTGAAGGTGCAAAAAGTTTGTGCCAAGACTATAGCGCGCTGGTGGAATTAAAATCCCCGGATTCACTTGCGGAAAATATTTCGCTTCAGTCTTTAATTGATTACGGCTCGTTTGTAAATGCGGACGGAATCATCGCTTATGTAAGTTCTTCATCACTTCCGTTTGAATCAGTAAGCCGCATTGATGGCACGGAAATTCCAGTTATAACAATCGGGCATTATCTTGCAGAAAATCCGCAGATTTCTTTTATCGGAAGCAACTATTCAAATCTTGGGCGCAGAATCGGCATTGAATCAGAAGAACTTTTTGAGCCGAGCGGAAAAGCGTATATCGTTATAAGCGGAATTTCAGGCAGTCCGAACCACAGCAATCTTTTAAACAGCCTTATGGATTTTTACAAAGCTAGGGGAATTTCAAATTTTGAAGTGTTCGACAAGTCGCTTAAGGAAAACAGAAAAAATGTGGAAGAAATTCTTTTGCAGGAAAAAACTGACTGCTGCGCTGTTGTCTGCCTTACAGAGGAAGATACGATTATGGTTCTTCAGCTTGTTGCGGCTTCTTCTGCTTCCGGGCGTATAAAAATTTTGGGTTATGGAGAAAATGAAACTGCATCCATGTATCTTGAAAAAGGAATTCTTTCTAAACTTGTTTCGTTCAATTTTAATAAAATCGGCAAGACTGCGATGGCGGAACTTTTTGAATACAGAAACAAAGGCTATGCGAACAGCTACATTACAGCTGACCTTCAGGTAAGGAGAACAGAAAAAAAATGAAGCTTGCAGAAAACAAAAGCCTTCGATGGAAAATTATGGCAAGCATAATTGCCGCCTTTCTTATAATGAGCGCGAGCCTTGCGCTTACAATGCTTATGGAGCATTACGTTTTAAAATCCGTGGGCGAAGCTTACAAGTCAAATTCAGAATTGAATGTTTTTGCAAATGATTTGGCGCGGCTTGAAAATTCGCTTGAGCTTTACATTGAATACAGAACGTTTGAAAGCATTGACGCTTACTATGCAAGTTCCGCCAGAGTTGAAGACCTTTGCGATGCGATGCAGGATTCTCCGTCTACAAATGAAGTGCGCCAGAAAGAATATGTTGTGAATCAGCTTGCGCAGTCTTTTCTATATTATAGTTCAAAGGCGGTTGCGGAACGAAGAGCAAACAGCACAAGCGGAAATTTTTATTTGCAGAGCCTTGAATGCTACAGGTTTCTTTTGGAGGAAATTCAAAAGCTGAATATTCTTTACATGCAGAACAACGCCGAGTTTTACGCTGCGGACAGAAACAATATAAATTTGCTTTTTAAAGTTTATGCGGTTTTCTTTGCGCTTTTCTTTGTTTTCATTCTTGCCTTGCTGAATCTTCTTATCGGAAAAATCACTCGTCCTCTTGCGGAAATTTCTTCGGTTGCGCTCCGTGTGGCTCAGCAGGATTTTGATGTTCCGCTTTTTAACAAAAAGTCGCATGATGAAATTGGAAACATCTGCCGCGCTTTTGACAGAATGATAATCAGCATAAGAGAATACATAGACAAAATTTGGGAAAAAGCCAGAACAGAAAACGAGCTTAGAGAACGTCAGATGGAAATGCAGGCTCTTTATGCGGATGCCCAACTCAAGGCGTTTCAGAGCCAGATAAATCCGCATTTTTTGTTTAACACATTGAATACCGGGGCGCAGCTTGCAATGATGGAAGGCGCGGACAAGACTTGTTTTTTTATTGAACAGACTTCGGATTTTTTTAGATATAATATTGCGCAAAAAGAGGACGCTTCAATTGACGATGAGCTTGGACTTGTGGACAATTTTGTTTACATTATGAAAGTTCGTTTTGGAAAAAGGCTTGAGTTTGTAAAAAATATTCCCGAGCATAAATTTTCCCAGAGGCTTCCTGCAATGACTTTGCAGCCGCTGGTTGAAAACTGTATTCAGCATGGCTTGCAAAATTCCATGGGCAAAGTTTTTCTTTCTGTAAAGGAAACAGACGGCTTTGTTGAAATTCTTGTGGGCGACAACGGAAGCAAATTTGATTCTGGCGTTCGTGAAGAAATTTTAAAGGCTGCAAA
The DNA here is from genome assembly GCF_934725225.1 of uncultured Treponema sp. Lineage (NCBI taxonomy): Bacteria > Pseudomonadati > Spirochaetota > Spirochaetia > Treponematales > Treponemataceae > Treponema > uncultured Treponema sp. The sequence continues at coordinate 439,209 of NZ_CAKVAM010000001.1, forward strand.
AAGCGGCGGAATAAAATCTATTGCTTCAAAGGAAAATTCTGCGGAAAATAAAAACGGAGAGCATACGGGTATTGGGCTTATAAATGTTTTTTCGCGGCTTAGAATTTATTTTCACCGTGATGATGTTTTTGATATTTTTTCTGGAGACGATTCAGAAATGAAGTTTTTAATCAGGATTCCAAATGTATAATATTTTAACTTGCGATGACGAGCAGATTATGATTGACTCGCTTCAGTTTATAATCAGAAAAAATTTTGAAGGGCAGGTGAATTTATTTTCCGCTTTGTCCGGAAGCGATGCGGTTTCTATTGTGAGCCGGGAAAAAATCGACATAATTTTTATGGATATAAATATGCCGGGAATGAGCGGACTTGATGCAATCAACTGCATAAAAAGCCTTAAGCCTTCCGCAGTGATTATTGTCTTGAGTGCGTTTGATAAATTTCAGTATGCGCAGGAAGCCATGAATATTGGCGCGTACAAATATATTACAAAGCCCGTGAACCGCAACATTGTGATTCAGACTGTGCGCAATGCCATGAATCTTGTTGACGAGCGCAACGGAACAACTTCTGGAAATCTGGAGCTTCAGAAAAAACTGGACATTGTCTATCCGATGATTGAAAGTGATTTTATTTACTCGTGTATTTTCAGCAAGGCAAAGAATGAAGACTTTAAAAGTTATCTTGATTATTTCAACATGAAAGTTGACGAGTTCTTTTTTGCCTGCATAGAAATTCCTGGTTCTGAAAAAAACATATACGAGGCTTGTTCTAAAATCAGAAAAATTGTTTCGCAAAAGTTCAAGTGCTTGGCCGGCCCATTTATGACAAACAGAATTGCTGTTTTTGTTTCTATGGAAAATTCTGCGGAAGAATTTCAAGATGATTTTCATTCTGCGGTCAAGGAAATATTTACGCTTTTGACTTTGGAAATCGGGCAGAAGCTTCGGGCTGGAATAAGCAACACTTGCGATAAAATAGAAGAAGTTTCTGAGTGTTGCAAAGATGCGATTCAAGCCTTGAACAGAACTTCGCCGGACGGAGAACTTTTGTTTGCAGATGAGCTTTTGAATTTTTCTAGCGGAAATGAAAAAATTCAGGAATTGCACGAGCGTATTTTGAACCGCTTAAAATTAGGCGACGCAGCCGGAGTTCAGTTTTTGGCGGAAGTTTATATTGGCGAGCTTTACGAGCAGAGTTTTTCGCTGGACAAAATAAAAGGAAATGTTTTTGAAATTTTGATTGAAGCAAAAAATTTTGCAAAGTCCGTAAGCTCTTCTTGGAAAAATGCTGCGTTTGAAAATATTTTTTCCGACTTGAGCAAGATTGATTCCAAGGCGGAGCTTTTGATTTTTTTTAAGAACAGACTTTCGGAGTGCGCGGCATTTATTTGCAGCTCAAAAGATGAAAAAGAAAATCCGCTTGTAAAAAAAGTTTTTGGATATATTCAGGAACACATCGCAGAAAATTTTTCACTTGATGACGCGGCTTCTTTTGCGGGCGTAAGTTCTTTTTATTTGAGCAAACTTTTTAAAGAAGAAACTGGCGAAACTTTTATAAATTATGTGACGGACAAACGGCTGGAAAAAGGACGGCTCATGCTTTGTGAAACTGAGCTTTCCATAAAAGAAATTTCTGCGGAAATCGGTTACAACGACCAAAATTATTTCAGCAGGATTTTTAAAAACAAGTTTGGAATTTCGCCCACTGATTTTAGAAACACAAATAGAAACTCGGAGTCATTATGAAAAAACTTTTTTTAATTTTTGCAGTTTTGCTTGCATTTGTTTTTGCCGGATGCGCAAAGAGCAAAAGAACTTTTTCCGTGCAGAAGCAGAATTCATTTGTGGATGAGAAAAAAACAACAATCGGATTTTCTATAGACACTCTTGCAATTGAGCGGTGGCAACGCGACTTGGATGTTTTTATGGCGCGCGCAAGAGATTTTGACGCGGACGTTATTGTTCAGAATGCGGGCAACAATGTTGAAGTTCAGAAAAAGCAGCTCATGTATCTTTTGGATAAAAATGTTGACGTGGTTGTTGTTCTTGCAAAAGTTGCGGATTCTCTTAAAGATGAAATTGAAAGAATCCGTGCAAAAAATATTCCTGTCATTGCTTACGACCGTCTGATTTTGAACACAAAAGTTGATTTGTATATTACGATTGATTCTGGGCAAGTGGGCGTGATTATGGGAAAAGAACTTCAGAGTATTGCGCCTTTGCGTAATTGGCTTTGCATACTTGGACCACAAGAAGATTACAACATGAAAATGCTTTTGCGTGGGCTTGGCGGAACTATAAAAACTTCCTTGCCGATTATAAATGAAATTTTTTATACGCAGGACTGGAACTATGATTTGTCCCGGCAGAAAATGCTTGATGTTATTACAAGCGGAAAAATTCCGGGCGCGATTATCTGCGGAAACGATGCGGTTGCTGACAGCGTGATTTCTGTTTTGCAGACTTATTATCCAGACAAGCACATTCCGATTTGCGGACAGGACGCTGACATTGCAGCTTGCCAAAACATTGTGCGCGGACTTCAGGATTTTACAGTTTACAAGCCGATTGCGGATCTTGCCAGAACTGCCGCTGAAATTTCAGTGAGAGTTGCCCGCGGAGAAAAAATCCAGTCGCTTTCTAATTTAAAATCAATCGACAATAATTTTGCGGAAATTCCTGCGATTTTTTTAAATCCTGTTTTGGTTACAAAAAACAATATCGACGACGTTATAATTGATTCCGGCTTCCACACTTATGGTGAAGTTTACATGGAATAGTTTTATAGATATAATTGTTGAAAAAGGAAATTTGGGGTTCAAATGAAAGTTGTTACAAAAGCTGAACTTGATGAATGTTTTGATTATATAAATAAATGCCGCGCGGAAGTTGCAAAGCGCGTTGTTGGTCAGAGAGATGTCGTGGATGGAATTATCACGGCGCTGATTGCAGGCGGCCATGTTCTTCTTGAAGGAGTTCCGGGGCTTGCAAAAACATTGGCGGTAAAAACTTTTGCTGATGTTTCAGGACTTGAATATAAAAGAATTCAGTTTACGCCGGATCTTCTTCCTGCTGATGTTAGCGGAACGCTGATTTATGAGCAGGGTACTGGAAAATTTTCTGTGCGAAAAGGACCTGTGTTTTCAAATCTTGTTCTTGCGGACGAAATAAACCGCGCGCCAGCAAAAGTTCAGTCTGCGCTGCTTGAAGCTATGGCGGAGCATCAGGTTACAATCGGCGAAACAACTTACAAGCTGAACGAGCCGTTTTTTGTTCTTGCCACGCAGAATCCGATTGAGCAGGAAGGAACTTACAGTTTGCCGGAAGCTGAGCTTGACCGTTTCTTGCTTAAGCTTCTTATTTCATATCCTACGCCGGAAGAAGAAATTTCAATTATAAAATCTGAAGGCAGGGCAAATGAAATTCCTGTGAACAAAGTTTTTTCCGCCGCCGCTCTTCAAAAATGCCGGGACGCTGTGGATGCAGTTACTGTTGCTGACAAAATGCTTGCCTACATAGTTTCAATTGTAAATTTTACAAGAGCCGATGTCGCATTAAAAATGAACCGCCGCAATGACATTCAGCGTTACATTTCGTTTGGAGTTTCTCCACGCGCAGGAATTGCTCTTTTAAGATGCGCAAAAGTCCACGCGCTTTTTGAAAACAGAAGCTTTGTTCTTGCGGAAGATGTTCAGGCTGTTGCAAAGCCGGTTTTAAGGCACAGGCTCGTTTTAAACTATGAAGCCGCTGCGGACAATATTTCTGCGGACAGCTTGATTTCAAAAATCATAGACTTGATGCCTGTTCCATGAAAAACGACATAAGCCGCCGTGCTTCCCTTTTGCATCTGTCTTCTCTTTCTCTCGCTGAAAAAATGAAAAGCGGTTCGTTCCGTTCGCTTTACCGTGGACGCGGAATTGAATTCAGCGGAGTCCGTGAATATCTTCGCGGAGATGATGTGCGCGCAATCGACTGGAATGTTACGGCAAGAATGGGAAAGCCTTTTGAAAAAGTTTTTGAAGAAGAGCGCGAACTTGATGTCTTTATAGTTGCCGACGCTTCTCTTTCCATGTGCGTGGGAACAAGCCAGCAGACAAAACTTGAAAAAGCAATGGAATGCGCTTCTCTTTTGACGCTTGCTTCATTTTATAATTCCAGTCCTGTTGGCGCGGTTGTTTTTGACGGCGAGCTTGAATTTTTTTGTTCCCCGGAATCTGGAAAAAAACATTCGCTTATGCTTCTGTCCCATTTTGAACTTGACAGAAAAAAACAAAAGGCTGGTTCTGTTCTTGACAGCGCGCTTAGAGGTGCAGAAAAACTTTTAAAGAAAAGAAGTCTTGTTTTTGTCATTTCTGATTTTAGGGCTGCGGAATGGCAGGCTTCTTTTGCGCGTCTTTGCCAGAAAAATGATGTCATTGCAATAAAGATTGTTGATTCTTCTGATGACAATATTCCTTCCGTTGGTTCTGTTCTTTTTGCAGATCCGGAAACAGGATACGAAGCTGTTCTTCCGACTTCAAGCCAGAAATTTATCCGCGGATGGAGAGAAGAAAATGAGCAGCGCAATGAAAACTGGTTTAAAGAATGCGTGCGCCACGGAGGAATTCCTTTGTTTATAAGCACTGTTCAAGACCCTGCCGCAGAGCTTATAAAATTTTTCAGCAGCAGGCACAGACATTCGTTTTAGGAAAATGGAATGAAGAAAAATCTTTGCTTTATTTTTGGCTTGTGCTTTTTTATTCAGTTTTTAGCTGCGCAGAATCCAAGTGAAAACGCAACTGCTTTTGGAACGCAAGTTATGATTCCGCGCGATGTTTTCATTGGCGACAGTGGACAGATTCAGTATTCATTCAGAACGCCCATAGATTTTTTTTCTTTTGCGGATTCATCAATGATAAAGGATGAAGTTCTTTCGCTGAATCTTTCTTCAAAGGAACTTTTGGAAAATCCGGACGACTGCCTTGTTACAAAATCAGTTCTTGTAAGAAACGGCGTGAACTACAATCTTTGCATAACGATAATTCCGTGGAAAACAGGAACAATAAAATTTAAAGAATTCAGCTTGGAAAAATTTTGCCGCGGACAAAACAGCAGCAAAGAAAATGTTGACTTTAGAATTCAACTTGCGCCGGTTACAATTCTTTCGCTTGTAGAAAAACTTGAAGTAAAAAATTTAAAATCTCCGCAAGCCCCGCTTTTGCTTCCTAACACAAATTATTTTTTGTGGATTGCAGGCTTCTTACTTGCCGGATTTTTTTCACTGTCTTGCATTGTCCTGATAAGGCTTCCGCATATTTTGAAAAAACTGAAATTTTTAAGAGAGCAGTTTGAACTTTACAGAAATGCAAAGCGAACAAAGAAAAAACTTTCCGCGCTTTTAAAAAAGAAAATTGACGATAAAGATTTTTGTGAAAAATGGCAGCTTGCAATGCGCGAATATTTGGAATTTAGATTTGCGGTTTCATTTTGTTCTGTGCCTGGAAAAAATGTCGGTGCAAAAATATTTGACATACTGAACGGTCTTGCAGGAGAAAAAGTTTGTGAGGCGATTGAATCTCTTTCGTGTTTTTTTGTGCGCACGGACTACATTCGGTTTGCAAGCGGTTCAATTGATTCTAAGCTTTTACCAGCGGAAACACATCAGGCTTTGTTTGTTAAAAACGAAAAAAAATCAATGGTTGCGGAAACTTGCAAAATAATTGATTTGCTTGAAAAAGGAGAGTGTAATAAAAACTTTGCCTGAAATAGCGTCAAAGTTTTAAACTTTTTAATTGGCTTTTTATAGGAGAAAAAAAGTGTTTGAATTTGAAAATCCTCCGGCATTTTTTCTTTTGCTTTTGATTCCGGTGCTTTATATTTTGCGTTATATAAAAATTTTTTCACGGCTTTCTTTGCCTTTGAATTTAAGCGATTGGAACGGAAGCAATTTTAAGTGGAAGGGGAATGCAAGAAAATTTCTTTCTGTTTTTGGAAGAGTTGTTTGCGTATTGTTTTACATTTGCCTTGTCTTTGCCTATGCGGATCCTGTTTTTCATCTTCAGCAAAAAGTTTATTCTTCAAAAGGCGCGTCGGTTGTTTTTGTTTTGGATGTAAGTCCTTCAATGGCTGCAAAAGATATTAGTTCGCAAAGCCGTCTTGAAGCTGCAAAAAATTCCATAGTTTCCATGGCGGAAATGAATGGCGGCGCGGAACTTGGTCTTGTTGTAATGGCTGAAAATGCTGCTGTTTTAGTTCCTCCTACAATGGACAGAAAATTTTTTTTGAACCGATTGAAAACTGTAAGTGTCGGAGAACTTGGAGACGGAACTGCGATTGGAACTGGAGTTAGCTGCGCAATTTATCATCTTGAAAAATCGAAGTCGCCTAAGAAAAGTATTGTTCTTATTACTGACGGAGAAAACAATTCAGGCGCGGTTCATCCTCACACTGCGGCTCGACTTGCCGTGAACAAAGATATTTCACTTTACATTCTTGGCGTGGGAACGAGAGGCGTTGTCCCGATTGATTACGTAGATCCAAAGTCAAATAAAATTTATTCAGGTTATCTTGAATCGAAATTTGACACGTCTTCAATTGCGCGGATTGCGTCAGAGGGAAACGGAAAATTTTTTGAGATTGAATCTCTTTCCGCATTGTCGCAAGCTATTTCTTCAATTTCAAAAAATGAAAATGTCGCGCAAAGTTATTACATAAAAAATCAGGATATATTTTATTACCGGCAGTTTTTGATTGCCGCTGTTGTTCTTGCTTGCCTTGCTTGGATTGTGCGCAGGTTTCTTCTGCAGGAGACTTTATGAATTTTTCTGTTGAAAATCCATTTTCGTTTTATCTTTTTATTCCTCTGGTTTTTGCGCTTGTGTTTGTTGTGGCGCGTTATCTTCGTCTAAGAAAAAATATCTGCGGAAAAGTTTTTGAATTTAAAAACGGTTCTTTTAGAATTTCAGCTTGTTTTTGGAGCAGAACTTTTTTTAGATTTTTAAGCGGAATTTGTGTTGTCCTTGCGCTTGCAGGAATTTCATTTGGAACGGATTCTGTGCCTGTTCAGAAAAACGGAAAAGCTGTTTCACTTGTGTTTGACATTTCTTATAGCATGGAAGCAAAAGATGCACCCGGCGGAATTTCAAGGCTTCAGGCAGTTTCAAGTTATGCAAGCGAGCTTTTGGACAGAATGAACGGATGCGCAGTTTCCGCTGTTCTTGCGAAGGGCGATGGAATTACAGCTGTTCCGCTTACAGAAGATTTTCAGAGCGTAAGAAGTTTAATAGAAAATCTTTCGCCTTTGCTTATGACTTCCGAGGGAACAAGTCTTGGCAATGGAATAAAAGCCGCGCTTTCTTCGTTTCCTGAACAATCTTCCGCCGCTTCGTTTATCTGGCTTTTTACCGATTGTGAGGAAACAGACAACAGCCTTCAGACTTCTCTTTCTGAATGTTTAAAAGCCGGAATTCCAGTTGTGATTATCGGATTTGGCTCTGAGCGTGAAAGTGAAATTTTTGCGGGCGACGGAATTACAAAAATAAAAACGGCTTTAAGATCTGGCAGCGTTGAAAAAATGATTTTGTCTTTAAAAGAAAAATTTATTTCATCCAAAAGAAATAGTTCTGCGCCTTCTGTTGTTTACATCGATGCTTCGGAAATGGGTTCTGCTGCCGCAATTTTAAAAATGCTTGACCTTAACGGTTCGTTGCCGTCGGTTTCTTATGAAGTTCAGAGCACTCAGCGTTACGGACTTTTTATTTCGCTTGCAATTTTATTTTTTCTTGCTTCGATTATTTTTGGCGAGCTTGACATTGCAGGCGGAAAGAAAAAATTGATTTCATCTGTTTCCGCAGTTTCTCTTGTTTTTTTGTTTACTGGATGTTCGCCGCGTTTTAATGACGGCGTAAAAATTCTTGAAGGAAAACTTGACTGGTCTAAGCAGGATTATCAAAATGCAGTCGGAGATTTTTTGGAAACGGCTTCGAATGCACAAGCGCGTGGAGATTTTCTTGTTGAACAGTATGCGGTTTTTGGACTCGGCTCAACTTATCTTATGCAAGGCGAAACTGATGCCGCGTTAAAAAGATTTTCTCAAGTTTATGAAAACGCTTCGGATAAAATTAAATTTGCAATTCTTTATAATTCTGGAATAATTGCGCACCGCAACGGAGATTACAAAGCGGCAACTGATTTTTTCAAAAAAGCAATTTTGATAGACAGCACTAGCATAAATGCAAAAATCAATCTTGAGCTTTCGCTGAGGGAAAATTCAGAACGCTCAAGAGAATCCGCGCAGGAACTTGTGCCTTTGTCAGAAAATAAAGAAGAACAGAATATTCAAAATGCGCTTTATTCTATAATTCGGGAGGATGAAAGACAGCAATGGAAAAATATGCAAAAAGATTCAGAACGGACTTCCCGCGATTATTAATTTTCATTTTGCTTGTTGCTCAGGCATTTTCTGTTTTTGCAAAGCCAGTTTCATGGAATTATTTATGGAGCTTGCGGTTCAGGCAAAATCAGGAAACTTTATTTACAGAAACCGACAATTCATTTTATGTTGAAATTGAAGGCGTTACTCCAGACAGCATTCAGCTTGCCGTAAATTCTCTTCCGCATAATGTAAGTTTTGTTTCGTCAAAAAAAGAAACCGTTATGATAAAAAGCGGAAACGGGCAGGACGAAAAATATTCAGCAGGAACAAGAATTACAATTTGGATGAAATTTTTAAAAACTGGATTTTACAAAATCAGTCCAATCGATCTTGTTATAAACGGCAGCTTCTATCAAATTCCGTTTAATCCTGTTGAAGTTTTTGAAAATCCAAAATTTATAAATCCGCAGGTTTCAGTTTCGTTTAACAATCTGAATGTTCCTTCAAAAGGAAAAATTGCCGAAGCTTATGAAGGTCAGCACATTATTTTTACCGTAAATGTGAAGTATGCGAATTCTGTAAAAAATGTTTCTTGGAATATTCCGGAAGATTCTGTATTTAAAAAACTTCGCGAATTTAATTTTTCTGGTGAAGATTCTTTTTCTACGGAATTCAAGCCTGTCGCCGTGTTTGACTGGCAGCCTTTAAAATCTGGAAACTGGACTCTTCCCGAAATTTTTGTTACGGCGGTTTCGTACAACGGAACAATCAGCGATATAAAATGTCCGCCGATTGCTTTTAAAATTCATGAAAAAAAATCAGCGGTCAGAGAGCCAAAGCAGGAAAGTCCTTTTGCTTACGCATTTATCGAGCCTTTAAGTTATGACAAAAATGATTCCAAGCCGGAAGCGAAAAATTACGACATTTTGAATTTGATTGAGCTTCATAAAAAAGAACGCCATTCAATTCCGTTTTTTAATTCGGCATTTAAAGAAAGAAGGCAGATTGAACTTTCTGTCGGACTTTCTCCGTCTGGAGTTGAGCCGAGCGTTGTTTTCTTTGCCATAATGTTTTGCGCTGTTTTTATTTTGCTGGCTCTTTCAGTTTTGCTTTTTATTTTCAAGCGGAAAAAAACTTGCGCGATTTTTGTTTCTATGTTTGTTACATTTGCAGTTTTCTTGTCGATTTACGGCTACCACTTGTTTACTTCCCGCGGAATTTATGCAGGCGGAACAATGAGTCCGATTCCAGAAAAAACAGCTCCAACAGGTGTAACCATTCAGGCCGGAAGCGTTGTTTCTATAATAAGAACTGCGGGCGGCTGGATGTACATAAGGCACAATGATACTTACGGCTGGGTTTCGGCGGAAAATGTTTATCTAATAAAATAGCAAGGAATTTAAAAATGGATTTTGGTGATATTTTATCGCAATGGGATTCTATTCAGAAAAAGCCTGTTCAAAAAAACAAAGGACCGCAGGTTTGCCGTAAAAAAGCAAATGCTCCCACAAAAGAAGAAAAAGAAGCCGCGCGTCAAGGTTATTCTTACGAGCAGATTATGGAGCAGGACAACAAGAAGCGCATAAATCCGATGGAGCTTTGGCTTAGACGATATGGCACGGTGGACAAAGACAAGGCGTTTGAAGAAAATGCGCGTCAGGAAAAACTGAATGATATAAATTATTTAAAGACGCTTGCTCCAGAAGCCACAATAGATTTGCATCAGCTTACAAGAGAAGAAGCTTGGGACAAACTTAAAATTTTTGTTGACAGCTGCTACATTCGGAAGCTCAAGAAAATTCTTATTATCCACGGAAAAGGAAATCACAGCCACGGAACAGATCCGGTCCTTGGGCAAGTTGTGCGGCTTTTTATTGAGCAAGACAAGCGGCTTGGAACTTCCGGCCATCCAGACAGAAATCACGGCGGTTCTGGAGCGACTTGGGTAATAATAAAAAATTAGATTTTTTCAATTGATTTATTCAATGGATTTTAGTAAGTTTAGTTTTAAGAGTTGTTTGCTGATATGGAAGATTTGTATAAAATTTTGAATGTTGAAAAAAATGCCTCTGCGGAAGAAATCAAAAAAGCCTATAGAAATTTAGCATTTAAATTTCATCCAGACAGAAATCCGGGCGATAAATCCGCGGAAGAAAATTTCAAAAAAATAAACGAAGCTTATTCAGTTTTAGGCGATGAAATAAAACGCCGCCAGTACGACCAGTACAACATGAACGGCTTTTCTGAAAATTTTCAGCAGAATGGCGGATTTTATCAAGGCGACCCTTTTGCGGATTTTTTCAACAACAGAAATTATCAGTACACTTACACTTATTCTTCAAAAAATTCAGAGAGCAAAAAAGGCTTTTCTTTAATAGGACTTTTCTTAAGCATAATTCAGATTTTGTTCTGCTTCTTGGGATTTACCACAGTCGGCAGATGGAGTTTTTTGCTCGGCATTTTATTTTTTATCGGACTTGTCAACGGAATAAAATCAGCGGCAGGAAATTTAAAATGGATTCTTGCGGAATAAAAAACTGAAAGGGAGATTTTAATGGAAAATAATTCAGGAATTGTTGTTTACACTGATGGCGGCTGCCGCGGAAATCCTGGCTGCGGAGGCTGGGGCTGCGTTATAATTGACGGCGAAAAAGAATACAAATTTTCCGGCGGAGAAAAACTTACAACAAACAATCGCATGGAACTTATGGCGGCAATAAGCGCGCTGAATTCAATTGCTGAAAATGCGCTTTGGAAAAATCAGCATATTTCAGTTTATTCAGACAGCCAGTATGTAAAAAACGGAATAACTTCTTGGATTCAAAACTGGAAAAAAAACGGCTGGAAAACTTCCGCAAAGAAACCTGTTCTAAACAAAGATTTGTGGGTTCAGCTTGATTCAGTTTACAATCTTCTTGACATCGAATGGAAATGGGTCAAAGGTCATGCGGGCGTAAAGTACAACGAAATTTGCGATGAGCTTTGCAACATGGAAATGGACAAGCAAAGCTGAAATTTGTTTGCAAGAAATGTTTGCTGTAAAGAGAATGTTTTTTACTCTATAAAGATATAATCGTTGAAATAAACCGCGCGGATTTGTCCCATTACAAGATTTTCGTTTATTTTTTGAAGCAGTTCTTCTTTTATTAAATTTTCTCCTTTTGCCCGGATTTGGCTGAAAGTGAGCGCAGAAAAATAATTTGTAAAAATCGATTTTATCTGCCGTTCTTTTAATGAAAGTTCTTCAAACAAAGCCTTGTCTTCCGCAGGATATGAAAACCACGGGGAAATCACGATTACGGCTTGCTCGTCTTTTTCTGAAATTTGCTTTGTGAAAATCCGAAGCTGCCCGATGTCCGTGAATGCGTCCATACTTTTTTCTTTTCCTGCGTTCATGTTTGTGATTTTCTTCGGACTTGGATCTGATTTTCTGTATGCGCTTGCAGGATTTTCTTTTGTGAATATATAAAAAGCGATTGTAACAATTATTATTGTAAGAACAATTGCGGCCGCCAACGCAAAAAGAAATTTGTTCAGTTTATTCAGATTCATACAATAAATTCCTTTAGTAAAGAAAGTGTTCTGGTTGTTGCGTTTTTGTTTTCATCGAATGTTCCGGGAATTCTTGCAGTCAACTCGATGGAATTTTCAAGCCATTCTTCTTTTTCAATTGTTCCGTTTTTTCTTGCAAGCTCAACCAAGTCGGCTCTTTCCATTGGAATTTTGAATTTCCGTTCTGCGCCAAGAAGATTTTCTGTAAGCACCGAAATTATTTCTTCAAATCCTAGTTCTGTTTTTGCGCTTGCATGAATTGCGTTTGGAAATGCTTTGTTCAGCTGGGAAACCGTGATAAAATTTTCTTTTACAAGATCAAACTTGTTCAGGATAATTGCTTGCGGAATTTTTTCAGCGTGAATTTCTTTTAGAACTTTCTGAACTTGCTGATATTGTTTTTCGCAGTCAGGGTCAGAAGCGTCAACCACAATCAAAAGAAAATCAGAAAGCGAAGTTTCTTCCAGCGTGGATTTGAATGCGTCGATTAAAGTATGCGGAAGATTTGAAATAAATCCGACTGTGTCCGTCATTAAAACAGACGAGGCTTCCGAAAGCGCGAATTTTCTTGTGGTTGGATCTAGCGTTGCAAAAAGCTTGTTTTCTACAAGAACATCCGCCCCGGTGAGCGCATTTAGCAAACTTGATTTTCCGGCATTTGTGTAGCCGACCAAAGAGCAAGTTGCAGTTGCGGTTCGTTCCCTTTGCTTGCGCTGAATGTTTCTGTTTATTGCGACTTGCGCAAGTTCTTTTTTTATCTGAACAATTTTGTCTTCTATTTGACGGCGGTCAAGTTCCAGCTGAGTTTCGCCGCTTCCTTTATTTCCGAATGAGCCGCCTCTTTGCCGCGCCATGTCTCCGTAAGTGTGGCTTAACCTTGGAAGTGAATACTGGAGCTTTGCAAGTTCAACTTGAAGGCTTGCTTCTTTTGTTTGTGCGCGTGAATCAAAAATTCTTATTATTACTTCATTTCTGTCAAAAACCGGCATATTGGCAAGTTTTTCCCAGTTGCGTTGCTTGGACGGATCTATTTCCCAGTCAAAAATTATGCAGTCCGCAAAAACTTCCTTTGCCTTGTCCACAATTTCCTGCGCTTTTCCTGTTCCCATTCCGTAAGCTGGAGTCGGTTCTATGCGCGTAAGCACGATTGTGCCGGCAGTTTCCATGTCCAGCGTCTGCACTAAATTTTGAAGTTCCTTTGGCTCTGGATTTCCGTTTTTTTTATCTGGCGCGCCGACTAAAAGGCATCTTACTTTGCGTTCTTGCTCTTGCTGAATTTCAATCATAAAATTCATTATACATTTTAAAATAAACAAATGAAAGTACGCCTTAATTTTTGCATTATGCTAACTTTTCGCTTGATTTTTCTTTGGAATTTTCGGAAAATAAATGTGCTAAACTTTTTTATCCTTATGTCGAAAATTTATAAGTTCAGGACTCTAAAAGAAAATGTCGGAATTTGAAAAAGAACAAAAAATCTGTAATTCTTCCTCTTCTTCCTCGGAGCATGGACTTATGAAAAAAGCTCTTGAAATGTCAAAGCAAAACAAGCCTTGCGCTTCGGGACTTCTTTCAAAAATTACAAAATCATCATTAAGGACAAAAAATATGACTAAGGCAATTGTTGAGCAGAACGGAATCTTTACAATAAAAGAAAATCTTGAAACTTCATCGGTAAAGCAAGATCCGGGTTTAAAGGCTTTAGTTGATTCTGTTTTAAAATAAATTTACGGGCGAAGTCCGTCTACAATAAATTCTTTTGGAAGTCGGGCAGGCGCGTTGTTTTTTACAGAAGCCCAAGTTACATCAGCTTCTGCGCAAATGTGTCCGTCTTCTTTTTTTATAGTCTGATGAAAAGTTCCGCTTACAGCTCCGAGTTTTACAGGAGTTGTTTCAATTATCAGGTTGTCATCAAGAAACGCTGAATTCTTGTAGAAAATATCAATGTGCGTTACGTAAAGATAGTAGCCGGCTTCTACAATTCCCTTGTAGTTGAATCCAATCTGGTGCAGATAATCCATGCGTGCTGTTTCAAGATAATTTAAATAAACTGCATTGTTTACATGGCTGTAACTGTCGCATTCGTAAGAGCGGACTGTAAGATTTGTTGTGTAAGTCATAGATGCTCCGTGGTTTTTAAGCGTCTTCGTTTACTTCAATGTGGAAATTCTGCATAAGGGAAACAAATGAAAAAATTTCCTTGTATACGCCGATGCACATTTGCTTGAGTTTTCCTTCTGCAAAATGGTCTATGTCTTTCCAGTTTCTTATTAAGGTTGGATGCGGCTTTATGCAGTCTTCAAGAACCATTTTAAGGTTTCTTCCATAAGTGATGAAAAGATTTACAGAACCAAGAATAATTCTTGCGGCGGATGTGTTTACAAAATTCAATGTTGAATGAATTATGTTTCTTGATTCTTTGTCGCGTTCGGTGCGCGGAAGGTGAGTTTTCATTTTTAAGCCGAGGTCAACGCTGTCGTCAAGGCTGTTGTCCAAAGCTATAATTTTGTCTGCGTTTTCAACAAGCTGATGGAAAGCCTCGCTCATTGGAGTTGCCAGCTGCTGGCTTGCCCACTCACCGCGGACAAGAAGAATGTCGGAAAGTTCCTTTACATCTTTTTTTACATAGTCGAGAATAAATTTCTTCAAGTACGCAAGTGGCTCGCAATATTCAAATTTTCCGATTTCCTTGCGTTCAAAAGGCGCGCTTCCTGCTTCTGTATAAAATTTGAGTTTTTCTATCTGAGTTGTTCCAAAAATTTGGTTCAGCAAAACTTCAATTTTTCCTTCTGTCTGCTTTTCTTTCAGAGCAGTCAAATTGTTTTCCGCCTGCTTTTTTACTTCCGAGATAAAATCGTCAACGATGTACAAATCTTTTGCTGCGTAAACTTCGTTGTAAGACGGATCTTCGGAAATAAGCTGAACGAGCATTTCGATAATTTTGTTTTCTTTTAAATAGCGGATTCTTGCAAGGATTTTTTTCCAAACGCCCGGAGAAACTGGATCTGCGCCTTTTATTTTTTTTATCAGTTTGAAAACATCGTCCCAAGAAGAATCAAACGGAATCGACCAGGCGACATCCATGAAATTTTTCAAGTCTTCAAGAACATAAGTTCCGCTTATCGGCATGAATCTTGGCGGATTTGAAAAATTGTGCTCTTTAAGTGAACTGTCGAATTTTTTGAGCATAAAGAAATAATCGAACTGCACGAAATTTACAAAGCCCATGAGTTTTGTGTAAACGCCGTCGATTGCAGAAATTTTGTTGCTGTCGAATTCTGCGGAAAATGCGTCCACGTAAAGTTTTGTCTGCTCAAAAACTTCTTTTAGCGGTTTTTTCTTTGCGGCGTCTATAATTGCAAGCTCCGAAATGTTCCCTAGCGATTCAAGCTGTTTGTCCGAAAGAGAATTGTCAATTACAATCCGTTTAAATGCTTTTGGATTTATAGACTGAAGCATTGCCTGCGCTGGTGAAATTGCTTTATATATTTCGTAAAAGAATTTTGCAAAGCTTGGATCTATTTCATTAGAAGAAGTCTTGTAAAAATGATATTTGGTCTTAGAAAGGCTTTTTGCAATGTTTTTTAAGGCACGTTTTTTTGCGGCCTCTGGACTGTTTCCTCCAAAGAATGAATTAAGCAAGTCCTTAAAAAAATTTCGATTCCCCATGCGGAAAATATACCTAAATAAACGAGCTTATTCAAGGCGGTTGACTTGCAATGACAAACTTAAAGAAAACTTGTATACTGAAAAAATGACAGAATTATTAGCTCCTGCGGGAAATATTGAGGCGCTTGATGCTGCTATAGGCGAAGGCGCGGATGCAGTTTACATGGGTTTGAAGAGTTTTAATGCAAGACTTAGGTCTTCAAATTTTGCCTGGAATCAGTTTGAGGCTGCTGTTCAAAGCGTGCATCGGCTTGGCAAAAAAATTTATGTAACTGTAAATACTGTTTGTGAAGAAAACGAAACAGAACGTCTTTATAGATTTCTTTCATATTTAAATAAAATCGGGCCGGACGGAATAATTGTTCAGGATTTTGGCGTAATCAGAATGTGCCAGGAATTTTTCCCGGACTTGGAGCTTCATGCGTCAACCCAGATGAATGTGGAAAGCGCGGCGGCTGCAAATCTTTTGTGCAAGCAGGGCGTAAAGCGTGTTGTTGTTGCGCGTGAACTTGGACTTGAGGAAATCCGCGCGATAAAAGCAAAGACAAATGCCGAACTTGAAATGTTTGTTCATGGCGCGCTTTGTGTAAGTGAATCAGGGCTTTGCCTTTTTTCAAGCTATCTTGGCGGAAAATCAGCTAACCGCGGAGTCTGCACTCAAGCTTGCCGCAGAATTTATTCAGCTGAAATTCCCGGAACTGTTGCAAACGGATATTATTTTTCACCTTGCGACTTGGAGCTTATTTCCCATGTTCCAGAATTGATGGAAGCCGGAGTTGACAGCTTTAAAATTGAAGGCAGAATGAAAAGCGCAGAATATGTTGGAGCTGTAACCGCCGCCTACCGTTATGTAATGGATCATTGGCGCGAAGATAAAAAAGGCTCAATTGCGGAAGGAAAACGAATTTTAAGCACAGACTTTGCGCGTTCAAAAACTGATTATTGGTACGGCTTTAAATCTGTAGAAGAAGGAGTTGATTCTGCCGGCGCAAAAATTTTGAATCCAAAGCAGGCTGGCGGAACTGGAATTTTTCTTGGAAAAATAAACCAGACAAGACCGGCTTCTGCTTCTGAAAAAGAACAATACGCATCTTCTTTGGAAAAGAAACAGGAATTTTCTATTCAAATGGCGACAATTTCTGGCGGCGACTACAATCCTGATCCGGGAGACAGCATCCGGCTTCATAAAAAAGATGACACAGGCCGCGAAAGCCACAAAATCCGCGTTCTTTCTGAAGATGAAAAAGGCTCAAGGTGGATTGATATTCCTTCGGGATTTTCCAAGGGAGACAGCGTTTATCTTTTGCAGACAAAATCTATGTCCAAGCGTTACAAAAGAGTTCTTCCGTCTGACCTTTCAAAATTTAGAAAACAGCCCGGCCCTGAACGTTTGCCGATTTTGGATCTTACTCCGCTTGCAAAAAATGAGCTTAGCTGGTTTCCGGAAGGACTTTACATTCAAGTTTCAACTGTTGCGGATGCGCATATCGTGTCTTCGCTTCATCCAGTGCGGCTTATAATTGAGCTTAATTCTGAAACAACTTATGATATTTTGAACAAGGATTCTCCTGCAAAACCGTTGCTTCCGTACAGCAAAAAAATGCTTGTGATTTCGCTTGATCCGTTTTTCGCTGAAGGAAAATCCGAGGAATTTGAAAGTGTTGTTTCAGTTCTTGTGGAAAAAGGATATTCAACTTTTATTGTAAACAACATTGCGCATATAAATATCCTGAAAAAATACAAGGTGAATTTGATTGCCGGTCCTTATCTTTACACGTTTAACCGCTGGGCTGTGAGCTTCCTTGAAAACAGCAATATTATGGCTTTGCAATCTCCTGCGGAAAATTCTGAAAAAAATCTTGAAGCCGTTTTTGAAAATTCTACGGAACGTTCGCGAGTTCTTCTTAGCGTTTTCTCTTATCCAGTTTTGTTCCGAATGAGATTCAAGCTTCCGGGCGATTATGACTTTACTTATTTCAGCGACAAGGAAGGTATGGGATTTAAGGTGAATTCAACGCCGGACGGTTCGTTTGTAATGCCAGAATATCCGTTTAGTCTTTTGGACAAAATGGAAACTTTGAAAAGCAAAGGCTGGACACATCAGCTTATTGATTTTTCAAAGACAAAGATTTTAAAGAGCGATATAAGAAATCTTGTTTCGATTATCCAGAAACATGAATTTATAGAAGGCGCTTCCCGCTTTAACTGGAAAAACGGATTTTACAATCCAGAAAAAATGGAAGCTTATCAGGCGGTGCAAGCTAGAAATGCCCAAGCTGCAAAAGACAATAAAAAGCGGAAATAGTTAAAAAAATGTCATTCCCCGACTTGTATCGGGGAATCTCAATTTTGAATTTGTTGTAAAAGAGATTATCGGGGTCAAGCCCGATAATGACATTAAAATGCAAAATCTAGCATTCGGCTTAAATGCTAAAATTCCAAATCTTCTTCTGGAGGCTCGCAAAATTCATCAGGCGCGGCTTCAGGAGATTCTTCTTTTGATTTTTTGCCAGATGATTTTTTAGGCGCGGGAAGAGCTTTTCCTTCTTCAGCTTTTTTTGGAATCGGCTTAAAGTCAACGTGCTCGGCGATAATTTCTATGATGCTGCGCTTTTTGCCGTCTTCAGTTTGCATTGTTGTCTGCTTGAGTCTTCCGACCACGCGGATTCCTCTTCCTTTTGGACACCATTTTTCGCAAAGTTCAGCAGTTTGTCCGAATGTCGCAACGTCAAAGTACGAAACTTCATCAACGTAGTTTCCGTCGCTGGCTTTGTACTTTCTGTTCACGGCGATTGGAATCCGGCAGAATGAAGCTCCGTTTTTGCAGCTTTTTCTTTCTGGCTGGCGGACAACATTTCCTTCCAGAATAATTTGATTCAAGGCATTCATAAAATCCTCCATAAAAATAAAATAATTTTCCGAAGCTTTTTGCTTTCGTGATTTCAGTTAAATTTATTTCCGATTTTTTACAAAAAATGCTTGTCTTCAAAAATAAAATTCAGAATTTCAGAAATTTCCTCTAAATAAAAACACCTGATACATTTGCGTTATTTGTTTACTCTTGTTGTTTTTCTATATATAATATGCGGCATGGCTACGACCTCGAATATTTTGACACTTTTAAAATTCAATTGTTCCAAGCAAAAAACAGACATGCTTGAATACGGACAGTTCGCAGACTACGTTCACAGATATGCCCAGCATCATATTGAAGAAAATTCCGCGCTTGAAAGTTACTGCACCAGCGATTATAAAGTTGCGCTTGAGGCTGAAATAAATAATCTTGTGGCTGACCGTCAGGTTGTAATCAGTTCTATAAGAAATAAAGATTATATTTTTGTTGTTCCATATTTTATTGAAAAATACAACGACTTGTTTAATCAGATTGAAGCGAATATTTCGATTCCGTTTCCAAGCATAAACGATATGCCGAAAATTGTTCCGATTGATGTTGTTACAAAAAAGCAGGCTGACGAAATTATTTACGGACGTTTGGACAAAGAAGAGCTTAACGACAGAACTCTTTACTGCATTGTTTTTTCAAAGACAGTTCCTTCGCTGATTTATCCGTCTTCTTTCCCGATTGCAAATCTTATAAACCTTGCGCTGAAAAAACTTCAGGAGCTCATGCACAAGGAAGAGTCGCATGATTATTTTTTGAAAAAGCTTTCAATTTCAAATCCCGGAAAAGAACTTTCTATAAAAACATTTTTCAATCAGTTCTGCGCAAATCCGTCAACGGTTCTTGATATTTTAAAGAACACAGGCGACAACTTTTATTACTGGAGCCAGCTTTGTTATTTTATAAAGCAGGATTACACAAAGCTCAAGGATTTTGCGCCGGAAGACATTACGATTTTGCAGTCGGTTGCCATAATTGAAATTGCGACTTCTTATTATAAATCCAAGGCTGCGGAAAAATTGCAGGCGCAGGCGGCGTTTGAACAGCTGGATATTCTTATGAAAAATCCTCCATATTATTACAATCTGAATGACATCAGAAAAATGAAGGATAAAACTGGAATTCCGCTTTTGGGTCAGTACAAAGAAGAGCAGCTGATGAATCATTTAAAGGCGAAAACTCAGGAATCCATTGGAAACCAGATGCCGGAGCTTTTGATTTTTAAAGTTAACGACGGAAACGGATATTACATTTTCAAGGAACGCGTCATTCCGCTTATAATCAGGCTTGCAAACGATGTGCGCATTTTGGTGCGCGAGGCTCTTATAAAAAGCTGGTACAACAATCTTAGGGAATATGAAGTTTTGCCGGAAATGAAAGAAAACGCGGCTTTTGAAAGATGTCTTGAACGCGAAGTTTCTTCTATTGAACCAGTTCTTTCGGCTCTTTTGGATGCTTCATTTTTGCCGGTTGTCGCTTTTGAAGACCAGACTCCTGGGCATATAACTTTGTTCAGAAACGATTCCCTTATTTCCTACAGCGAGCTTCTTATGCTTAGCAGGCAGGAACTTCTTGCAGATGCAAAGTTAAAATTGCCGTTCTGGTACGCAATGCCGATTGTTTCTTTTATAATGAAACTTTTGTTTAAAAAGCCTAAGCCAAAAGTAAGAAAAGAAGCTTCCGCAGCTTTAAAAATTCAAAATGAACTAAAAGAAAAAGAAAGCGAAATTTTAAAACGTCGCGATGAAGATGATAGCATAGATCCAAAAAACACAAGGCGCAGGGAATTAAGAAAACTTGCTGTTGAAATTGAAAAGGAATTTGTTCCGGAAAGCAGCACTTTGGACCGCGAGCTGAAAGGCTATATGCACGAATGGAACGACAGAATCGGAAAGCAGAATTACGAAAATCTTGGCGAGGATGTAAATTCTTTAATCCGCGATTATTTCAGAAAAGTTCTGCGCACTTTAAAGGCTGACACTTTCAATGCGGAGCGAATCCGGCGTCTTGCGGAATCTTTGGTTGACACTCCGAGCATGATGAAAATAAAAAATCATCCGGCTTTAAAAAGATACGTTGAGCTTTACATCATAAAGATTGTAAAAAATTTGCCTTCAAACTAAAATAGAGTCGGTTATGGATAGCGGCAGTTGTTATCAACGTAGATTAGAAAAAATTACGGCAGTTTCTGTTTTGCTTGCATAGTTTTGGAAGCTGCCTTTTAGCGGGGATTTGCTATGATTACATATTGGCAGCAGGAAAACGGAAAACTTGTAAGCAAGGAAAAAGAAGAGCTTGTCCCGGAAATGAACACTTGGGTTGACGCAAGATCTGTTACAAGAGACGACATCCGCGAGCTTGAAGAAACTTACGGAATCGACTCTGAAAATATGCTTGATATTCTTGACCCGGACGAACTTTCCCGAATCGAGCGCAACGACGACACTGGATATACTTTTACAATCATAAAGCTTCCTGTTTTTTCTCCGGGAGACGATGTAAGCTATTTTACGGCTCCATTGGGAATCATTACATTCGATAAATTTTTTATAACAATATGCTGGACTGACTGCGAGGTTCTAAAGGATTTTGCCGCGAACAGAATCAAGGAACTTTCGCTCAACGATTTTCCGGCTTTTACGATTCGATTTATGTCCCGCGCCGACCTTACATTTTTGCGCTACTTGAAGGAACTTAATCGCCGTGCCACAACAATTCAAAATGAAATGCTGCGCTCTGTTCAGAACCATGAATTGATTCAGCTTTTAAATATTCAGAAATCGCTCGTGTTTTTTACAACATCTTTAAAAAGCAACCAAATGCTTTTGGAAAAACTCCGCAAGACAAAAATTATCAAGCTGGATGAAGAAGATCAGGACTGGATTGACGACGTTGAAATTGATAACAAACAGGCTTTGGACATGGCAGGAACTTACACAAATATTATGGCTGGAATGAACGATGCCTTTGCTTCAGTTTTGTCCAACAACCTGAATATCGTTATGAAAACAATGACCGCCTGGAATCTTGTGCTTATGCTTCCGACTTTAGTGACAAGCTATTTTGGAATAAACGTTCCGCTTCCTTGGGCGAATTCAAAATGGGTTGGTGCTGTTGCGATTGCGGGGCTTTGCGTTTTTACTTCTGTGTTCGGATATTTTATGTTTATGAAACGCCGTCTTACTCCGTCTGTTGAAGCAAGAAAAAGAGTTTCATTTAAAGCTCGGCGCGCTGAACGAAAGCAAAGACGCTACATAAAAAAGCAGGAAAAAATAGCGGAGAAAAGAAAATGAAATTCACAAAAATTTTTGCATTGATTTTTTTTGCGGCGGCACAGATTTTTGCGCAGGAATCTTCTGAGGATTCTTTCAATGATATTGATTTTGTTCAATTCGCTTCTTCAAGAAAAAAAATTGAATATGTGATTGGAGAAAATTCCCAGTCGGTAACTGCAAAAAGAAGAATTTTTCCGTTCAAGATTAACCGCTACGAAACGACTTATAATCTTTGGTATAAAGTTCGGTTGTGGGCGGAAGAAAACGGATATATTTTTGCGAATCCGGGACAGGAAGGTTCTTCTGGTTCAAGAGGAAAAGCTCCGACTCAAATGAACTGCTATGAGCCTGTTACAAATATAAACTGGTACGATGCCGTTGTCTGGTGCAATGCTTTCAGCGAAATGGACGGAAAAATTCCCTGCTATTTTTACGACGGTCAGATTTTAAAAGATGCCACAGACACAGCTTCGTGCGACTTGGCGGAATGCAACTGGAAAAACAACGGCTACAGGCTTCCGACCGAAACCGAATGGGAATATGCGGCAAGAAAAACTCCGTCAGGGCTTCAGTCTGGAGCTTTGGCTAGCGGGCAAGTTGACTCAAACGGAAAAGATGATTCTTCTGTTCCAGTTGAAGAAGTCGCCTGGTATTTTGAAAATTCAAATGGAACAAAAAGAGTTGGAACAGCCGGAACTCCATTTTCTACAAGCGCGCCTCCAAGTCCTTCAAGTGGAAATCCAAACGGAGCCGGAATTTTTGATATGAGCGGAAACGTAATTGAATTTTGCTGGGACTGGGAAGTTCCTTATGAAGCCGGCGATTTATCCAAAAGATATTCAGGACCAAAATATGGCGCGGAACGTGTTATGCGCGGCGGAAGCTGGAATGAATACACGCTTTTTGTTTCGGCAGGAGACCGCTATTCTTACGACCCGAATGAAGCCTACAATTTTTTTGGATTCAGAATTGCAGCCAGCGTAAAATGAATTTTCAAAATTACAAAGAGCTTTTGATTTCTTCACTTTCGCAGACTTATAAAATCGATTCGTTTTACCTTGGCGAAGAATACGATATTGCAGGAACGTTTTCAAAAAACGATGACGGCTTTGAGCAAAAAGAAGCGTGCTTAGTTTCGTTTTGCAATGATGAAAATTTTGTTTTGTCTGAGCTTCAAAGATTGCCTGAAATAACTCTTTCTGGCGCGGATGGTTTTTCAAGGAACAGGCGTTCTGTTGTTTTGCGCGTGTTTGTGATGCAGGACGTTTCATTTGAACTTGTAAAAAAAATCCGGGCGTTCAATTTCAGCAGGGCAAAGAAAGGTCAGTTTTGGAGCTATGCGGAAACTCAGGTTGTCCTTGTGGATTTTAAAAATCGATGCGCATATTCAAATCTTGCTGGAGAAGAAAAAAGAAAATTGTTTAAGTTCACGGAAAATTAATCCGAAAAAATCAGCGTGGATTCCGCAATTGAAAATTATTGCAAGATGAACTACAATATTTTTTCATGGAAACACGTAACATTTTTGAAAACATTTCTTGTATCGACCACAGATATTCATTGTCAGAGGCCGAAGTTTTTAACGGTCTTTCTAAGTATATTTCAGAAGAAGCTTCAATCCGTTCATGCGCAAAATGCGAGGCAGCCCTTGTAAAAAGCCATTTGAAATTGCGCGGAAAACTCACAGATGAAATTGCGCAGAATCTTGATAAAGTGGCTTCAGAAATTGATCCTGCCGAAGTTTATGCGGAAGAGGAAAAAACAAAGCACAATATCCGCGCGCTTGTAAACGTTATGAAAACAAAAGTTTCCGCGGAAATCGGGCCTTTGGTTCACCTTGGAGCGACCAGCGTTGATATTCTTGACACAGCTCTTTCATGTAGAATGAGAGATGTTACAAAAAATGTTGTTCTTCCTGAACTTAAAAAACTTGAAAAACATCTTTGCGCTATTGCAGACCGCGACGCAGAAGTTCCGCAGGTTGGACGCACTCACGGACAGCACGCCGTTCCTATTACTTTTGGCTGGAGCATTGCAGAATTTGTAAGCCGCTTGGGAAAATCGATTTTGCGCATAGAGGAACTTTCAAATCAGCTTGTTGGAAAACTTGCAGGACCAGTCGGATCTTACAACGGACCTTCGATGATTGTAAAAGACCCGGAAGAACTTGAGCGTGTCTATGTTGAATTTCTTGGACTTTCTGCAAGCGAATATTCAAATCAGCTTGTTGAGCCGGAATATCTTTTGCGCCTTCTTTTGGAAATGAATGTTGCGTTCGGAATTATTGCGAATCTTGCAGACGACCTTCGCAATCTTCAGCGTTCAGAAATCGGAGAGGTTTTTGAATACTTTGCTTCTACACAAGTCGGCTCAAGCACAATGCCGCAGAAAAGAAATCCTTGGAACAGCGAGCATGTAAAGTCGCTTTGGAAGGCGATGTGTCCGCGCGTGATTACATTTTACATGGATCAGATTTCAGAGCATCAGCGCGACCTTACAAATTCCGCAAGCCAGAGATTTATGGCAGATTACGTTGCAGGATTTACAATGGCAGTCGCAAGAATGAACAGCGTTGTTTCGGGGCTTCAGGCTGACAAAGAAACAATGGCGCGCAATCTTGAAAATGCCGGCGGAAAAGTAAAAGGCGGAGTTCTTGCTGAGCCTGCTTACATTTTGCTTGGCGAAGCCGGAATCAATGACGGCCACGAAGTTATCCGCAAAATTACTTTGGAAGCTGAAAAATCCGGAAAAACATTCTTTGAAGTTCTAAAAACTCACAAAGAAGCGTTTGAAAAAATAACTGCCCAGCTTGAAAAACTCGGCGTGGAAAATCCAGAGAATTTCTTTGAGCATCCGGCGAATTATTGCGGACTTGCTGCAAAAAAATCCCGCAGGCTTGCAAAGAAATACGAAAAGCTGATGGACTGATTTTAGCTTATGCAAAAATACACGGCGGCTTTGGTTGGTTTGGGCAGAATCGGTTACAGTCTTGGACTTGACAAAAAACGCGAGCAGCCCGCCAGCCACACAATGGCACTTTTGAATAATCCTCGGATAAATCTGATTGCCGGTTGCGACACTGATTCTATTGCGCTTTCAAAATGGCAGGACGCGAATAAAAAAGCCGTTGGATATTCTGACAGTGCGAATCTTTATGCAAGATGCCGCCCGGACATTGTTACAGTCGCCGTGAATGAAAATGCCCATTTAAAAGAAGCTGTTGAAGCGATTCATGCAAAACCGAAACTTGTGATTTTGGAAAAGCCGGTTGCGCTTAATCTTTCGGAAGCGGAAAAAATTCAGCAAGAAGCGGAAAAATTCCAAGTGCCGGTTCTTGTAAACCACGAGCGGCGTTTTGCGGAAGATTTCAAGTTGGCAAAAAGCTACATGAAAAAAATCGGAGAAATTCAAAGCATTCGTGCGGAACTTTGCTCAAGCCTTTGCGTTTATAATCCGGCGGAAGAAAAAACCGGGGCCTACAGCCTTATCCACGACGGAACGCATTTGGTTGACGCAGTTCTGTTTTTCCTTGAGGACGATTTGCCTTCAACGCTGAAAAAAATATCTTTGGAAAATCCTTCTGAAAAAAAAGGCGGACTTCTTAGCCGTGCTTCAGGATTAAACAATTCTGGAAAAAAAATCAAAACTGTAAATTCGCTTCTTAGATTTCCTATTGTAACCGGTGTTTTCCGTGATGAAGAAAAAAATGTCCGGCAGTTTAGCGCGCATTATTCAACTCCAAAATGCCCCGATGTTACAATTGGAATCAGCGGCCGCTCACGTTTCTTTGGATTTGAAATTTCCATTACGGGAACTGAAGGCAGAATCTGCATTGGAAACGGATACTTAAAATTGTATCACCGGGAAAAATCTTCTCTTTACAGCGGATTCTATTCACTTTTAAATGACCGTTCCGAAAGCCTGCCAAAAAAAACTTTTTACTTTTCAAATATGATTCAAAACGCGGTTGACTTTTTGGACGGAAAAGCAAACTTGCGCTCAACTCTTCAGACTGGAATAAACGCGCTTTCAGTTCTTGAAGAAATAAAAGAAATCATCAAATAAATTTTTAAAACTTTTTTCTGAATAAAAATCACTTTTGTCATTTTTCGTTGCTAAATATGCCTGTTGACGATAAAAGATTATTTTTCTACAATATATCAGTTTGGAGTACTTTAAATGAAAAAGTTTTTGTGTGCCGCAGTTTTTGTGTGCGCTTTCTGCACGGCGGTTTTTTCACAGGAAATTACAACGGCGAGCGATTTCTTTAAATCTGTCAGCGACCGTTATGCTGAAATAAAAGACTATGAAGCCGACATCGATATAACAATCGGCAAAAGTGAAATGAAAGGAAAAATCAGTTTTAAGCGTCCGGAAATGCTTCGAATAGATTTTTCAGATCCGGCGGAACAAGTTGTTTTGTTTAATGGCGACGACCTTACAATTTATTTGCCAAGCCCGACTTCTGCAATTCTTGAGCAGAACGTTACTGCTTCCGGACCAAACGCGGCTACATCTCAGGGACTTTCTCTTTTGCGCCGTTATTACACAGTTGCCTACGAATCTGGACAAAGCGCAGTTCCTTTGGATGAAAACGGCGACGAAATGGTTGTGAATCTTTTGCTTTCAAGAAGATCCGCGGCAGAAGCATTCCGCACAATAAAACTTTCAGTAGAGCCTTCGACAAAATTAATCCGCCGTGTTGCTGCGGTTTCAGCTCAGGATGTGGATTACATTTTTGATTTTCATAATTACAACTTGAATGTGAATATAAGCGATCAGCGTTTTATTTATGATCCGCCGTCATCTGCAAACAACTACAACAACTTTCTTCTTTCGGAGTAATAAATGGAAAGCTACGGAGAAATTTTACGCAATGCCCGTGAAGAAAAAAAAGTTTCCATGGAAGCGATTGAGCGTGCAACTGCGATTACAAAAAATTATATAGATTCACTTGAAAATGAGCGTGTTGAAGATTTTCCGGGGGAATCTTATTTTATAGGATTTCTTTCAAATTATTGTGAATTTCTTGGGCTGGACAAAGATGAAATTTTGCGGCTTTATCATGCAAAAAAAATTCAGGAATCTCCAGTTCCAGTTGAGCTTCTAAAAAAACAGAAGCCTGTTTTTCTTGTTCCAGTGATTGTCGCGTCGGTCATTTTGGTTTTGGCGGCGGTTGGAATTTATATTTATTTCAGCGTGTTGAAAATTCCGCAGAAAAAAGAACTCAAGGCAAGAGAGCAAGTTGAAAAAGAAAAAATCCATCAGTATCAATTTACCGGCAAGCCCGAAACAAAACGTCTTTACAAAGGCGACCAAATTCTTGTTCCTGCAAAGCAAGGCAAGGGAAATATTGTTTTGACAGTTGGTGGAACTTTAGGAAATCTTTCAATTCTTACGCCTTCTGGAAATCAAATTGTAGAGCTTAGCGAGGAACGTGATATAGATATTGACGGAGACGGATTTGCGGATTTGATTATTTATTTGAGCGATGTTTCAAATGACAATGAAGCGAACGGCGCGGAAGTGAGAATTCTTGAAAAATCTATTGAAAATTCTTTTGTTGCACTTTCAGATGGAAAGTCCGGAACAGAACTTTCAGAAATTCCTGCGGCTTCGGCTGTAAAAAACAATGCTAACAGAACGGTAATCCACGAAGACACGCGCGCTTATCCGTTTACAATAAATGTTACATTCCGCGGTTCTTGTCTTTTCAGATATAAAAGCGACCGTCAGGATTATGTTGAAGGCTATTACAAAAGCGGCGAGCTTGTTACAATTACTTCAAACAACGGAACTCGTCTTTGGATGAGCAACATCAACGCTTTGAAAATTCATGTTATCGCAGGACTTTCTTCTTATGATCTTGAAGTTGGACGCGCAGGTGAAGTTCAGGCGGAAGACATAAAATGGGTTCGCGACAGTGACGGAAAATATCGTTTAGTGGTGCTTGAACTTGACTAGTAAAAAATTTTTTCTTGACCAGCATGGCTGCGCAAAAAATCAGGTTGACGGCGAGCTTATAATGAACCGGCTTTCGAGCCTTGGATTTGAGCAAGTTTTTGAGCCTGAAAAAGCTGACCTTATTATTGTAAATTCCTGCGGATTTATTGAAAGCGCAAAAAGGGAAAGTCTGGATTCCCTTATGGAAGCGCGTTCTGCTTTTCCGAATGCAAAAATTCTTTTGGCAGGCTGTCTTGCCGAGCGTTATGCGGATGTCTTTAAAAAAGATTTGCCTGAAGCGGACGGAATTGTTGGAAACGGAAATTTAGAGCTGATTGATTCCGCTGTAAAAGATTTGTTTGAAGAAAAACGTCCGGTTTTAAAAGCTGAACAAAAAGGAGTTTGCTGCGGCGAACGGAATTCACTTTTGTCTTTTAAAGGAAGCGCGTTTGTAAAAATCACAGAAGGCTGCGACAACAGATGCTCGTTCTGCGCAATTCCTGTTATACGCGGAAAACTTCGTTCAAGAAATTCAGATGAAATTGTCGCGGAAATAAAATCTCTTTTGTCCCGCGGAATTTTTGAAATCAATTTGATTGGTCAGGATTTGGCGGCTTATGGTTGCGGCGAAGAAGACAAAGAATTTTCTTCTGGAAAAAACTGGCATGAAATAATTTATAAAAATTTAAAAAATCCTGTTTGCGCGGAAGAAAATTTTTATGAGAAAAACGGCGAGTCTCCTTTGTGCAGTTTGATAAAAAAAGTTTCCGCGCTTGAAGGAAAATTTTGGATTCGGCTTTTGTATATTCATCCTGATCATTTTAACAAAGACATTCTTGAAGTTATGAAAAACGATTCAAGATTTCTTCCTTATTTTGATATTCCGTTTCAATCTGGCGATGACAAAATAATCCGCGCCATGAACCGCAAGGGCAGCTTTGAAAATTATACTTCGCTCATAAAAACAATCCGCTCTTATTTTCCTGAAAGCTGCATACGCACAACTTTTCTTACAGGTTTTCCCGGTGAGACAGACGAAAATGCTTTGCGTACAGAAGAATTCTTAAAGTCAATAAAAAGCGACTGGTCTGGATGTTTTCCTTACAGCAGGGAAGAAGATACAGCCGCCGATAAAATGAAGTCTCAGGTTTCTGCAAAAAAAGCAAAATCAAGAGCTTTACGGCTGGAAGAAATTCAGCATGAAATAACTTCCGAAAATTTAAAAATGCGCTGCGGAAAAATTTACGATGTTCTCATTGAAGAAATAATTGAAAACAAAGACGGCACTGATGAAGGTCTTGCAATCGGGCGTGCTTGGTTTGATGCGCCGGAAGTTGACGGAGCTTTTGTTGTGCGCTATGACCTCGACAATGAAAACGCCGTGAAAAAAATAATTCCGGGAGCTGTTGTAAAAGCAAAGGCTCTTGCCGCATCCGACGTTGATGTTGACGGAGAATTTCTTGAATGAACGCGGAAGATTATCTTTCAGTTTTAAATAAAGAGCAGCGGGAAGCAGTTGAGCATGAAGGAAGTCCGCTTTTAATTTTGGCTGGAGCAGGCTCTGGAAAAACCCGGGTAATCACAACAAAAATTGCGTATATGATTTCGGAGCTTGGAATAAATCCGGCTTCGATTCTTGCTGTTACATTTACAAAAAAAGCCGCAGAAGAAATGAAAGAGCGTGCCATAAATCTTGAGCCGCGCGCGCAAAAATCCCAGATAAGAACATTTCATTCGTTTGGAACTTGGTTTCTTCGTCTTTATGCAAAGGACTTTGGATTAGAAGTTAACAATGCTTTTATAATTTATGACGAAGATAACATGGAAAAACTGATTTCAAAAGCAGTTCCTTCGCTTACAAAAAAAGATGCATCGCATTATGCAAAAAAAATTGCGCTGGCAAAAGACTATTGCCTTCTTCCCGGAGACTTGGAATTGAGCCGGATTTGCGACGAGCCGATTTTTTCTGAAGTTTATGAAAAATATCAGAACCGACTTAAAAAAAATAAATGCTTAGATTTCGGCGATTTGATTTTGCTTCCGTATTTGATTTTAAAAGAAAATGATTTGATTAGAAAAAGTTTTCATGCGCGCTACAAAGTTATTTTGGTTGATGAATATCAGGATTCGAACGTTGCGCAGTTTAAGCTTTTGCAGGAACTTTCCGGCGTCAATGAAAATTCTGGAACTTATGTTTGTGTTGTTGGCGATGACGATCAGAGCATTTATAAATTCCGCGGTGCTGAAATTCAAAACATATTGAATTTTAAAGATGAATTTCCGGGAACAAAAATTATCCGCCTTGAAACAAATTACCGCTCGACTTCTGAAATTTTAAATTGCGCTGGAAATGTTGTAAAAAACAATTCCGGCCGCCTTGGAAAAGAACTTGTGTCTGCGCGCGGAAAAGGAAAAAAGCCGGCTTTGGTTTTTCTTCCGTCGCAAGATGACGAAACTGAATTTTGCTACAGCCTTATTGAGCAGGCTTACGAGCACGGAATTCCTTACAGCGATTGGGCGATTCTTTACAGAACAAATGCGCAGTCGCTGGGTTTTGAAACGGAATTCCTGCATAAAAAAATTCCTTATGAAGTTGTTGGCTCTTTGAAATTTTATGAGCGTGAAGAAATAAAAGACATTATTTCATGGCTTTCGTTTATTGTGAATCAGCGGGACGAAATTTCTTTTAGGCGGATTGTAAACAAACCTGTACGCGGAATCGGAAATACGACGCAGGATAAAATAATCGAAGCTTCCGACGGAAATTCAATTTTGAATGGCGCGGAATCTTTAAAGCTTTCAAAAAAAGCAAAAGAAGGATTTGATTTTTTTAAATCGCTTGTTGAAAAATTTTCCGCTGAATTGCCGGATGTTCCTGTAACTTCAGAAGCAGCGTTGCTTGCAGGTCAGGCGATAAACGAAAATAATATTATTTCCGCGGATGAAAAAAAACTTTCAGAGTTTGTTGAAAAAGTTGTAAAAGAAAGCGGGCTTGAAGAATTTCACAAAGACCAAGATGAAGAAATCGGCACGCAGAAAATTGAAAATCTTCAGGAGCTTGTAAACAGCGCGGTTTTGTATCCTTGCACAAAACAGGGACTTTTGGATTTTCTGGATCACATAAATCTTGACCGCACTTTAAAAACTGAATCCGAAGAAGAAAATCAAAAAGACAAAGTTACTTTGATTACGCTTCACAACACAAAGGGACTTGAGTTTAAGCGCGTGATAATAACTGGAATGGAATCTGGAATTTTTCCGCGCGAAGGAAAAACAGAATCAGAACTTGAAGAGGAACGCCGTCTTTTTTACGTTGGAATTACGCGGGCAAAAGATGAGCTTTATTTTACTTCATGCGGAGTCCGCCGGCTTTTTGGAAGAACAAACTTTATGATTCCAAGTCCGTTTCTTGCCGAGCTTGGAAATGAAATCCGCATACTTGGACAAAAGCCAGATTCATTTTCCGCCAGCCGCACAGAAAAAAGTCCGCTTGAAAAGAAATACTGCATGGGGGCTTGCGTTTTCCATGATGATTACGGACACGGACAAATTATAAGAACCAGCTACAGCGATGAAGGCGAGTACGTTGTTACTGTAAGTTTTGAAACTGGAGGAATTAAAAAATTTTTTCCGAAGTATCAAAAAAATTCTTTACTTGTTGAAGACGACTTATGAAATTTATTTTGTATCTCTGTCTTACTTTTGTTTTTTTATTTGCTTCATGCTCTGGAAAAATTGAGCCAAGAACGCAAACTGCAATGGACACGCTTTGCACGGTCAATGCTTTTGAAGATGGAACAAAAAAACTTTACGATGAAATTTTTGAACGTCTTGCGCAGATTGAAAATGAATTCAGCGCGACTTTGCCAGATTCAGAAATTTCGCGGATAAATTCAATGGCAGGAATTTCCGCAGTAATGACAAACGAAGAAGTTTTGAATGTTCTGGACTTTGCTTTGAAAACTGCCTGGATTTCTGACGGCGCGTTTACTCCGGCTGCAGGTCCGCTCGTTGACTTGTGGGGCATAAATACAGACCATCAAAAAATTCCTTCGCAAGCTGAAATAAATAACGCTCTTGAACTTGTTGATTTTGGCTGTGTGGGACTTTCCAGAGATTCAGTTTTTTTGCGGAAAGTCGGAATGAAAATAAATCTTGGCGGAATTGTAAAAGGTTTTGCCGCGGATGAAGTCTGCAAGATTTTAAAAATGCACGGCGTTAAAAAAGCTGTTGTGGATTTAGGTGGAAACATTTACGTTTATGGAAAAAAATCCGATGGCAGCAAATGGACTGTTGGAATAAAAAATCCTGATTCTCCTTCAGCCGCTCCTCTTCTGCGTCTTTGCATAAATGAAAATTCAGTTGTTACAAGCGGAAGCTACGAGCGTTATTTTGAAGTCAGCGGAAAAAGATACCATCACATTTTTGATCCTGCGACTGGATTTCCTGCGGATTCTGGAATTGTTTCTGCGACTGTAATTTCTCCATCGAGCATTGCGGCGGATGCGCTTTCGACTGCGACTTTTGTTCTTGGCGTGGAAAAATCTTTTAAGCTTCTTGAAAAATTCAAAAAAGAATTCGGCACGGACATTTCATTTTTTTTTATTTGCAAGTATGGTTCAGTTTTTGCTTCCGAGGATTTAAAAGGCTCTTTGGAATTTGTTCAGGACGATACAAGAAAAATAATTTTTGTTCCTTAAATAACTTGCATTTAACTGCGAAAAATTTTTGTGCACATCGATTCAGTTTTCTGTTATAATGTAAAAATGGCTAGAGAAAGATTGAGCAGCAGACTTGGATTTATTCTGCTGAGCGCAGGCTGCGCTATTGGGTGCGGAAACGTCTGGAAATTTCCGTGGATGGTCGGTCAGAACGGAGGCGGCGCGTTCGTTCTTGTTTACCTTGCTTTTCTTGTTGTGCTAGGGCTTCCGGCTTTGACAATGGAATTCGCGCTTGGAAGAGCGTCCCAGGCAAGCCCGGTCAGAATGTACCAGAAGGTTGAAAAGCCAGGCTCAAAATGGCACATTCACGGCTATGTCTGCCTGCTTGGAAATATTTTTTTGATGGCGTTCTACACGGTCGTTACAGGCTGGCTGATTTACTATTTTGTCTCGTTTGTGGCAGGAAAGTCAGGCGAGCTTAGCTTTGGCAAAATGATTTCAAATCCAAAGTTAAACGTTGGCTATCTTTTTATCGCGGTTGCGGTTTGCTTTTTGATTCTCACGCGGAATCTCCAGAGCGGACTTGAACGGATCACAAAATACATGATGGTTCTTCTTTTGGTCTTGATGACAGTGCTTGCTGTGCGGAGCATTTCTCTTCCAGGCGGCGCAAAAGGTCTTTCATTCTATCTCGTTCCTGACTTCAAGAAGCTCACAGTTCCGGTTGTGGTTGGTGCGATGAACCAGGCGTTCTTCACTCTTTCGCTTGGAATCGGCGCGATGTCGATTTTTGGAAGCTACATCGGAAAAGACAGAAGCCTTATGGGAGAATCAGTAAAAGTCATTATTCTTGACACTTTCGTTGCGGTTACGGCAGGACTGATAATCTTTCCGGCGTGCGCATCGTTCGGAATCGCGGTTGACGCAGGCCCGTCACTCCTTTTCAACACGATGACAACCGTCTTCAACAACATGGGAACAGGAAGACTCTGGGGAAGCCTTTTCTTTTTGTTTATGGTCTTTGCGGCGTTCTCAACAGAGCTTGCCGTCTGTGAGAATATTCTTGCGTGCGTACGCGAGATGACAGGCTGGTCGCGAAAGAAAGGCTGCGTAATCTGCGGAACAGGCATTTTCTTAATCGCGCTCACAACCGCGCTCGGCTACAGCGTGCTCCATTTTCACCCGTTCGGCGAAGGCTCGGCTTGGCTTGACTTCTGGGACTTTATCGTGAGCAACAACCTTCTTCCGCTAGGCGCACTTATTTTCGCGGTTTTCAGCTGCAGCAGCAGATTCGGCTTAGGCTGGGAAAAGCTCGTTCAGGAAGCGAACGAGGGCGAAGGCCTAAAAGTGAAAAACTGGATGAAGCCAATCTTCGCATACTTTGTTCCGCTTTGCATAATCGCAATCTACATAATCGGCCTTGCGACGTTCAAGTGGAGATAATTAAAGCGAGTCTCTGAAGTTTCCCGAAAATGAATTTTGATTTTAAGGAACTTCGGGATTTTCCCGAACGCTGTTTTTAACGAAAAATGAGAGTCGGCAACGTCCCGAAAGCCGTTTTTAGCTGAAACTGATATTCGGGATTATCCCGAAACACGTTTTTTAACGAAAGCGGCAATCGGGAGCGTCCCGAATCGCAAATTTGCAAAAAACCACAATCGGGATTTTCCCGAAACTCAATTCTAATTTTCACTTTCGGGAAAAAAGCCGGAGCTGGCGCAAGTTAAATGCTTAGGCTAGTCCGGCTGTATTTTTTTGAGCTAGAGATTTGAATATCCCATCAGGTATTCATCGATTTCTCTTGCGCATTCCCTTCCTTCTGCAATTGCCCAGACAACAAGCGACTGGCCTCTGTGCATATCGCCTGCTGTAAAGACTTTGTCTATTCCCGTGAAGTATGAGCTTGCGCCGGAAGTTGCGACTGTGTTTCTTGCGGAAAGCGGTGCGCCGAATGCGTTTGCGGTGTAATCTTCGCAGCCAAGAAATCCCGCGGCAATCAAAATCAAGTCGGCTGGAAGTTCTTTTTCGCTTCCTTCGATTTCGCAGAGAGTACGTTTTCCGTCTACGTTTTTGAATTCAACCTGAACTGTTTTTATTCCGCAGACTTTTCCGTCTTTCTGATAAACTTCCTTGATTGTTGTTTTGTAAACGCGCGGATCATGCCCGAATTTTTCAATTGATTCCTGTGCCCCGTAGTCTGTCTTTAAGACTTTGGGCCACTGAGGCCACGGATTGTTTGGCTGACGTTCTGCCGGAGGACAGGGCATCATTTCAAGCTGAGTTACGCTTGCCGCGCCGAGCCTTATGCTTGAGCCTGTGCAGTCGTTTCCTGTGTCTCCGCCACCAAGAATTACCACGTGCTTTCCTTTTGGGTCAAAGAAGTTTTTATCTGAAAAGTCTGAGTCCAAGAGGCTTTTTGTAACGCTCTTGAGCCAGTCCACAGCGAACATTATTCCATGTGCATCGCTTCCCTGTGCGGACAGGGGACGCGCTTTTTTTGCTCCGCAGCACAAGGCGACCGCATCGTATTCAGAAAGAAGCTGCTTGGCATCCACGTTGCGCCCGACATCGGCGTTCGTTATGAATGTAACTCCTTCCGCTTTCATAAGATTGACCCTGCGCTCCACGATTTTTTTGTCTAGCTTCATGTTCGGAATGCCGTACATCAGAAGTCCGCCGATTCTGTCATCGCGCTCGTAGACGGTTACATTGTGTCCGCGGCGGTTCAGCAAGTCGGCAACGGCAAGTCCTGCAGGTCCTGAGCCGATTACCGCGATTTTTTTGTCGCTTCTAACTTTTGGAATCTGAGGCTTCATGTAGCCTGACTCGAACGCCTTCTCGATTATGTAAAGCTCGTTGTCGTGAATTGTTACAGCTTCTTTTATGTCGCCGCCGTTTCCGCAGTTGCAGGCTTTTTCGCACAATGCGGGGCAGACTCTTCCTGTGAATTCCGGGAAGCTTGAAGTTTTTAGAAGCCTCCAAGCCGCCATGTCGTACTGTCCTTTGTAAAGCGCATCGTTCCATTCAGGAATAAAATTGTGGAGCGGACATCCCGTCACCATTCCTGCAAGTTTGATTGCGCTTTGGCACATTGGAACTCCGCAGTTCATGCATCTTGCCGCCTGTTCCCGCCGTTCCTTGTCGTTAAGATGATTGTGGAATTCCTTGAAATTCTTTATGCGTGAAGAAGGTTCAATCCAGGAATCCTCAACGCGCTTGTATATCATAAATCCGTCGTTTTTACCCATAGTGTACCCCTGACTTTTTCTTATGCAGTGAGCTTTTTAAAAGCTTCAAGGACTGCTTCATCGTGATTCAAACCGCGCTCTTCGCCCTTTGCGATTTCCGTCATCATCTTCTGATAATCATTAGGAACGATTTTCTTGAAGTGCCTGATGTAATTATCAAAGTCCTTAAGAATTTTCTTTGCAAGCTCCGAGCCGGTTTCTTTTTCATGACGCTGAATCAAGTCCTTTATGATTTCAATGTCGTGGCTGTCTGAAACTTCTGTCATGGAAACAAGCTGCTTGTTCAGTCTCAGATACAAATCGTGGTTCTCGTCCAGAACATAAGCGGTTCCGCCACTCATTCCCGCGCAGAGATTTTTTCCTGTTCCGCCCAAAATTACAGCAGTTCCGCCTGTCATGTATTCAAGTCCGTGGTCGCCGCAGCCTTCTACAACCGCAACCGCCCCGGAATTTCTTACGCAGAAACGTTCGCCTGCAATTCCGTTTATGAACGCGCTTCCGCTTGTAGCTCCGTACAAGGCCACGTTTCCGATGATGATGTTTTCTTCGGCTTTGTAAGTTGCCTTTGCTGAAGGGTGGACTACGATTTTTCCGCCGCTCAAGCCTTTTCCGAGGTAGTCGTTTGCGTCTCCTGTAAGGTTCAGCGTAAGGCCTTTCGGAATGAATGCGCCGAATGACTGTCCGCCGCCGCCTGTGCAGTTCACAACGTAGCTGTCTTCTTCAAGCGATGAGCCGAAAGTTTTCTGAATCTCTGAGCCGAGAATTGTTCCCACCGTTCTGTCCGTTGAAGAAACTGAAAGTTCAAAAACGCCCTTCTTTGCTTTCTTTGACTTTTCAAATGCCTTTAGAAGTTTTGCCTCGTCTACAGTTTTTTCAAGATGGAAGTCAAAAATGTCCGCAGGCTCAAAATGTGTCTTTGCATCTTCCGGAGTTTTCCAGCCGATGATTCTGCTCATGTCCACAAGGTTTGCCCTAGGGAACGCGCTTTTTTCTTTGAGGGCAAGAAGCTCCGTATGTCCGCACATTTCGTCAATGCTGTGGAAGCCGAACTTTGCCATGATTTCGCGCAACTCCTCGGCAATGAACTTCATGAAATTTTCAACATATTCAGGTTTTCCTGTAAATCGTTTTCTAAGCTCGCTGTTCTGGGTTGCAACGCCGAACGGACAAGTGTCAAGGTTGCAAACGCGCATCATTGCGCAGCCCATTGTGATAAGAGGAGCTGTTGCAAAACCGAATTCCTCCGCGCCCAAAAGACAGGCAATCGCAACATCGCGGCCGCTCATAAGTTTTCCGTCCGTCTCAATCACAACGCGCGAACGAAGTCCGTTCTGAATCAACGTCTGGTGAGTTTCCGCGAGCCCTAATTCCCACGGAAGCCCTGCATGATGAATTGAAGAAATTGGAGCAGCTCCAGTTCCGCCGTCGTGTCCTGAAATCAAAATCACCTGCGCACCGGCCTTTGCAACACCAGCCGCAATCGTTCCGACACCAGCCTCTGAGACAAGCTTAACGGAAATGCGGGCGGCACGGTTCGCGTTTTTCAAGTCGTAAATCAGCTGCGCCAAATCTTCAATTGAATAAATATCGTGGTGCGGCGGCGGCGAAATCAAAGAAACGCCCGGAGTTGCGTAACGGGTCTGCGCAATCCAAGGATAAACTTTCTTTCCCGGAAGATGTCCGCCTTCTCCAGGCTTTGCTCCCTGCGCCATTTTAATCTGAATTTCCTTCGCGCTAAGCAAATATTCTTCCGTAACGCCGAAACGTCCGGACGCAACCTGCTTTATTGCAGAATTCGCCTCAGTTCCAAGACGCTCAGGCTTTTCTCCGCCCTCGCCAGAATTTGATTTTCCGTGCAGGTGGTTCATCGCCAAAGCCATGCAGCGGTGCGCTTCCTCAGAAATTGAACCGTAGCTCATAGCTCCTGTCTTGAACCGTTTTACAATTTCGGAAACCGGCTCAACTTCGTCTATGCTGATTTCTTTTCCTTCAGGAAAGCTGAATTTGAGCATTGCGCGCAAAGTGTGAGGATGCGCATTGTCGTCAACCAAGGCCGTGTATTCCTTGAATCTTTCGTAGCTTCCCGTGCGGGTGGCTTCCTGCAGCGCGATAATCGTTTCCGGTGAATAAAGGTGGTCTTCGCAAGTCGGTCCGCGGCGCAGCTTGTGGTTTCCAACCGAATCAAGGTGAGTGTTCACTGCAAGTCCGAGCGGATCAAATGCCTTGTTGTGATGGAAGTTCACATCCTCGTCAATTTCTTTAAGACCGATTCCACCGACGCGGCTGACTGTGTTTGTAAAATACTCGTCGATTACGTCCTTGCTGATTCCGATTGCCTCGAAAATCTGCGCGGACTGATAAGACTGAATTGTTGAAATTCCCATCTTCGCGGCGATTTTTACAATTCCGTTTATGATTCCCTTGTTGTAGTCTTCGATTGCGGTGTGGTAATCCTTGTCCAAAAGCTTCTGGTCAATAAGCTCGGCAATGCATTCATGCGCAAGATAAGGATTTACCGCGCGCGCTCCGTAGCCCAAGCACATCGCAGCCTGATGGACATTTCTGACTTCCGCCGACTCAAGGATGATAGAGATTGCCGTGCGCTTTTTTGTGCGGATCAGATACTGCTCAACTCCGCTGACTGCAAGAAGGCTTGGAACGGCGACGTGGTTTTCGTCAACTCCGCGGTCGCTCAAAATGATTATGTTGCTTCCGTTGTGATATTCACGCTCGATTGCGACAAAAATATTGTCCAGAGCCTCTTTAAGCGAAGTGTTTTTATAATACAAAAGGGAAACAACCGCAGTTTTCAGTCCGGGACGGTTCAAGTTTTTGAGCTTGAGCATATCGACGCCGGTCAAAATCGGATTGTTTATTTCAAGAACTGTGCAGTTTGCGCTTTTCGGCTCAAGAAGATTTCCGTCTGTTCCAACGTAAACTGTTGTGTCTGTAACAATTTTTTCACGCAGAGAGTCAATCGGCGGATTCGTAACCTGGGCGAACAGCTGCTTGAAGTAGTTGAAAAGCGGCGGATGCTTGTCGCTCATGACTGCAAGCGGCGTGTCTATTCCCATGGCTCCAGTCGGTTCAACTCCGTTCTGCGCCATCGGAAGAATCATCTCGTTTACATCTTCGTAGTTCCAGCCGAACGCACGGTACATTATGTCGCGCTCTTCCTGCGTGTAGACCGGAATTTTCTTGTTCGGAATCACAAGATCCTTCAGCTTCAGAAGATTAAGGTTGAGCCATTCGCCGTAAGGATATAGATTTATGTACTGCTTTTTCGCTTCCTCGTCTGAAATAAGACGCTTCTGGACTGTGTCAACAAGAAGAATTTTTCCAGGCTGAAGACGTGATTTCTTTACAATGTTTTCTTCCGGAATGTCAAGAACTCCAACTTCCGAAGAAAGAATGAGCATATTGTCTTTTGTAATATAGTAGCGGCTCGGGCGAAGTCCGTTTCTGTCAAGAGTCGCCCCGACAAAATCTCCGTCGCTGAAAAGAATCGCGGCGGGTCCGTCCCAAGGCTCCATCATCGTTGCCCAGTAATGGTAGAAGTCGCGCTTCTGCTGGCTCATCGTCTCGTCGTTTTTCCAAGGCTCAGGAATGCAGACCATAACTGCAAGCGGAAGCGGCATTCCGTTCATCACAAGGAATTCCAGAGTGTTGTCGAGCATCGCCGAGTCAGAGCCTGTCGCGTCCACAGCCGGAAGAATTTCACGGAGCTCCTCGTCCTTGAAAACAGGCGAGTCAAGAGTTTCCTCTCTTGCAAGCATTCTGTCAACGTTTCCGCGGATTGTATTGATTTCTCCGTTATGCGCAATGAATCTGTTCGGATGCGCCCTCTGCCAGCTCGGCTGTGTGTTCGTGCTGAATCTTGAATGAACAAGCGCAAGGGATGAAGTGTAGTCTTCGGACTGAAGGTCTTTGTAGAAAGTTCTCAGCTGCTGAACAAGGAACATTCCCTTGTAGACGATTGTGCGGCTTGAAAGCGAAGCAATGTATGTGTTCAAATGCGAATGCTCAAACTGGCGGCGCAGAATGTAAAGCTTGCGGTCAAAGTCAAGTCCGCGGCTGATATTTTCCGGACGCTCGATAAAGCACTGCATTATGCAAGGCATACAGTCTTTTGCGCGCTGACCAAGAACATCAGGATTTACAGGAACTTTTCTCCAGCCAAGGAATTTGAGATTTTCCTTTTTTGCAAGGACTTCAAGCATTTTCATCGCCTGCGAGCGGATATATTTGTCCTGCGGAAAGAAGAACATTCCAACTCCGTAGTCGCGCGCTTCTTTAAGTTCTATTCCGATTTCCTTTGCAGCCTGCTTAAAAAACTGATGCGAAATCTGGACAAGAATTCCGACTCCATCGCCGGTCTCGCCGGTGGCATCTTTTCCAGCGCGGTGCTCCAGCTTTTCAACTATGCACAGCGCATTATCCACGATTTTGTGAGTCGCCGTGCCGTCAATGTTTACAACCGCCCCGATTCCGCAAGCGTCATGCTCAAATGACGGATCATACAAAGTTTTGTTTTTTTCAGTCATAGTAACCCCTTGCATAAAAAAAAGGCGCTTTGCAAAAAACAGACAGTTAGCCTGCATTCTACAAAACGCCTTCGTTTCGTTCCTTAGAATATATAAAAAATTAAATAAATTATCAAGAGATTGGCAAAAAAATATTGGCAATATTGCTGGCGGATTTTAGTTTGAAATTGCATCGAAATTGCTTTCTTTGCTTTTTCCTTCTATATTAATGAATATTCCGTTTGGCAGGCAGGCGGCCCATTGTCCGTTTGCGCTTATTTCTCCGCTTTGAATGCAGTTTTTGTTTTCGCAAGGTGAATCTAAAAATTTCGCTTTTCCATTTTCAACCTGAATTGAACTTTCTCCAAGAAGTCCTTTGAATTTGTAAATTCCGTCTTTTGAAAGGCTGTAAACAAATTTTTCTTTTGGAGTCTGCACAAAAAGTTCCGCCGCCTTTTCACTTTTTTTTCTGAACAAATTGAAAAACGAAAAAAAAATCACAGTTAAAAAAATCAGAATAAACACAATGTCGAATATTTTCAAGCGCAAGTTCATATAGATTTTTTTACAAACTCAAGAATTGTTTCTGCATATTTTATGGCATTTTCAGTATCAATTTCTGATATTTCTAAAGGATATGGATAGCGAGATGTAACAGAATAGTTTTTTAATACGGCGCATTCAAGCGTTAAAGTATCAAATTGATGAGAAATGTTTTTGCAATCATTTTGTAAAAGCATTAAGTCATGGGTTCTTTTTACTTCATGGTTGTTTTTAATTAAAAATGCTTTTAATGCTTTTTCGGCACATTGCTGGCAGTGGTAGCAAATGATTTCTAAGGGCTTTGGATGCATTGAGCAAAGATATTTTGCAGATGATATGTCTTTGTCTGCATATTCAATCCATTCTTTGACAGTTCCATATATTTCATTAGGCATATATTTTGATTCCCTTGTTGAAAACTTCTTTTTCAATGTATGGCAATGAACTTCGCTTTTTAAAATCACTTTGGCTGCCTACTAAAATATCTACTGGCCGTTTTTGATTTTTGCTTATTGCCATGTTTATTTTTGTCATTGCATCTAAAGGACGCATTGAGTTATCTGGAATTACAACGTAAATGTCAAAGTCGCTGTTTTCTGAAGGAGTTCCATTCGCATAAGAACCAAAAAGAAATATTTCTTTTACAGAAACCACGCTTAAAATTGATTTTGTTATTTCTTCTAGCTCTTGCTGAATTTCTTTTGTTATATTTTTTTCTTTCATTAAAACAAATATAGCACATATCGAATGAAAAATATAGTTTAGTTTTTTTTTCACATAACAAACCGCAATTTTTTTAATCTGAAATTTCTGCGGAAATCTGCCGAAATATTTAAAATATGGCTAAGAAAAATTCTTTGAAAATTATTTTTGATTCTCCGGTTGTGCTTGTTTTTTCTATTGTTTCAGCGATGATTTTTGTTGCTGACTTGATTTTAAAGCTCAATGTTTCTGAAAAAATTTTTGAATGTCCCG
This sequence comes from uncultured Treponema sp., assembly GCF_934725225.1. NCBI lineage: Bacteria > Pseudomonadati > Spirochaetota > Spirochaetia > Treponematales > Treponemataceae > Treponema > uncultured Treponema sp. The sequence goes on from NZ_CAKVAM010000001.1 coordinate 480,858, forward strand.
GAGCAAAATCTGTTCCCGCGTTTGACTTTAAATCAGCGTTGAATTATGCAAAACTTGTCATTTATCCGTTCGGCGGCGGAAATTCAACTTCTTTCTTTTTAAATACTGGATTCATTCTTTTGCTCGGTCCTGTTTTGGAAGAACGTTACGGCTCGGTTATGCTTGCTCTTATGATTTTTATAACTTCCCTTGTGGGCGGAGTTTTGACGGCTTGCGTTTCAACATTTGGAATTTCTGGATGCGGCGGAATTGTTTTTATGATGATAATTCTTTCGGTGCTTTCCGTGTTTATAAAAAAGCAGCTTCCAGTTTCCTGGATTTTTATTTTCGTCCTTTATTTTGCGTTTGCTCTTACCAGCGGAAAAAAGATTTCAGGATTTATGCCGTTTATGCAAAATAATGTTCCTGTTTTTATTCAGCTTGCGTCTGGAATCTGCGGAAGCCTTTTTGGATTTTTTGTCTGCCCAAAAAAACGTTCTTCTCAAACTCAAAAAAAGCAGCAGGAAAAAACAATTGAAAATGAGCCGGAATATTCTTCAAGCAGCGATGAAACTATAGTTGGAAACATCAGCTTGTAGCGGATTTTCTTTTAACTTGTTTTTAACTTTTTGCGATGCGGCTTTGTCTTTTCTAAACGCAATAATTGATATATAATTCAGTTTATGGAATGCAAGGTAAAAAGATTCGGAATTCTTACAAGCGGCGGAGATGCGCCTGGACTTAATGCTGCGATAAGGGCTTTGTGCCGTGCCGCAAAAAATCAGTATAACATGGAAGCTGTGGGAATTTTCAACGGCTACCGCGGGCTTATAAACGGAGACATGAAGGTTCTTTCTGAAAATGAGCTTTCTGGTCTTATAGCTCAAGGTGGAACAATTCTTGGAACTTCAAGAGAGAAGCCTTTTAAAAATCCAGTTGTAAACGAAGCGACCGGTCTTTTGCCTGTTGAAGCCATAAAAGAAAACTACAAAAAATGGAATCTTGATGCCCTTGTTTGTATCGGTGGAAACGGAACAAACACAACTGCAAGCCTTTTGTTTCAGTCTGGACTGAATGTAATCGGACTTCCAAAAACAATTGACAACGACATTGAAGGCTCTGATGTAACGTTCGGATTTTATACAGCCTTGGATGTTGCGACTGATGCGATTGACAGAATCCACACTACAGCCTGCAGCCACGGCAGAGTTATGATTGTTGAAATCATGGGGCACAAAGCCGGCTGGCTTGGACTTTATTCAGGAATTGCTGGCGGCGGAGATGCTATTTTGATTCCGGAAATTCCTTACGATATAAGCAGCGTTGCAAAAAAAATAAAGGAACGCAAATCCTCTGGGAAGAATTTTTCAATTGTTGTTGTTGCGGAAGGCGCAAAGTCAAAAGAAGAATCCTTGCTTGACAAAAAAGCTTTTAAAAAGGCAAGGGCGGCAATGCAATGTTCCATAGGCGCAAGAGTTGCAAAGGAGCTTGAAGAAGCAACTGGATTTGAATGCCGTGCGACTGTTGTTGGCTACTTGCAGCGCGGAGGAACGCCTTCTCCTTATGACCGTCTCCTTTCCACACAGATTGGAGCCGCCGCCGCAGATTTTCTTGCTCAGGAAAAATTCGGAAATCTTGTTGCGGTTCAGAACGGAAAAATAAAGCCAGTTCCGCTTGACTTCGTTGCTGGAAAAGTAAAGAACATTCCGCTCGATCATCCTATGATAAAAACTGCCAGAGACTTGGGTATTTGCCTTGGAGACTAATTTTAAATGCTGGTTTTGCGCTGAATGTCTTGGCTTTGGCTGCGCTGGCGAGCTTCCCGGAATGGGCGGCGTGAATGCGAATAAAAATTTCATCTTGAACTGCGCCGCTTGGAAAAAATTAAATTTCGGTCCGTTTGACTTTGGTAAAAAAGAAATCCGGCTTGCCCCGATGACTGGCGCTGTTGAAAATGTCGGCTACCCTGACGAAAAGCAATTTTACTTTGACTTGATAAACGAATGTTCAAAGTTTGGAATAAAGCTTAGCATTGGCGACGGCGTTCCAGACACAAAGTTAAAGTGGGGAATTGAAGCCGTTCAGTCAGCCGAGAAAAAAGCGTCAGTTTTTATAAAGCCTTACAGCAACAAAAAAATTCTTGAGCGTTTTGAATGGGCGCAAAATATTTCTGAATATTGCGGAATCGACATTGACGCATACAACATTGTAACGATGCGGAGCAAAGCCCAGCTTGAAAAAAAAGATTCGTCTTTGCTGATTGAGTTGAAAAAATATTTTTCTAAAAAAGGAATTCCGTTTGTAATAAAAGGAATTTTTACGGATGAGGATTTGCAGCTTGTTAAAGAAGTGAAGCCGGATGTTGCTTTTGTTTCAAATCACGGCGGGCGCATTGAAACTCGTGAAGGCAGTTCCGCAGAATTCCTTTCTGAAAACTTTAAAATGCTAAAATCAAATTGCGCGGAACTTTGGGTTGACGGCGGAATCCGTTCTTGGAATGATGTGTTCAAGGCTCAAAGCTATGGAGCTTCTGAAGTTCTTGTTGGTCGTCCTTTTGCTTCTGCGCTTTGCAAAAAAATTTCTTTTGATAATGTTTTAAAAAATTGAGGTAATAAATGAAAAACGAAAATAATTCCATGAACTACAAAATTGCTATGGCTGGTGTTTTTTCTGCGCTCAGCATTATTTTAAGTTTTACGCCGCTTGGCTACATTCAGCTTGGAAGCGCGATTCAAATAACTTTGATGCACATTCCTGTAATTCTTGCAACTCTTTTGGCTGGACTTGTTCCGGGGCTTGCAACTGGATTTATTTTTGGTGTTTCTAGCCTTGTAAAAAATCTTATGCTTGGAGCTGCGGCAAGTCCATTTTTTATGAATCCGCTTGTTTCTGTTTTGCCACGGTTGCTTTTTCCTGTTGCTGTCTGGGCGATTTTTACTTTGCTCAATTTTATTCCGCGTATGCCAAAAATTATAAGCGGTGCTATTGCTGCTGCCCTTGGAACTTTTATTCATACAGTTCTTGTTATGGGCGCGATTTTTATTTTCTACGGAAACATTTTTCTTCCGATGGTTCTTGGCGCAATTGAAAAAATTGGAATCAGCACAGAAAATATTTCCGGGCTCAAGGCGTTTGTGGCGATTATTGCAACAACGATGATTACAAACGGATTTTTTGAAGTGCTTTGCGCAGTTATTCTTTCGTGCGCTGTTCTTGGATGCGTTTATGCAGTCGGCTCAAGGAAGTCAAAGATTTCAAAATTTGAAGAATGATTTTTCAGTCTAAAAACTGAATTGAATTTTTATTTTCTTACGGATATATTTTTGCTATGAAAAACACTCAAAGAAACGAACTTGCAGTTTGCGGTTTTGCAGCTGTAAAAACATTGGAAAAAATCAACAGCCAGAAAATTCGCCGCTTATATTTTATGGAAGAAAAAGCTCCTTTGTTTGGCGGACTTTGCAAAAAAATGGCCGCTTCAAAACGTCCTTACAATAAAGTCGCAGATCCTGTTGAACTTGAAAAACTCTGCGGAAGCGTTCACCATCAGGGCGTTGTTGCGATGATTGACACTCCTGTAATTCTTCCGCTGAACACAGACATTACAGCGCGCTGGATTGAACAAAAAGAAGATGCGGTGATTCTTGACCGTGTTGGAAATGCAAACAACCTTGGCGCAATTGTAAGAAGCGCGGCGTTTTTCGGCATAAGAAATATTGTAATTCCGTTGGACGAATCTCAGTCTTCAATTACAACCAGCAGCTACCGTGTTGCAGAAGGCGGAATGGAATTTGTAAACATTTATTCTGTAAGGTCAATTCCGTTTTTGCTCAAAGACATGAAAGGAAAAATGGCTCGATTCGGAACTTCACTAAAGGCGCAGAAAAAAGTTTCGGAAATGAAATCGCTTTGCCTTGGAAAACCGGCATTGGTTGTGCTTGGGAACGAGGAAAAAGGAATCAGCGAAGAAGTTGCTCAGAATTGCGATTCGCTTGTAATAATTCCTTTTGCCGGAATGGGAGAAGCCGGACCTAAAGTTGACAGCTTGAATGTTGCGCAGGCGGCTTCTGTAATAATGTACGAGCTTAAAAAATAAAATGAAAAAACTTTTCTTTGCAATTTCTCTTCTTTTGATTTCTGCGGAAGTTTTTGCGCAAACAGAAAAATCTCCGTTTAAACTGAATCCAGTTGCAGACGGAATTATTCTTGGAGCTGGAATTGCTTTAACAACTTCTGCGGTTGTCGCTGAAAAAACGCTGGACTTTCCTGAATACACAGAACGAAGCTACGATTTGGATTCAGTAAATTTTTTAGACAGAAAACTTTCACAAAAATACAGCCGCACTCTCGACAATTTTGGAACTGCAACTTGCGCCGTGAACCTTGCTCTTCCGTTTGCAGTTTACGGAGCTGGATTTTTCAACGATGTTTTTTCCGCGGAAGATTTTCTTACGCTGACTACGATGTATGTTGAAGCTTATCTTTTTGATTACGGCGCGAAAAATTTTTTGAAGATGGGAATACAAAGAGCACGTCCTTATATGTATTACGACGGCTACCCGAAAGACAAACTTGACAACCATGACTTTGAGTTTTCAAGTCCAAGCGGACACACAACAGATTCTTTTTTGGGCGCAGGATTTCTTTCGTATACATTCTGCCGTTATTTTCCTGAATCAAAATGGAAAATTCCTGTAATTGCGGCATCTTATACAGTTGCGCTTGGAACGGCTGCTTTGCGAATTTCAAGCGGAAATCATTTTCTTACTGACACGATTTTTGGCGCGGCTTTAGGCACTGTCTGCGGAATTGGAGTTCCGTTTGTGCATGAGCTGATTGCTTCACATTCAGAAAAAAAAGAAACTGCATTCAAAAAAGGAAGCGTGCGTTTTTCTGTAACGCCAGTTTCTGTAAATTGGAAAATAGCTCTTTAATTTCAATAGTTTTCTTTTATTACGACTGACCATTCTTTGCCTTTGTAAGAGTTGTATCCGGGAGTTTTTGAATATCCAAAGACTTCAAGTGCTCGGCTGGTTTTGTTTGTGTAGAATCCCATTTTTTGTCCTTGCGAAATTTGCTCGAACGCTTCCCAGTCTGTGAGCCGCCGCTTTAAAATTTCGTCTTTGTTTTTTGAAGCTATTACAAGTCCGTCTTTGTTTATGATGAATATTTCGCCTGAATGGGAAACTTTCGCGCTTGAAATTATGTTCAGTATGAATTTCCAGTTGAACCTTGTTGAAATTATTCCGACAATCGTTCCGTCTTGGGCGCGCACAGGGCAGCTGTACGAAACTGTCCAGTCTTTTACAGATTCAGAGTAATACATATCTGAATAAGTTGTGCCTTGCGACTCGGAAGTTTCCTTGAACCATTTTGTATTCTGCATTGAACGTCCGCGCAAATTTTTATTTACGCCCACGCATACAACAGTTCCTCTTGTGTCCGTAAGAAGAATGTCGTGGTAAACTTCATAAATTCTTACAAGATTTTCTATTGTGTGTTCCGCGGAAATTCTTTTTTCTTCAGTGGGATTTGCAAGACAGTCGATTATTTTTCCGAATGTTGCCCAAGCCTGAACATCGCAGTAACGCTCAAAAAGGTTTCGGTCAACTTTGTCGATTGTGTCGAACGCCATTTCCGCAGTTCTAATTCCAATCAGCTTGTGCATTTTTATTTCAATCTGGTCAACGACTTTCTGGCACGTCTGATTTTGCGTGTCATTTTTCTCGGATATGTTTTTAATTTCGTTTGCAATTACGCGGAATCCTTTTCCGACTGTTCCAGCTCTTGCCGCTTCAATTGAAGAGTTGAACGAAAGAATTCTGATGTTTTGCGATTCGTTGTATATTTCATTGAGCGAGCTGTGCAAAGATTCGTAGTCCTGAATAAGTTCGTCAAAAACCGTGCTTAGCTTTTCTGATTTTGTGTCTTCCATTTTATTCCGCCTATATTTGCTGAAAAAAAATGGGACTGCGCACCAAGTACACAGCCCCATTGCTATTGCTTTCTATTATAATGAAAATTAAATAACTTTCAATAGAATGTGGAAAACTTGGCTTTTTAGATTTATCTGCTTAAAATTTGTGCATAATATTTAAAGCAGTTCTATGTTTATATATCTGTTTTAAAGAACCTGCCATTATTGAAAATTTAACTTGTCTGGTTTATACTCATTTCTATGTCGGAAAAAAATGCAAAGAAAAAGAGAACGGGAATCGGGCTTGCGCTTTGGCTTTTGGCTGCTCTGCTCATTCTTATAATTTTCCTTATAAATCAAGACAAAATTGCAAGCAACTTAAAGGCGACAGGTTTTTTCAGCAAGACTGGATTAAAGACTCCTGAATTTGTAGAAAAGGCGGAAGTGAAAAGTTCTTCTGTCGCTGACAAGAATGAAGTTGCTCCAATTGAAACTATTGAAATTGACTTGAACGGCGTTGGCTCTCATGTTGAAGAAGAAAGCGCGCAGTCGGCAGTTCAGGAAAATATATACGAAAACATAAAGGCTCAGAATGATATTGCAAAAAAACAGCAGGAAGCCGCTGTTGAAGAAAAAGTAAATTCCAAGACAGAAAAAAAAGATTCCGCGCAGAAATCCGAAGAAAAAGAAACAACAGTAAGAAAAGAAGTTTCTGTAAAAACCGAGCCAAAAACTTCCAGCATGAAGCTCAAGCTTTACTTTATGACAATAAACAGCGACGGTTCTGTTTCAAGAAAAGAAATTACCCGCGAAATGAAAAAGTCCGACAGTCCGCTTATGGACGCGATAAACGCTTTGATAAAAGGTCCTGTCGCTTCAGAAGAAAATTCCGGCTGCCGTTCGCTCGTTTCTGAAAACACAAGGCTTATCGGTGCTTCTGTAAAAAACGGAACTGCTACTTTGAACTTTAGCGGCGACTTTGAATTCAATCAGTACGGAATTGAAGGTTTGCGCGGACAGCTTCAGCAGATTGTCTTTACTGCGACCGCGTTTCCTACTGTTGAAAATGTGCAGTTTTTGGTGGACGGCGAAAAGAAAGAATATCTTGGCAGCGAAGGCGTTTGGATTGGTACTCCGCTGAACCGCAACAGTTTTTAGTTCTACTCGGAAACTTTGTAGCTTTCAAGAATTTTTGTAAAGTAGCTTCTGTTTTTCTGATAAACGCTGTCGAATATTGTAAGTGTAAGAAGTGAAATTGTGCTACCATTTTTATTCTGCGTGATAATTTTAAAGTCGCGGGTTACGTTTTCTGATTCAGGCTGATAGAAAACATTCATCACAGAAATTTTATTTTCATTTATTGTAATTTTCCTTTGGGGCGCAATTGAATATGACAAGTCTGTGCTTTGGCAAAGGCGGCGCAAAAGGCTGTTCACGGCATGATTTTTTTGCTCTTCTGGAACTGCCATTGTTGTCATTGAAAGAATCGCAAAGTCTTCAAGAAGCCACAAGTTTTCCATTGACTGCTTCCACATTGTGTCCAGCGTGATTTTTTGACTGCCGAATTCTGCCGCGCTTTCTTGCGATTTTGTTTTTTTGAAAATTCGTTTCTTGTCTTTCGGAAGCCCTTCAATTCCTTTAAAAAGTGAAAAACTTTCGTCGGTTGAAGAAACAAGATGCCCGGCAGTTTCCATTGAAAAAATGCTTTGTCCGTCGGATGCCTTTATTTCTTCAATGTTGAAAATCGGAACATAAGGATTGAACAGAATGTTTACGTTTCCGCCAAACTGATGAAAATCCTGCTGGCTGTTGATTTTTTTGCATGAGTCAAGATTTTCTTTTTGCCTGCGCGAAGTGAATTCGTAAAACAAGTCGTGCAGGTAGTTTATGATTTCTGTGTCTTGTTCGGAAACTGCGCCTTGAATTTTTTCTCCGGTAAATTCCATTCCGATTTTTGATTCAGGATTTACAGAAACATAAATTGTTATGTCCTTTTCCGGCGTGCTATTTTTTTCATCGGCAGGAGAATAAAAACGTGCGGCGTAAGTGCTTTCATTGTAAAAAAGAAATCCAACGATGGATTCATTTTTAAAGCTTCTGTCCTTGTAGTAAACATATTCTCCGGAAATGTCAGGAATGTACTGTTTTGTTCCCGGAAGAGAAAATGCAGAGAAGGACGCAATAAAAATAAATGCCAAAGTCAGAATTATTTTTTTCAATGTTTTTTCCTTTACACTTAAATTTTTATGAGTTCAGCTTTTCGAATTCAGCCTTTACAATTTCGCTTGCTTTTGCGGCGGCGTTTTCAAGCGGAACAAGTTCTGCCTGCTCGCTTGATCTCATTTTGATTTCTACGTTCGGAAGATTTTTATCTCCAACTGTAATTCTTACCGGGAATCCGATTAAATCCATGTCGTTGAATTTTACGCCTGGACGTTCATCGCGGTCGTCAAGCAAAACTTCAACACCGGCTTTTAAAAGCTCGTCATAAATTTTGTCTGCGGCTTCTTTCATTGCTCCGCTGTATTTTATTGGAACAATTGCAACTTGATAAGGCGCGGTTGACATCGGCCAGATAATTCCGCGGTCGTCATGGAATGCTTCGATAATTGAAGCAAGAACACGGTCAACTCCGATTCCGTAGCAGCCCATAGTCGGAATAGCGGACTTTCCGTTTTTGTCAAGGTAAGTTACGTTCATTGACTCTGTGTATTTTTTTCCAAGTTTGAAAATGTGTCCAAGCTCGTTTCCTTTTGTTGTGTAGAATGGCTTTCCACAGACAGGGCAGATGTCTCCGGCTTTTGCAGTTCTAAGGTCGGCTGTTTTCCAGGCTGAAAAATCTCTGCCGTATTCAACGTGGACAAAGTGAGTGTCGGCTTTGTTTGCTCCCACAAGGAAATCATGCATATCAAGCACGGAATTGTCTGCGATTACAGGCACGTTTGAAAGGTTTATTGGACCTGCGAATCCGACTGGCGCGCCTGTGATTTTTGTGTCTTCTTCCGCAGTTGCAAGCTCCACTTCCGATGCTTTTAGGAATCCTGCGAGCTTTGCTTCGTTTATATCAAGGTCGCCCCTTATGCAGACTGCAACAAATACTTCTGGATAAAATTTTATGTTTCCTTCTGTAATTGTCTTTAAGTTCTTGCAGCAGTCAAGTTCGCTAAGGTCAAGGCAGACATTTGTGGCTTTGTAAATCAAAGTTTTTAAAAGCTGATGCTTTGAGCATTTTAAATATTTTTCCAAGTCGTCGATTGTTCCAACGTTTGGTGTGCTGATTGGCTCGTAGCTTTTTTCTGTTGCCTTTACAGGATTTCCGTCTATGTCAACTGGAACATCTTTTGCGCATGAAGCTTTTTCAATATTCGCCGCGTATCCGCATTTGCACAAAATAAGCGTGTCGTCTCCGATTTCACTTTCAACCATGAATTCTTCAGAGCCGCTTCCGCCCATTGCGCCGGTGTCAGCTTTTACTGTTATTACATTCAGCCCAAGCCTTTTGAAAATTCTAAGATAAGCTTTTGCGTAAGCCTGATATGACTGGTCAAGAGATTCGTCATCGGCATTGAGAGTGTAGCCGTCCATCATGTTGAATTCACGGCCGCGCATAACTCCGTATCTAGGTCGGATTTCATCTCTGTATTTTGTGTTTATCTGATAGCAGTTTATAGGAAGTTGCTTGTAGCTTGTAAGTCCCTGGCGCATAATTGCCGTGTATGCTTCTTCGGCTGTTGGGCTTACAACCATGTCCTGCTGCTGGCGGTTCTGCGCCTTGAGCATTTGCGGTCCCATTGTTTCCCATCTTCCGCTTTCTTTCCAAATGTCTCCGGGAACAATTACAGTCGGCTTAAATTCCATTGCGCCCGAAGCTTCAATTTCTTCCTTGATGATTTTTTCAAGTTTTCTGTATGCTCTTAAACCGAGCGGCATATATGTGTAAAGTCCGTTTCCGAGTTTTCTGATTAAGTCGGCGCGCATCATAAGCTGATGGCTAGAAATAATTGCTTCTGACGGAGAATCGCGAAGCGTCCTGAATGGAATTTGTGAAGTTTTCATAATCGGATATTTTAGTGAAATTCAAGTCTATGTTCAATATTTTGTCTTCTATAAAATGTGCGCCGTTTTGCTAAAGTCGTTTTCTAAAATTCCGATAATCGAAAGTAGCAGTCTTGTTTTTGCAAAGCAGAAGCAAAGCTATGGGAGGAAAAAATGGCGTATGGAAGCAATCCTTATGGCGGATTCAGCGCTTACCGGGAAATCGGAGTAAAAACTGCCAGCCAAGGAAAACTTGTTGTAATGCTTTATGACGGTGCTGTTTCAAATTTGGAAAAAGCGATTGCCCTGATTTCTGAAGACGGAAAAATTGCTCCAAGCAGCATTGAAAATTTTGGAAATTATCTGCAAAAAGTTATGGACATAATCACAGAACTTGAAGTGAGCCTTAACATGGAGCAGGGCGGCGAAATTGCAAAAAATCTTATGTCGCTTTATGTTTTCTTTAACAAGCAAATTTTGGATTCCACAATAAGCCATGACAAGAAAAAACTTTCGTTTGTGCGTGATATGCTTTCCCAGCTTCAGGATTCTTGGATTTCGGCTTCAAACAGCACTGCAAATGCCCAGACAAAAATTCCGGGAGTTGCGCCGTCGCTGAACATAACAGGATAATTTTAGCTGCAAGTTTGCTTTGAATTTGCTGAATCATTTTTGATGCGGAGAAATTTTATGGAACAAAAAATTAGTAAAGAAGAACTTGACGAGCGTGTTGCGATTCTAAAAAAATTCAGAATGCTTCTTGAGCAGCAGAGAAAAAAGTTTCAGGAATATTTAAAAGTTCTGGAAGCTCAGGAAAATAAAATTACCGAAGAAGATTCTGATTCCTTGATTGCGCACAGTGAACTTGAGGCGCAGATTGTTCAGGGAATCGGCTCGCTGCAAAAAGTGATTGTTCCGATGCAGGAACTTTACAATAAATCTGGAGCGGCTTTTTATAATCCAAAGGAAGCTTTGCCGGTTTCTCAGATTCAAGATGATTTGTCCAAGCTTCAAAGTCAGGTTCTTGCTCAGAATGAAAAAAACCGTTCGCTTTTAAAAGTCAGAATGATTCAGCTCAAAAAGCAAATTTCAGATTTTAGAAATCCGTACCGTTCTTTGAATTCAATCTATGCGCAGAAATCTTCTTCGTCTGGAACAAGAATTCAAGTTGAAGTTTAACTTTTTACAAAAGAGAAAAATTATGTCGGCAACAAAAAAAATTACCAAAAACATGATAGTTGATGCTGCCTTGGAAATTTTCCGGGCGGAAGGATTTGAAGCTGTTACGTCTCGCCGCATTGCGCTTAGGCTTGGATGTTCTACACAGCCGATTTATTTTGAATACAAAAACATGGACGAGCTTAAAGACGACATTATAAAAAAAGTTGTTGAGCAGCTTGATTCGCTTTTTAGTTCTGTAACTGGGGGGGGCGATTCCAATGAATTTGTTTATCGCTCATACGGTCTTGCGTTTTTGAAATTTGTCCAAACTGATCCTTTTGTCTTTAGGCAGATTTATACTGTGGACGGAAAAATTGGAAAGCAAGTTGACGACCTTTGGATGCCGAAAGGTCTTGACATTCTTGAAAATAAATACGGATACAAAAAAGAAACGGCGATTGCAATCAATAATATGGCGTCTTGTTCTTTGATTGGAATGGCAGTTCTTATTAGTTCCGGCTATAAGAAAACTTCAGAAGAGGAAATTCTTAGAAGCCTTGAAATTCTTTTTGCTTCTGTTTGCGCTGTTTATGGTCCGCCTCCAAAACTTATGCAAATTGAAAAATTTAGAGAGCACTTTGAGCAGCTTATGGCAAGCTTTAGAAAATAGAAATCCAGCCGGATTTTTCTTACATTGAAGAATTTTATTTTATACATTAAAATAGAGTGTTATGGGTGGAAAAACTGAAAAAAAAACTTCGGCAGTAAAAAAATCATCTGCAAAAATTTCAAAGGCAACTAAGCCTGAGCCAAAGCAAAAAGTTACAAAGACAGCGGCAAAAACTGAATCAAAGACTGCAAAAAAAACAACAGCAGTAAAAAAATCCGTTGCAAAAGAAAAAGCTCCCGCAAAGAAAATTCCTGCGCTAAAAAAATCAGAAATAAAAAAAGAGACAAATGTTGTTTCAAAAACTTCTGACGTTTCCGTTGTAAAAGCTTCCACAAAGCCAGTTGCTTTAAAAAGCAAAGACTACGGCGATGATAAAATTATTCACCTTGATGCGCTTGAGCATATTCGCTTGCGCTCCGGAATGTACATCGGACGGCTTGGCGACGGTTCAAATCAGAACGACGGAATTTATATTTTGCTGAAGGAAGTTGTTGACAATGCCATTGATGAATTTATCATGGGCTTTGGTAAAAAGATTGAAATCGAAGTAAAAGAAAACCGTGTAAAAGTCCGTGACTATGGACGTGGAATTCCGCTTGGAAAAGTTGTTGAATGCGTTTCAGAAATTAATACCGGCGCAAAATACAATGATGATGTTTTTCAGTTTTCAGTTGGAATGAACGGAGTTGGAACAAAAGCCGTAAATGCTCTTTCTTCTTATTTTCGCGTAGTTTCTGTTCGTGCAGGCCAATGCGCAGAAGCTATTTTTGAGCAAGGAAAACTTGTAAGCCAGCGTTCTGGAAATTTAAAGCAAAAGCAGCCGGACGGAACATATTTTGAATTTGTTCCTGACGAAGCGATTTTTGGAAAATACAATTTCAACATGGAATTTGTTGAAAAACGAATTTGGAATTATGCTTATTTAAATGCAGGACTTACTTTAAAGCTCAATGGTCAGGAATACAAAAGCGATAACGGACTTTTTGATTTGCTTAACAAAGAAATTGAAGGAACTTCGCTTTATGCAATAGGAAGCTATCAGGGAGAGCGGTTGAAGTTTGCTTTTACGCACACAAATAGCTACGGTGAAAATTATTTTTCATTTGTAAACGGCCAGTACACGGCAGACGGTGGAACTCATCTTGCAGCTTTTAAAGAAGGATTTGTAAAAGGAATAAATGATTTTTACGGAACTTCATATAAAAGCGAAGACATCCGCGAAGGAATGGCGGCCGCAGTTCTTGTAAAAGTTAAAGATCCTGTTTTTGAAAGCCAGACAAAAAACAAACTTGGCAATACGGATATTCGACAGTGGATTGTTTCGGAAACACAAAGCGGACTTGATGACTGGCTGCACCACAATCCTGAAGCTGCAAAAAAAATTCAGGAAAAAATTCAGGCAAATGAAAAGCTCCGCACAGAACTTAGCGCGGTAAAAAAAGAAGCCAAAGAAGCCGCAAGAAAAATCAGCATAAGAATTCCAAAATTGAAAGATTGCCGTTTTCACATTCAGGATGGCGCAAAAGGCGAAAACAGCATGATTTTTATAACTGAGGGAGATTCTGCCTCCGGCACGATGACGCATTCACGCAACGCTGATTATCAGGCGATTTTTAGTTTGCGCGGAAAGCCTGAAAATATGTACGGAAAAAAACAAAGTGAAATTTACAAAAACGACGAGCTTTACCAGCTGATGATGGCGCTTGGAATTGAACAGGATGTTGAGAATTTAAAATATTCAAAAATCGTAATTGCAACCGATGCCGATAACGATGGCTTTCATATTAGAAATCTTGTGATGACTTTTTTCCTTGGATATTTTGAGGAGCTTGTAACTTCCGGCAGAATTTTTATTTTGGAAACTCCGCTTTTCCGTGTAAGAAATAAAAAGGAAAATATTTATTGCTACAGCGAAGAGGAGCGCGACAAGGCTCAGAAAAAACTTGGCACTTCTGCGGAAACAACGCGATTCAAAGGACTTGGAGAAATCAGCCCGTCGGAATTTAAAGATTTTATTTCGCCGGAAACAATTCATCTTACGCCTGTTGAAATAAGCCAGCTTAAAATGGTGCCAAAACTTCTTTCATTCTACATGGGAAAAAACACGCCTGAGCGAAGGGTTTTTATTGAAAAACATTTGCTTAGCAATGCTGACATCGATGCATAAGGATTTTTAAATGGCATTTGTAAAAAATTTATTCGACAAGAATTTTATAGAATACGCAAGCTACGTTATCCGCGACCGTGCGATTCCTGATTTGGAAGACGGACTAAAACCTGTTCAGCGCAGAATAATGCACACGCTTTTTAACATTGACGATGGCAGAATGCACAAGGTTGCGAGCGTTGTCGGCGACTGCATGAAATTTCATCCGCACGGAGACGCTTCAATTGGAGCCGCGCTAGTTGTTCTTGCAAACAAAGAAATTTTTATTCAGCGTCAGGGAAACTTCGGAAACCTTTATACTGGCGACACAGCTTCCGCTTCCCGTTACATTGAATGCTGCGTTCATCCTCTGGCGAAAAAATTTTTGTACAATCCGAATATTACAGAATATGTTCCGAGCTACGACGGACGAGGCAAAGAGCCTGTTGCTTTCCGTGCAAAAATTCCAGTTGTTCTTCTTGGCGGCGCGGAAGGAATTGCAGTCGGAATGTCCACAAAAATTCTTCCGTACAATATAAAGGAAGTTCTTGATGCGGAAATAAAAGCTTTGCGTGGCGAACCGTTTGAAATTTATCCTGATTCTCCGACCGGCGGCTTGATGGATGTAAGCAATTACAATGATGGAAACGGAAAAATAATTACACGCGCAAAATTCGATTTGAGCGACGAAAAGAAGATTGTTATAACGGAGCTTCCGCTTGAAACAACTTCCAAAGATTTGCTTGATTCAATTGATGCGGCTTATAAAGCTGGAAAAATAAAAATCAGTTCAGTTGAAGATTTTACAACTGACCACTGCAATATTGAAATAAAACTTCCGCGCGGCGTTTATTCCAAGGATGTGGAAAAAGCTTTGTATGCGTACACTTCTTGTGAAAAATCGATTGCCTGCCAGATGCTTGTTATAAAAGAAAATATGCCGGTGGCAATGACGGCTACGGAAATTATAAAATATTACGCAAAAAAACTTACTGACATTATAAAAGACGAACTTGAATTTGAACGCGGCTCTTTAACGGAAGAACTTCATCAGCGCACGCTTGAGCGTATTTTTATTGAAGAGCGGATTTACAAATCCATTGAACAAATGAAAACTGCCGAAGCTGTCAACAAAGCTGTTAAAGACGGATTTGTTCCTTTTAAAGATGAGCTTATAAGAGAAGTTACGGATGAAGATGTTGAAAAACTTTTAAAAATTCCAATCAGACGAATTTCGCTTTTTGATATAAATAAAAACCGTGATCAGGTAAAGGCTATCAATGAACGTTTAAAAGAAATTGCGCGGCGGCTAAAGCATTTGACTGATTGTGCTGTTGAATATCTTGGTGGAATTCTTGATGAACTTAAAAAATTTTCCGCGCTAGATCCAAAGCAAGACCACACAGCGATAAGTCCTGCGCTTCTTGAACGCCAGACAAAAATAACTTCATTTTCCGCAGTTGATGTAAAGCAGATTGTTCAGCGTGATACTCCGTTGCGGTATGATGAAAAAGGCTATCTTGGAACTTCTGTTAACGGCGGACGGGAAATTTTAAAAGTTACTCCTTTTGACAGAATTCTCATTGTGCGCAAGAGCGGACTTTGGAGTGTTTGCGATGTGCCGGATAAGCTTTTTGTTGACTCTGGAATTTGGTTTTGCAATTATGCAGACAAAGATATTATCAGCAAAATTCTTTTTACAATAATTTACCGTGATCCAAAAACAAAATACTGCTTTATAAAACGTTGCCGAATTTCTGGTTGGATTATGAACCGCGACTATAATTTTGTGCCAGACGGAATGGAAGTTCTTCACATTGATACAAGAGCTAAATTTAAATTTACTTTGAATTACACTAAAAAGCCTCGTGTAAAAATTACAGTCCAAGAATTTAAAGCGCAGGATTTTGAAGAAAAAGGTTTGAAGACTAACGGAATCCGGCTTGAATCCAAGGAAGTTGATTCTATAAAAGTTGAAGATTCAGGTTTGCAGACGAAACTTGATTTATAAATTGTAAAACAGGAATAAAAAATTGGATAAAGAAAAATTAAAAAATCCTGAGTATAAAAGAATGTATCAGGTTTTAAGAGAGCGGCTGGCAAAAAATATTGCGCGTTCGGTTTTGCTGCTTTTGCTTTTTAATGTAATGCTGTCTTTTTTGCTTACAAGCGGATTTTCTCCTGCGATGCTTTTTAATGGCTCTGTTGCCGGATATGCAATTTCATTTGTTTTTACTTCGCTGATTCTTATCGTTGTTTTTACGCTTGCTTACGGAATTGTCGCTGACTTTACAAATGTTGTTCTTGGCAAAAAAAATTCTCCTGGAGGAATCTTCTGCGGATTTTTTGAAAAGTCAAAACGCATATTTTATTCTTCAGTTTTTTTTACGATTGTTGTAATTTTTGTAGCGTTTGTTTCTGCCGCATTGATTTTTATTTTTAAAGAAAAAATTATTTCATGCTCAAGTTTTTTTGCTCAAGCATTTTCAAATGAAAACTTGAATCAGCTTGATTCTGAAAAAATTGCAAAGGCTTTTACACTTGCTCTTTTTTACACGGCGATTTTCTTTTTGGTTTTTGTATTTTGTTTTCTTCCGTTTATTTTTGTTTGGAATGCGTTTCTTGAAAATAAAAAATTCAATTTGAAGGACGCGATTAAAAAAAGCCTTTTTATTATCCGTGGAAGATATTTTCATTATCTGGGCTTTGTGATTTTTGTATGTCTGAAAAATTTTGCAGTTTTGTTTGTTGCAGTTTTTCTTAATGCGATTCTTTCTGGAAAAAATAATTTTATTTCTCTTTTGCTCGGATTTTATGCGTTCCTTCAATATTACACAATTCTTGCAAAAATTTATTATTGTATTCCAATTTATTATTTTTCATTTTTGAGCGTTAACGGAATGATTGGCGGAGATAAAAATGAAGGTTCTTATTGAAGAATCAAAAGCCGAGCTTGTCATAAAAAATTCCCGCTTTATTTCAGAAGTTTTTCCAGTTGAAACTCAGGCGCAGGCAAGAGAAAAACTTCACGAGGTTAAGCAAAAATATTTTGACGCAACCCATGTGGTTCACGCTTTTTCCGTTGGCTTAAAATCTGAAACTTTTGGAATGAGCGATGACGGCGAGCCAAGCGGAACTGCCGGGCGTCCTGTTCTTGATGTTTTAAAAGGAAGCGGAATTACAAATATCTTGCTTACGGTAACTAGGTATTTCGGAGGAACACTTTTAGGAACGGGCGGACTTGTTCATGCGTATAGTGAAAGCGCAAAACAAGTTCTTTCTGTTTGCAAAGCCGAGCCTTATGTTGAAAAATCTTCATTTTCATTTTCATGCGGCTATGATTTGTATCAAACTGTAAAACATTTGTTTGAGGACTTTAATATTTCAAATCTGACTGAAAACTTTGGAACCGACATTTCCATTCAGGGTGAAATTTTTCTATCTGAAAAAAATACTTTTCTTGAGCAAATAAAAAACATTTCAAAAGGAACAATAAAATGCATTTGATTTTTATTCGTCATGGAGATCCTGATTATTCAATTGATTCTGTTACAGAAAAAGGAAAACGTGAAATAGAACTTTTGGGCAAGCGCATTTCAAAACTGAATGCAACAGAATTTTTTGTTTCGCCGATGGGACGCGCGCAGGCTACGGCAAAGGCTTGCTTGGAAAATATTCATGCAGATTTTTCAAAGCAGCCGATGAAAGTTTCAACAATGCCTTGGCTTAGAGAATTCAGCTACGACATAAAAGATTTTAAAACCGGAAAAAACAGAATTGCATGGGACTGGCTTCCGCGCGATTATTTTGGCGAAAAGAAATATAAGGATGTCCAAAAATTTTTCCAGACAAAATCAATGAAAAGCGGAAACATAGAATTTCACTATAAGGAAGTTTGCCGCGGACTTGATGAGATTTTGTCATCTTATGACTACAACCGCATTGATTCAAAAATTCCTTTGTATAATTGTTTGCCGCATATTTCAAAAGAAGAGTCTTTGGTTGACACGCACCTTGAGCCTGAGCAAAAAGATTTAGATGAAAAAAATCTTGTTTTTGTTTGTCATCTTGGCGTGATGTTTGTAATGCTAAGCCATCTTACAGGAATTAGCCCTGTTCAGCTTTGGCAGGGATTTTTTGTTGCTCCAAGCTCAGTTACAATTGTTGGTGCGGAAGAAAGAGTTCCCGGAGAAGTTGTTTTTAGAATTCAGCAGATGGGAGATGTAAGCCATTTAATCGGCGCAAATGAAAAAGTTTCTGCGTCTGGATTTTTTGGAAACTGTCTTTCCATTTAAACTGGATATTGAGTTTTGACTGTCATTCCCGTGCAACGACACGGGAATCTGTTGAGATTATCGGATCAAGTCCGATAATGACATTAATTTATAAAACTGGAATTTCAGGATAGTTTAAATAATTTTTATTTTTGTAAAATTGAATTTTTTATTGATTCTATTTATACTTGCTTTATGAATTATAATTCAATTACTTATGAAGAGCTTGAGCTTCCGAAGAAAGGCGACAGAGTTGTTGTGGGACTTTCCGGCGGAGTTGATTCTACAATGACAGCAATGCTTTTAAAAGAAAAAGGCTGCGATGTAACTTGTGTTACAATGTCTTTGTGGCAAGAGGCTGATTTGAATCTTCCTGACGATTATAAAATTCCAGACAGCTGCTACAGTCCCAAGGAAGTTGAAGACATAGAAGAAAATAAAAAATTTTGCGCAGAACAAAATATTCCATACATCGTTGTTGACGTTAAAGAAAAATATCAGCAGGAAGTAATAGAATATTTTAAGCGTGAATATAGAAACGGCCGCACGCCGAATCCGTGCATAAGATGCAACCGCTTTATAAAATTTGGCGCGATGCTTTCCGGCTTAAAAGACTTGGGAATTGAATACGATTATTTTTGCACAGGACATTATGCAAAAGCCGTGCGCGGAACAGAGCCGCTTTTTTCAGTTTATGGAGAAAACGCTTCAAAAGATGAAAGGGGAAAATGTCGCCCAGTTCAGATTCACACTGCGCTTGATATTACAAAAGATCAGGCTTATTTTTTGTACAGAATTCCGAGCGCAATTTTAGAGAAAGTCCGTTTTCCGCTTGCAAGTTTCAGCAAAAAAGAAGTTTTTAAAATGGCTCGTGAACGCGGATTAAAGGCTGCGGAAAAAGAAGAAAGTCAGGATTTTATTCCGGCTCCGATGCTCGAATATATGTTCAAGGACAAGCCTTCTGTGCCGGGAGATTTTATTGACTTGGACGGAAAAGTTCTTGGCCGCCACAAGGGAATTGAGCATTATACAATCGGACAGAGAAGGGGACTTGGAGTAAGCGCGCCGTATCCTCTTTATGTTGCTGAAATTGACAAGGAAAAAAATCTGGTTGTTCTTGGAAAAGACAGCGACTTGTTTTGTTCAGGTCTTATTGCAGACGATTTGGTTTGGCCTGCTGAATACGATCCTTGCTGTGAATTTGATGCGATGGTAAAAATTCGTCTTGCTTCAAAGCCTGTAAAAGCTCATGTTGCGCCGTATCAGCCATTGGAAAATGAAGAGTTCTGCGGCAAAGCTTACAAGGTTGTGTTTGAAGAACCGCAGCGGGCAGTTGCGCCAGGTCAGTCCGTTGTTTTTTATAAAGACGGAATAACACTTGGCGGCGGAATTATTTCAAAAGCAATCAAAGCCTAATTGTTAATTGCCATTCCCGCACTTGATGCGGGAATCCCTGTGTGAGATTATCGGGTCAAGCCCGATAATGACAAATGCCATAATGTCATTCTTCGGCTTGATCTGCGATGTTTGCTTAGCAAACTCGGTTAGGGAATCTAGTAAATTTTTAGATTGCTGGACTGGGGCTGGCAATGGCAATATTCAAACTAGTAAATGTCCAGTTTGTAGGAAATTGTTGACGCTGAATTCAGGATGTTGACAATTGTGATTGTCAGTGTTGAAGAGCCTTTGTTCAGTTGAACAATTCCTGCCAATTGCTTTGTGTCGTCTGGATAAATTTCTTTAACATTGTAAGATTCATTTCCTTTTACGCAAAGTTTTCCGTTGCTTTCTTTTAAAACATCATAAGAAATATTTTCTACAGTCGCTCCGTTTACAGCAGTGATTATTTTGTATGGAACTGCAACATTTTGACGTGTTCTGTAAACGTAATATTTTCCTGCCGGCAATCTTCGTTCGTTCAAAAGATTGTGCGAAATTCTGTTTTTGTCTTTTAAAGTTATTGTTCCCATTGTGAGCGGAAGTTCTCTTCCTGCGCGCGGCATAAGAATTCTTGGATTTACAGCGGAATTATTTTTTGAATCAAAGACTTTAAATTCAAGGCAGCTTTGTCCTTCCTGCCAGCCTGTGTTTCCGCTTGTTCCAAGATATTCGCCAGACTCAACGAACTGCTTTTCTTCTATTTCTTTCGAAATTGAACTGTCGTCAAGATTTGCGTAAACTGTTGAAAGTCCATCTTCATGCGAAATAATCACGGAATTTCCCAAAGCGGATTCAAACCAGCCAAAGTCGTCGCTGTGGTCTGAAATTACGGCGGTTATTCTTCCTTTGTCTGCCGCCTTGACTTCTGAAGGGTCTTTAAAAATCAGCGAGGAATTTATTGTGCCTCCGCGAAGCTGTCCGAAATATGAATAGAACGAATCTGCCTGAGTTTCTTTTTGCGGCCAGTCGAATGAAAATCCGCAGAAACTAAAAAATGCGCAGGTTAAAGTTAAAATTGTTTTTTTCATTTTTTTCTCCGCAAGAAACCATCTAGCTATTTTTTTGAAATCGAAATTTTTGAAATCTTTGTGTTCCGTCCAATGAAAAGTGAATTTTCATAAGTCTGAATAAACGAGCATTCGCCTTCAAAGCTGAAAGATGCCATTGGATAAATAAAAGATTCCAAAATTGTTACCGTGTATTTTTTTCCGTCTTTGCTCAAAACAAAAACAAGCTCGTTGTTGTCAGAAAATTCTATTTGGGAAATTTTTCCTTTGATTGGAATTTTTTTGCTTGTGGATTTTTTTGAGTTTACGATTCCAAGAAAATCTTTTCCGTTGAAATAAACGTAATCAGAATTGTTGTTGAATTTTACAAGCGTCTGGCGGGAAATGGAATTTTCAAGATACTCGTGGTAAATTACTTTTGAATGTCCGCCGTTTTTTTCTGCAACAATAAATCTTTGCTGATCTTGTCCTGAAACACAGGCGATTCTGTTTCCATCTTCAGAAATTGCAACTCCAAGAATGACATCGCAATTGCTTCCGCCCGGCGCAAATTTCTGGTCAATTTTTCCGTCCGGCAAAAAAGAAATTACAGTTCCGTCTGCGTATCCTGCGGCAGTTCCATTTTTGCTTGATGAAAATGCAGTGATTGGCGAATAATGCTCGTAGTTCCATTCGCGTTTTCCTTCTGAATTGCATTTTACAAAAGAAGTTCCACCCGGATGCATTACAAAAATTCTGTCCTGGTCAAAAAATGGAAATCCGGCTTCGTCAATTGTTCCAGCTAAAGTTCCGTCTGCGAAAAAAAAGTCGGTCTTTGTGCCGCTTGCTCCGAATGCCGCATACCATTTTTCTGAAATTGTTGATTTAAAAGGAAATGTTATTGCTGAAACAATTTTTCCATCGGCTGTAAAATATCCTATGTTCTGGGAAAGCTTAAACGGAATCTTTTTTGCATCATTTGAATTTTCTTGAATATGTGAAATGTCTTCTGTCCATTCCGGTGTAAAATGAATTTCTTGGCCCATTGGTTGCACTGAAAGAATAATGTACAAGGCGCAAAATATAACGGCTATAGGAACAAGCAGATTCTTTTTTTTCTTATTAAAATTCATAATAGGCTATTTTATAGAAAGCAATGATAATTTTCAATGCCATTGAATTTTGCAAGGAAGCCGTTTTGTTTGTAAAAAGATTACGCAATAAAAAAGTTAAAAAAAATGCCCTCAAATGCTGACAAACCAACTTTTTTGAATCATAATTATAATATACTGTCATTCTTTATGCGGAAGGTCTCCGGGTCAAGCCCGAAGATGACAAGGAAACTGTTAATGCGGATTATCCGGTCAAGCCGGATAATGACATAGGATCAAGCCGGATAATGACAAGAAAACTGTCATTCCCATTCTAAAACACAACTGTCATTCCCATGCAGCGACACGGGAATCTCTAACAAGGAGGAATCTTTATGAAAAAACTACTTTTTTCTATTTTACCAGCATTTTTATTTGCATTTATTTCGTGCATGAACATGAGCTCTGGCTCTGGCGAAAACGGCTCTGTTCGTGTTGCCTTGCCGGGAAACTCTCGCGCCGCCTATAACAAAGACAATGCCGACAAATTCACTGTGCGCCTTTACAATGATGATTTTGACAAAACCGAAGAAGGAACTCTGGGGGGGTAATAGAATTTGGCGAGCTTGAGCCGGGAACTTATATAGCAGAGGCGGAAGCCTGGAACACAGTAGAAAATCTTCTTGAAGGAAGCGGAAGCGAAGAAATCAAAGTAAAAGCCGGCGAAACTACAGACTGCAACATCAAAATGATTCTTGAGGGCATTTTCTATTCAAAGTATATGCTTTTTCGTGATTATTCCGGAAATATGTACGCCTACGATTATTCAAGTTGTATCGAGACGAAAACCTGGTCTACTGATTCTAATTCTCCTCAGTATTCCTGTTTTGCAGAAAGCAATGATGGAAGTGTTTATTATACGAAACTTGAACAATCCACTAGTAAATACAAAATATATAACTACAACTTTACAACTAATAACGAAGAAATAAAATTTACTATTGCTAAAAATACAGGATTTTTTGACGGTTGCTATGACAGCACAACAGATATTTATTGGGTTATTCGTAATGCAAACGGTAATTTATATTTATACAAAAAAAATGCAGAAGGCACTTCTGAAGAAGAATATAATATAGGAATTGCTCAAAGTAGTTTTGGAGATTGTGCAATAAGAGGCGAAAATCTTTATTATTCATTTGGTGATGATTCAATTGGATATGCAACATTAGACTACACAACTAAGTCTGCAACTGAAAAAACAACGAAATCGCTAGATGACTTTGGTGTTTCTTCTGGTGAAATTACAGACATGGCGGTTCTTGAGGACGGAAGGGTAGCTATAATAGTTCGTGATACAAGCACTAGTTCTACTAATGATAATACTACTAAAACTGTTATATACAATTATACAGTTACAGATGGTGGCACAGTATACAGCCGCGGTGCTCTTGTGCTTTTGTCTTCGGACTTGTCATTAATAAAAACGCTCGGCTGGACAGATGATTCTTCAGTGAGAACAATAAGCGCAACTGGCTCAAGTTCTGGGTATAGTACAACATGGACTTCAATCACGGCATATATTCCAGAGTATGAGGAGCGCAACTCGCACTTTTACGGACCAATGCGCATTGTTGCAGTCCGCCCAAAGGAGCTTGTAATTGCAGACTGCGGCGCAAACTTTGTTCTGCCTGATTACAGCGGCAAAAAGAACGGAAAAATGTTCACGCACAACAGGCTTATGACCGTAAACCTGCGCAACTTTGCCATAAGCTGCAAAAAGGAATTCAGCGAAAGCGAAATAAAGTTTCAGAATCTGGATATTAGCGGCAGTTTGACAGTTGTTAGCAACTGGTCAGATGGAGTTGAAAAATAAAGTAACTATATTGCCCCTTATTTTTCCGGCAGATTTCGTAGAAATCTGCAAATCCGTGTGATTCTTTTTTGTTTCTTCAAGCACCTTTTTGTTGCGTTCCTCGATAATTCTGTCCAAAAGCTGCCTGCCGGTTTCAATGGTGGTTTCGGCAGGCTCAACCACCGTAGAAATCAGCCGCCCCGTAACCGCCGCCTGCAGAATCGCTTTTCTTAAGCTTGTGTCTTTTTTATCTGTGCCATGTTATTTGCTCCTGTTCAAAATACTGATGATTATCTGGCGGAACATTTCCATGTCTTCTGTTTTACTTTCGGCAATAAAAAGGGTAATTGAAAAAAGAGTGTCGTCATCTATGCGTTTCTTGCCGTTTATGTAAAGCATATTATTTTTCTGCATAAAATACAAAAAACAACTGGCGGCTATGCGTTTGTTTCCGTCATGAAAACAGTGGTCTTTTGTAATTGAATATAAAAGCATGGCAGCTTTTTCTTCCAAAGTGGGATACAATTCCTTGCCGCCAAAAGTCTGGTAAATGTTGTTTACGGCTCCTGCGAAACCGTCATCTTTGGGAACTGCAAAAACATCGCTTTCAAAAGCTGGTTTCATTGTATTTATTACTTCCAAAAATTCATTTTCAGAAATTCTTTGTGCAGGAGATTCTGTTTTTCCTTTCTTATCAAGGTTTCCATGGTCAAAATCATCCAAAAGAACAAGTCCGTTTGAAAAATCCTGTAAAAAGTTCACTGCTTTCTTTATATCATCAAGATTTTCTAGCTTTTTAGACTTTATGCTTTGTGCAAGGGAATTTGTTAAAGTCTGGAGAGTTATCAGTTTTTCGTGTTCTTTTTTTAACAAATGCTCATTTACAACATACCCATTTACGACATATTGATGAAGAATATCTGTCGCCCATTTTCTGAAGCCCGTCGCAATCTTAGATGATACTCTGTAACCAACTGCAAGAATAACATCAATATTATAATATGGAATATTTCTTGTAACAGTCCTTGTTCCTTCCATTTGGACTTGTGCAAAAAATGCACAAGTTGAATCTTTTGAGAGTTCATCTTCCTCATAGATATGCTTTATATGGCGTTGAATTGTAGACCGGTCTTTGTTGTCAAAAAGTTCTCCAATCTTTTCTGCACTAAGCCAAATAGAATTGTCCTGCATAATGACTTCCACTTGATTAGAGCCGTTATGCTCGTATATTTTTATTTCACCCTTTGACAAATCGGTCATTTTGTCTGCTCCTGTTTTCCTACTCATTAGTAAAATGAGTGCGTAAAACGACACAGAAAAAGGAGCAGATTTAAGGTGCAAACAGCCGATAAATTAAGCAAGGCGGTTAGCACATGGCAAAGAAACGACAGTCATTCAGCAAGGATTTCAAGGCAAAAGTTACACTTGAAGCATTACGAGAAGAATCTACGATTCAGGAAATTGCAGTAAAGTACGGCGTTCATCCGAATCAGATTTCCCAATGGAAAGCACAGGCAATTGCCGGAATGGCTGACATTTTTGAACGGCCGAATAAGAAGTCAGAAGAAACGAGAAAGCAGGAAGAGGAAAAAGACAGTTTTCTGAAAACAATCGGTGAACAGAAAGTCGAAATTGATTTTCTAAAAAAAAGTACAAGCAGATATACGGCTACGATCCAATCTTGTAGAACCTGCTTACAAGTTTTTAAGCATTTCAAGGCAGTGCAAGCTGCTTGGGATTTCACGGAGCCGGTATTATTACGAACCGGGCTCAGGGCATGATGAAAAAGATTTCAATCTGCTTGTGAAAATCAAGGAAGTCCAGATTGAGCATCCGTATTACGGTTACCGCAGAATCTGGAGAGAAATAAACAAAAACGGCGGAGACACTACAGAAACAACTGTACGCCGTGTAATGCGAAGATTCGGGATTACGGCGGTATTTCCGGGCAAAAATCTTTCAAAGGCCTGTAAATATCACAAGAAGTATCCGTATCTTCTTAGAAACAAGGTAATCAGATATCCGAATCAGGTATGGTCTACGGATATCACTTACATAAAGCTGTCGACAGGGAATGTTTACCTGATGGCAATCATAGATTGGTTCTCAAGGAAGGTCTTAAGCTGGCGCGTATTCAACACGATGGATGCGCTGCAGTATGCAAATCTTCTGAGGGAAACAATCGAAGAATACGGCTGTCCTGCCATCTTTAACACAGACCAGGGAAGCCAGTTTACATCTGATGTTTTTATCAAAGTTCTTGTCGATTACGACATCCAGATCAGCATGGACGGAAAAGACCGGGCTTTGGACAACATCAGAATTGAGCGTCTTTGGAGAAGTCTCAAGTACGAGGACATCTACCTTAAACGCTATGAGACAATGAAAGAGTTGAAGGCCGGCATAAATGTCTACTTCAACTTCTACAACACAGCGAGGTTTCATCAGTCTCTGGATTACAACGTGCCTGATGAAATGTATAAATGCTTCCAGTACAATGAACTGGAAAGGAAACGGGCTGCATAATTTTTTACACCTTAAACCTGTAAAAATTTTGCGTTGACTAAATAGCGCATTTTAATACTACTATCTTGAGTCAGAATCTGAGAGTTCGAAAGCAAAATTGTTTTCAAAAGATAACTTTCAAGATTTCTATAATTTGGTTACCAATGAGAAAGTCTAAAACATTCAGACTTTCCAAAACAGAATAGTTAAAGGAGGTACAAACATGGCATTTTGTTCAAATTGTGGAACAGAACTTGCAGAAGGCGCAAAGTTTTGTGCAAATTGTGGTACAGCTGTAGCTGTGGTCGAGAAGGTTCAGAAGAATCGGGGAGCCAGTTTTGAAGCGGGGACGATATTAATAACAAGACCCAATGCGAATTTCCCAGAAGAACAGACGGTACTTTGGTTTAAAACACCGAATTATGTGGAATGGATTAGTTATAACAATAAAGATAAAACAGCTAAGATATGTAATTCTGGTGAGTATGATCCTCAAACCGGACTCCTTAAAGGTGTGTCTGATGTAGCTAATTTACTGTCAGCATATTTGGGATGCTTGCGCCCAGATGAATATGGTGAGAATCGTTACCAGTTCTGGGAAGTTGAAGGCTGGGAGTATTCGGAGGAAAATCCTAAGATTTATACAAAGGAGCAGGTTCTGGAAACTCTAGATTCTGTTATTGAGGAAATAGCAGAAAACACATTCTGGACTCTTAAGGAATATAAGGAACAATTTAAGGACGAGTAAACAAATTCTTGGAATGTAATAGTAAAAAAAAAATTTTGTAAGGGGTAAAAAAAATGAAAAAGATGTTGTCACTTATCTCCGCATTTTTTATTTGCGGAAGTTTTGCTTTTGCTGATATTACTACTGCAAAAAAACATGAAGCAAGTTCTGCGTATGTTAATGCAATTATTGAATACTGCAATGCGAGTGCATCTGATCCATTGAACAAAGATATTATTTCTGGAATTGAACGCTGTGCGAAAAAACTTGCGAGCGGTTCTTGGGGAAATAATTATGGTTGTTCAGCTGATGCGAATGTCATCAAGAGCTGGAAAGAAATGGAAGTTGTTTATCAGGATTTTTTAAGTGGCGCGATTCGATATACACTTACTTATACAGAAAAAGTTAAAATGGAAAAAGCTAACGATTATGACCAGGCTTTTGAATCGGTAAGGTTCAAGCCAAAATTCAGTTTTAAAAAGAATTTCCCTGCTGAATCTGATATTGAGAGTGCATTCAGAAAGTTGATGAAATCTGATTATGCTCTTGCAAGTCAAGTGAAGAAATATGGCAAAAACGTATCACTCAATAGTCCTTCTTGGAAACAACCACCAAGAGAAGTAAAAGGAAGCGATTTGGATTATTTTGGACCTAAGTATAGCGTTAAGGATGCAAGAGATAAAAGCATGCCAGAAGTAGATGTCAAGAATCCTGATACTTCGAATGCTGGTTTTATGAAATCCTTAAAGCTGGTAGCATCTGAAATGAAAGGCGAACGAATAGAGTCATTAGAATATCATATGTCTCCAGATACTGTAAATTATTCAAGAATTACTGAATATTCTTGGAGTGGTAAATATTGGATAGGTTGGAAGCCAACTGTACGCGTTGCTGTTGCTGATAAGAACGGAAATCGTATAAGTAACTGGTCTTGGTGGTATCCTGAAGATGGTTTTGAAATTCGAGTACCTTTGAGCAAAGCTGATAAAGCTGATCACTATATCATTTCTGATACATGGTGTATGAGGGGAAAAGGAGATGGCTCGGTATGCATGACTTATCTGGATTTTAATTACAAACCGCAGTCAAAGCAGATTATCAAGAAATAAGGAGATGCTGTCATGGAATATTTTGTCGGAGTAATAATTGCTTGGTGTGTATGCGAGAGCCTAGTCCGTTTCTTTGCAAAATGGGAGTTCGGTTACTTCAGATTCTTTCTGGCACCATCTGATTGGTTTCATATAGTGATTCGGTATCTTGTTATTTTGCTGATAGTATTTGTTGCCGTTACGATTATTTCGGCAAAAGTATTAGTAAATGTGTAAATATAGATTTTGGAGGAATAGAAATGAATAGTTACAGTAAAGAAATACGTGAGAACGCAAAGGCAGAACTTGACGCCGCAAAAATGGAAGCGAAGACAGAAAAAATACGTGCCAATGCGAGCCAGAAGATTTTGGAAAAAGGCACCCGTAAAGAAAAATATAACAATCTTCTTCGTTTTGAATTTTCATCAGACCCAGCAGAGCATGAGCATCAGTTGCTCCAATTGTGCGGGGATTTCTTAAACTGCTATGATGAAAAGGGAGGAGCAAAACTTTATAAAGCATATAATTCTTTATTGGAAAAAGATTTGACGATTCTTATGGCTTCAAATATTGACTTGTACAATAAAATAAATCCTTTGTTTGAGAAAGCTAAAGTCAAAGGATTTAAGAAAATTAAGAGATTCTGGTTTATTGCAGGGGGAATCTGGTTAGTTTCTTCTATTTTGATTACCATTGCATATGCTGGGACAGGATCACTTGAATTTGCATCTGCACTTGGATCTGGTTTCCTTTTATCGACTATGTATGTTGGCATACCTGCGGCTATTGTTTGGAAAGTCAGAAAAGGTTCAATCTAAGCTGACTAAACTGATTGCATGATAGCTTCTGCATTTCGTAAATGTGAGGGCTGTCATACTAATGCAAAAGAAAAATATAATCATTCATGAAATTAAAATTTTTTTTATTTGTTTTCCCTATAATTCTTAGAACTCCCATTTTTGCAAAACAACTTATTTTAGAACGCCCCGTAAAAAACGAGGTTGAAGGCTACAACAAAAAAGTTTACAAAGAGAATGGGAAGGTCAAGCTGTATGTAAATGAATTTACAAACGATAAGGACGGCAGCAAGCTTGGTTTTGCCTATGCAATAGAATCGGATTCGCCGGAAACTCCTGTTCTTGCAGAGTTAAATGGTGTGGATAAAGATTTTAATTCCGAGCGGGATGGTGGCTGGCTTATCTACTATGAAAAAGGGGATTCATTTTATATTGGTTCAATCTGGAAAAACGGTTATAAAACCACTGTTACGGATATAAGCTGCTTTTATGAATTTGACAAGAAAATCGGTTATGATATTTATTTTATCTTCTGTTATATAGGAGCTGTAAATCGTAACCTGACTTTTGAAAATTACATTTGTTACACGGATAACTGCCATTTCTGGTGGGATGATAATATAACTGCTTTTTCAATCAGGCTTTCGGAATTTTCTGATTACGAAAAATATTCAAAAAGTCACGGAAACAATCCGCCTTATCCTGGCTTCAAAATCTGCCTTTTTCATGACAGCCGTGCAACTGGAGCAAAAATCGCAGAAAATCTTAAAAAAGGTATGTGGAAAACAAAGTCGCGGAATGCACAGCGGCCGGGCAGCGGACCTCCACAGTACGGCGAACTGACCTGCTGGTACGGTGAAGATGATATGTGTGATAGCATTGAAGAATTTGCAAAGGATTATTACGGAAATTCCACAATGTCACTGGTAATAGATTTTGCACCTGTAAAGGTGAAGTAAAGGCAAGGAGGCTGTAGTTATGGAAAATCCACAGGAAAAAGATGATGAAATCGTAACATTTTGTGCTGATGGTGAAGTAATCTGGAGAAGCGAAATTGAGGCGATTATGGCCGGAAAACCGATTGAAAAGGAGCAGAGCAGCGAAAAGACGAAAGATGATGCGGCTAACAGGTCGGAAAAATGATGAAGGTTGATTCTATGGATTCTATGGAAAACAATGAAGAAAAGGAAATTCAGAATTCAGCGTTCTTTGATTTTATCCGTGCGGAAAATCCCGAAACTGTATTCAATACGCTTCAAAAAGAAGATGATTATTTTGTTGCGCTTGTTTTTTCATGCATCTCCGAAAGCATGGCAAGTTCTATTTTTGCGAAGTTTGAGCTTGAACGACAGATAAAGATTCAGGAGCAGATTGCCAAAGGACTCAAAATTTCTGCCTCTGTTATAAAGGCATACGAGGAATCTTTTAAAGAAAGTCTTAAAAATCAGACCGAGGAAGAAAAAAATCATATTGCGGGTGCGGACAAAGCCTGCAAAATCCTGCAGCTTTCAAAAATCTCTGTCCAAAAGGAATTTATGGATGGGCTTTCAAAGCAGAATGACACACTTGCGGCAAAATTCAAGGAAAAGCTTTTCTTTTTTGATGATATTCCGCTTCTTTCTGACCGCGCGCTCCAATGCGTTTTGCGCGAAATTGATGAAAATATTCTTGCAAAGGCCCTCAAAACAGCCGCTGAGCCGACTTGCGAAAAATTTTACCGCAACATGAGCGAAAAGGCAGCCTCAATGCTCAAAGAGGATATGGAATTTCTTGGCTCTCTCCGCCTGAAAGACGTGCTTGAATGTCAGCAACTTATCGTGAATGTTGTTTTGCGGCTTGAAGAGAAAGGCGAGATTGTGATTGAAAGGCCGGACCGCAGAAGAGGGAACTGAAATCACCCTTGCGGCGAACACGTTCACCAGAGAAGGCTGGACGTTCTCCGGCTGGGCGAAAACTTCCGGCGGAAACATAGCCTACGATGACAATTCCGGGTACACAATCGGCACGGCGGATGTTACGCTCTATGCCGTGTGGGGAAAATTAGTAACTGCCGACAATGCCACGACTGTAATTGGCGGACTGGAAGGCGGAACTAGGGAAAATCCGAATGTCTATATGATAAAAATTACAGACAAAACATTGACTGCGGACAAACTAACAGAAATAGGAACAGCGATAGAAACAGTAGCAAATAAAAGTAATCGGAATTATCCCCTCAAACACTTAAAAATCTTTTGACGTTTCAGAAAATCGCATTATGTTATTATGTGCGATGACATTCAAGGAATTACAAGAAAAGTTCCCTACAGAACAATCTATCATAGTACATTTTCACAAGATTCGCTACAGAAACGGTCTGGTTTGTCCGCACTGTGGCTCTACCCAGAAAGTCGGCACCCGAATCGACCAACTGAAGCTCTGTAACTGCAACCGTTGCCACAACACATTCTCAATTTTTTCAGGCACGATTTTCGAGAAAACCTCCACCGACCTCACGAAATGGTTCTATGCCGTTCATTTGTTTTTGAACGCAAAGAAAGGAATTTCGGCACTTCAATTACAGCGTGAAATCGGCACGACCTATAAAACTGCATGGCGTATGTTAAAGCAACTCCGCACTGCTATGGGGAACGAAATTTTAACGAAGCCTTTTGAGTTGATTGTTGAAGTGGATGAAACTTATGTTGGTGGTAAGCCACGCAAAGAAAATAAAAATCTGCAATTCACAACACCAATGCCGAAAGATACATCGACAACAGGACGAGGAACAAAGAAAACGCCTGTAATTGGGGTTAAAGAACGTGAAACAGGGAGAGTTTATACCCGTGTTGCGTTACCAGACCAGAACGGACAAAAACTTACTGGCAAACAACTTTTGAACGTAATTTCTACTGTTACAAAATCTGATAGCGTTGTTATGACCGACGATTTCAGGGGCTACAACATTATGAATCACAAAGTCACGAATCCAGAAAAATTCACGCACATTTCGGTATGCCATAGTTTGGGCGAGTTTTCCGCCGGAAAAGGCTTGCATACAAACGGAATCGAAAGCTTCTGGGCAATTTTGAAACGTGCTATAATCGGCAGTTATCATCATGTATCAACTAAGTATTTACAAAACTACGTGAACGAATGTTGTTTCAGACAGAACAACCGAGGCGATAACGCTTTTGACAAACTGTTGTTGCAAAGTGTTCTGGTGGCATAATTTAAATACCTAAAAGCTCTTTTATTTTACCTTTTGTGTCTTCAAAAGAAATACCGCCTTCTTTTGAGATGCATTCACATGCCCACTTGTTAAAGTTTGAGATAAAACTTTTGACACCAACAAAATCAATTTCATTAATTGGAACAAAATCTGTGTATGCTTTATTTAAATCAGAAACTGTACGTTTATGAAAATCATCAAACGAGTCTTCTACAGATTCCCATACATGATTATAAAGTTTCTTAAACTCAGGGTATTTGTTTGTTCCTTTTACTTTTGGAACATCATCAAATCCCTTTCTTGAAGATGCCACCCAGCCTTCAAAGTTTTCATTATAATGAGTTTGTCCTTTATAATAATAAAGTTTTATTAAATGTGCATGCCTTATTGGCCTCAGATTGTCTAATTGCATAATAATTACATTCCAAGGTTGAGCCATTTCCTGAAAATGTACGGCTTTATCATAAATTTCTTGAAAATCAAAATCTTCGCCTATTTTGTTCATAACTTTATCCCTTTGTTTTTAAATATTAACACATAATTAGCAAAAAAATCAGCAAGGTTTTCAAATTCTCCTCTACTAACTAATTAGATAAGAAAAACGAAAGCGGCAAGAACGCCAATTCCCACCGCCTTCTAAACACAACCAAAGGAATGTTTTGATTATGTCTAATAAGTTAGTAATCTGTGGTGAAACTCAACACAGAGCATTAAAATTACGAATTTACCCATCTAACGAACAGAAAGTTTTAATCGAAAAAACTTTTGGTTGTGTCCGTCAAATCTATAACAACCGTCTTTTTGAACGAAACCAGTTCTACGAACAAATCATAAAACCTGCAAAACCAAAAGAACACAAAGCTTTATGGAAAACGGCTCATTTCTCAACCGAAAAAGAAATGAAACAGAAATTTCCGTATCTGGCAGAAGTATCCGCACAGGCGTTGTGTTCTGCTACTATGTTCGCCGAGTCTGCTTACAAGAATTTCTTTGCGTCAGTAAAAGGCACACGAAGTGGCTCTGCCGTTGGAAAACCGAAATTCAAGTCCAAGAAATCGCATGATTTCAGCTACCGCGAATGTATGAATGTCGGTTTGAATTGGAACGAAAGGAAAATCAAAGTACCGAAACTCGGCGAAGTGAAATTCAGACACAGTGGAAATAAAAAGGGAAAACTTGATTTCTTTTTGCGAGACGGAGCAGATTTGAAATCAATTACAATCAGAAAAAATCCCACTGGCGAGTATTACGCAGTGTTGCTCTTTGAAAGGGAATACTGCCATAAAGCGAAATCCTACGAAGGTGGCGAAAACCAAGCCATCGGGCTGGATTTTAGCCCGGCAGATTTTTACATAGATTCAGATGGTTCATCTGGAAAAGATTTTGGCTACAAAGCCCAAAAACAAAAAAACTTGAAAAAACTCACAAAACTGCAAAGGCGAATGATGCGTAAGCAAATCGGTTCAAACAATCGTGAAAAGGCTCGTGTAAAAGTTGCCCATATGGAGCATTACATTTCGGAATGCCGAAACGATTGGATTGAGAAGGAAACCAAGCGTCTTGTATCAACTTATCAAGTCATTGGAATCGAAGATTTGAATTTGCGTGGCATGATGAAATTCTCACGCAATGCGAAAAACTATGGTGATGCAAGTTGGGGAAATTTCACGAACAAATTGCTGTGGAAAAGTTCTCTAAACGAGAACAAATGTCAGGTTGTAAAAGCAGACAGATTTTTCGCAAGTTCGCAGATTTGCCACTGTTGCGGGTTCAAAAATCCGATTACAAAAAACTTATCTGTCAGAAGTTGGATTTGCCCAGAATGTGGAACAAAACACGACCGAGATGTCAATGCAGCCATAAATCTAAAAGAAAATGCGATAAAACAAGTACGGCAAGGAGTGTCGGAATTCAGGTCTGTGGAGGGTGTTGAAAATTTAGCAACGCTTGCGTTGCAAATTGGAGCATCCGAAGAAGCAGAAAGTTTGACTGGCGACGGTCAGAATGTCCTCACGTTATAAGTGCGTGAGGGGATAATTCCGAAAGTAATTATTACGCATTCTTCAGTCTTGATCTTTCCTCCGCAACCGAAGTTACAGAAATTCCAGAGGAAGCTTTTTCTACCTGTAGGCTAAGAGGACTGATTCTGCCGGATTCTTTGGAAACAATCGGAACAGGTGCTTTTGGATACAATAAGTTTGAAGAAATTGTAATTCCTGACAATGTGAAAACTATTGAAGACGGCGGTTTTGAGTATTGTTCAAATCTTAAAACAATAACGCTTCCTGCAAGTCTAGCTTCCATCGGTGCATCCGCATTCAAAAATTGTGACAGGCTAAAAACCGTGAACTACGGCGGCACGCAGGCGCAGTGGGCACAAATCAAAATTGATGATTACAACGACAAGCTCACCGGCGCAAAGATAATCTGCACCGACGGCATTATAAACGGCGAGTAAAATGGATTCCTGACCGAGTTTGCTTTGCAAACGTCGCAGCATCAAGTGCGGGAATGACAAAAGGCTGCGTCATTATTGTGCTGTCCTTCGTGTCATGGGGCTGTCCCAAAAGTATGAGGCAGCCCTAATAACATAAAAAAGGCCGCCCTTTTTGAAGTCTGTTAATAACTTCTAGGACAGCCCCTTATTTTTAAACATAGTTACTATATTTGCTCAACGGACTGGGTACGCTTTTTATCGTTGTTTTGACATTTCAGTACTTTCTGTCATAAAAGCTGAAGGAATACTTCCTAAGACCCGTAGCGATACTTCCTAAGAGGCTGAGTAATACTTCCTAAGACCCTAAGGAATACTCTCTAAGGGCCTTAGGAATACTTACTTCAGGTCTTAGGGATATTCACTTCAGGTCTTAGGAATACTCACTTCAGGAGTTAGGAAGTATTCCTTCAGTTTTTAGATGCTAAAATACAAGAAAATTGTTAGATTTTCCAAATTAGCACGGCAACTATAACAGCGAATTTCCTTGTTCCGCTGAAAATCCCAGGGCAAACGCATTATAAATAATTTAAGTAAAGTTTGCGCGAAGGAACGGTTTCTGGGGCAAAAACACTCTGATTGCTGCGACCGCGTGAGCGGGCAATTCTATAGTTACTTTGCAACAATCAGCGTGTAGCGCATTATTGCGCGATTTTGAACCAGAAAACCGTGTCTGGGAGCCAGTTTTATGCTGAATACATTTATAATGCGTTTGCCCTGCTGAAAATCCTTCCGAATATAGGCAAAAATCAATTTATGTGTTAAACTCTGCAAATTGAATTTTATGCGGCACACACCAGTGTCGAAGATGAGGTTTTTATGGCAAAAGAAAAAGATGTGCATGCTTGCACTTTGGACAAAATCATCAGTCTTTGCAAGAGAAGAGGATTTGTTTATCAGGCTTCTGAAATTTACGGCGGAATGGCTGGCGCATGGGACTACGGTCCTCTTGGCGTTGAATTCAAGCGCAACATTCAGAACGAATGGTGGCATTATATGACTCAGCTCCATGATGATGTTGTTGGTCTTGATTCTGCGATTTTTCAGCATCACACAACTTGGGAGGCTTCAGGCCATGTAGGACATTTTTCTGATCCGATGATTGACTGCACAGAATGCAAGGCAAGATTCCGCGCTGATCAGCTTATTGAAGATTATTTTGACAAAACTGGCGAAACCCCTTCAAAGCCGGTTGATACAATGAGCCATGAAGAAATGAAGGCTTTTATTGATGAAAAGATTAACTGCCCGACTTGCGGAAAGCATTCTTGGACTGATGTGCGTGAATTTAACTTGATGTTCAAAACTCATCAGGGACCTGTTGCTACAGAAGCTTCTTTAGTTTATCTTCGCCCGGAAACTTGCCAGGGAATTTTTACAGACTTCAAAAATATCGTTCAGTCAAACAGAATGAAAATTCCGTTTGGAGTTGCTCAGGTTGGAAAGTCGTTTCGCAATGAAATTATCTTCAAGAATTTTATTTTCCGCACTTGTGAATTCGAGCAGATGGAAATGGAATATTTCTGCAAGCCAGGAACAGAAGATGAAACTTTTGCGCGCTGGAGAAAAGACCGCTGGAATTTCTATTTGAAATACGGAATTGCAGAAGACCATCTTAACTGGCATCACCACGACAAGCTTGCCCACTACGCAAAGGACGCTTACGATATTCAGTACAAGTTCCCGATTGGTTTTGAGGAAATTGAAGGAATTCATAGCCGCACAGACTTTGACCTTTCGCAGCACGAGCAGTACTCAAAGAAAGATATGCACTACATCGATCAGGACGACGGAAACAAACGTTATATTCCTTATGTTGTTGAAACTTCCGCCGGACTTAACAGAAACTTCCTTATGTTCCTTTGCGAGGCTTATGAAGAGCAGAATGTTGCAAAAGAAGGCGAACCTGAAGACTTTAGAACTGTTCTTCACCTTGATCCTCGTCTTGCGCCTGTTACTGTTGCGGTTCTTCCTTTGATGAAAAAGGACGGACTTGCAGAAAAAGCAAAAGAAATTCAGCATATCTTAAAAGAAGATTTTGTTACTGATTATGACCAGAGCGGAACAATCGGAAAACGCTACAGACGTCAGGATGAAATTGGAACTCCATTCTGTGTTACAGTAGATCATGACACGCTTGATTCTTCCAGCGCGGATTTCAATACTGTTACAGTTCGCTTCCGTGATTCAATGGAGCAAAAGAGAGTTTCCCTTGATGATTTGATTCCTTTCATTCAGAAGGAAATAAAATCTTATGTTCCTGTAAAACGCTAACTGTTTAACTGTCATTTGTCATTGCCGGACTTGATCCGGCAATTTAAAAATTTGCTAGACAATTGTCGTGGCACATGAATGACAGTTAGTAGTTGTATTGGCAAAATTCGTCATTAGACTTATTTAAGGCTGGTTGCAAGTTATGGAATACGTTGCTCTCGGAAAAACAAATCTTCTAGTTAGTCGCACTGGTTTTGGCGCGGAAAGTCTTGACTGCAAGGAAATCGAAAGTTTCGGTGAAGATGCGGATGAAAAGGCTTGCGCTATTGTTCATCAGGCTTATGCTGGCGGAATGAATTTTTTTGACACTTCGCATTCCAAGCCAGTCTGTGAAAAGCGTCTTGGAGCTGCCTTGCATGGAATCAGGCATAACGTGATTCTTGCGACAAAAACTTCTGGCCAGGACTTGCATGAAATCCGCCGTGATTTAGATGAAAGCCTTATGTCTTTGGAAAGCGACACTCTTGATTTGTTTCAGCTTGAAAATCCGCTTATTGTTCCAAAGAAAAACGGCATGGACGGAATTTACAATGAGTTTTTGTCTTTAAAAGAAAAGGGAATTGTTAAGCATATTGGAATTGCAACAGAAAACTACGATATTGCAAAAGAGGCTATTGAAAGCGGACTTTACGAAGTTGTTCAGTTTCCGTTCAGCATGATTTCGCCAGATTCAGTGAAGGCTCTTGTAAAATTGTGCCAGGAAAAGGAAGTTGGCTGCATTGCTTCCCAGCCATTGAACGGTGGAGTTGTAAACGACATTCCTTTGGCTTTTGGTTTTTTGCATCAGTTTGAAAATGTTGTTCCTGTCTGGGGAACTCATACTCAGGAAGAGCTTCAGCAGATTTTATTTTTTAATGACCATCCGCCAGTTGTTGACCAGTCATTTAAAGAAGAAGTGCAAAAAGTTCAGAACTTTTTCAACTGATTGAAATTAAATTTTACAAAGTGTTGCCAAGTGCTTTCCGCAGATCAGCGGATTCTTCTTTATTCATTGTGCGCACAATTTTTATTGCATTGTCATCTGTCTGAATTCTTTTTGGAGTTCCGTCTGGATTCACGCTTCCAACAATTTGAACAATAGGATTTTTAGGGCTTGTAGGAGAAACGTCAACAACTTGTCCGACTCTTCCGTTTGAAAGAAAAACAAATGCGCCGATTGGAAAAAGCGAAATGCTGTATAAAAGCGCTTTGATTACAGTTTCATCATAAAGATGATTGCTGTTCTTTAGCATTTCAATCATGCCTTCGTAAGTTGTTCTTGCCTCTCTGAAATTTCTTGGAGCTGTGATTGCTTCAAATGAACAAGCCACGCCGATTATTTTTCCGTAGAGTGAAATGTTGTTTTTTAAAAGATGTCGCGGATAGCCAGTTCCATTTTCACGCTCATGGTGATCCAAAACTCCAAGCTGAATTGTAAGCGGAAGTCCTGCTGTTCTCATAATGTTATACCCGATTACAGTATGAGTCTGCATCTGCGCTTTTTCTGAATGGCTAAGCGGATTGTTGTTCATGTAAAGCTGCGGCGGAAGTCTTATCTGTCCTATTTCGTGCAGAATGCTTGCAACTCCAAGTTCAATAAGTTTTTCATAAGGCATTTTTATTTGCAGTCCGATTATGATTGCAAAAATCGCGGTTCTAAGGCTGTGGCTTATTAAAAAATTTTTATTTCTCGCTTCAAAACTTGGTGAAATTCTAAGAAGGAATTTTTTATTTTCTCTTACAAAATTGCAAAGCTCAAGCACTTTTCCATTTAGCTCAGGCGGAGAAATTATTTTTTGAGTCGCATATTTTGTGTAGACATAATTTATAAATTCCATAAATTTGTCATAAGCGTTTTGCGACTCCAAAAGTTTTCTGTTGTCTTCTTCTTTTGAAATAGAAGCTGGCTCTGAAGAAAAATTAAAAGGCTGTTGCTGTGCTGCTTGCTGATTTGCATTTGCTGAAAAATTCTGGTAAGCAGGCTGCATTTGCATAGCTGGATTTTGAAAAGCTGGCGTTGGTGTTGGCTGCTGAAAAATCTGCTGTGGCTGAACTTGCGGCTGGACTTTTTTTTCTGGCTCTGGAGTTTCTGAAGTAAATTCTGAAAGATCAACTTCTTCGCTTGTTTTAAATTTTTCAGGAATCTGTTCTTCTGGAACAGATTCTTCTTCATCTGTGAATTCTGAAAGATCTACTGATTCAGTTTCTCCAAGTGAAACTTTTTTGTGTTCTGTTTTTTCTGGATTTTTATCTTCTTCAATTTTGGAAAGAATTTTTTCATCTTCGCTGTAGACTTCAAGAAATCCCCACTTCTTTAAACATGAAAGCACTTCTGGCGTTACTGCGCAAGGTGGAGTTGTCAGCAAAAAAAGAGAGTCAAGCATTACATCTGAGTTGAAATGTGTGTCTGGTTTTATTTCTGCAACTTTGTATTTGACCATAAATCTTTCCTATTCATTTTATTATCGGCAGAATTTTAGAAAAGTTAATTACAAACTGGCCATGCAATGTTATTTAAAAAATGAAAAGACCAAAGGCAACTTCCTCTGATCTTTTCTCACGGAGATATTTAACATCTTTGTTGAGATGTATGGAAATTCTTTACAGACGTCTGGATGTCCTCTAAGATTTCTCAAAGAACCGCCCGTAGTAAATTTCTATCACTGCACGTTTATATTATCGGTGAGGCTTTGGAAAACTTTAATTGGAATTTGGAAAAAATTTTTTATATAGATTTATTGATTTTAAAAGTTCCGTGTAAATCAAATTTGAATAGCGTATGCTGTAAAGTTTTTTTTCTGCTTCAGAATTGTTGGGAATTTTTTCTGAAAGAGAATCAAGCTGTCTTTGTGTTGGAAATACAAGGGCTGCGGCATCCTTTGCGGAAGACGATGAAATTTTTTGATCTATTTCATTGAGCTTGCTAAAAACTTCTGGAATTGAAAGAGGCGAGCGGAGTGCTTTGCTGCAAAGATTGATTCCTCTTTTTGCAAGGGACTCAAGAAGTTTTAAGTTTTCACCGAACTGATTTTTTTGCTGTTCAAAAGAAATTTCTTTTGGCTTTGATAATTTTTTCTTATTTTCTTGAGCCTTTTCAAAAAATATTTTTCGTTTATCTTTTATAACAGGTTTTAAAAGAAATTCTTCCAAACTGAATTTTTCTATTCCATTTATTGCAAGGCTTTCTGGCGTAAGTGAAAAAGTTTTTATTCCTTGAGTGGCTGCATTTGTGCAATTCTTTTCAAACCACCATGAAAAAAGCTGCATTTTTTTATCTGTTAGAATTTCATTTCCGTTGTAGTCTTTTGCATAAAATGGAGCGGCAGAAAACAAAGTCTCAATATTTTTTGTTTCGGAAGTTTTTATACGGAAACTTTCACAATGAATTTTTTCTTCAAACTTTGAGCCTCTGATGTGAGTTTCTTTATTTGGAAATCCTAAATCCATTCCGGCTAAATAAATTTCAGAAGTTCCGCACATTCTTGCAAAGTCCCAGGCTGTTGTTGTTACGCTTCCGCCGGCTGCAAGCAAACCTTTTTTATTAGTATTATTTTCAAAAAATTTTCCAATTGGAAACATTGAAGAAAAAAGAACAATTTCTTTGCACTGAAATCTAAACACAGAAGGATAAACTGCGATTTCTGTAACAAGAATGGATTCAGGCG
This sequence comes from uncultured Treponema sp., assembly GCF_934725225.1. NCBI lineage: Bacteria > Pseudomonadati > Spirochaetota > Spirochaetia > Treponematales > Treponemataceae > Treponema > uncultured Treponema sp. The sequence continues at coordinate 521,152 of NZ_CAKVAM010000001.1, forward strand.
ATTTTAAAAATTCAAGATGGAGTGAACAGTAATATTGAGGATCGGCGAGGATTATAAAATCCGGCTCAATGTTAAATTCCAGGCACGAATGAAGAGCAGTGTCTACGCAGACAATTATTGCTCTGTCTTTTATTTCCTTCAAGTGCGGAAGAATTTTTTCTAAAGTCGGACCTGCTGCTATAATTACAAAAGGAATTCCACTTGCTTTATTTAAGAATTTATTTACTCCGTCAAGCTTTTCAATGTAATCTAAATTTTTGCAACTGTTGCTCAGCCAAAGCCTTGAAAATTTTTCGAGAGTGTTTGTGTTGACTTCTTCCTTTTGTTTGTGCTGAAAAATTATATTTTCAACTGAATCAAAATATTCTTGGTTGTGCGCAGTGTGAGATTTGGTTTTAAAAATATGAGTTTTAGAATATGAGCAGTTTGAAATTAATGCGGCGGTTTGCTCGATGGAAGCTCCAATTATAAATATCAACTTTTTGTGCTCAAAAACTGGCGACCAATCTATTGCGTTTAATGCTGAAAAAAAAGCTGTAGTATCTTCTTCAATTATAATCAAAGTTGGCTCTGGAAATTTTTTTGCAAATTCTACAGGTCCGTAGCCTAAGCCGAATCCAAGAAAAATTGCAGTGTCTTTTTTTTCTGAGTCAAAACTGTTTACAAGGCTGTCAGCTTCTTTTTCAGGATTGTACTTTGAATGAAGCAAAAGATTTTTTCTTTTCGCAGTAAGGCTTCCGTTTTTTGCAGTTTCAAATTCAATTTCATTTGAAAACTTAACTTCCAGTGAATTTGAGAGTTCTGGAAAACGCTCTTTAAACAAAGAATAATTTTTATTCCAAATCGAGTTCAATAGTCATATTCTCCGTAATTGGTGTTCCGGGCTCTGGAGTTTGAGCGGCAACCCAGCCTTCGCCTTTTATTACAAAGTTCAAGTCATCTCTTGCTAAAAGCGGAAGCAAATCTCTTTTTGGTCGTCCTGTAAAATCCGGCACAACTTTTCCAATTGAAAGAGGCAAATTTTCTTTTATTGTGATTCTGCCTGAATGCTCAAGGCTTGCGGCTCCTTCACGGTTGATTCCAAGGTGATCGATTATTTCATCGGCGGCTTTTGCAATTACCGGTGCTACAATTCTTCCGGCGTAAGTTTCGCCTTTTGCTTTTTCAATAACGATGTACAAAACAATCTGCGGATTTTCAATTGGAAAAATCGCCATGCAGTTTGAAAGAAAATCTGTGTTGCTATATCCGCCGTTTACGGTATCTGCCATTTGTGCAGTTCCGGTTTTTACACCGATTGAAATGTCTCTTAACGAAGCTCTTGTTCCTGTTCCGCTTTTTGCGGTTGTTTCCATGCAGCTTAAAAGATAGTCCGCAGTCGAACTTTTTAAAACACGGTTTCCGTAAGTCGGTTCATGTTCATATTCAGTTTTTCCGTCGATGTCCGCTATTTTTTTTATAAACGTCAGTTTTATTTGAACGCCTTTGTTTGCAAGAACAGTTGCAGCTTGAACCATTTGCAGCGCGCTCACACTTATTTCCTGGCCAATTGACATCGTGGGTTTGCTTCGTGCAGACCAGTATCTGTCATTTTGATTTTTTACAGAACCTCTTGTTTCGGACGGAAGTTCAACGCCAGTTCTTTCTCCAAATCCAAACCGCCTGATGTAAGACAAAAATTCTTCCGTTGTTATTTTTTCGCTCATCTGTGCCAGCGCATCGTTGCATGAATATTTCAGTGCGCTTCTTGCGTTAAGCCAGCCATGATGGTCGAGACAAGTTATCTTGATTGTTTCTCCTGCGGAAGTCCGCCTTTGATAAATTCCGTCGCACAAAAAACTGTCATCGGCAGTAATTGATTTTGAATCAAGAAATGATGCAACTGAAAAAATTTTAAATACGCTTCCCGGCTCGTAAGCTGTAACAGATGCCCTGTCTGTCATTTCCTGCGTTGAAGCGGAAGTGTATTCATTTAAATTTGCAGATGGCAAACTTATGTATGAAAGTATTTCTCCGTTTTTTGCATCAGCGGCAATCAGCATCAAACTTTCAGCCTGAGTTTCTTCCATTGATTGCTTTGCAATTTTTTCAAGCTTATACTGAAGTCCAGAGTCAATTGTTAAGTAAACATTGCTTCCGTGGATTGTTCCAGTTGCGTCAGGATTCGGCTCTGGGGAAAGAATGTTTTGCTTGGAATATTCAATTCCGCTCAGTCCTGTTCCGTCATCGCCCATGTAGCCAATTAGCTGGCTTGCTAAAGAATTTTCAGGATAAAGACGACCGGGAATTTTATCAAAGCGGGTGAAATTATAGTAATTATTTTCATCAATTATTTTTATAAGCTCGTCGTATTGTTCTTGGGAAATTTTTTTCTTGATGTAAATGAAATTTGCATTTTTAGCATTTTGAATTTTTTGCGTTATTTCCTGTATTCCCATGTTTAATGGTTCGCAAACTTTTTCGGCAAATTCATCTGGAGCTTTTATGAGTTTTGGAGTTACAACGAAATGATAAAAATTTGTCTGGACTGCAAGCGGCTTTCCGTTTCTGTCTGTAATTGAACCGCGCTCAATTGTTACTGGAGCTGTAATTGTTTTTTTCTGCGGATAAAAAGCCAGCTTTACAAATTTCACATAAACATAAACCAGCCCGACTGCGCATATAAAAAAAATAAATCCAATCCGGAATTTATTAAAAAAAACACTCATTTAAAAATCACCTTGCCCAAAATATTTTTCTGAGCCACAAAGCCGTAAGTTCTTGAGTCAATTGAGTTTTCAAAATTATCTCCTATTGCAAGAATCATTCCTCGTGGAACACAAGGGCTGTTTTTTATCAGATTATACTGAAGTTCTGTAAGCGAGTAATTTTTTTCTCCTACGTGCAAAGTATATCCTGAATCTGATGAATATTCTAGGGATTCGCCTTCTGTGGCAACACACCTTTTTACAACGAGATTGTTTTTATAAAAATAAATTACAATGTCGCCAGTTTTTGCATTGTTCCATCTGAGTAAAGTTGAATTGTCGAATGGATTTACGATTCCGTATGAAAGTTTGCAGACTAAAATTTTTTCGTTGTCGTGAATTGCAGGTTCCATTGAAATTCCTTGCACTGAAAGAATGTCAAATGCAAAAATTTTTATTACAGAGCCTATAAAAATTCCTGCGAATATATATTTCCAAAAATTTGATTCTGACGATTTATTTTTCATTACTATATTCATCGTCAATAATTGCTAATATCAAAAACTTTTTTTGTCGATATTGAAAATATGGAAATAATAAATTGCTTGGAATCTTCTGGTTTTAGAAAAAATACTACACACTTGATTCGACACAATGTTTTGCGCGGCTCTCGTGCTTCTGCAAAAACTGTTTATAGAACACGAAATGTTTTTAGCGCAAATTCAGTTAGAGCTGATTTTAATATTTTTTCATTTATTCAGAATCTTCGCGGGCAAATTGGAGTTGCAGGAAAGCGGATAAAAATTGCTTCACGATTTGCTTGGCTTGTTCCAGTTGTGCTTTTGTGCATGGCTTCACCTTTTTTTGTTTCCAAGTTTATTTCCTTTTCTGAAAGCTTTGCAAAAAATATAAATTTAAATCCTGTTTCAATGGATGAGTTTCAGGTTCTTGACAATGCGATGAGCGAATTTGCTTTTGACCGAACTTCATATTTTGACAGCGAGGGAAATATTTTTTCAGAAGACGGAACTAAAGTTGAAGCAAATTCTGTCCTTTTAAAGCAGCCTGTTGTTTTTCAGAATTACACAGTAAAGCCGGGCGACACGATAAGCGGAATTAGTTCAAAGTTTGGACTTTCAAATATTTCAACATTGATTGCTGTAAACAATATTGGAAACGTCCGCTCAATTTATGCAGGGCAAAAACTTTCAGTTCCTTCTGTGGACGGTCTTGTTCATTCGGTTTTAAAAAATGAAACGCTTGATTCTATTTCAAAAAAATATTCTGTTGGTGTTTCTGATTTGCTTGACATAAATGATTTGTCATCTGAAAAATTGCAGGAAGGACAGAAAATTTTTATTCCGGGCGCAAGGCTCGACAGCAATTCTTTGCGGAAGGCAATGGGCGAGCTTTTTGCAAATCCGCTGAAAATAAAATACAGGCTCACTTCAAGATTTGGTTCGCGCGCTGATCCGTTTACTGGCGTTGCTTCGCATCACACTGGAATCGACATGGCTTGTCCTACAGGAACTCCAATTTATGCTTCCATGAGCGGAAAAATTGCATATACAGGATTTTCTTCTGTCTTTGGAAATTATGTGATTATAAATCATTATGACGGTTACCAGACTTTGTATGCGCACATGAGCAAAATCATTGCGAAAAAAGGCGACGTGGTTGGTCAGGGCGCAAAGATTGGACTTGTTGGAAACACTGGATATTCTACTGGTCCGCATCTTCATTTTACAGTTTATAAAAATTCAAAGCTTGTAGATCCGCTTACAGTTTTAAAATAAATTTTAGAGGAAATTTATATGAACAGAAATTTCAAGTTTCGTAGTTTTACTTTTATAGTTTTCTTTGCATTCATTTTTCCAGTTTTTTCTCAGATTGAATTTGGCAGTCTGGATTTAAACAAAGACGATTTTCTTATATTTTCCGCTGAACAAAATATTCCGGGGACACTTTCTTACAAGTCGCTTTTTTTCACTCAGCTTGATGAACAGAAATTAAAAAAAGAACCTGTGATTTTGACTTGCTTCCCGGAAAAAATGGAGCTGCTCAACGAAAATAAAATTCTTCAGATTAGAAACAGATACGGAACTGCAAAATATTCTGTTGAAGATAAAAATTTAAAATGGACTTCTCTTGCTTTTGGAATTCCAGAAAACTACAGCCGTGCGAATTTAATTTCTGCAAGTCCAGATGGAAATTATTTTTGCTATGTAAAGAAAACAAAAAATACAACTGGAAAACTTTTTGTTGTTGACTGCAAAACTCAGGAAGAAAAAGTTCTCCTTGAAAAAACTCCGTTCAGCTATAAAAACATAAATGCAAAATGGTCGCCAGACAGCAAGTTTCTTCTTTATGAAAAAGACGGCTGTGTATATTTTATAACTCCAAGCGAACTTTTCAAAAAAATAAATTTGCCTGAAAGCTATAGAAAAATTGGAAACGGCACAATCGACAATGTTCAGTGGACGCAAAATGGAAATATAATTTACATTTCAAATGACCTTGTTTTTTTAATTGAAGAAAATGAACTTTACACAAGAGGTCTTTACGCGGCTCTTATTGGAAGCGGAAAAATTATCGGGCGAATTCCAAATGCGTTTAATCCGCTGAAAGATAAATTCTGGACAAATGAAGACGGAACAAAGTTTGCGGTAGTTTCAAGCAAAAATACTCTTTACATTTATTCTGCCACGGAAAATGAGGAACTTAGTTATTTAAAGCCGGAAGGTGTTTTTCCTTTTTCAGAAATAGACGGAAGCAGTTATGATTTTAAAATTTTCTGGAGCGGAACTTCTTCTCCAGTTTTGTGGTGCGATTCTTTTTCTTTTGAAAATCCAAAGAGAGTCAGCTATGCTTATTCTGTAAAAGAAAAAATGGAGCTTTTGTTTAAAGCTGAAAATTCCATTTCTCCAGTTGTTTCACCGGATAGAAAAAAAATTGCTTATACAGATGCCGGAAAGTTTTTTGTGTATGATATTTCCGCGCAAAAAAATATTTTGTCAAAGCCAGCGGAAAAAATTGTTTCAGCTGCTTGGAATGGAAATTTTTCAATTTATATTGGCGGAGAAGAAACTGTAAAACTTGTAAATTTCCGTGGAGACGAAAAACTTCTTTTCTTGTCTTCTGCTTGCCAGCCATGCTGGAGCAACGGAAAAATTTTGTGCAAGTCTGAAATTTCAAAAGAAGTATTTGTTTATGAAGCGGACAAAAATACTTGGAGAACAACTTTGCCGTCTTCCACAGAAAATTTTTCATGGCTAGAAAAAAACGGAAGGTACAGAGTCTTTCTTGGTTCTTCAGTGAATTCAAAATTTTCAAATTCAATTTATGTAAGATCTCTTTCTGGAAAAACAAAAACATATTCTGTTTACAAAGAAACTGAAAAATATTCAGAGCCTCTAAAAAAAGCTTCTCTTGTTTTTGACGCATTGAAAAATTCAGAAGGGCTTGCGGAAGTTCTTTATACGCTTGATGATTTTAGAGTAAAAGGAACATTTTTCTTGAACGGAGAATTTATCCGGCGTTATCCTCACAAAGCAAAACAGATTGCATTTTCTGGAAACGAATGCGCTTCAATGTTTTTTAGCTGCGCCGATTTGCTTGAAAATAATTTTATAGTTGACAAGGATTTTATTCAGCGTGGCCTTGCAAGAAATGAAGATGAATTTTTTACTGCGACAGGAAAAGAACTTTCGCTTTATTGGCACGCTCCGTTTTATCATTCAAATCAGCTTATGAAAAATGCCGGCACGGAAGCAGGTTATAATTATGTTGAAGCCTTTAACAAATTCAACGACAGAATTACATTTGAAGAAAGCAAAGAAAACGGCAAGGAATATTTGGATGCAAGTTCGCTTGTTGATTCATTTGCTGAAAATCTTTATGACGGAATTGTGATTCCAGTTTCAATTGGAACTATGGACGGAACTCGCCGCGATTATCTTTATGAAAAACTGGATTTGCTGATTTCTTCAATTTTAGAAAACGGATACGAAATTGTTTCTTTGAAAGATTTGCATTAAATTTTTATCTGCATTTCTTGCGCTTTGAAAATGCCTATTTGACTAAATGTTTTCAATAACGTAAAGTTAAGTATGTTTGTGACTAACAAATGCCAGTGCAAGGAATGTCAGAATCCTGCGCTTTCTGTAATCCGCGACAATGAAATTATTCCGCATGAGCCGGGTTTTTGCTTTGAGCATACGGAAGATAAAATCGGTCATCTTACATCGCTTTTGAATTATATAAATTCGCATGAAAAAATTGTCGGGCTTTGTGCTTACGGAATATCCGTGAATGGCGTTGACCTTTCAGGAAAAAAATTTTACGGCTGCAATTTTCAGCATTCAACTTTTTCAAACATACATTCAACAGGTTTGAAATTTAAAATATGCACGCTTGATTTTTCAACATTTTCAGATTGCGATATGCTGAACAGCGACATTCAGTTTTCTTCTTTTTCCGGCTCGAAATTTATTCATGTGGTTTTTACAGGAAGCGATTTGGTGCACAACAATTACAACGGAATAACAGCTTACCAATGCAGCTTTGATGATTCGGATTTTTACAACAGCCGTTTTATACGCGCAATTCTTATGAACACATCAATGAAAAATTGCAATCTCAAAAAAGCGATATTTTACAATTCCGCAAGAGAGCACGTTTCATTTAAACTTTCAAATACGCGGGAAGCTTTAATCGATAGAAACAAAAGCGGCTTGATTGAAGATTTTTCAGAATCGGAAGGAGAAGATGAGCTATGAAAATTTATTTCCATTTGTGCATAGACGGATTTACAAACAGCTACACGATTTTAAATGACAGTCCCGATGTAAAAGAAGCGATTATTGTTGACCCTGGAAAAATCGACATGGAAACAATAAATTTAATTGAAGAAGGCGGATACAAATTGTCTGCGGTTTTGATTACGCACAAGCACACTCACCACATACAAGGTCTTAGGACGCTTAAAAAAATTTATACTCCTGTAGTGTATGCGGCTGATGCTGGAATTTACGGAATGGACTGCTCGATTTTGAATGGAGATGGAATTGTAAAGATTGCAGGTTTCAATGTTGAATTTTTTTCTGTGCCGGGACATTCTCCAGACAGCATGGTTTATAAAATTGAAGATGTGATTTTTACAGGCGACACTTTGATTTCTGGCGTAACAGGAAGCACTTTGAGCCAGTATTCACATAAACTGCTTTGCAAGAAAATCAAGGATAAAATTTTTTCACTTCCTAACAGAACTGTTGTTTTTCCCGGACACGGCTCTCCAAGCACTATTGAAAGTGAAAAGCAATTTAACATTGATTTAATTTAAAAACTATTCCAGCCTTTGAACAAGCGCGACTCTTCCGCAGGCAAGTCCCCAGTTGTCAAAAGCATAGCTGTTTAGAATTTCCGCCGCATCAACAAAAGCCTGTGCATTTGTGTTTCTGATATATTCCGCGCTTTCAGGCTGAATTCTATTGACTGAACCGCGTCCTGCAACTTGAAGAAAATAATTTCTTACATTTGAAAATGACTGCTGCATTATGTAAGCCATGAATTCATTTTGCATTAAATATTCATCGTTTGTGTCGTAACCAAGTCCCGGCTGTGTCTCCCAAAATTTCTTTAGAAAATTCAAAGAGCCTTCGTCAAACATATTGTAGCAAGTTGCAACAATGTTTCTAAAATCTTCATCAGTAAAATAAATTCCGTGCCAGCTTTCGTGCGCCATAAAAGTATGCCTAAGATATTCCGGAGATTCTCTGCTGAATGAAACGACTGCGCCTTTTCCGGCTTTAAATCCGTCGTTGCTTTTTTGTATGATTTTATTTGCAATCAGAATTTCTTTTAAAATTTCTTCATAGCTGTTTATCTGAAAATTTTCCTGTTCAACCAAAGAAAAGAAATTCGCCAAGTCATAGGCTTTGTAGTCGTGCGCATTGTAGCCGTGCTTGTTTTCCACAAAATCGTCAGAAACTAAAGTTCCTTTGTATCCGGCTTTTTCAACAAAATATGCGATTCGTGTGAAAAACTGATTTTGAATTTTGTAATCTGCAAAATCAAAAAATAAAACTCCGGGAAAAAGTTCCCATTCAAAAATTTCGTAGTCGTTTCGTCTCCAGTTTTTTTGCGGCCAGTTGTTTACAAGTCCCAAGTCAGTTTTCAATGGATATAAAACTTTTCCGACTGTGTCCTGTGCAAGAATCGAATCCGAAGATTTCATTATGATTTTTTTTACAAGCTCTTTGTTTTCTTGCAGTTCAATTTTTTCAAAAGGATTTTTCAATGCTGAAGTTTGCAATGTTTTTGAGTTTTCATTTTTTGAAAGTCGGATTGAAAGTTTTTCACTTCCGGCGGAAAAAGTTATTCTTTTCTGATTTTTAAAAGTGCCGATGTCGTCCGAAGCTGAAATTCCAATTTCAATTTTTGGCATTATGCGCGTTGGAATGTTCTGGTCTGGAAAAAGATTTTTTGCATCGCTGAAATCCGCAGAATCAAAATTCCATTTTATTTTTCCTCCGCTCGGTCCGAATGCAAAAAGCGGAACAGTTTCATTTTCCCAGCCAAGAGCCGCTTCTGTTATCTGCGCTTCTGTTATTTTGAATTTTACATTTCCGTATACGAAAAATCCGGCTGGCACAATGTCGTTTTGCGCAATTGAAAATACAACTTTAAAATCTTCCGATTCAAATTCTGAAAAATTTCCGGTTACAAGTTTTCTTGAATAAATCGATGTCTTTAAAGTTCCGTTTGAAAAATCATCGTCAAATAAAAAGCCTAGGGCAAAAACACTTTCCCCGGATTTTGGAATTGAATTTTTTGTAAAAGAAATTCTTACAGAAAGTCCTGCGCCTGATTTTTTGTAGCGGACGTTGCTGAAATGCGCCTTTTGGTTTTCTGTGAATTTAAAAAACATATATTGTTTTTTCTGCGGATTTGAAATTTTTGCTTCTGCCGCAGCTTTGTTTAATGCAATTAAATTTTCTCCGCTCATTCCGACAGAAGAATTTTTGGCTTTAAATGCGCAAGATGAAAATGCAATAGTCAAAAACAATATTAAGGATTTAAAAAAGAATTTCTGCATGGAAACATACTAAACTTTTTTTTTAGTTTACGCTACACTGATAAAATGTTCGCTTTTGTTCCGGGAAAAGATGCGCTTTTGTTTCTTGCAAAAATTCAAAAAAAAATAATTTCTGTTTTTAATTCAAACTGCTCTGCGGAATTTTTTGCAGTTCCTGTTTTTCCGCTTTGGGCATTCTTTGATTTTCCTTTGCCTGAAAAAATAATTTCCTGCGAATTTCTTGAGCCAGTTTTTAAAGATGAAAAATTTATTTTTCCAGTAAAAATAATTTCTTTAAAAGATGAAAAAGAAAGTTTAATAAATCTTGAAATTGTCTTTGGAAAAATTCTTGGGAAAATAAAAAGTAGCCTTGAATTTCATCTTTGTCCAGACGAAATAAAAAACTGCTTTCCATATAGAATCAGAGTTTTTAAAACCGGAAATGTTTTGGTTCAAGACAACAGCTGGCAGTTGTTTGATGAAAAATGGTGCAAATGCCAGCCGCTTTCTTAAAAACTATCGCATTACTTTTTCGCCGCGGTCCATTGCAATCAGACCGGACTTTAAAAATTCAAGAATTCCGTAAGGCTCAAGAAGCCGCTTTAATGAGCTTATTTTTTCTTCGCTTCCGGTTGCTTCTACAATCAATGCGTTTTCTGAAACGTCAACGATGTGGGCGCGGTAAATGCTGCAAGTTTCGATGATTACGCCTCTGTTTTCTCCGGCGGCCTTTACTTTTATAAGGGCTGTTTCGCGCTGGCAAGTCGAAGAAGAGTCGCAGTGTTCAATAGAAATAACTTCAACAAGTTTTGAAAGCTGTTTTTCAATCTGCTCAAGAATATATTCATCTCCGCGAACAACAATTGTCATGCGGGATTTTTCAGGATCTGCTGTTTCGCAGACTGTAAGCGAATCGATGTTATATCCGCGGCGGCTAAAAAGTCCAGACACACGGCTTAATACACCTGCATGGTTTTCAACAAGAACAGAAAGCACATATTTTTTCATTTCAAACTCCTATAAAAAATCAATGAGAAAATGTTATTTTCCTAATTCAGAATAAATTCCAAGAAGCCGAATTTCTTCAACTTTATCCGAAAGTTTTTCCATTAATGATTTTACATATTCCGTTGCATTTTGGTTTTTAATTTCAGCGTCCGCATAGAACCAGTATCTCCAAGGCTGTCCTGCAATCGGGCGGGACTCAAGCCGTGTCATGTTTAGTCCGCAGTTGTTGAAAACTCCAAGAACATTGTACAAAGCTCCCGGCTCATTTTTTGTCTTGAAAATAAAACTTGCCATGTTTGCAGGAACATTCGCTTCTTTTGCGCCTTTTGGCTTTGCAGTGTGGTTTGCCTGAATTACAACAAAGCGCGTAAAGTTTCCCGGATCATTTTCAATGTCTTCTGCAAGGATTTCGAGTTTGTAAAGTGAAGCGTTGACCGAACTTGCAATCGCGGCGTTTTCTTTTGATTTTTTTTCTGCCACAAACTGAGCCGCTGTTGCTGTAGAAACTGCGTCTATAAAATTCCAGTCTTTGTGGTTGTCTAAAAATTTCTTGCACTGACTTAATGCCTGCGGATGCGAGTAGACATTTTTAATATCAGAAATTGCCGCGCCTTTTATTCCAAGCAAAGCGTGGCGGATATTTAAAGTTACAGCTCCTGCAATGCTTACGTCTTCAAATCTGCTGAAGTTGTCGTAGTTTTGGAACACGCTTCCTGCAAGACTGTTTTCAATTGGAACCATTCCGTAGTCGGCTTTTCCATCTACAACGCTTTGGAAAATTTCTTCGAATGAATCAACTGAAACGGCTTCCACATCATGCGAATCGAAATAGCGTGAAATTGCCTGTTCTGCATACGCGCCTCTTTTTCCACTGTAAACGCAGATAATTTTTCCGTTTGAATTTTTTTGTCCTGAATGCACAACAGAAGAATTTTCTTCTCTGATATGGGCAACTGATTTTCCGATTACAGGCGCAAGAGCTTCAATGTCATGCATCATTTTGTCGAACTGGGCAGGAAGCATAGACTGTGCTCCGTCGCTCATCGCTTTTTCAGGATGATTGTGAACTTCTACAATTATTCCGTCTGCTCCGGCTGCAATGGAAGCAAGTCCCATGGAAGGAACTTTGTCGCGGATTCCAACGGCATGGCTTGGATCTACAATAATCGGAAGGTGAGTGAGAGAACGCAAAACCGGCACTGCGGAAATATCCAGCGTGTTGCGTGTTGCGTGCTCAAACGTTCTTATTCCGCGCTCGCACAAAATTACGCTGTCTGTTCCGCTTGAAAGCAAATATTCCGCGGACATCAAAAGCTCTTCCAATGTTGCGGTGTAGCTTCGCTTTAAAATTACAGGCTTTCCGATTGCTCCAACTTTTTTTAAAAGATCAAAGTTCTGCATATTCCTCGCGCCAATTTGGTAGACATCAACATAGTCTTTCATCAGCGGAATAAGAGATTCAGAAACTATTTCTGTAACAATTGGAAGTCCGTATTTTTCTCCAGCTTCCTTTAAGTATTTTAATCCTTCTTCTCCCAAGCCCTGAAAACTGTATGGAGATGAACGCGGCTTGTATGCTCCGCCTCTAAGCATGACTGCTCCACTGGAAGCTACGGCGGCTGCAATTTCCATCATCTGATCGCGGCTTTCAACGGCGCAAGGTCCTGCAATGGAAACAACGTGCTGTCCGCCTATTCTTATTATTTGTCCGCGATTATTTGGAACTTCAATTATTGTGTTTTCTTTTTTAAATTCCCGGCTTGCAAGTTTGAACGGCTTGCTGATTGGAATAACATTGTTTACGCCCGGCAGAAGTTCAACTTCCCTTACATCCATAGAAACTTTTCCTACGGCGGCAATAATTGTGTCTTCTTCCCCGACGATTTCATTAAGCTTGAAATTTTTTTCTTTTAAAAACTGGCAGATATATTTTTTCTGTTCTTCAGTTGAATCTTTCTTTAATACAATAACCATTTCAAGAAAATCTAGCACAAACAGTTGAATTTTTCAATTCCTGATTTTTGCGCAAAAAAAAGCCACTGCCGGTTTTGTTCCAGCAATGGCGTGGTTTGTTTTAGTTGAAAAAATTAGCTGTGGCTGTTCCAGCTTACGGTTCTAAGAATGTCGCCGAAGACACCAGCCGCTGTAACTCCAGCTCCTGCGCCGTAGCCACGGACTGTAAGCGGAATCGGTGTGTAGCGCGCTGTGTGGAATACAAATGCGTTTTCTCCGCCGCGTACTCCAAAAAGCGGATCTTCAGGCCCGACTTCAAGCATTCCAACAGAAACTTTTCCATCTTTTATGCTTGCACCCATTCTAAGAACTTTTTTGTCTTTTCTAAGCGAAGCCATTTTTTCTTCAAAGTAAGAATCCAGCTCAGGAAGTTTTGCAAGGAATTCTTCAACAGAACCTTCGAGAGAAAATCCCTGTGGGAAAATCGAACGCATTTCAATATCTTCAAGCTCAATGTTCATTCCGCTTTCACGGGCGATGATTAAAGCTTTTCTTGCAACGTCCGTTCCCTTTAAGTCGTCGCGTGGATCTGGCTCTGTGTAGCGCAGCTGTTTTGCTTCAAGAACTGCTTCGCTGAATTTTTTGCCTTCGTCAAGTTTTCCAAAGATGTAGCTCAAGCTGCCGGACATGATTCCGTTGAATCCTGTGAGCTTGTCGCCCGACTTGAACAGATTCTGCAAAGTGTCAATGATTGGAAGACCTGCGCCGACGTTTGTTTCGTACAAAAATCTTACGTGCATTTCGTTTGCGGTGTCGCGGAGTTTTTTGTAGAAATCCATGCTCATTGAATTTGCGCGTTTATTTGGAGTTGCAATGCTCATTCCGGCTTTGAAAATATCAAGATAGCGTTCCGGCAAATCGTAGCTTGCAGTGCAGTCAACAAAAATCGGATTGATAGGCTTTGTTTCTTTTACAAAGTTGATTATTTCATCAAGGTTTGTCTTAGTTCCGTTTTTCTTAACTTGCTCTCTCCAGTCGCCAAGAGAAATTCCTTCTGCATCAAAAATCATTCCGTCGATATTTGCAATTGCCATAACGCGGATGTCAATTCCCTGCTCCAAAAGCATTTTCTGTTGCTCGCCAATCTGGTCAAGCATTGTTCCGCCGATTGTTCCAGCTCCGAATGCAAAAACCTGAATTGACTGAACTGTGTTAAAGAAGAACTGGTGAACAACGCGTACCGCCATGTCTCCGTCTTCCGCCTTTATTACTGCTGAAATTGAACGCTCGCTTGAGCCTTGCGCAATCGCAAGAATGTTTATGTCGCGGCTTGCAAGTGAATCAAAGAAAGTTCCTGCAACGCCTCTTTTTTCTTTCATGCCGTCGCCGATTATTGAAACGATGGCGCAGTCAGATTGAACTTTTATAGGATTTATAAGCTTTGTTGAAATCTCAAGTGAAAATTCTGATTTAAGAACGTCCTGGACTTCATTTGCAAAAGCCTTGCGCACGCAGAATGAAATTGTATATTCAGAAGATGACTGAGTAATCAAAAGAATTGAAATACCTGCATTGCTTACCGCAGAGAAAATGCGGGCTGCCATTCCCTTGCGTCCTTTCATCCCGGAGCCGCTTACAGAAATCATTGCGCAGTCTTTAAGACAAGAAATTCCGCAGACAGGGCCTTTCTTTGCAGAATTTTCAAACGGGCCTTTTCCGATTCTAGTTCCGCGCGCAGAAGGATTGTGAGAGTTCAAGCTCCAGGCTTCAATTCCTTTTGCCGCAAGAGGCGCAAGTGTTTTTGGATGAAGAACTTTGCTTCCGAAGAATGAAAGCTCCATTGCTTCTTCATAAGTCATGTCGTCTACAAGAACAGCGTCCTTTACAACTCTTGGGTCTGCTGTGTAGATTCCGTCAACATCAGTCCAGAATTCAACTTTAGAAGAGCCGAGGCAAGAACCTACAATCGCCGCGCTGAAGTCAGAGCCGTTGCGTCCCAAAAGTCCCATTACAGGCTTTGCGCCAGTTCCAGAAATCCAAGAGCAGATAAATCCCGGGAACAAAAGAATTTGCGCCAAAGGTGCTGAGCCGTCTCTGTAGTCTGCAAAAGCGTCCGCGCAGTGAGCGTAGTCCGGCTCGCCTTCTTTCTGGTCGCCAGTTGTATAAATGAACTTGCGTGAATCCAAAAGCAGAACGCTCTGTTTTTTTGCAAGAAGAACCGCTTCAACAATCGGAGCGCAGATTAATTCGCCCATGCCCATAATTCGGCAGTGAACGGTGTCCGGGCATTCTCCAAAAACTGTAAGGCCTGCAAGAAGTTTTTCAAGCTCGGAAAACAATGGCTCGATTTTTGCGTTTACAGATTCCGTGCTGAATTCTGGCAATGCTGATTTTATTTCCGCGCAAATGTCCGCGTGAATTCTACGAAGCTCGCTTACAAAAGATTCAGCATTTCCGCCGGAAGCGCAGCCGTCAATTGCAGCCTGAAGCTTGTTTGAAACTCCTGCAACGGCACTTACAACAACACTGATTCTGTCAGACTTTGCACGTCCGACCATAATTTCCACGCTGTCAAGAATACGGCGGGCAGAACCCATGCTTGTTCCGCCAAACTTTAATGTAAGCATAAACATCCCCTGCTTAAAAAATATTTCGTTATACTACCATTAATAGAATGAAAATTCAATCAAGGGGAAATTGCTAGTTTTTGTTGATATTTTTCCATCTCCATTCTAAAACATAACCATTTTTATCTTTACTCAAGATTTCAACTTTTACTAGAATATGTGCTTCTGGAGGTTTTGAATTTTTATTTCCCTTTTCAAATGCATAAAATAGGACTTTGCCTTTTTTGTCATAAAATACGTAAACTGGAATATTTCCGTTATGCCTTAAAATATTCGGAGAACGCTCACATACAAATATCTGCGGCAGTAGCTCATAAATGTCCTTATATAATTTTGTAGTTTCGGTTGCAACTTTTTTTCTAATGATTTTTGAAATGCTCCGATTAAAATCATTCTTTTCTTCATCAAAAACATAAGGATTGCTTTTATATATATTTTCGCGTAAATAAAAACAGAAGTCTATAGATTCTAGAGGACAATAATCTTTTAACAAACCGATAAATCTGTCTAATGAATTTAGAACGTTATCATTATGCTCAAAAAAAGAATCCAGTCCCGAAACAAGCAGATTTTTTTTATTTTGATGAAACTCTATTTTTTTGTTATTGCTAAGATACGAAACACAAAATTTTATATGTTCCAAAAGAATATTTTCTTGCTCATTTGAAATTGATTTTTTATAATAATTCAAGCCGTATACATAGAATGTTAAAGTCTGTTCATTTGAGATTTCTTTATCATGTTTATGAAGAGTTTCTTTTATTATCTTGAAAATATCATCCATAATTAATTGTTCAAAAATATTCTGAGTTTCATGCTTTAAAATTTTCCTGAACTGGTGAAGAAATTCTTTCACATCAATCGTAGCGTTTGCTTTGTCATATTCTTCAAGAAAAAAATAAATTTCATCATTCGCACGATAAAGTCCGTATTGTTTGTTTTCAGCAATTTTTGCAAGCACATTTACATAAGGAAGAAGATTTATGTCATAATAATCTGCAATCTGCGCAATGAGGCGATATGCCTGTAAATTTTCAGGTGAAGTAAGAAATTCAAAATCAGTCTCGCTTTTTGCTAGATTATGGACTAAAAAAACAAAATCATAAAATGGAGTTCCTTTTTTTAGCCGCAATATAATATCTGAAAGTTTCTTGTCATCTTCCACGCCAAGAAGTTTTAGAATGTAGATAAAAGTCATTTCTGTAAGAAACTGAAGTTCTTTCTTAATTGGCGCAGATTCTGATGAAACTGGAATTTCCAATGAACGCAGAGAAGAGCTTTTTAGTTTCAATTGACTTAACGCTTCTAAACTTTTCATTATTCTTTTGCCAGATATTTTTGAATTTCGCTGTCAGAATTTAATTTTATTCGGAATTCAACACGCCTTGAAGCATTCCAATCTATTTTACCATTTACTTTGACAGGATGAGATTTTGAATATCCAATTGCAATTATTTTTGAACGAATCCATTCGTTTTCTTTTGAATATTTTGTATCATTTAAGCAATAGGAAAGAACAGAGCGAGTTCGTGCCTGGGACAATTCCATGCCCTCTTCGTAGTCTTGCCGCTCAGTAAGTCTGCCAGTTTTTATTCGTTCTGTCGCTTCTGAAGAATGTCCTTCGATTCGTATTTCTTCAATCAAATTTTCGTAATTACTTACAACTTTTAAAAGCCTAGGAAAAAAGTCATCAAGAATTTGCTTGTAAGAATTGCACAAGACAGCTTGATTCATTACAAAAAGAACATCAGGGTCTTTAAAACGAATCGAAAGATTTTCCGAATCAATTTCAGCATTCCAATTTTTCAAGTCAGCATAAAATTCTTTGTTTAAATCGTCATAAAGCGTATATTTTGTTCTTACATAATGTTCAGAAATTTGTTTCAATTGTAAAATAATTCCAATGCACAAAAGAACAAAAATTGCACACAATGCGCTCATCATGTCGCTTATAGAAAGGTTGAAATCTCCTGCTGTGCCAGAATCTTCATTTTCTTCGTTCATTTTTTATCTCCAAAGAATGATTCTGTAACTTTCTGCGCAGTTTTATTATATTCTTCAAGGGTTTGAACAAGTGTAGTTTCTATAGTTTTTGAATATTCTGAAAGATTTTTATTTACTTCACTTAAAATAGAACCTATATTTTCGTCAATTTCCTGATAATCTTTCATCGCAATTTTATGAGATTCTGAAATCTGTTCATTCAACTTTGCATTGTTTTCCTGGATTGTTTTTGTAGCAGTGATTGTCTGCTCAAGAGTTGTATTCACTTTTAAAGTTGTTTGCTCGGAATTTTCTATAAATTTTGTCAAAGTTTGCTGTATTTGTTCATAAGCATTTTGCAAGATTTCAGCCTGTTTAGAATAATTTTCCAAAGTCGATTGCATTGTGCCGAAAGTTTCTCTTATAGGAAGAATTGATTCTTCAAGGCTTTTTTCAACTTCAAGAAATTTCTGAGGAAGATTTTCAATAGATTCTTTTGCCGTAAGCAATGTCTTTGTAATTTCCTGAATAGAAAGAATATATGAATCAAATTCTACTTTTGATTTTTCTTCGGAATCTAATTCCTTTATAAGCTGACTATAAATTTTTGCGCAATGGAATTTAATTTTATTAAGAGGAAACTGATAAATTATTCCAAAAACGACAGATAAAACAACACCGATAATTGAAGTAATAAATGCGGTGTTAAGACCTGCAAAGAAAATATCCAGTTTTCCAAAAAGCTCATCAACATTTCCTGTAAGGCTCATTTCTGAAATTCCATTAGAAAATCCTATAAACGTACCAAGAATTCCTAAACCAACAAAAGTTCCAGGAAGAATTTTCACTAAAGCAGAAAGAGGAAAGTTGGGATAAGAATGCATAATGAACGATTCTGGAGTTTTGTAAATTTCAAAATTTAATTCTGCCTTATTAAAGTCTTTTTCTGAGATTTTTTCTGACAAATTTTTTAACATGGAATAAACAATACTTGCTAGAAAAAGAATACCTGCAAAAAAGATGTAATATATAATTAAAAATATATCGAATAGATTTGCCATTTTTGGGTTTCCCTTTTTATAAATTAATATCAACTTCTTGAAATCGTGAGTCTGTTAAAATTGCAAAAATATATGAAGCACCTCGTATTTTATGTGTAATTTCTGAGACATATTTTACAGGCAATAAATCAATTGCTTTCTTAAAATTTGATTTAGAGAGATTATACTTTGTTCTGTTTGTTTTTATAGTATTTTCTGAAATGAATTTATATGTAAAAGGAAGTTGCTCTGCAACTGTATGAAATTCATACCCTTCATATTTTTTTAGTAATCGCCAAATTTCATCAATATTAAGATTATACATATCCCTTCCTTTCCTTTACAAAAATTCCTGCAATTGAAATATCATCACCGCTTCCTTGTTCTGAAAGTTTTGGTAGATATTTATTCAGTTCAGTTTTTGTTTTTTCATTATCTTGAATTGCGTTGTTTTTTATGCTAATCAAGAAGTCTGGAAGTTTCTCCAGGTCAAAAGAGTCTGTAAGACCATCGCTCATTACGCAGATTCCAGCGATTTTTTCAAATCCGAAAGTATAGAGGAATTCTTCTATTGCATTTTTTCCACAAAGAGAAGGTGTTACTCCAAAAGCGGCTTTTTCATTTTCAAGTTCTTTTGGAGTAACTACAGCACCATCTTCTTTTAAGATGTATGTTTTTCCATCGCCAATTTGAAGACTGAACCAGAATTCATAGTTTTCAAAATAAACAGAAGAAAGCAGAGTTGAGCCGTAAAGCATAAAAATATCGTCTTCTCCTACAGGAATGTTTATTTTCAATTCTTCACAAAGTTTTAGCTCTTCTTCTGAAAGCGGGTTTTCAGTAAAATGAGCTTTTACTTTTTCCCGCCATAAAAGCAGAATGCGTGAGCAAAGATTTTTTAAACTTTTGTCAATTACACTTACTTCCTTTTTCTTTATATAAAAAAGCAATTCTTTTAGAACTTTATTCATTGCTTCTGCAGCAGATGACACAGCAAGTCGAGAACCTTCTGCACTGCGAAAGTATTTTTCTCCGCCATGTCCGTCAGCAACAATGGCATAAGCGTTCGTTTTCCAATAATTTGCTGCAGCTTTTGTAAAATCTTGGCAAGGTCTTCCAGTTTTTATATGCTCACTTCCCTGACATCGAGCATCCAAAGCAATGAGCATAATTTACCAGTCATCTCCACTTGTTGAAGTCGAATCTAAATCTGGGTCTGACTGCTGAATGTCTTTAATCTCATCAATCATAGCATCCTGCTTTGACTGAATTTGACCATCATTTACCGGCTGACTTTTGCTTCCAATTTGAGAAGATGTAATAGAAACTTTGCGAATCCATTTTTTTAGTGCTTCTGGAGTATGAACTGTAATGACAGCTTCTATATTTCCTGTAAATTTAGCAAGAACATCTTTGTTTGCATCGTCGCCGATTGCAACAGCAACCTTGATTGCATATTTAAACCAATTATTCTGCTTTAGCAGCGCCAAACCAGATTCAAAATCATCAGTAGGTTCTCCGTCGCTCATCAAAAAAATTGCAGGCGCAACAGAACCAGAAGGCGCTTTTAAAAATTCATTTTTAGAAAGTTTTTTTGAAAGTTCACGGCAGGCTTCTCCTAAATCTGTAACACCGTCTGCTTCAACCTGATTCCACTGAAAACTTTCAGAAGAAATCGGAGTTGGATACATCCACTGGCACCCGCTTGAAAATGTAAGACAAGCAACCTTTAAATCAACATCAGAACCGCCTGCGTCTTTTAATTCAGGCAGAACCTCTCGGATTGCAGTATTTACAGCTCCGATTTTTGATCCTTGCATGCTGCCAGAAGTGTCAATAACAAAAAACAAAACCATTTGTCTTTTTACAATTCCGCCAATATCACCAAACATATCCATTTAATTTTTCTCCAAGTTAAACTATTATTTTGCAATTTTTCCAGTTATTACGTCAAAGTTGATTTCCAAGCCATTTGCAATTGGAATTACTGAACCTTTTTCTATCTTTTTTAGTTCGCCAGTTTTTGTCGTAAAAGTCCAGATTTTATCAGAAAGGTTTTTTATTCCCCACAATGAAGAATTATTCTTGTTCATAATAACTTCACCTGTAACAGTCAGATAATCATCTATATTTTTTGAAGTAAGACAAGAATATAATTTTGCCCCTGGAAATAACGGTGTCTTGTGTTTACCATCTTCTAACGCAAAAGGGTAACTGTAAGAACTGCCGCAATCGAATCTAAGCGTATCTCCAGAAGGAACAAGCGCAATACAAAGTTCAGCAGAACAATGTGGGCATTTTAATAGAGTTCCTCTGAAGCGAATTAATAACTTTTGCCATTCATTTTCTGGCAAACGCTGATTAGGATCTTTCAAACCTTCACAGAACGATTTTATAAAAGCATTCTGTATAAACTTTGGATAGCGTGGCCATAATTTTATTGGGTTTGGATGTATTCCTGCCACTGGACGATTTGAGCTATCATGAGGATTAAAAATGAATACCGGCTTTGCTCCATATAATTCCCATTCACGTTTTTCCGTTATGCAGACACTGTCTACATAGGCTTTGCCCATAAGCGGGTCGTGCCGGCAAAATAACTTGAACAAAATTACCGCAAGTGAGTGACAATCAGTAAGAGAATTTGGGTGTGATTTTCCACAGGCAATTTCTGGTGCCATGTAACCAGGTTTTCCTCCGATGTTGCCAGCGTTTTTCATTCCATCAGGAGTTACATTGTCATTATCACAGATAAGAATATCCCCATTGCCCACATCAATAAAGAAATTGCCATCATTTAAATCCTGATAACTCAAACCTTTTCTATGCAGGGTTCGAAAAGCATTTACAATATTAAGTGCGGAAGTAACAAGTGTATCTGTCGATGAAAAACGAACTTTATTGTTTAAAATGTCTGAAAAGTCAGAGAAGTTTTTCGGTCGAAGTTCCATCACATAGCCAAAACTGTTGTTTATTTCCTCTGTAAGATAAAGTGGCCATAGAAATTTACTGTCTGGAGCACCATTTGCAATGTTTGTTTGTAAATTTTTCTTGAATTCTTTTTTGTTTGACAGTTTGCAGGTATACCATTTTAAAGCATAATCTTTGCCATCAATTTTGACAGAATAAACAATACCTTGTCCGCCTTCCCCAAGCTTTGAAATGATTTTTGCGGATTTTCCACCTTCAAGGCTTATTGTTTGCCCCTTGTTGAATTCCATAATTTAATAACCTCCTCCCTGTAAATTTAATTTTTCTGTTGAGTAATATTCACCTGTCTGCTTACACCACGGACAAGTCAATTTCATTGTTTTTGAACAACTCTCACCTTCTGTCTTAAAGCAAAATGATTTTCCACAAGTACATTGAGCCAGATTGAATGAATGGCAATAAGGACAGCCTGGATATTCCGAAGTGGGATCAAAAGTTCCATTCGTGCATTCCTTGTCATACCCTTCATTATGAGCCAGCTCTGCATCAATTTTAAAAGCCCATGTACGTTTCCAATCCGAACCGAATTTTTGAATTCTCATTCCAAAAAGATTCTCAGTTTTTGAGTAAGCATAAGGACACTTCGCAAGAATAACTTTTGCCTGGATTTTAGATGAACTTGATTTTTCTTTTGTGGAGTAGATTTTTTCCATTATTTATCTCTTATCCTTTTTTGTATGCACAGAGACATGTCTTCCGCATTTTTGACAGACATAGCGTTCTTCTACCCAATAGCGTATAAATGGTTGATCGCTTGTATGGGAATTAAACATTCCTCCAAAAAATCCTTTTCCATAGCCACCGCCGCTTCCATATCTGTTTCGATCATGACCAACGACTTTGTCTGTAACAATTTCTGTCACATATTTTAAACAATGCCAGTTGCCACATTTTGGGCAACGGTTGCGTTTATACCAAAGTATTATTGAAGGCAAGAAAAAAGAGAATAAATAAATTGAAATTCCCAAAAAAATCAAAAAACTCATAAAACTGTCTTTTGTTAAAAATTTAGCTCTACCCAAAATAGGTAAAAAACGGATTAAATTCCCGATTTAGGTATTATTGTATAATATACCTAAATTAGGTACTTTGCAATAAAAAATTGCTATTCAAGGTATTTTATATCCATGGGATTTAGAGAAAATCTTAAAGACGAGTTAAAATACCAAGATATACGAGTAAAAGAGCTTGCAGATAAAACTGGAATTTCAAAAAGAGCAATAGATCATTACTTGGCAGAAAGACATACAGAGCCCACTGCAGAAACAGCTGTGAAAATTGCAAAAGAGCTTGGTGTAACTGTTGAATATCTTGTAACAGGAAAAAATTCAGAAGTCCCAGAAACAATAAAACCGGAAATTATCAATTTAATTCGTGATATAAATCATTTGCCGGAAAAAGATATTGATTTTGTAAAAGAAATGGTGCGAAGACTGTCTCTTTCAATAGATAGAGCGTAAAGAGTAAATTGCTTGTTTTTCTCTGTAAAATACAAGCTTCTGAGCTGAAAACTTGACATTTTCATTATTAATAATTACATTCTAATTAGATGGTCTCCATTAACCAACGGTTCTAATCCGTAAAGAGATGAAGATTAAAGAAGGTCTCCATTAACCTTTGATGAAAGTCATAAAGAGATGAAGATTAAAGCAAGACCGTTCAGTTTTGGACGGTCATTTTTTTTGAGAGAATAAATGTTTTCACTACAAGATAATTTAAAGTTTGTTAATATTAATCAAGATTATCTGCAGTATTTACATGACTCATGTTCTGAAGTCTATTATAAATCTGTAAATTATGACACAAAGCCATATTTGGGAATTCTTGTTACAACTGAAAACCAAGAATATGTAATTCCGTTATCATCTGCAAAAACAAAACATAAGAATTGGAAAGATGTTGAATCCGACCGATTTGTAATTTTTGAAATTTGTTCTAAAAACTCTGTAAAAGCTAAAGATATTTTTATAGATAATCAAGATGGAACTGTAAAACATATCTTGTCTGTAATAGATTTAAAGAAAATGATTCCCATAAAATCAAATTTATATACAGTTGTAGATTTAAACCCAAATAAGAATGATACAAATGAAATAACAAAATACAAAGTCTTGATGAATTTGGAATACAATTTCTGCTTAAAAATAATGAATCAAATTATTCAGAAAGCAACGAAACTTTATGAAAAGCAGTTAAAAACAGGAAAATTAATCCCATTTTGTTGTGATTTCAAGCTTCTTGAAGAAAGATGTAAAGAATGGCTCGAAACACACACATCTAATGAAAAATAAAATCAATGCATATTTTAGGTTGCTAGCATAATGTTATATATCAGGGCTTACGCATGAGAAAATAAAATCTTCAATCTATAATCGTCATCATACATGCAGGAGCATTTTTTAAGACTGAAGCTGTTGTTTTGGAGCCAACTGAAGAATC
The DNA here is from genome assembly GCF_934725225.1 of uncultured Treponema sp. NCBI lineage: Bacteria > Pseudomonadati > Spirochaetota > Spirochaetia > Treponematales > Treponemataceae > Treponema > uncultured Treponema sp. The sequence goes on from NZ_CAKVAM010000001.1 coordinate 544,955, forward strand.
GGACATTCATCTTCTTTTTTGAAAACCACATCTAGGCACCATAGATCCGCTTTTCTGTTCTGTATGCCCTTTGGCGTTGGTCTGGAAAATCCGGAGGGGGCTGCTGTCCACAATGAAGAAATTTTATCACATTTGAATTCCTATGTAAATTTCTTTTCATGCTGAACCCTGAATTTTTGTTGGGGAAAAATGACTGTTCAAAAAATATAAATTACATTGGCTTGGCTTATTAAAAATGCAATATATTTTTGTTGTTGACCTAAGATTCTTTAAGATATATTATTTTACTCGGTTGTAATCGAGTCGAAACAAATCGAGTAAAAATATTAAGGTGCAAGATGACAAATGAAGAAGTTTTTTTAGGTAGAAAAGAACAGTCTAAATTAATTGAAAAGTTTCTAAGTTCAAATATAAATAATGCCGCATTGGTTTACGGTCGCCGTCGTGTTGGTAAAACTGAATTAATCAAACATTGCTTAAAAAAAACAGAAACACCTTCAATTTATTATGAATGCAAGGAAACTTCAGAATTAAATAATATTGAATCAATCTCCGAAATCATTGCGGAGACATTTGGGTTGCCTCCATTGGCTTTTGATTCATTTGAATCAGCATTGGCTTTTCTTTATAAACGGGCAACTGAAAAAAATCTAACTGTTGTAATTGATGAGTATCCGTATATTAGAAAAGTTGTAAAAGGTCTTGATAGTATAATTCAGTCTCTCATTGATAATAACAGGTCGAAATCAAAATTAAAGATTATCATTTGCGGCTCTTATGTTGAAACTATGAAATCCTTGCTTTCTGAAGAAAATCCTCTTTACGGACGTTTTGATTTGGTTATGAATCTTAAGGCAATGGATTATTATGACTCAGCATTATTTTATAAAAATTTTAAGGATGAAGACAAAATCCGTCTATATTCTGTCTTTGGCGGAATTCCTTATTACAACAGGTTCATTGATTCCTCAAAATCAGTTAAGCAAAATATAATTGATTTAATAGCTAGCCCTGATGGACGTTTTGCAAATGAAGTTCAGATGTATTTGAAATCAGAAATATCTAAGATGGCAAATGCTTATGAAGTGTTTGAGGCTTTGGCAAAAGGCTATGTAAGATTTAGTGATATTCTTTCCCAGTCAAAAGTAACAAGTTCTCCAACTTTAGCAGATGTGCTTGATAAATTAATAAAGATGGATGTTGTAGTAAAAGAATCGCCAATCAATGATGAAAACAACAAGAAAAAAGCCGGCTATTATGTATCAGACCAGTTAACTTTATTTTATTTCAAATATATTTTTAGAAATCTTTCTCGCATTGCAGTGATGGAGCCAGATTCGTTTTTTGATAAATTTATATCAAAGGATTTTGAAGAACATTATGTGCCTAAAGCTTTTGAACAGATTTGCAAGCAATTTTTAATCAGAAAAAACCGTTCAGGAGAATTAGTTGATTCTTTTGAAAAAATTGGCAAGTACTACTATGATGATTCTGAAAATCACAAAAATGGAGAATTTGATGTAGTTACAGAAAATGATAACTCTTATATTTTTTACGAAGCCAAGTTTAGAGAAGGCAAATTAGACAAGAGCCTTATTTTGAATGAAATTCAGCAGGTAAATAATACAGGATTAGTATGCAGCAAGTATGGATTCTTTTTAAAATCAGGTTATAAAAAGATGGATGAAGATTTCAAAAGCAAATTAATTCTTTATACAATGAATGATTTGTTTGTATGAAAGAGATAGATTGTTATATAGAATGAAAATTCAATCAAAGGGGATTTTTATTGGGGAAAGAGAGGGGGGGGTAGCTTTTCTGTAAAAAATTCTTTTTCTTCTAAAAAAACTGCTCATGGCATTGTGGAGCAACTTATTTACCCTAGGTAAACAATATATTTACCTGTGGTAAATAGACTATTTTCTCAAGGTAAATAAGCTATTTGCTTTAGGAGAACATCTTATATGCGCATGGAAAATGAAGCAATTTCAATCCTAAACAAACATAATCCCCGTTTCCCTTTACACAATCGAAATGTCGAAAAGTGAGGAATTTGGCGGCTCTTCATTGTTTATAAGCTGAAGGAGAATTCTTGCGTTTTGCGCGCCCATTTGTTTTATCGGCTGTCTTGCGGAAACTACAGGCTTTATGATGTAGTGAATCGGCTTGTAGTCATCGAAAACTGCGAATCCGATTTTATCCAAGTCAAAGCCGAATTTGCGCATTGTGTCGAATATGAAGAAGAGAAAATCTCCGCCGGCAGTTATAAAAACTGAATCAATCTGCGGCTTCTGCTTTAGAAATGCGCTGATATTTTTTACGGTTTCTTCTTCTGTGTACGGACTGTGAACGACTGGCGGATTTTTTATTCCCTGTTCCTTGAGCGCGCTCTTGAATCCTTCGACACGTTCCTTGTTGTAAAGAAATTCTTTTGGTCCAGAAATGCAGGCTATGTTTTTTCCTCCGTTTTCAATCAGCCTTGAAGTTAAAAGATACGCGCCTTCCTTGTTCCGAACGTCAACGCAATAGTGGTTGCAAAGTGGAGTCCGTCCCTGAATGACAAACGGAATTCCAGAAGTGTTCAAAAGCTTGATTAAATCCGCATGGACATATTCAGCCGGAACTACAAGTCCGTCTATGGATTTTTTGAATATTGCGTTTTCAAGCGACTTTAGAGGATCGTCCTTGTCCTGTGTGATTACAAGAAGATTGTAGCCGTTTTTTTCAGCCTCGCACGAAACTGCGGAAATTATTTCTATCCAGTAGGAAGTTGAAAGCGTGTATTCGTAATCCGCGGAAATCAGAATTCCGATTGTCTCCGACTTGTTGTGGGAAAGCGCCCTTGCCGCCGCGTTTGGAATATAGTTATACTCCGAGGCAAGCTTCATTATTTCAATTCGTTTTTCTTCGCTTACGCCTTTTTGTCCATTGAGGGCTTTTGACACTGTGCTTTTTGCAACGCCTGTAAGCTCGGCGATTTCTTTTATCGTATACTTCATGTTCATTTTTTTGTAATAGTTGTTTTTTAGTTAAGGAAAATTTAGGGAAACTGTTTTCCTTTTGTTTCTATAAATATAAAGTAAACTTCGCTTTTGGGCAAGGAAAAAATTTGTTACAAGATTATCCAGTCAGGTTGGATAATGGTGCTAAAATTTGACACTTAGTTTTATTAATGACATTGTGAAAGTTTTGAAAAATTGTTATGTTGTAATTATAAAATATAGAAGATTGTAAAAAAAAAGGAGGCATTGTATGGCTACATCAAGTTTGTATAAGACGTTTTCATTGCGTACACGGGAAGAAACAAACGCTTTTATGAATATGTTTGAAGAGTCGCTGCGCAATCCGCCTAAAACTGAAAAATCAGGTGTAAAAATGTCTACAGATGAAGACATTGAAAAAATGATAAAAATACTCCAGAGGCAAGATGGAAATAACACTTCTAGCTGATATGCTTAAAAATGAAAATGGAGAAATTCAATTTAATAGGCTTTCAGATATTTTTTCTTGCAGAAATAAAGATGTTGAAAGCTTTTTGAAGAATAAAGCTGTTCAGTCTTCAAAATTGTATACATCGGCAACTTATCTTGTTTCAGAAATCACAGATAAAATAGATTTGTTGGGTTATTTTACGCTTGCTACAAAAATGCTTACTTTAAAGCCTGAAAACTTGTCAGCGTCGCAATCAAAAGTTATTAAAAGGTTTGTGAGCCGTGATGCAGATACAGATACTTTCAGACTGCCGGCGATTTTGATAGCGCAGTTTGGCAGAAACTTTTCAGATAGCTTTAAATCAATAAAAGGTTTTGATTTAATGAGAATTGCTTTAGAGAGAATTGAAAGGGCTGTATCATTAACCAGCGGAAAAGTTATATTTTTAGAATGCGAGCCAAAACAAAAATTGATTGTTTTTTATGAGCAATGCGGATTCAGGCTTCTTAATAATATTGTGTATTCAAAAGATAAAAAGGAACTTGTTCAGATGTTCCGTATAATTTAAATTTCTAAAATTTTCATTCATGGCAAGATTATCCAGTCAAGCTGAATAATGACAAATTCAATAAAAAAATGCTTCCCTGGAAACTCCAAGGAAGCAAGTGTATGTTAAGTTTTATTAAAATAGGAGGCTAAAATAAAACTTAAATTCTAAAGTCTAAAGCTGAATGTTCCTGTGATGCAGCCTTTGTCTGTTTCGTTGTCAGTGCTGTTTGTGTAAAGCTGATCCTGACGTTCATAGCGGAAGTCAACATTGAACTTTTCAGAAGGATAGATGACAAGACCGAGCCTTGAGTCAACTGTGTACTGTCCAGTTCTCTGGAGATTTGCACCGCATCTCTGAATGCAGCGTCCAAGAGCATAAGGCTTGATTCCAACAGAAAGTCCGCTCTTTGTTACAGTTTTAATCATGTATTCAAGCTGGGCTGCTGCAAAGAATCTTGAGTCTCCGCCGTCCTGCTCCGCAAAGTTTACCCATTCAAACTCAACGAATCCGCCGAGATTTGGAATAAGTGCGTTTTCATCAGGAGTTTCAAATGCTGAAACTACAAGGCTTGCAATTCCGTTGTTGTCTGTGTTTACACCAACAGAAGCTCCGATTGGGAACTGTCTGCCCCAGAAGTCAAGAGAGTCGTGTCCGGCTTTTGCGTCTGCTCCGCGTGGATACCATGCCAAGCCTCCGCCAACTTCAAACTGGCTGTTCTGATCTTCTGTCTTGCTTACTCCGTCATCGTAGTAAGTTCTTGTTCTTCCGTCGCTGTAGTTGTAGTCAATTCCAGCATAAGGAGCGATTACGCCTTTAGAAGTTTCAATGTTGTAAGTGATGTCTGCGCCGAATGCACGGATGTCTTTTGCTGTGCTAAGCTCTGTAAAGTTGATGTTTTCATTTTTTCTGTCTTGACCTTTGCGTCTGGACTCGTAGGCTTTCTTGTAGTTGAAAGTTGTAAGTCCGCTGAAGTTAAGTTCAAGCTGCTCTGTTGGCTTAAACATAACGTCAAGCTGAACTGCTCCTGCGTTTCCTTCATTTAGCTTTTGATAAGTTTTTCCTCTCTTGATGTTTGCGCTAGAACCATAAGGATCTCCATATCCGCCATCGCCATCAATATTGTCTTTAGAGCTTATCCAAGAACCAGCTGCTCCTGTAGAAAGCTGAACTTTAAGATTGTCGAATTCAATTCCTGTAGAAATAACGCCTGTAAGTCCAAGGCTTCCAGTGTCTTTGTCAAGGAAATTTCTTGTGTCCTGAATTCCGTTGTAGTACAAAAAGCCAAGTGCGTTGTCCTTGTCTGTGTCGAATGCCTTGTCGCTGCGGAAGTCGTCAAAGATTGACTTTAAGCTTGCGTGGTTGAATCCAACTTGGGCTCCGTCTTCGTAGTTGAAGTTGTAGAAGTCCATGAACCAGTTTTTGTATTTTACGCCGGCAACAATGCTTGAATAGTCAAAGTAGTTTGAAGCTTTGTCGTTGCTAGTTCCTGGGCGTTCTTCCCATCCTGTTGACTGTTTCTTTGAATCTACAGTTCCTGATTGTGCATCGTCTCCTCCGTTGTAGCTGTCAAGGTAAGTTTTCTTTTCGTCATAGAATTTAAAAACGTATCTCAAGTCTTCAACTCTAAAGTAAACAGAAAATCCGTCGTGTTCTGAACTGTAGCCGCGGTTTGCTCCAGGAAACAAGTCCCACCAGATTTGCGCCTGGTCAACTGTTGATTCCATTCCGTAGATTTTTTCTTCAAGGTTGTAGCCAACTGTGTTGTGCATCTTAAGGTCGAACCAGGCGTTCTGCTTAACAGGAGCGTCATCTGCAAAAGCCGCCCCCCCCCAGTGAAAGAATTAAAGCTGATAAAGCCGCAGGCATTTTTTTAATCTTCATAAAAACCTCATAAAATTTTCGTTGTTTTAAGAAACCGTTTTCTCTTTTGTATGTTTATGATAAGCATGGAATTCTTTGGCTGTCAAGTTTTTTTCTGCAAAGTAAAAATATTTTTTTGTTGAATTTTGCACTTTTTTCTATTATTTGCTGTAAAAATATGAATTTTTTCGTCAAAAATTTTTAAAAAACTGCAAGAAGCTGCATTTTTTCAAGAAAAATCCGGCTAAAAATATATTAAAAAATGATAAAAAAAAAGATTGACAACTGGGTTTTCGGTGCTATAATAAAATAAATAAAGAAACCGTTTTCTCTATTTTCAAGAATTAACAAACAAATGGATTAGCTTGATTTTAGTTCTTTTATGTGAAATCCGTTTAAAAACTGCGGCTGCTTCTGGATATTGGAAGCTGGCATTTTGGAGGAAAAATGAAAAGAAGTGTAGTTTTGTGTACGGCGGCGGCTTTGGCGCTTATGGCTTCGGGCTGCTCAAAAAACAATGGCGGTGAAAATTCCATTCACGGAAAAATCGGTGGAAACATTATCGTTCTTACAAACAGAACAGACATTGTAGACACCAAACTTCAGGAATACAAGGAAGCGTTTGAACAAAAATATCCGGGAACTTCTGTAGAGTTTGAGGCGATTACAGATTACGAAGGAACTGTAAGAACCCGCATGGGAACTCAGGAATACGGCGATGTTCTTTGCCGCCCGAATATTCAGTCAATTGACTTTGAAAAATATTTTGAGCCGCTCGGTTCACTTGAAGATTTTGACAAAGTGATGAACTTTACAAGAACTTCAATTGCAATTTCCTACAAGGATGTTGTGTACACATATCCGATGGTTGCAACAGTAAGCGCGGGAATTGTTTACAACAAGGCTGTTTTTGAAAAGGCTGGTGTCGGCGTTCCAAGAAACACAGAGGAATTCTACGAGGCAATGCAGAAAATCAAAGACAAGACAAATGCAGTTCCAGTATTTATGAACTATCCTTCTGGCTGGACTTTGAATCAGTGGGAAGGCGGACTTTTGAGCGCGTCTGGAGATCCGGAATACAAGAGAAAGATTATCCACGAGGATTCTCCTTTTGTTCCTGGCGACGGACATTATGAGCTTTACAAGATGATGTACGAAGTTGTAAAGCGCGGCTTGTGCGAAAAAGATTTGCTTGCTTCTGAATGGGAACAGTCAAAGCAGGATCTTGCCGACGGAAAAATCGGATGCATGGTTCTTGGCTCTTGGGCAATTCAGCAGGTAAAAGATCTTGCAGCGCGCCCGGAAACAATCGGATATATGCCGTTCCCATTTGAAATCGACGGAAAAAAATATGCGGAAGCTCAGCTTGATATGCCGCTTTGCATCAACAAGTACAGCAAGAACAAGGCGACTGCTTATGCTTGGATAAAGTTTATGTCGGACGACACAGACTGGGTTCAGTACACGGAATCTATTCCTGTAAAGAAGGGCGAGCCTTATCCTGCAGTTTTGGATTCGTTCGGTGAAATGGGCGTTCAGTACATTGAATCTGCTCCGGCGGAACCGCAGTACGAAGGCGTTTACGACAAGATTGACAAGGAATCTGAAATCGGCTTTTGGAACGATCCTGAAAAGAAAAGAATTATCGACGCTGCTATTGGAAGCACAAAAGAAACTTTTGAAGGCATCATGGCAGACTGGAACAAACGCTGGGCAAAAACCAGAGCAGAATATCTGAATTAAAAAAGTTTTAAGAATGCCATTTAAGGATTGCCCGGTCAAGCCGGGCAATGACAGGAAATTTCACGCCGAATAATGGCAAGAAATTTTATGCTGGGCAATAACAGAAAAAAAAGTTCATGTCTGGCAATGGCATTCAATCTAAAAAAATATTTTCATCTTTAGGCGCATAAAAATTATGCTTAAGGATGAAATGTAAAAACTTTCGTGCATAAAGGCATTGGGATTTCTTTGTGGAAATTCCGGTGCAAATGGGAGCCACAATGAAAAACCAAATACAACTTTCAATTAAAAAACAGCAGAAAGTCGTGATTTTCACATTTTTGCTAGTTCCGCTTGTGCTTGTAATCGTCTTTGGATTTCTTCCAATCATAAATATGTTTGGCTACAGTTTTCTAAAGTGGGACGGACTTGGACAGAAAAAATTCATTGGAATTAAAAACTACATAGAAGTTTTTTCACGCCCGGAATATTTCAAGGTTTTTGCAGTCAGCATTTACTATCTTGTGGGCTCTTTTATTCAGCTTGCCCTTGCGCTTTTGTTTGCAGTTATTTTATGCACAAAAGTAAAAGGCGTTAACTTTTTTAAGGGAGTTTTGTTTTTCCCGAATCTTATAAACAGCGTAGCAATCGGTTTTATTTTTACATATTTTTTCAAGGATACAGGAACTCTCAATTCATTTTTGAATTTCCTTGGAGTAAAAAACACACCGCTTTGGCTTACAAATCCTAAGCTTGTAAACTACTCATTGTCGTTCACGTCTATCTGGCGATACATGGGATTTAATATTGTAATGTTCGTGGCGGCTATAGAATCTTTGCCAAAAGTTACTTTTGAAGCGGCGGCTTTGGACGGAGCAAACGCATGGCAAAAGTTCCGCTTTATAATTCTTCCGGGAATTGCACCGGTTCTTCAGATTAACGCGATTCTTGCTGTAAAAGGCGCGGTAAGTGTATTTGAAATTCCTTACATTATGACTGGCGGCGGAAACGGCTCTTCAACTTTTGTAATCAAGACAATGGACACAGCATTTAAATTCAACAAGATTGGACTTGCTTCTGCCATGGCGATTGTGCTTACCGTTATGGTTCTTTTGATTTCGTTTATTCAAAATGCGGTTTTCAATACAGATGAAAAAAACTGACATAATTTTTTAGGAAGGTTGATTATGAATTCAAAAATTCACGAACGCCAGATTTCAAAATGGCTCAAATATATTTTGCTGTGCTTTTCCGCACTGACTGTTATTCTTCCGATTCTTGTTGTTTTCCTTGGCTCATTTAAAACAGGCGAGGAATTCAACAGAAGCCGTCCGTTTGATCTTCCAAAGTTCCAGGCGAACAATGAAATTTGGAAAGGCGCGGAAGCTTTTGAAAACGGAAATAAAATTGCGCTGAAGTCTTCTATATTAATGGAACACAATTTAAAAGGATTTTCGTTCCTTTATGACAAAATCGAAGACAGCTCAAAAGAAAGTTTTATTGTTGTTTCTGATTCTTTGGGAAACGAAGTTGCAAGAGTTGTGCTTCCGCTTAATTCCGAAGAAAGCTCTGTTTCCGTTGATAAAAAAACAGCCGCATCTTTAATGGTGAAGGGCGCGTATGTTTCTGGAGAAAACTGCACTGTAATCAGAGTAAAAGTTACAGAAGGATTTTTCCTTGAAAACTACAAGACTGCGTTTATAAAAGGAAACATGCTTCTTGGCTTTTGGAACACATTTATTCTTATTCTGTTTTCCGGCGTGGGAACTGTAATAACTGGTTCTATGACAGCGTTTGTTTTGAGCCGCTTTGACTTTAAGCTTAAGAAGATTGTGCGCCAGATGTTTCTTTGGATTTCTCTTATTCCGACGATAACGACTCAGGTTGCAACTTTCCAGATAATTCAGAAACTTGGAATGTACAATACGCATTTGTCTGTAATCATTCTTTCTATGGGAACTGATATTATTGCGATTATGATTTATCTTCAGTTCTTGAACAATATTTCAAAGTCGCTTGACGAATCTGCGATTATTGACGGAGCCGGATATTTTCAGGTTTTTGCAAAAATAATTTTCCCTTTGCTTCAGCCTGCGACAGTTACAATTTTGATTTTGAAATGCGTAAACCTTTACAATGATTTTTACAATCCGCTTTTGTATATGCCAAAAAAATCTTTGCAGGTTATTTCAACATCGCTCTATAAATTCAAAGGTCCGTTTGGAACTAACTGGCCTGTAATTTGCGCTGGTGTTGTTATTGCCGTTATTCCGACTCTCGTAGCTTTTATTTCTTTGCAGCGTTACATTTACGGCGGAATGGTTACTGGTTCTGTAAAAGAGTAGCGGAGGAATTTGTGAAACTTATAAAGAAATTGACTGCGGTTTCTGTTTTTGCATGCTTTGGTCTGCTTGCTTCATGTTCTGCTTTTGGCGCGAAGGGATTTGTAACAGTTCAAAAAAACAAGTTTATGCTCGACGGAAAAGAATTCCGTTTTGTAGGCACAAACAATTATTATATGCATTATTCTCCGGACAAAATGATTACTGATGTTCTTGACGATGCGCAGGAAATGGGCGTAACAGTTTTGCGCTGCTGGGGATTTCAGTTTGGACCTAATGCTGATCACAATTCGCACGGAATGGACGAGCCTGGAGCTTTTGGAGTTCCTAAAAAATTTATAAATGAAAACACAAAGAAGCCTGAGCAGTTTGGCTATCCGCGTGATATTTTTGAGAGGCTTGATTTTACAATTGCGGAAGCTTCCAAAAGAAACATTAAACTTGTGATTACCATGAACAATTATTGGGACGCTTTTGGCGGACTTATGAATGCAACTACTTGGCAAAAATGGTTCGGACTAAAAAGCGCGGAAGAATTCTACACAAGTGAAAACTGCCGCAAAGCATACAAGGAATTTGTTGAGCATCTTGTTACAAGAAAAAATTCTTACACAGGAATTCCGTATAACGAAGATCCTACGATAATGACTTGGGAGCTTATGAACGAGCCTCGCAACCAAAAAGACACAAGCGGAAGAACTATAAAAAACTGGGTTTCGGAAATGAGCGCGTTTGTAAAAAAAATTGCTCCGAACCAGTTGTGCGCAATTGGAGACGAAGGCTTTATGAGGCAGCCGAGGTTTACTCCTTATGCTGGTGAAGGTGAAACTTGCTACAATGGTTACGAAGGAACAGACTTTGATTCTCTTATCCGCATAAAAAATATTGACTACGGAACTTTTCATCTTTACCCGGAAACTTGGGGAATCCTTGACAATGCTCAAATAAACTGGGGCGATGAATTTATAAAAAAGCACGCAGCTTCCGGCCGCTCTGCAAAAAAGCCGATTGTGCTTGAAGAATACGGAACTTCTTCCGGCGGAAATTTAAATCGTCTTGCAGCTTACGACATTTGGAATTCAACCGCATACAACGAAGGTCTTGCAGGCTCAATGTTCTGGATTCTTACGTCCTCAAATATTTATGAACTTTCAGAAGGCGGAGATGGAATATATGATGACTACGACGGATTCAGAATAAGAAATGACAAGTCCAACGTTTCAAATCTTTTGAGCGATTATGCGGCTTTGTTTTCTGGAAAAGAAGTTCCTGAATATCTTTTAAATCCCCGCGTTTATCTTTTGAATCCTGCGCATGATCAAGATGCAAAAGGTCTGTTTGAAGTGAGCGCAAAATTCATGCCGGGAAAAAATTCTTCTGTAAAGGCAAAACGCGCGGAACTTTATATAAACGGAAATCCTGCAGCTTCTCCACGCACGTTGAATTACAATGTTGCCTCGGACATTTATAGAATCAATTTTGACACGATTGCAAATGCAAAAACTTTCCCAGACGGAAGTGTTCTTTCTATAAAAGTTGTATTCACTTTGAGCGACGGAACAAAACTTGAAACCGAATCAAATTCAATCACAATTTCAAACAAAATAACTTACAGCGTCATAAAGCATTACGATTTTAAAAACGACATTGCGGACGCTTCCTCTTTGGGCGGTTACATGGCTGAAATAAAAAGCATAAAGCATACAAAGCTAAATGGCGGAATGGTTGAAGTTTGCGGCTCTTATTCAGGAGAAAACGCTTGGGAAGAACTAAAGGTTAAATTTGGAGCAATGAAAGAAGTTGCCAGCGCTTCAAAACTCGATTTCACTTTTTACTACGAAAAAGACAAGGCAATTCCTCACGCCACAAAGAAAAGCGAAGGTGAAAAACTTCCTGGAGTTCAGCCTTACGTTGCCTTTGATCCGGGCTGGGTAAAAACAGGCTTAAAGGAAAGCAACGCTTTCTTAAAAGACTTGCCGGTTGTAACTCTTGATGACGGAAAATCTTATTACAAAGTTTCTGTCTCGCTTGAGTTTCAGCAGAATCCAACATATACATTTGTAACAATTTGTCCTACTATGGGTTATGTGAAGTACAACGGACCGATTTATATCGACGATGTTATTCTTTATAAAAAAGACTGAAAAATAGGAGTAATGCAATGCTTGAAGAAATGTTTGCTGAAGTTGAGAGTGAGCTTATTTATCATATCATTCCTTTCTGGAAAAAAATGAAGGATGATGAGCGCGGCGGATTCTACGGACTTCTTGATTTCGACTTGAATCTGCATAAGGATGCTGAAAAAAGCTGTATTCTTAACAGCCGCATTCTTTGGTTCTTTTCTAACGCATATAAACTGCTGGAAGACAAAGAACTTGTGGATTATGCCAAGCACGCTTACAAATTCCTTTGCGATAAATTCTTCGACAAGGAAAACGGCGGAGTGTTCTGGTCTGCAAATGCTGACGGAAGTGTTCTTGACTCAACAAAGCATACTTACAATCAGGCGTTTGCAATTTATGCCTTGTCTAGCTACTACGATATTTCGCACGACAGAAATGCGCTGGACAAAGCATTCGAACTTTACAAGACAATCGAAACTAAATGCCGCGATGCAGATGGCTACCTTGAATCTTTCACTGCTGACTTCAAGCCTAACGAAAATGACAAGCTTAGCGAAAATGGCGTAACAGCTGAACGGACGATGAACACTTTGCTTCACGTTCTTGAAGGCTACACAGAGCTTTACCGTGTGAGCCGCAGTGCTGATGTAAAGAAAGATCTTGTTTTTATCTTGAATCAGTTTGCTGACAAAATTTGGAATCCAAAGGAAAAACGGCAGGAAGTTTTCTTTGATAAAAATTTCAATTCGCTGATTGACTTGTATTCTTATGGACACGACATAGAAACTTCTTGGCTTGTTGACAGAACTCTTGAAGTTCTTGCCGATGACGAGCTTCGCCAGAAAATTGCGCCAATCACAGAAATCATTCCGTACAGAATTTTAAAAACTGCCTACAAAGACAATTCTGTAATGAATGAATGCGAGCGCGGAAAAAATAGCGAGATTCGCATTTGGTGGGTTCAGGCTGAGTCTGTTGTTGGCTTTTTGAATGCATATCAAAAAACGAATGACAAAAAATTCCTTGATGCCGCCCAGTCAGTTTGGAGTTATATCAAGAATTATATAGTTGACAAGCGCGATGGCTCGGAATGGTTCTGGTGCGTTGATGCTGAGCGCAAGCCTTCAAGCCGCCAGCCTATAGTTGAGCCATGGAAATGTCCTTACCACAACGGACGAATGTGCTTTGAAGCAATTTCAAGAATCAAGAGGATAAAATGAACTTTGAAGAAAAAGTAAAAATTCAGATAGAAAAATATGAGTCGCTCATCGCAATGAAAAATGAAAAGAGCGATTTTTACAACGGAATCTTTGACCGTTACAAGAATCCAGTTCTTACAAGAAATCATGTTCCGCTTTTTTGGAAGTACGACATGAATCCTGCGACAAATCCGTTTTTTATGGAACGGCTCGGCGTGAATGCAGTAATGAATTCCGGCGCATTGTATATTGACGGAAAATTCTATCTTGTTGCCCGTGTTGAAGGCGCAGACAGAAAATCATTTTTTGCCGTTGCAGAAAGCACTTCCGGCGTGGACGGATTCAGATTCTGGGATTATCCTGTTCAGCTTCCAGACACTTGCTCAGAAGAAACAAATGTTTATGATATGCGTCTTACTCAGCATGAAGACGGATGGATTTACGGAATTTTCTGCTCGGAAAGCAAAGACACAAAATCAAAGGACTTGAGTGCGGCTGTTGCTTGTGCAGGAATTGTTCGCACAAAAGATTTAAAGAAGTGGGAGCGTCTTCCAAACTTAAAGACATTGCGTTCTCCTCAGCAAAGAAACGTTGTCCTTCTTCCTGAATTTGTAAACGGAAAATATGCATTTTACACGCGCCCGATGGATGACTTTATTGATACAGGAAGCGGCGGTGGAGTAGGCTTTGGTCTTTGCGATGACATAACAAATGCCGTGATTGACGAAGAAAAAATTTCAAGCAGAAGAAAGTACCATACAATCACAGAAGTTAAAAACGGAGCTGGAGCAGTTCCAATAAAAACAGAACGTGGCTGGATTCATATTGCGCATGGAGTCCGCAACACAGCTGCCGGTCTTCGCTACGTGCTTTACTGCTTTGCAACTGATTTAAAAGATCCTGCAAAAGTAATCGCCGAACCTTCAGGACTTTTCCTTGGACCGCTTGGAGAAGAGCGCGTGGGAGACGTTTCCAATGTTGTGTTTACAAACGGAGCTGCGGTTACGCCGTCTGGCAATGTCTACATTTATTATGCCTCAAGCGACACACGGCTTCATGTTGCGACAACAACACTTGAAAAACTTACCGACTATGTATTCAACACGCCGTCTGACCCGGGACGTTCTGCTGACTGCGTAAAACAGAGATGCGATTTCATTGCAAAAAACCTTGAGTTCATAAACAAAAAATAAATTTCGGAGAATAAAAAAAATGATTAAGATTAAAGGCGAATCAATTCCAAATATGCCGTGGGAAGACAAACCAGCTGGCTTTACCAAACCTGTTTGGCGATACTCAAAAAATCCTGTTATCGGAAGAAATCCAATTCCGAATGTAACCCGCATATTCAACAGCGCAGTCGCATTGTGGAAAGACGGCGGTTTTGTCGGCGTATTCCGTGCTGAAACTTGCAACGGAATTCCTTACCTTTACTACGGATTCAGCGATGACGCCCTCAATTGGAAATTCAGCGATGACAAGATTAAAATCACTGATGAAAACGGAAACGATGTAAGCCCGAACTACGCTTATGATCCGCGCCTTGTAAAAATCGATGATGTCTATCACATAATTTGGTGCACGGATTTCCACGGAGCTTCAATCGGAATCGCGAAAACAAAAGACTTCAAGACTTTCACTTCTAAAGGCAACGGCTTTCTTCCGTTCAACAGAAACGGCGTTTTGTTCCCAAGAAAATTCAACGGAAAATATTATATTATGACACGCCCGTCAGACAGCGGACACACTCCGTTTGGCGACATTTTCCTTTCTGAAAGCGATGACCTTTTGCACTGGGGCAACCACAAATGGATTATGGGAAAATCAAGCGAATGGTGGCAGTCTGTAAAAATCGGCGCGGGCTGTGCTCCAATTGAAACTGAAGAAGGCTGGCTTTTGTTCTACCACGGCGTTACAGGAACTTGCTCCGGCTTTGTTTATTCAATGGGCGCGGCACTTTTAGACTTAGAAGATCCTTCAAAAGTGATTCATCGCTGCGGAAACTTTCTTCTTACGCCTGAAGTTGAATACGAAGAACGCGGCTTTGTTGCAAATGTTGTGTTCCCTTGTGCAGCTCTTGTTGACGCTGACACAAACAGAATTGCAATTTACTACGGCGCGGCGGATACAAATACAGCTTTGTGCTTTACCACTGTTGATGATGTTATTTCTTACATCAAAAAATATGACATCGTAAAGTGAGTTGCAAAAATGCTAAAGCTTAATCCTATTCACTGCGACAAAATCTGGGGATACGAAAGATGGATAGCTTCCACACATCCCGATGGCTACCAGAAAGAATTCTTAAATGCCATTGGAAAGGACTATCCGCTTATCGTGAAAGTGATTCAGGCGAATGAAACACTTTCTGTTCAGGTTCATCCTGATGACGAAACTGCAAAAAAACTTGAAGGCGAGGGCGTTCGCGGAAAAACTGAATGCTGGTACGTTCTTGACGCAGAGCCTGATGCAAAA
The DNA here is from genome assembly GCF_934725225.1 of uncultured Treponema sp. Lineage (NCBI taxonomy): Bacteria > Pseudomonadati > Spirochaetota > Spirochaetia > Treponematales > Treponemataceae > Treponema > uncultured Treponema sp. The sequence goes on from NZ_CAKVAM010000001.1 coordinate 560,658, forward strand.
CTTGCCTACGGAATAAAAGAAAATTTTTCCAAGGAGCAGATTGCTTCTTCTATACAGCAGGGAACTTTTCAAAATGAACTGAATTTTATCAGCGTAAAGAAAGGCGACTTTGTTTTTATTCCGTCTGGAACTGTCCACGCCATTGGAAAAGGAATCCGCGTTCTGGAAGTTCAGCAGTCAAGCAACATAACTTACAGAATGTATGACTGGGGACGTCCGCGCGAGCTTCATGTTCAAAAAAGCCTTGAATCTCTTAAGAACAACAATCTGTTGAATGCAGGACCTTTCCACGGAAAGTTTGAATGCGAATATTTTTCACTTGAATTGTTTGCGGAAAAAACTTTCTCTGCCACAAAACTGACTTTGCTTTACTTGCTTGAAGGACAGAATGTTGAGCTTTGCGGTTCTGGCGGAACAAAAATTCCTATGTCGCAGGAAGATATTGTTGCGGTTTTCCCTGACGAAACAATTTCTATAAACGGAACTTCAAAGTTCATGAAGATTTGCTAGTTCTGCAAAGTGTTTTATGGCTAGAAACAACTATTTCTAGTTATAAAACACTTGATTTTTTATCAAAACAAAGTGTTTTTATTAAAAAACTAGATGATTTTAGTTCAAAAACAACTAGTTTTTGTCAAAAAACAGATGAATTTTGTGCTAAAACAAGTGTTTTTGTCAAAAAACAGATGAATTTTGTTTTAAGACAAGTGTTTTTAGCCTAAAAATAGATGAATTTGTGTCATAAACAAGTGTTTTTCCTTTAAAAACAGATGAATTTGCTCATAAACAAGTTCTTTTTACTCTCTGACTAGAACTTAAATGCGCTTTGCCATTTAAAAAGTGTTTTTAGATATTTTTCTTTTAAATGTATCTTGTTTTTATGGATAAGTTGTCTTTGTTTTTCTCTTGATAAATTCAGTCAAAATTTTATAATTAGAATTAAAATGAAGAGAATTTTTTTGCTTTTCGGTTTGATTTTCTCCTGCGCTTTTTGCTTCGCTTTTCCGTGCGTTTCGCAGTTTGTCGAGGCCGGCACTGGCTATGTTGCGGCAAAAAATGTGGAGCGCGAATTCAATCCCTTTAACTTCACTTACGGAATCGAAGAGAAAAACAATTTCGCACCGAATTTCAAGGCTCTTGCTTCAGTTCAGTTTTCCGACAAAATTTTTGACTTTACAACGCTCGGAAATTATTTTATTCCGCGGCTGGGTCAGGAGACTGAATCTCAAAAACTCGGCTTCGGCGCGGAGCTTGTCTATCATTTTCAGCGTTACTACGATTTGTATTCTGAGCACGACATTTATCTTGAGGGAGTTTTTCGACTTGCGTTGAAGAATCGGCTTCTCTTTCTTGCGAATTTAGGTTCTGGCTTGAAGTTTGCAAGAATCGACGCTGTTGACCGCGATTTTCTCTGGGATTTTTCTTTGAGCGGCTCTGTCGCCTTGAATTATTATTTTGATTCCGGCGCAGAAATTTTCGGCTCTGTCGTTTCGCACGAGCTTTACCGCTATCCGCTTGCGTTCACGCCGCTTTATTCTCTTGGATTCGCTTGGAATTTCAAGAATGGGCTTAGAATCTCTTCTGATTTCGGCTTGCGACTGCGCGACCAGTTTGTTGTTGCGCCTTACATCGACCGCTACGAATGGAATTTAAAAGCGAGGTTTTCATTTTGAGAAAATTTAGAAGATTTTTCATTTTGACTTCATTTTTGATTTCGCTTGCTTTTTCTTCATGCGCAAACTACGGATTTTATCAGCTTTTGTTCGGCGAGGAAGACGTTGACGAGCGTTTCAGCGGATTTTCAAACTTGAGTGGCGAAACAGTTCTTTCTTCGGATTTAGGCTTGAACGGAAAATATAGCTTTATCGTTGTTACGGACGTTCACATTGGCGCGAGTGACGTTCACTCTTCAAAAATGAATGATTTCTTAGACGAGATTTCCTCGCTTTTTGAAAGCGGCGACAAGACAAAAATTCCGAGATTTATAGTGAACTTGGGCGACACAGCCGACGGCGGGCATTTATCCGAATTCAATGAATACAATTCCTATCTTGAAAAAATCAGAAATCTTGCGCTTGAAAAAAATGTTGTAAGCTCGGCGGAAGATTTTAAGGTTTACACGATTCTTGGAAACCACGACCTTTACAACAACGGCTGGACAGACTGGAAAAAGACGATTTATCCGTACAAGTCAACTTATTATTTTTCGCTTTCTAGTGGCTTCGGTTCTTCGCCGTTCAGTTTTTATTTTGTGGATACAGGAAACGGCGCGTTTGGAACTGACCAGCTTGATTCTTTTGAAAAACTGCTGAAATTAGATGCGAACCCGAAGATGGTTTTCTCGCATTATCCTTTTTACAGCGACAATGTTCCTTTGATGGCTCTTGAAGACACAGCTGAGCGCAATTATCTTCTTTCGCTTTTTGCAAAAAACAATGTGAAATCTCTTTTCGGCGGCCACGTTCACAGGGTTTTTGAGCACGGATTCGGAAGCTTCTCGCAAGTGAACACTTCCGCGCTTTTCAAGAACGGCGCGTTCCGCCTTGTTACAGTGGACGAAAGCAATACGAGCGTTTCAACTAAATTGATTGAGTTTTAAATTTGCGTTTTGCTTTGCCACGTTGAATTAAAACTCAGCATTCATGGCGGCTAGAATTTAAATGCGCGCTGCTGTTTCAAAAGCGACTTGAGCTTTTTCGTTTTAAGGCGTTTTTCTTTTGAAGCTGCGGTTGGCTTTGTCTTTATTCTCTTTTTGTTGATTTTTACAGCTGAAACGATTTTAGATTCGAGGCGTTCCAGCGCAATTTTTCTGTTTTGCTCTTGAAATCTTGAATCTTCGCAGTCAATGAAAATTTCAAAGTCTTTGTTGATTGAAGATTTCAGTTTGCTTGTTAAAAGCTCTAGTTCTTTTTCGGAAAGTCCTGAAAGTTTTGCAAGCGGAATTGCAATGTGGACTTTTGTGTTTACTTTGTTTACATTTTGTCCGCCTTTTCCGCCGGAATGTGCAAATGAAAAAACTGCGTTGCTGCAAATTGAATCGTGAAGTTTTTCTTTGTCCATTAGTTTTTCCGTAAAAATATTTCAGTCTGAAAAAAAAGAGCCGCCTGCATTCAGACAGCTCCAGTTTTTTTATTGAAGGTTTTTCTGTCAGATTGCCGTATCAAGTACGGCAATGACAAAATTCAACATTCTTTCTACAGATTGTCGAAAAATCCTTTTGCCTTTAAAAGTTCTGCGTTCAGGATTCCGCCAAGGGCTGCGCCGCGCTTTGTGTTGTGGCTAAGCGAAACAAACTTGATGTCGAACACATTGCATGGGCGAAGGCGTCCGATTACGCAAGCCATTCCTTTTTCTGTCTCGCGGTCGCGACGTGGCTGCGGGCGGTTTTCTTCGTGGCGAACAACAATCGGATGCTCCGGCGCGCTTGGAAGATTCAATTCCTGCGGAACTGATTTATAGGAAGTCCAGATTTTTTCAATTTCTTCAAGACTTGGCTTTTTGTCAGCAAACTCAAGCGAAACGCAAGCTGTGTGCCCGTCGATTACCGGAACGCGCGTACAAGTTGAAGAAACAACCGGATATTCAGCATTCACGATTTTTCCGTCCTGAACTTTTCCAAGAATCTTAAGACATTCTTTTTCAGTCTTTTCTTCCTCGCCGCCGATGAACGGAACGATATTGTCAATCATGTCAAAAGAAGGAACTCCCGGATAACCAGCTCCGCTTGTTGCCTGCAAAGTTGTAACAATCATTCTTTTGATTGGATAGCCAGCCTGAATCAACGCATGAATCGGCATCATGTAAGTCTGGAGCGAACAGTTCGGCTTTACTGCAATAAATCCTTTGTCCCAGCCGTGGTGCTTTTTCTGCTCAGCAATAACATCAAGATGAGAATAGTTGATTTCCGGCACAAGCATTGGAACATCTTCTGTCCAGCGGTTTGCAGAAGCATTAGAAACAACAGGAATTCCTTCCGCAGCGTAAGCAGCTTCCAAAGCCTTTATTTCTTCTTTGCCCATTTCAAGCGCAGAAAAAACAAACTGGCATTTTCCAAGAGCCTTTTTCTCATCGTTTGCATCCTCAACAATCAAGTCTGCAACACCAGCAGGAATTTCAGCGCCGATAAGCCAACGGTTCTTCACCGCATCCTTGTACGCTTTTCCAGCTGAACGAGGGCTTGCCGCAACGTAAGTCACTTCAAACCAGGGATGATTTTCCAAAAGCTTTATATAACGCTGGCCAACCATTCCAGTTGCGCCCAAAACACCTACTTTAATCTTTTCCATAAAAAGCACTCCTTTTTTCTATTATAAGTTGCATTCTTTTATTGCGGCTTCCACAACTTTTTTTGCTTCGTCAGTTATTTCAACTAACGGAAGCCTTACAGAGCCTGCCGGAAGTCCTTTGAAATTCATTGCATATTTTATTGAAGTTGGATTTCCGTCAACAAACGCTGCCTTAAAGAACGGAAGCATTCTGTAGTGAATTTTTCTTGCCTTGTCAAAGTTTCCTTTAAGTCCTTCAGTAACCATTTCTGTTACAAGTGCAGGAGCAAGATTTGAAACAACTGAAATAACTCCGTCTCCGCCAGCTGCCATGAGCGGAAGCGTAAGTCCGTCGTCCCCGGAAAGAACTGCGAAGTCAGTTTTTTTTGACTTGATTTTTGCAATCACATCCATCATCTGCGAAATATTTCCGCTTGCTTCCTTTACGCCCGCAATGTTCGGAAGTTCCGCAATGCGCTCCAGCAAGTCTGTAGGAATATTAAGCCCTGTTCGTCCCTGAATATTGTAAACGACAATCGGAATTCCAACTTTTGAAACTGCTTCAAAGTGCCGGAAGATTCCTTCTTTTGACGGCTTATTGTAATACGGAGTTACGACAAGAGCTGCGTCTGCTCCGGCTTTTTTTGCACGTTCGCAATAGAAAACAGCATCCTTTGTGTTGTTTGAGCCAGCTCCAAGAATTACAGGAATTTTTTTACCAGAGTTTTTTTCAAATTTGCGGACTTCCTCGAATACAATTTCGATAATCTTGTCCTCTTCGCTGCCGGGTTTTTCATCAAGAGTCGGAGTTTCTGCCGTCGTTCCAAGCGGAACCAGACCGTCTATGCCTTGCTCCAGCTGAAATTTTACATTTTTTCTGAAGCCCTCGTAATCTATTGAACCATCATTGTTCATTGGTGTAATCATTGCTGTAAAAGCACCACGAAATTTAATCATAGGGACCTCCAAATATTTTTGCATAATTATTACATTTTTATAGAAAAAAAGCAACGCAATGAAAATTTCGCCATTGGTTTTTAAAACAGAAAAGACCGCCCTGAAAAACGAAGTGTGAATTGCACTTCAATCAGAACGGCCTTTGTTTTTCAATTTATATGTGAAAAACTATATATTTAATCTCTTCAACTTTATTGATTTGAATCATAGAGATGAAAAGAAGTGCTTCAAATACCATGCAAATGGTAGTTTTATACCTAAAATATGGTAAATTTTATTTGATTTTAGAATAACTTGGGTTATAATTCAGTTATGAAAAATAAAAAATATTTGCTTTTTTTATCTGTATTTTTCGTATGCAATTTATTGCCTTTGTTTGCAAAAATAAAAAAATCAGCGGAAAAAGAAATTCCAATCCATGTAAAACTGTTCATTGATAAAACTGCGCAAAAAAAAGTTGATGAGCTTGATGACAGTTTGTTTAAGGTCGCAAAGAATCCTGTAAATCCGGGATTTTATGATGGAAACTTGTGGATTGAAATAAAGCCTGAAATTTCAGAGATTCAGCATTGCGTTATAAGCCTTGGAAATGAATATATAGATTCCGCGGAATTTTATGAAAAGCGTGGAGGAAAGTTTTTTTACATTGGAAAAGTTGGACATAAAATTTCAACAGACGAAATAGAAGTGCCGGACAGTTTGCAGGCGTTTCCTGTTTTTAGAAATTCAGGATATGACGATGACACTTGCTTTAGAATAAAAATAAAAAATCACAATGGAAATTTTATTTATATCAAGCTTGTTAACGAACTTGATTTTTTTAATTCACGGAGAATTTATTTTGCAAAACTTTACATTATTCTTGGAATAAGTTTTTGCATTTTTGCCTTGCTTTTTATATATGCGATTACTGTGCGCCAGCCGATGCCGTTTTTCATGTCAATGGCGGCGTTGTTTTACATTTTGCTTCAGCTTCAGTTAAAAGGAATTGGTCCTGTATTTTTATGGAATTTTTTAAATCCGTTTTCATTTTCAACAAGGCTTGCGTATTATTTTGAAAGTTTCATTTTGATGTTTTTAATTCTTTCCGCAGATACGGTTTTAAAAGGAAATTCAAAATTCATTTATAAAAAACTTTCTCCAGTTGAAATTCAGCTTATCGTCGTCACGTTTTGTGTTCTTTTAACGGTGAGGGCTGACCAGACAATGCTTTATTCTTACGCCGCGCTTTCTGTAACAACAAAAGTTTTTTTTATTGCTTCAATATTTATGTGTTTCAAGGCGATGCAAAAAAGCGCACGGATAATTCTTTTGCTTTGGATTCCGCAGATTTTGTTTTCGATTCTGACTCAAGTTGTGAGGATTTTAAGATTTAAAGACAACAATGTTTTTTTTGATTTTATTTGTTCCGATGAATTTTTAATTTCATTTTTGTTTTACTTGCTGATTACGATGCCTTCGCTTTTTTTTATAACTTATAAAATCCGGCAGGAATCTCACAATTCAAAAGTTGAACTTGAAAAAATCAAGGCGCAAAATTCGGAGCTTCTTGTTCGAAAAAATTTGATTGGGCGTCTTTTGAAAAATATTTTAGTTGATTCGGCGCAGACTTTGAGCATGGCTGACATTCTTTCTGGTCAGGTTTTCACTCCGAAAAATACTTCTTATATAGAAAGAATTAAAATCAATTCAGCAAAAATCAGCGACACGCTTGCGATTCTTAGAATGTGCAATGATGAAACTGAAATTGAAAATCAGCCGATTCTTCTTGCGGATTTTTTCAAGAGCTGCATTCGGGCTTCCAAAATTTTTTGTTCGTCAAAGCCAAACGCGATTTCCTATTCGATGGACATTCAGCCGGAAACTGTGATTCTTGCGGACATGAGAATTGTGGAGCTTTTCTTTATATCGTTTTTGAATTCTGTAATTGAAGTTTCTGTTCCGAACACAGAAGTTTCAGTTTCGTTGAAAGGTGATGACGAGAATTTTGTTTTTTCAGTTTCGAATACGATGGATTCACAGACAGTTGAAGAAGCTCTTTCGCGCATGAAAACTGAAAATGAAAAACGCAATTTTGAATTTCTTATGCGCATTGCAAAATTTTACCGCGGAGATTTGTCTGTTTCAAAAAATGACAGCAAGTTTAAATTTTCAGTTGTGTTTGATTTTAAGCGTGTTGAAAATTCAAAAGATTCCAGCGTGATAATAAACAAAACTAGATTTTCTCCGTCAAAGAAAAAAGAGCCAAAAAATTCGGAAAAGAAAAAAGAAATTACGTTGATAAAAACTGGCGAAGAAAAATCAGAGGACTTTATGAAAAAATTGTCTTCAAGAGAAAAACAGATTGCGGAGCTTATAATTTCTGGAAAAAGTGACAAGGATATTGCGGAGGAACTTTTTATAAGTCCCGGAACTGTTGCAAGCCACAACAAAAAAATTTTCAAAAAACTTGACATGCATAGCCGTGTTGAGTTGATGAATAAATTGCGTTAAAATCTCTTGAGAATTTTGTTATTTAGTTTTTAAGGAAAAATTATGTCGGGAAATATATTTGGAGAAATTTTTAAAGTTGCAACATTTGGAGAAAGCCACGGCGCAGGACTTGGCTGTATTATAGACGGATGTCCTGCTGGAATTTTGGTGGATGAAGAATTTCTTCAGCATGAAATGGAACGAAGAAAACCGGGTGCAAAAAGCGCGGCGGTTACTGCAAGAAAAGAAGGCGACCTTGCAGAAATTTTAAGCGGCGTGTTTGAAGGAAAAACAACAGGAACTCCGATAGCTATTTTAATTAGAAATTCAAATCAGCATTCGTCGGATTATGAAAATATAAAAGATAAATTCCGGCCGGGGCACGCAGATTTTACATATTACAAAAAATACGGCATAAGGGATTACAGAGGCGGCGGAAGATCTAGCGGAAGGGAAACTTGCGCGAGAGTTGCGGCTGGAGCATTTGCGAAAATGTTTTTGAAGAGTTTGGGAATTCAGATTTTTGCATACACAAAAGAAGTTGCGGGAATAAAAAGCGGCAAAGTTGATTTTTCTGAAATTGAAAATAATGCAATGCGCGCCGCGGACAAAGATGCTGCCGTTTTAATGCAAAAAAAAGTTGAAGAGTTTAAGCAGGAAAAAAATTCTTGCGGCGGAATTATTGAGTGCGTTGTAAAAGGCGTGGCTGCTGGAATTGGCGAGCCAGTTTTTGACAAGCTGGATGCGGTTTTGTCCCATGCAGTTATGTCGATTGGTGCAATAAAAGGAATTGAATTTGGAAGTGGATTTGCTTGTGCGGATTCAAATGGACTTGAGAACAACGATTTTATGGGAAACTGCTTTTCATTTAAAACAAACAATGCCGGCGGAATTCTTGGAGGAATTTCCCGAGGCGATGATATAGTTTTTAGAGCTGCCGTAAAGCCAGTTCCAAGTATTTATCTTTCGCAGGAAACTGTTGATGTAAATGGAAATGAGTGTGATATTCTAATTGAAGGAAGACACGATGTTTGTCTTTGCCCAAGAATTGTTCCTGTTGTGGAAGCCATGACCGCAATTACTTTGGCGGATATGGTTTTAAGAAATAGGAGCAGCAGAGTTTAGCAATGGAAACTTATACATCAGATTTTTTTAACAGCATAGGTGAAAATAAAAAAATCGATAACGATAAAAAGAAAAAAAAGCGCATAGTAATTTTTTCTGTTTTAGCTGTTGTTTTTATTTTTGTTTTGGCGCAGGCAGTTTCTGTTTACAAACTTTTAAATCCAAAAAATCCAGAACCTCTTTCTTTGGAGCAGCAAAATTTTCTTGAGCAGTCGTTGAACAGAAAATATCCTGAGCGCAAAAAAATTGTTTCAGAACTTCCGTTTCAGTATGTTCCTGTTGATTTATTTGTGAACGCAGAAAGCGCAGTTGTCGTTGACTTTGCAACGGGAAATATTCTTTTTGAAAAAAATGCTGATGTTCAAATTCCGCCTGCTTCAATGACAAAACTTGTGGAAATGTATGTTGTTTTTGAAGCTGTTGAAAATGGCGAAATTTCCCTTGATGATGTTGTTCCTCTTCCGCCTGAAAGCTGGGCAAGAAATCTTCCAAGCGACGCTTCGATAATGTTTTTGGATGAAGGGCAAAAAGTAACGCTCAGAGAACTTTTGATGGGACTTGCGATTGCCAGCGGAAACGATGCTTCGATTGCTGTTGCAAAATATGTCTGCGGAAACATGGATTTGTTTGTTGAGCGGATGAATCAGACTGTAAAAAAAATGGGCTTGCTGAAAACTAAATTTGTGGAATCAAGCGGCTACAGCGAAAAAAATATTACGACCGCAAAAGAGTTCGCCGCTTTCTGCAGAAAATATATAGAAAGATTTCCGTTTGCAATCACTGAATTTCATTCCCAAAAAGTTTTGCGTTATCCGCTTGCAAAAAATCTTCCAAGAGAATCCGCACAGAAAAACGGCGACAGTCAGGCAGTGATTCAGTACAACACAAACAAGTTGCTCGGAAATCTTGAAGGCTGCGACGGATTGAAAACTGGTTTTATTTATGAAAGCGGATTTAACATTGCTCTTACAGCGGAACGAAACGGCGTCCGTTATATTTCTGTTACGATGAAAGGTCCGGGAATTGGAAGTGCGCAGGGAAATATTTACAGAGTGAAAGACGGAACTAATTTAATGGAATATGCGTTTTCAAAATTTTCTCCGTACATTGCAAAGAAGCCTCATGTTTTTTCTGTGGGAGTTGCAGGCTCTTCTTTGAAAAGCGTTTGCCTTGTTCCTGCAAAAAGTGAAAATTTTTCTGTTCCATTTATTTCTGGAGTTTCGCCAAAAGAAGCGGCTCAAAAAATTCATGTTACGGCAAATATTCCAAAAAGCATCTTTGGAGAATTCGAGGAAGGAACTCAGTTTGGAACTTTGTCATATTCGCTTGACGGAAGAATTTTAAATTCAGTTCCTCTTGTTGCGGACAGAAAAAGTGAAAAGATAAATTTCTTTGCTAGAATTTGGGGCGCGCTTACATATAAAATTTCATCTTTAAAATAAAAATATTCTGTGGTTTTTATGAGTGAAAAAATTGACTTTGCGTTTTTAGACAGCGGAACAGGCGGCATTCCTTATATGCTTTTGCTGAAAGAAAAATCTCCCAGTTCAAGATGTGTTTATCTTGGCGACACTGTTCATTTTCCTTACGGAGAAAAATCAGCAGAGGAAGTGACTTCTTGCGCTTCTGAATCAATAGAAAAAATTCTTGACTTGTGGAATCCGTGTCTTGTTGTTATTGCCTGCAACACAATCAGCGTAACGGCACTGAATCAGCTTAGAAAAAAATTTCGTGACGTTCCGATTGTTGGAACTGTTCCTGCGATAAAGCTTGCCGCAAAAGTTACGGAAAACAAAAAAATCGGACTGCTTGCAACCAACGCAACTGTAAATCATCCTTACTGCAAAAAACTGATTTCTGATTTTGCTTCTGGATGCGAAGTTTTCAATCGGGGCGACCCTGACTTGATAAGTTTTATAGAGCACGATTTGTTTTATGCTTCAAAAGAAAAACGGCTTGCTGCTGTAAAGCCTGCTGTGGATTTTTTTTGTTCATGCGGATGCGACACTATAATTCTTGGATGCACGCATTTTACTCACATGGCGGAAGATATAAAAGAATATTTTTCCAGTGTTGCCGGAAAAAAAGTTTTTGTAGTGGACAGCCGGGACGGAGTTTCAAACCATGCGCTTGAAGTTATAAAAAGCACTTCTTTAGAAAATCAACATGAGCCGAAATTTCTTCCGCCCGACATGAGTTTTTTTGTAACAAGCCTTAAAAATAAAAATGACCAAAAAGAATACGAAACTCTTTGCAGAAATTTCAATATTCCTTTTGGCGGACTTTTAAAGCTTTAAGAAATGATAAAGCTAAATTTTACTTTTCCATTCTTGCTGCAATTTCGTCAATGTATTCCCAGCTGTTTACAATTTTCTTTGCTGGCGGATTTGCAAGGCGTGCAAGGTCTCCTGTCATTGTTCCTTCTTCAATAACGTCAAGAGTTGCCTTTTCAAGCCTGCGGGCGAACTCTGCAAGTTCTGGAGTTCCGTCTAGCTCGGCGCGTTTTGCAAGTGCTCCTGTCCAGGCAAAAATCAATGCGACTGGATTTGTGGAAGTTTTTTCGCCTTTCAAATATTTGTAGTAGTGCTTTTGAACAGTTCCGTGGCTGGCTTCATATTCAAATTCTCCGTTCGGGGAAACAAGAACTGAAGTCATCATTGCAAGGCTTCCGCAGGCAGATGCAATCATGTCGCTCATAACGTCTCCGTCGTAATTTTTGCAAGCCCAGAGAATTCCGCCTTCGCATTTCATTATGCGTGCAACTGCGTCATCGATGAGCGTGTAAAAATATTCTATTCCGGCTTTTTCAAATTTTTCTTTGAACTCGGATTCAAATACTTCGCTGAAAATCGCCTTGAAGTTTCCGTCGTAGATTTTGCTGATTGTGTCTTTTGCTCCGAACCACACGTCGATTTTTTTGTCTAAGGCGTACATAAAACAGCAGCGCGCAAAATTTCTTATGGAATCATCCAAGTTGTGGATTCCCTGAATTATTCCAGGTCCTTTCATAACTTGAATTGTTTTTCTGATTTCTTTTCCGTCATCGCCTGTGAAAACAAGTTCGGCTTTTCCAGCTCCCGGAGTTTTTATCTCGCAGTTTTTGTAAACATCTCCATAAGCGTGGCGGCCAAGAACAATCGGCTTTTTCCATGAAGAAACATTGCACTGAATATTCTTTACAAAAATCGGTGCGCGGAAAACTGTTCCGTCTAGTTCTCCACGGAGAATTCCATTTGGTGAAGGTGTAAGCTGCTTGAGTTTGTACTCTTCCATGCGGGCGGCATTGCTTGTGATTGTGGCGCATTTTACTCCAACACCAAGACGTTTGATTGCGGCGGCGGCTTCATAAGTTACTTTGTCGTCTGTGTCGTCGCGATTTTTTAAGCCAAGGTCATAGTATTCAACATTAAGGTCAACGTAAGGCTCAAGAAGTTTTTCCTTGATGACCTTCCACAGAACTCTTGTCATTTCATCGCCGTCAAGCTCGGCAATCGCATTTTTCATTTTGATTTTTTCCATAATTAAACTCCTGAAAATCTATTCGAATTTTAGCGTTTTATTTTAAACATGAATTTCCGTTGTAGTCCAAGTCGGTAAGAATTTCCGTGTGGTCTTTAAAAACCGCAACAGTGTGCTCTTCGTGGCAGCTCCAAGAACCGTCCGCGGTAACAACAGTCCAGTCGCTTCCTTCTTCAATGTCAACGTCCGCAGTTCCTTCGTTAATCATCGGCTCGATTGCAAGAACCATTCCGGCTTGAATGCGCGGGTTCGGACCAGATGAAGGGCAGTTGCAGACGCTTGGATCTTCATGGACTTCAAGGCCGACTCCGTGTCCGCAGTATTCATAGACAACGCCGTACTTGTTCTGATTGTATGCAATGTCATAGACCACATTTGAAATGTCGCTGATTCTGTTGCCTGCCTTGCAAGCGTCAATTCCGGCCAAAAGGCATTCGCGTGTAACACGGCAAAGTTTTTGGTGCGCAGGCTTTACGTTTCCTACAAGAACTGTGTGCGTGCTGTCTGAAATGTAGCCTTTTAAATTCAGTCCGATGTCAAGCGAAACAATGTCGCCGTCCTTTACAATCCGCTTTTTGGAAGGAACGCCGTGGATAACCTGATTGTTGATGCTTATGCACGCGCAGCCCGGAAAATCTTCCTCGTACCATGCCGGAGTCGCCCCGAACTTTCTTGCAAAGTTTACGCACCAGTCATCGATTTCCTTTGTGCTTACTCCGGGCTTTACCTTTGGAATAATTTCGTTGAATAAATCAGCAAGCAAGTGGCAGCTTTTTCTGATTCCATTGATTTGCTCTTCATTTTTTAAACGTATCATATATAAACTCCATGATTTCCTATTTTGTTTCTGCGGAAACTCTTGCGGCTTCGTTTCTGCATATTTTTGCAGTCTGAAAATCTCCAATTCGCTCGTAAGAATCCGCAATCTTTAAAAGAAAAAACGCGTCGTCATTTTTTCCGAACCTAAGTTCAAGCGCGCGTTCCCAGGCATCTATCGCAAGCTCGTCGTTCACTGCACCCTCAATATTGTTCCGAAGAATATGCCGCGCAAGACTTTTTACTTCCGGAAAAAAAAGCTTGAAGTATTCAAACGAAAATTCCATCCGTATAATCTGGTCCAGAAGAATGACCGCGTCGTAATATTCCTGCCGCAAAACGAGTTCTTCCGCAAGAATAAATCCGTAGTCCATAAAATCTTCCCGCGTGAACCATCTTGACAGCCTGAATCCAACGCGCTCCATGTTCATTCTCTTGAATTCCCTTACAGCTTCATCCTCGTTGTTGTGCAGAAGATCAAAAAAAATCAGCTTGGCGCGGCTTTCGTCATCGGTACGCTCCAAAAGCCATTTTCTGTAGTCGAATGATTCAAAATTTTTTTCACGGTGGAAATTGCTCTGCTTGAATAAAACTGACTCGTCAAAAAGTCCGCGTGATTTTATGTCGGACAAAATTTCGTAGGCTGCCACAAGCTCGCGAAAGTCCTCTGAATCTTCACCCGTGATGTCCGGATGCAGAATCTTCGCCTTCTTTCTGTACGCGCGCCGGATTTCTGCGATTGTCGCTGTTCTTGAAACGCCTAGAATTTTATAATAGTCTTTCATCTTTTTTCTTTTCAGACGGAAAAAATTTCACGCAAGATGAAGTTTACATTTTTTTTTGCATTTAAGCAATTAAAGCCGTTTTTGCTCCAAGAAATGAATCCGCCCTTAAATTGCTTAAACGTTCTAAATTTTGTATAATCGCGGCATGAGTGAAAATAAACGTACCGTTGACGAATCAACATTGGAAAAACTTTTATACCTTTCACGTCTTTCCCCGGAAAGCACAGACATGGCTACTTTAAAAAAGCAGGTGGACGAAATTGTAGGATACTTTGATATTCTTTCTAAATACGATGACAGCGAAAATCCTTATGACGCTTATCCTACAACAAAGGCTGAATGCCTGCGCGAGGACGAAATTGTTCCGGGACTTGAAATGCACGATGTCAAGAAAATAAACGAGCCGAATTTTATGGACGGATATTTCCAAGTTCCAAAAGTTCTGGGAGAAGGTGCGTAAGATGAAGTACAAGACTATAAAAGAAACTGTAGAGGCGTTAAAAAGCGGAGAAACTTCAAGTGTGGCTTTGGTAAAGGAATCCAAGGAAACTTTTGAAGCTGACAAAAATTCAGCATTGCCGCTTAATGCCTTCCTTGAAATTTATGATGATATTTTAAAGTCTGCGGAAACTGCCGACCAGAAAATTTCAGAAGCTAGAAGCAACGGTTCTCTTGAAAAACTTTTTGAAGAGCAGCCACTTCTTGGAATTCCATTTGCGGTAAAAGACAATATTTCTGTGCGCGGAAAAAAACTTACCTGCTCAAGTAAAATTCTTGAAGGCTATGTTGCTCCGTACAGCGCGACTGTAATAAACCGCTTGGAAAAAGCCGGAGCGATTCCGATTGGAAGATGCAATCAGGATGAATTTGCAATGGGTTCTTCCACTGAATATTCAGTTTACGGTCCTACAAGAAATCCTATTGACCGTGCTTATGTTTCTGGCGGATCTTCCGGTGGTCCTGCTGCTGCGGTTGCCGCGAATCAGGCTTTGTTTGCGCTTGGCACTGAAACTGGTGGCTCTGTCCGTCTTCCTGCAAGCTACTGCGGAATCTACGGTCTTAAGACAACTTACGGTGTTCTAAGCCGCTGGGGAGTTGTTGCTTACGGTTCTTCTTTGGATCAGGTTGGAATTCTTGGACACACTCCGCAGGATATTGCGCTTCCGTTGAGCGTTATGAGCGGCGTTGATTTTTATGACGACACTTCCGCTGATTTGCCCGACGCTAAGCCTTCCGTTGAAGCTTTCTCTGATTTTTCAAAACTGAAAATTGCGGTTCCTAAGCAGTTTCTTGAGTCAAAAGGAATGGACGCCGATGTTGCGAAAGTTTTTGAAGAAACCCGCGGCTGGTTTGAATCCAAAGGCGCAAAAATAGAAGTTGTTGACCTTCCGATTCTTGATGCCGCAATTGCAAGCTATTACGTAATCGCTTTGTCTGAAGCCGCATCGAACTTGAGTCGCTTTGATGGAATCCGCTACGGAAACAGAATTGACAATGGCAAAGGATACGATGAGCTTTACGTGGACACAAGAAGCAACGGTTTTGGTCCGGAAGTAAAACGCAGAATTATAATCGGAAACTACGTTTTGTCGGAGCAGTTTTCAGGCGATACTTACAAAAAAGGAATGTCTGTGCGCGCTCGCATTCAGCGTGAAATTGCAAAGCTTTTTGAGCAGTTCGATTTGATTCTTTGTCCAACTTGTCCGACTCCAGCTTTTAAACTCGGCCAGAAAGTTGACGATCCGCTTGCCATGTATCTTAGCGACTTGTTCACGACATTTGTAAACCTTGCCCGCATTCCGTCTTTGTCTGTTCCGGCTGGAAGAACTTCTACGGAAAACGGAAATATGCCTGTTGGAATTCAGTTTGCAGGACCTATGTTCAGCGAAATGAAAATTCTTGAAATTGCCCAAGCCTGGGAAAACGAGCATAAGGGATGCGGAATTCCTGTTGCGGAGGAAAAATAAAAATGCCTTCTATTGATAAATATGAAATTGTAATCGGCTGTGAAATTCATACGCAGCTTTTAACAAAAACAAAGGCGTTCTGTGCCTGCGAAAACCGTTACGGAGGAATGCCGAACACTCGTGTTTGTCCTGTCTGTCTTGGACTTCCGGGAGCGATGCCGCGTGTTTCTAAAGGATATGTTGAGCTTGGCTCTGTTGCGGGGCTTGCTCTTAACTGTGAGATTTCGCGCTTTACAAAATTTGACCGCAAGCATTATTTTTATCCTGACCTTGCAAAAGGCTATCAGATAACTCAATACGACATTCCGCTTTGCCACGACGGATATGTTGATCTTCCGATGCACAAATATCCAAAGGAACAGCAGTTCGGTTCGGAAAAATGCCGCACAAAAAATTTCATCGGTCAGGACTGCATTATTGAAAACGGAAAATATCGCCGCGTCCGTGTTGAGCGCATTCACCTTGAAGAGGACGTAGGAAAGTCATTGCACTTGCAGGGCGCGCATTCTTACATCGACTACAACCGCTCTGGAACTCCGCTTATTGAAATTGTAACAAAGCCGGATATGACAAGCCCGGAAGAAGCCGCTCTTTTCATGGAAACTGTTCAGGAAATTTTGCGCTATGTAAAAGTTACAAACGGAAATCTTGAAGAAGGAAATATGCGGTGCGACGCCAACATCAACTTGAATGTTTGGGAGGACGGAAAACTTTACCACACTCCGATTTCTGAAATCAAAAACTTGAACTCGTTCCGTTCAATCCGCGATGCCTGCACTTATGAAGCTCAGCGTCAGCTTAAAGAATTTCAGGAAGACCGCCAGGAATTCAATCCGGGATTTAAAGTTACAATGGGCTGGGACGAAGCAAAAGGCCAGACTGTTGTTCAGCGCACAAAAAATTCTTTTGTTGACTATCGCTTTGTTGTTGAGCCGGACATAAAGCCGTTCAGTGTAAGCGAAGAGCTTATTGAAAATGCAAAATCAAAAGTCGGCGAGCTTCCAGAGGCAAAACGCACAAGATTAAAGAAGGACTACGGACTTTCTGATTTTGATGTTGAAACTTTGACTTCTAGCCGCGACTTGGCTGTTTGGTTTGAAGAAGCTGCTGCCGGAACAAAAAATCCAAAGCGCACTGCGAACATAATTCTTACCGAGCTTCTTGCAAAACTGAATGAAGACAAAAAAACAATCAATGACGTTTCTATAACTCCTGCCCACATTGCGGAGCTTGTAAATGCGATTGACTCAAAGAAAATTTCAAGCGCGCAGGGAAAAGTTGTTTTTGCAAAAATGCTTGAGACAAATAAAATGCCGGCGGAAATTATAAAATCTGAAGGCATGGAAGTTGTAAGCGACAGCGGAGCAATTGAAGCGATTGTTGACAAAGTTATTTCCGCAAATCCAAAAGCTGTGGCTGACTTTAAGTCCGGAAAAACAAATGTTGTCGGCTGGCTCATGGGACAGGTTATGAAAGAATCCAAAGGCAAGGCGAATCCTTCGGAAGCAAGTTCTCTTGTTCAAAAGAAACTTTCAGAAATCTAGTTTGGTTTAATTTCAAGTTTTGAAAAAGTTACCTAACTGTCATTTCCGTGCTGCGACACGGAATCTTCTGTAAGTTTTCAACAGATTATCGGGTTAAGACCGATAATGACAGTAAAATCTAATTTTTCTTGAACTGTAAATTTTGAATCCGTCGTTCTGTTTTAGAATGGCGGATTTTTTTTATTTAAAATTTTTTCTCAGAATGATTGACAATCTTTTTTAGTTACTGTATGCTAACTTTTGTAAGTTAGTTCAAGCTAACTTGTATTTATTACTAGCGGGCATATAAACTTGCGGTTCTTAATCCTAAGTTTACATCTCCTTACACAGCCACTGATGTGATATGCCCGCATTTTTTTGAGGTTGTATGAAAACTTTTGAGCAGACAGTAATTCAATTGGGTGCGCCGACTTTGTGCGGAGTAAAGCCTTCAAGTCTTGTTTCTGTTTCAAAAGAAGTTCTGTTTTGTGAATACAAAAAAATCCTTCTGTGGAATAAAATCCTTGAGGGCAGCCAGAAAAAAATAAAAATTGCAAGAAGAGGAGAGAATCTTTTTTTGCTTTTCATTTATGATGAAAAACTTGTTCAGGAAATTCTTTCAAGGCCTGAAATTTTGTCATACTTGAATTTAAAAGGCTATTTTACAGACAAAGGAATTTCAAATGTTTTGAATGAACTTTTGAACCGCCTTTCTTACTGCGAAAGTTTTCCGCATGAGATTGGAGTTTTCCTTGGCTATCCTTTGGAAGATGTTGTTGGATACGAAAAATATTCAGGAACAAAAACTAAATTTTCCGGGGCATGGGCGGTCTACGGAAATGTCGCGGAAGCTGTAAAAAAAATGGAGCTTTACAAAAAGTGTTCCGCTTTATGCTCGAATCTTTTGGAAGCTGGAAATAATTTTGAAGCAATTTGCAAAACAATAAATTTTATGTGAGGTAAATATGAAGAAAGCTGTAATCTATGCAAGCACAACTGGAAACACAGAAGCAATGGCAAACGCTGTAGCTGAAGGTGTAAAATCTTGCGGCGCGGAACTTTTGATGTCAACTGCAAGTGAAGCGAGCGTTTCGGATGTTCTTGCTTGCGATGTTATTATACTCGGAAGCCCTGCGATGGGAGATGAAGTTCTTGAAGATTCAATGGAAGAATTCTACACAAATCTTGAAGGCGGCTTGAGCGGAAAAAAAGTTGCTGTGTTCGGTTCTTATGACTGGGGCGACGGACAGTGGCTTAGAACTTGGGTTGAACGGCTTTCTGCTGCTGGCGCAACTGTTGTAAATGGCGAAGGCTTGAAAGCTCAGCTTGCTCCAGATGAAGCTGCTCTTGCTGAATGCAAGTCTCTTGGTGAAACTGCATAAAAAAAATAGACTGCTTTGCATTTGCATTGCAGTCTTATAAAAAGTGCTAGCAACAGGCACAGGTTTAAACTAATTCCTCGAGTTGGTTTAAAAGTGTGTGTGTTTGGTTTTAACTCCATTCTGAGTTTCAGACTGGAGTTTTTTGTTTTTAAATTCTGTGCATTTCAGAAAAAACTTTTTCGTTCATTATGTTCACTTCAACGCCAAGAGTTCCAAGCTCTTCAACAAGTTCTTTTCTTGCAGTGTCGATTCCGATGTCCGCATTGTCAAAATTAACCATCATCATCATAACAAAATTTCCGCTTAAAATCGTCTGAGAAATATCCGCAATGTTTATAGAATGCTTTGCAAGATACGCTGAAACTTTTGCGATTATACCGACTTTATCTGCGCCAACAACAGTAACTATAGCTTTCATAATAAATTCATTTTAATAGAAAAAAAACTTATGTACAAGAAGCCGCAATGGAAATTCAGGTAGCAGCAGTTTTTAACTGGCTATATGAATTTCCAAAGCAGCATTTTTCTACTCGGACTTTAAATAATCGATTCCAGATGAAACAGAAACATCTCTTGAAAGAGCAACGAATTTTATTTCGATTCCGGGCTTTGTATGCTCAAGCGAAATTTCATAGTTGCCTTTTTCAAGTTGAACCTGTCCGATTACAGCGCCTGTGTCTTTTCCTTCTGTGGAACGGCATTCAAACGCGAATGTTGGTTTTCCGTCGATAAGCACGTTGCATACAGATTGCGAAACTTTGTCCACTTCTGCTGGCTTTGAATAAACTCCAAGCACATTGTAAACTCCGTTTTCCGGCGCGAAGAAAATTCTTTTTGTTTCTCCGTTGCAAAGGAATCTGAAATTTTCCTGCGCTGGATTTTTTGCGTTTTGATTTTCAGCTTTTGGCGCAAAGACAGGAATGTTGTTGAGCGGACGAAGCTTGCGTTCAGCCACAAGAGTTTTTGCAAGGAATTTTATAATGTCCATTGCGCAAACTTGAAGTTCCGCAGTTGTAAGCTCGCTGTTTTTCAAGCTTGATTTTATGTTGTCGTTGTTTCCGTCCTTTTCCGCAGTGTCGTTGTTTACAATCATGTAGATGTCGTTTCGCGCGCGGACCATCGAAGCTGTAAGTTCAATTTCTCCTTTTCCGCCTTTTATGCAGTCGTTTATTCTTGCCCACCAGTCGGTCATTACTATACCTTGGTATTTCCAGTTTTTGCGGAGAATTGTTGAATTCAAATCGTAGTTGCTTGCCGCAAAATGTCCGTTGATTTGATTGTAGCTTGTCATAATTGACTGGGTGTTTCCACGTTTTACGGCGGCTTCAAACGGCTTGAGATAAATTTCCCGCAACGCGCGTTCTGAAACAATTGAGTCGTGCTCGCGTCTTTGTGTTTCCTGACTGTTCGCGGCAAAATGTTTTATTGTTGCAAACGGACCTTCTTTTGAAACGCCTTTTAAAATCGCAAGCGTCATTTCAGAAGTGAGAAGCGGATCTTCGGAAAAATATTCAAAGTTTCTTCCGTTAAGCGGATTTCTGTGAATGTTTATTCCAGGTCCAAGAACTGTGTCAATTTGATTTTGCTTTAATTCTTGGCTTTCAAATTCAAAAAGCTCCTGAACAAGAGGCGGATTCCAAGTGCAAGCCAGCAAAGTTCCGATAGGCATAAGAGAAGCTTCTTTTCCTGTGTCGAGCCTTATGCCAGAAGGACCGTCCGCGCATCCTGCAACAGGAATTCCATAGTTGTAAAGAGATTCGCTTACGCCGCCAAAAACGGATGCGATTCCCATTGTCGCTTTGCGGCTCATCATTCCTTCTCCGCGCACAAGAGTTGCAAGCTCTTCATTGTTCAGCTGGGCAACAAATTTTTCAAGCAGCTCAGGATTTTTCTTTACGTCCTGAAATTTTATTCCTTTGTTTCCCGTGAACGGAATTTCTTTTGGAAGATTTTCTTTTATGCGCTGTTCAAGGCTGAACGATTCAAGCGGAACATTTTCTTCTTGAATTGAATAGTTTCCGTCCGGCATTAATTGCGCTGGCTTGATTCTTGAAAAAGCTTTTCGTGGAGCAAGCGCCTGGCAAAGTTTTTCCGTGGCGTAAGTTTTTTCAACTGAAATAAAATCGCTGCTTCCAACTGGAATTTTTTTTGCGCTTTCAGAATCAGTTCCCATGAACACAAAATATTTTCCTTCTTCAAGAACAAACGAAAATTCAAATCCGGAAATTCCAGAATCATCGTAAGAAGCGATTGATTCCAAGTTGAACGAAAGCCCAAGTTCTTCCGACTGTCCCGGTTTTAGCAAATTTGATTTTTTGAATGCGACAAGAACTTTTGAAGGCTTTCCGAGTTTTCCTTGCGGAGCTTGAACATAAAGCTGGACGATTTCTTTTCCGCTGAATTTTTTTCCGATATTTTCCACGCGGACTTTTACGTTTACATTTTTTCCTTCCACAGAAGAAGAAACAAATTCAGTTTTAAATTCTGTGTAAGAAAGTCCGAATCCGAATGGAAACAAAATTTTTTCTTTTGCGAATGTTGAAAAATATCTGTAGCCGACATAAATATCTTCCATATAAAAAGATTCGTTTGGCGTTGCGAAATTTTTTGTGGAAGGATAGTCGTCTATTGATTTTGCGATTGTGTCAGTGAGTTTTCCGCACGGAACTGATTTTCCGCACAGAACATTTGCACAGGCTCTTCCGGATTCTTGTCCGCCTTGCCAAGCGTAGACTACAGATTTTATTTTTCCAGAAAATTCTTTGTCGTCAATCCAAGCTGTGTCGATTATTCCGCATGAGTTGAAAACAATAATTACGCTTTCAAATGCCGAGCAAATTTCCTTGATTGCGTTTCGCTCTTCGTCAGTTAAAAGCCAGCAGCCTTTTTCTTTTGTAAAATCTTTGTCTTCGCCCGCATTTCGTCCCACAACAAAAATTGCTTTTTTTGAAACTTTTGCGGCATTTTTTGCAAGTTCCGCTGAAACAGGAAATTCCTTTTGAAAATAAGGCTCCATTGCCCAGCCACCTCCGCCATTGTCAAACGGATTTTCCTTTATCCAGTTTCTGTAAATTTCTGCAAGCTCTTTGTTCGCCATTGGAATGTTGTCTGTTAAATTTGTGGAATAAGGCGAGCGGACGGAACCTCCAGAGCCCATTCCGCATTTGTAAAAATCAAACTGGCATCTTCCAAAAATAGAAACAGTTTCGTTTTCTGCAAGCGGAAGCGTATTTTCGTTGTTCCTAAGAAGTACGATTCCTTCCTGCGCGGCTTCAAGAATTTTTTCTGCAAATGTCATAAAATCCCCCATAATAATTTTTAAGTAAAAAATGTTAAAAAAACAACACCTGTTTTTTATCAATATTAACATTGGTTGCTTTCAAAATCTTTAACTATATGCTAAATTAATATAACAATCTTCCATTTTTTTAAGAGGCAGTTTTTGAAGCGTTATTCAACTTTCAATGTGGATTTGTCAGAAAATGTTGCTTACAACGATCCGGCTTTTCCTGCGTATATTACAAGCGGATTTTTATCTTGCTATCCTGATTTAAAAGGCTGCACTCACTGGCACGAGGACTGGGAATTTATAATTGTTCTTGACGGTCTTGAAACTTACAACGTGAATGGAAATTTAATTGAAATTGAAGCTGGAGACGCAATCTTTGTAAACAGCCGGCAAGTTCACTACGGATTTTCAGCGGACCGAAAAGACTGCGAGTTTATCTGCATTTTGCTGAATCCTTCGTTGCTTTGCTCCAATAAAGATTTTGATGAAAAATTTGTAAAGCCGTTTACGTACAATGCAAATTATCCATTTATAAAGCTGAGCCGGAAAATTCAATGGCAAAATAAAATTATAAAACTTCTGAAAGAAATTCATTTAAAGAAAGAAACAAAGACTTGGCAATTTATAACGCAGCGGAATTTTTTCAGCATATTCGAGCTAATCTATTCCAACGTGGACATAAAATCTGAAACTTCAGCACAAAATTCAGTCGGACTGAACGCTTTAAAGCTGATGATGGTTTTTATTCAGGACAATTATAAGAAGAAAATTTCACTTGAAGATATTGCTTCCGCCGGATTCTGCTGCAAAAGCAAATGCTCTTCAATTTTCAGCCAGTATTTAAAAGAATCGCCAATAATTTATCTTATAAAATACAGGCTTAAAATCAGCACCGAGCTTCTTTGCAAAACTGACATTCCGATTACAGAAATTGCCTACGAATGCGGATTTTCTGGAACAAGCTACTTTTGCGAAACTTTTCACAAATATTACAAGACAACGCCGCTTGATTTTAGAAAGGATTCCGCGCAGATTTCCTAGAATTTCCTGAAAAACTTACTTTGTTAAAAATTTTAACATTGCATATTTAAACCTTGACAAATTTTCCATGTGAACATAAGATATTAATATGGACTTAAGAACTGTATTAACACCTGACACAGTAGACCTTCATTTAAAGGGAACTACAAAAGAAGAAATTATTGACGAGCTTCTCGATATTCTCGTGAAAGCCGGGAAAGTAACAGATAAAGCAGTTGCAAAGGAGTGTGTTCTTGACCGTGAGCGCAAAATGTCTACCGGTATGAAACATGGAATTGCAATTCCGCATGGAAAAACTGACACAGTTTCTGACTTGGTTGCTTGTATTGGAGTTTCAGACAATCCTGTTGATTTTGACAGCTTGGATCAGGAACCTTGCCGCATATTTATTATGACATTGTCGCCTGTAAACAAAACTGGTCCGCATCTTCAGTTCCTTGCTGAAGTCAGCCTTTTGTTTAAATCTGCCGACAAGCGCGCTCAGATTCTGAATACTCAGGACAAAGCGGAAGTTATAAAGATTTTAACTGAATAGTTTGTTTTATTCTATTATTTCTATAGAAGCTCTTGCTAAATGCAGGGGCTTTTTTG
This sequence comes from uncultured Treponema sp., assembly GCF_934725225.1. NCBI lineage: Bacteria > Pseudomonadati > Spirochaetota > Spirochaetia > Treponematales > Treponemataceae > Treponema > uncultured Treponema sp. The sequence continues at coordinate 584,390 of NZ_CAKVAM010000001.1, forward strand.
TTTTCCATTAAATTTCATTTTACGCAGAAAAACAAAGGCTCATCAAAAAGAAAATACTTGACATTTTGTCTTTTTTTGTCATAATAAAATAAAATTCATAGAAGAGGTAATTATGGCTGAAAAATACGCATTTTTGTTTCCGGGACAAGGCGCACAAGCTCCAGGAATGGTAAAAGATGTTGCTGAATCTTTTCCTTCAGCAAAGAAAGTTATTGATGATGTTTCTTCCATTGTAAATTTAGATATGGCAAAACTTTTGTGGGAATCAGATGCGGCAGAACTCAGCCGTTCTGACAACAGCCAGATTGCCATAACAGCGGCTTCTCTTGCTTTGATGGCTGCTTTAAAAGATAAAAATATTGAGCCTTCTGCGGCAATGGGATTCAGCCTTGGAGAATTTCCGGCTCTTTATGCGGCAGGAGTTTTGTCATTTGAAGATGTTGTAAAAGTTGTACGCCAGCGCGGACTTATTATGCAGAAAGTATGCGAAGAAATCGCGGCAAAAAACGAAGGTCATGCGCCTGGAATGACAGCAGTTCTTGGTCTTTCTCCTGAAAAAGTAAAGGAAATTGCTTCCGGCATAAAGGATGCTTATGCGGCAAACATGAACAGTGTAAAGCAAACTGTTGTGAGCGGAACTTTTGATGCTCTTGCTGCTGTTGAAAAAGCTGCTTCTGAAGCTGGCGCGCGCCGTGCAGTCCGCTTAAAGGTTGCAGGACCTTTCCATTCGCCTTTGATGCAGGATGCCGCTGTGGAATTTGAAAAAGCTATTGCGGATGTTAAGTTCAACGACCCAAAAATCAAGCTGTTTTCAAATGTAACAGGAAAAGAATGTGTTTCCGGCGAGGAAGCAAAAAAATCCGCAGTTCTTCATCTTACAAATCCAGTTCTTTGGACAGACGAGGAAGATTGCCTTGCTTCTGTTATGAAAGCTGATGGTTTTGACAAATGGGCTGCTCTTGAAGTTGGTCCTGGAAAAGTTCTTTCTGGACTTTGGGGAAATACTGACTACAACGCTTCGATTTCAGTTTTGCCAGTTAACACAGCTGAATCTGTAAATAATCTTTAAAGTTGGAGAAAATATGCTTCTAAAAAACAAAAAAGCTTTGGTTACTGGTTCTTCACGCGGAATCGGACGCAAGATTGTTGAAGTTTTTCTTGCAAATGGATGCGAAGTCTGGGGAATGTGCACAAAGGAATCCGCAGGAAAAGCTGAGCTTGAAAAACTTGCCGCGGAAAACGGAACTGCTTTCCATGAATTTTATGCAGACGCAGGAAACGCGGAAGTTCTTACAGCGGCTGTAAAAAATGCTCTTGGCGAGTCCGGCGGTTTTGATGTTCTTGTAAACAACGCAGGAATTACACGCGACACTTTGAGCTTTAGAATGAAAAAGGAAGACTGGGATTCAGTTCTTGCTGTAAACCTTACTTCAGCTTTTCTTGTTTGCCAGATTGTTTCAAATGATATGATTCACAAAAAATCAGGTTCTATAATCAACATGGCTTCAATTGTTGGAATTCATGGTGGAGCTGGTCAGGTGAATTATTCAGCAAGCAAAGGCGGACTCATTGCGTTTTCAAAATCGCTTGCAAAGGAAGTTGGAAGCCGCGGTGTTCGTGTAAACTGCATTGCTCCTGGATTCATCGAAACAGACATGACAAATGCTGTAAAAGAAGAAATCCGCAAGGCATGGGTTGAAGGAATTCCTTTAAAGAGAGCCGGAAAACCTGAAGACGTTGCAAATGCGGCGTTGTTCCTTGCTTCTGACTTGAGCCTTTATGTAACTGCTCAGGTTATTGGCGTTGACGGTGGAATGGGAGCTTAAGCCTTTCATTTATAAATCTACTATATTAATAAATTTATTTTATGGAGAAAATTATGCGCAAAGTTGTTGTAACAGGACTTGGATGTGTTTCGCCAATCGGAAACAGCGTTGAGGAAACTTGGGCTTCTATAAGAGCTGGAAAAAGCGGAATCGCAACTATTACACATTATGATGCTTCTGCTTTTAAAGTAAAATACGCTGCGGAAGTAAAGAATTTTGAAGCTGACAAATACATGGATCCTCAGTCGGCACGCAAAATGGCAAGATTTTCAAAATATGCTGTAGCCGCTGCGAAAATGGCTTTGGACGATTCAAATCTTACAGACAACAAGGAAGCCTTGGACAATGCCGCTGTTTACCTCGGTGTTGGAATTGGCGGACTTGAAATTACAGAATCAAGCATGAAAAGCTATTTTGATTCTGGATTTAAGCGTATGCCTCCAATGACAATTCCTCAGCTTATTCCGAATGAAGCAGCTGCAAACATAAGCATAAAATTTGGACTTCACGGAGTTGCTCATACAATCGCCACAGCTTGTGCTTCTGGTTCAGATGCTCTTGGACAGGCTTTGGACAATATCCGCGCAGGAAGAAGCGACATTGTTCTTGCTGGTGGAGCTGAATCTACACAGAACGGATTTGCAAACTTGGGATTTACAGTTCTTCAGGCTTTGAGCTCAAAATGGGCAGATGATCCTTCAAAAGCTTGCCGTCCGTTTGACAAGCAGCGCGACGGATTCGTTATGGGCGAAGGCGCGACAATTCTTGTTCTTGAGGAATACGAACACGCAAAAGCCCGCGGTGCAAAAATCTATGCTGAATTTGCTGGCTATGGCGCAACTTGCGATGGCTATCATCTTACAGCTCCTAATCCAGATGGAATTATGGGCGCACGCGCAATGACTTTGGCAATGAAGGATGCCGGCGTAAAACCAGAAGATGTTACATATTATAATGCGCATGGAACTTCAACTCACTTGAATGATTCTGGCGAAACTGCAATGCTTCACATGGCATTTGGTGAGGCTGCAAAGAAACTTCACATTTCTTCAACAAAGAGTATGCACGGACATTGTCTTGGCGATGCCGGCGCGCTTGAAGCCATGATTTGTGTAAAGGCAATTCAGGAAGGATATATTCCTCCGACAATCAACCTTGATGAAGTTGATGTTGAAGGCGGATGCGACCTTGACTACACACCGAACAAGGGAATCGACATGAACATTGATGTTGCTATGAGCGGAAACTTCGGATTCGGCGGACACAACGGAATTGTTGTATTCAAAAAAGTCAGCGAGTAAAATTATGGAAAGATTTACTGATATAGAAAGCCTTCTTCCGCACAGAAAACCGTTTTTGTTTGTGGATTCAATTGAAAGCTATGATGAAAAAGGCTGCGTCTGCACAAGAAAATTTACAGATGAGGACTTTTTCTTTAAAGGACATTTTCCGCAGTATCCTGTTGTTCCGGGTGTAATTCTTATTGAAACTATGGCGCAGGGAGGAGGAGCTGCATTGAGCTTGCAGAAAACTTTCGCTGAAGGCAGTTTGTTTTTCCTTGCTACAGTTGACAAAGTAAAATTCCGCAATCAGGTTCGTCCGGGAGACACTGTAAGAATGGAAGTTACAAACTTGCGTGTAAGCCCAAAAATGGTAAAGCAGTCGGGCAAAGCTTTTGTAGGCGATGTTCTTTGCGCTGAAGCTGAATGGATGTGCCTTGTAGGTTCTGCAAATTAAACAGATTTAGTTGATTTTGTTCTTTTAGCCGTTGTCTTTTTGGCAGCGGCTTTTTTTGTTTGCTGAGGATTTTTTGAAGGACGTCCGCCTTTTTTTCCATTTGCGCGGGAAGCGGCGGCTTTTTTTTCGGACTTTATTTTTCCAAGGGTTTTTCCGGCATTTGAAACAGGCAGAGGAATTTCCTGCGTCTGCCAAAGCTTAAGGTTTTTCTTTCCTTCATTTTTTAAAAAAGCGATTTGCTGAATTGAGCTGTATGCGGAATCCAAACGGGCTTTTAAATTTGCGCAGAAAATTTTTTCCGTGGAATCTTCAATCCGCTCTTCAAACTGATCTATTAAACTTAAAATTTCATTTGCGGCAGTTGCGGCTTCTTTTGCGAAAGTTTCAATGTCGATTTCTTTTGTGGAATTGCTTCTGAATTTTTTTAACGCTTCTATAATCAGCTTGTCGCTTGGCTTTAATTCAACCGGGTCATCTTTAAATTCCGCGGCAAGAAGAAAAAGCGAGATGTTTGAGTCAAGCATATTCAGGTCGAATATTTGCGCTGAGTCCGGTTTTGCAGAAAGCTGAAGCTCTTCGATTTTTCGCTCTACGGATTTTTGAAGCTCGATGATTTCCTTTTTTTCTATAGTCATTCTGCTGCTAGTATAGATTAGGTTTTTGCGAAAGTCTATTACCCGTTGAAAAACAAGGGGATTTCTGCTAAAATCAGAATATGAGTACAAGATGTTTTACAATGTTAAAGCCTGGTGTTTTGAATCGCAGGCTCGTGGGCGAAGTTGTTAGCCGCCTTGAAAAAAAAGGTCTTAAATTGATCGGACTTAAGCTTATGAATATAAGCCAGGATCTTGCTTCCCAGCATTACGCAGAGCACAAAGGAAAAGCTTTTTATGATCCGCTTCTTGATTACATAACAAGCGGTCCTGTTGTTGCGATGGTTTGGCAGGGCGACGACTGCGTTACTTTGGTTAGAAAAATTACTGGCGCAACAAATCCTGCAGAAGCGGCTCCGGGAACTATCCGTGGAGATTTCTGCTGCCATACTTCTCATAACATAATCCATGCTTCAGACAGCGACGAAAGCGCAGAAAGAGAAATCGCGTTGTTTTTCAAGACGGAAGAACTTGTTGACTGGGAAGATCAGGCTGGAATCTGGTACTAATCTTTTCTATAAAAATTATAAGGCATTGCATAGGCATTTTGTCGCATTGCAGTGCCTTTTTTGTTTTTCTCTTAGGTTGATTTTTTTGCATTGAGGAATTGTTTTTTCTGTAGTAATATTGAGCTAGCTGCAAATTAGGTTGAAGAGTAAAATTCAGTCAGCTTTGTCAGGGAATTTGATATGGAAATTTTTGAAGTTGGTATAATTGGAGCGGGTGCCTGGGGAACTGCTTTGGGAACTGCGATTGCGCGCGGCGGACATAAAGTTCAGCTTTGGGCAATGGAAGAGGACGTTGTTGAGTCTATAAATAATCAGCATGAAAATAAACGGTATCTTCCGGGATATGCGCTTGAACCTTCAATGACTGCAAGTTCTGACATAAAGCTTGTTGCTTCTGGAAAGCAGTTTTTGATTATGGGAAGTCCTTCGCTTTATCTTGCTTCTACAATAAAAAAATTTACTGATGTTCCTAACATTGCGGACGGCTCTACAATAATCGGCGCGCTGACAAAAGGCTTTGTTCCTTCTGAATCTGGAAATCCTGAATTTGTTTTGGACACAATGGAAGAAGCGCTTCCTGAATGCTATAAAAATGCCACAGTTTATATTGCCGGCCCTAGCCACGCTGAGGAAGTTGCGCTTGGAAAAATAACCGGACTCATTGCGGCGAGCCAGCATCACAGAAATGCGGTTCGTATGCGGGATCTTTTGCGTGTAAAAGGAATCATGGCTTATGCTTCTTTTGATACAATTGGTGTTCAGGTTTGCGCGGCTGCTAAAAATGTAATTGCTGTTGTTTACGGCGCAATGGATGCTCTTGCTGAAAACAGCCCTATTTTTGGAGACAACACAGAAAGTCTTTTGATGGCGGCGGGACTTAATGAAATTCAGACACTTGGTTTTGCAATGGGTGCAACTCATGCGGCCACATTCACTTCAATCAGCGGAGTCGGAGATTTGGATGTAACTTGCAAGTCGAAATACGGACGCAACAGAAGATTCGGGCAGGACTTGATAAAAACCGGAATGCTGGATCAGTTTAAAAATCTTGATGACTTGATTGCGAATGTAAAGAAAGTCGGATATTTGCCGGAAGGTGCGATTGCCTGCAAATACGTGCATAAAATCATGGAGCAGAAAAATCTTAAGCTTCCTATTTGCAATGCCTTGTACAAAGTTCTTAACAAGGAAATCAATGCGGAAGAATGTCTTAAAGAACTTTTGCTTAACAGATAGCATATTTCAAAAACGGAGTAAAAAATGCTTGAAAAAATAACAGGAACTTTCAGCGGAATAATCCGCACTTTGAGCGGAAAATCTTCAATTACAGAAAAAAACATAGAGGAAACCGTAGAGCAGATAAAAATGGCTCTTTTGGAAGCGGACGTGAATTTGCGTGTTGTCCGCCGTTTTGTAAACAGCACAATTGAAGAAGCGAAGGGAGAAAAAGTTTTAAAGGCTGTAGATCCGGGCCAGCAGTTTGTAAAAATCATTTACGACAAGCTTGTTGCGATGCTCGGCGATAAAAAAACTGATCTTGCGTTAAAAGGACCTGACACTCAGTCTGTAATTCTTTTGCTTGGTCTTCAGGGCGCGGGAAAAACAACTGCGGCGCATAAACTTGCGGCTCGTCTTAAAAAAGATGGAAGGCGGCCTTTGCTTGTTGCCTGCGACTTGATTCGTCCGGCGGCGGTTGAGCAGCTTTGTGTTCTTGGCGAGAAAATCGGAGTTCCTGTTTACAAAGAAGACTCAAAAGATGCTGTAAAAGTTGCGGAGCATTCAGTTGATTTTGCAAAGAAAAACGGACTTGATACAATAATTGTGGACACAGCCGGACGCCTTCAGATTGATGAAGACATGATGGCGGAACTTGTTTCTATAAAAAAGAAGCTTAATCCTGTAGAAACTGTTCTTGTCGCTGATTCCATGACTGGTCAGAATGCTGTTGATATTGCAAAAAGTTTTGATGAGCAGCTTGGACTGACCGGCGTTATTCTTACAAAGTTTGATTCAGATGCACGTGGCGGCGCGGCTCTTTCTTTAAAGTCGATTACGCAGAAACCGATTCTCTTTATCGGCACTGGCGAAAAAACAGAAGACTTTGAGCCTTTCCATCCAGACAGAATTGCAAGCAGAATTCTTGGAATGGGCGATGTTGTTTCACTTGTTGAAAAAGCTCAGGAAACTGTGGATCAGGAAGCCGCTCTTAAAATGCAGAAAAAAATGCAGCGCAATGAATTTACGTTGCAGGATATGCTTGAGCAGCTTGAGCAAGTTGAAAAAATGGGAAGCATAAAATCGCTTCTTGACATGATGCCTGGACTTTCCGGACAAATTAGCGAAGAGCAAATCAACAAGGCTGGAATGAAGCATCAGAAAGCTATTATTCAAAGCATGACATATAAAGAGAGAATGAACCATTTAATTATCGGTCCTACACGCCGCAAAAGAATTGCAAAGGGAAGCGGAACAAGTGTTCAGGAAGTTAACAAGCTTATAAAGCAGTTCGAAAAAACAAAGCTTACAATGAAAAAACTTGCACGTAACCGCGGTGTGCAGGCAAAGCTTATGCAGCAAATGGGAGCTATGGGAATGGGCGGTTCTATGCCAAATCTTCCGAAAGGATTTAATATGCCAGGCGGATTTAAGTTCTAGTCCAGGACAATCAGAGATGCTGTTTTTCCATCGGGAGTGTAGCATTTCTGAGGATTTCCTGAGTCTGGAAAAGAATTTATTCCAGTGTAAAAGGCGTATTCATATTTTCCAGGTGGAAGCGGAATTTCAAACTGATAAATTCCCGGTGCAACTTCGCTCATCTGATAAATCCAGCTGTCCCAGTTTGTAAAGTTTCCGCCCACACGGATTTTTTGCCCTGATTTTCCTTTGTAGACAAAGCGTATTTTTCCGCCGCTGATTTTTTCAGTTACCTGCGGAATTTCACGAGACGCATTAAAATGTGAAAGCACAAGATTTGTTTCTCTGTTGAAAACCGTTTCATTATTGAGCGGATCAACTGTCCAAAGTCCGTCTATAATCAGCCTGTAATTTATTTCAAGAACATTTTTTGGAACTTTCAAAATGTAAAAATAAATAGAGCCGGCTTCTTTGTATTCCATGTCGATGAATTTTTTTATTTTGAATGAATGAATTGTTTTGAATCCTTCAAAGTCGAATGCGATTCCGATGTGGCGCGCGTTGCTTTTTGATGTGAAAATTGCGTAGTCGCCCTTGAGATATGGAGAGCCAACATCTTGAATTGTGTTCACGAGTTCGGCGTAGTCAAGTTCTTCGTCCGTGAGCATGACTTTTGATTCCGCAGAAAAAATTTCCGCAGAAGATAAAAAAAGAAAAACTGAAAAAATAGCGCAAAGTATTTTCTTCATATATGTATTTTCGGAATTTTTTATTTTAAAGTTGAATTCTATTTTCTTGCTGAAACTTTGAGGATTTCCGCGGATTTCAATTTTCTAAACTTGGCGGATTTGTGTGCCGATATTAGACTTGAAACCATGTCGCTTTGAGGAGTATAATTTTTAACCATGCCAGGACTAAAGCAGCTGCAGCAGTTTAATTCGGATATATTGAATCTCGGTGATGAAGTAAAAATCCGGGCTGCCCGCGGAGAAAAACCAGTAACAGTAAAAATCCCCAAAGATGTCGCAGACATAGATGATTCTGAAGATTTTGTAAACGGACTTCCAGCTCTTTCAGAAGAAGATCAGGCGCAAGCTGCCGCGGCCGCAGAAGAACGCAAACGTGAAGCAAACGATTTTTCTGACTTCATGGACAATGATGATTCTGAATCTAGTTCTGAGCAAAAGCCAGCTGCAAATGAGGATGAAGCAGTTCCTGATGTTTCAGATCTTTTGCCTTCCGCCGGAGACATGGATTTATCTGACCTTGATTTGTCTGAATTTGAAGATGAAAAAGAGCCGGAACCTGAACCAGAGCCAGAAGAAATTGGAATTGAAGACATGGACTTGGAATCTCTTCTTGCATCCAGCCCGGAACCTCAAGCGCAAGACGAGCCGCAAGTTTCCAATGATGAAAAAAATAATGAAAGTGAAGAATCTGTAAATCCTGATATTTTTAACCTGGATTCTTTGGATGCTGATTCTGCTCCAAAAAATTCTATTCCAGCTTCAGAACCGGACGGAACTGCTTTTGACGAGTCGCTTTTTGATATGCCGTCCGAGAATGATTCAGCTCAGGAAAATGTTCTGCCGGATCTTGACACCGATTCTCTTGCAAATTCTTTGAGCGGAATTGGTGAAATGGATTTTCCTTCCGCGGAAAATAAATCGGAAGGCGCAGAAAAATCTTCGACAGAAAATTCCGCAGATGAAAATTCGTTTGATTTGGATTCGCTTAATCTTGACGGCTTGAACGACGAAAATTCTTCTGAGCCAAAAACAGAAAATTTTGATGCGCCTCAAGAAAATATTTCAGAGCCTCCTGCGGAAAATGCGGAAACTAAAGCCGATGATTTTTCTGACATTGATTTGCCGGATTTTGATATGCCGTCGGACAATTCGGATTCCTTGCCTGATTTTAACGAAGAACTTTCTGTTCCGAATTTTAACCAGCCGGAAAATGAAGAAAAAGCTACAGAGCAAAATGATTCTGCTCCAACCCAAACTGACGGCGAACTTTTTTCCCCGGAAATGGATGTTCCGGAAGATGAGCCAGTTGAAACTTTTGACACAAGCGACATAAACGACCTTGACTTTTCAAATCAGGAAGACAGCGGATTTGAGCTTGGCGGAGTTGATTCTGACGGCGATGACGAATTTCATATTCCGGGATTTTCCGACATTGCGACTGCCGACCTTACAAAAAAGCCTGATGTTGCGACTGCTGATTTTTCCAATGCCGCGGAAGCCAAAGAAACTGAAAAGCCAAAAAATACTTTTACAGATGCGGAATACAAAAGATTCCAGAAAAATCTTGCGACTTATCCGCTGAATGTAAGAATTGCGCTTGAAGATTTTGTTGTAAAAAATGAATTTACAGACGACGCAATTTTTTCAGTTCTTGAAAAAGTTTTAAGAAAAGCTCCTGCCCGGCAAGTTGCTTCTGAGCTGGAAAAACTTCTTGATATTTCGCTTGATGTTCCGCGTGATTTTGAACGCCGTTCTGCCGCTGAATATGAAGCCTACAAAAAATCAATTGAATATCAGCTGAAAAACAGAATAATTCCTAGCGCGATTTTTACAACTGCCGCTGCGATTCTTGTTTTCTGTATTTTTACGCTTACAAACAATTTTATTTACAAGCCGGCAAGAGCGAGCAGCCTTTACAAGCAAGGCTATGCGCTTTTGCAGGACAATCAGTATCCGCAGTCTGAAAAAAAATTCAATCAGGCTTTGACATATAAACCTGTAAAAAAATGGTTTTTCCGTTTTGCCCAAGGCTACAGAAATCACAGGCAGTACGACCGTTCCAGAATGATGTACCGCGCAATTCTTCAGCGTTACAACCATGACAAAAAAGCCGGACTTGAATGGGCGGACATGGAAACTTCAGACTTGTACAATTATGAGGAAGGCGAGCGGATTTTAAAGCGTGAAGTTCTTGACTATCACATAAATGATTCCGACGCTTTGCTTGCTTTGGGCGACTTGTATCTTGAATGGGCTTCGGACAGAAATGCTGAAAAATTTCCTTTGGCAAAAGAGCAGTACGATTTGCTAACTCAGCTTTACGGAATCAACGACCTTTATCTTTCGCGCCAGATGAGATATTTTATCCGCACAGATAATTTGCGCCAAGTTCTTATGTACAAGAATATTTTGATGGGCAAGAAAAATGCGATTTCTTCAAAGGACTTGATTGAACTTAGCGGATATATGCTCGACAAGCGTTATGGAAAGCTTCGTCCGTCAGAAGAAAATTTAAGATTTTCTATAGAAGATGTCAGAAAACTTTTGGAAACTGCGCTGAAATCTGCGCCGGAAAATTCTGTTGCGCTTTACAACATGGGTCGTTATTTTGTTGAAACTAAAAGCGGACGCAATGCTGCAAAACTTCTTGAAGCTTCAATAAATTCTTTTGAAAATCAGCCAAAGAGAAACCGCAAGGACACTTACAAATATATAAACGCAGTCAGATTGCTGGGCGAAGAAATGCGGAATCAGCGTGAATATCTTACTGCAGAAGAATTGTACGGAAAGGGAATTGAAATTTTTGAGCATGAGCGGGATTCCAGCGGATTTGAAAGCGATGAAAATGTTGGAACCTTGTATTCTGACCTAGCGGATTTGGATTATTTTATTTCCGGGGACAATGCTGCTGCCTTAAAAAATTATCAGAACGCGGTGAACAACAAGCACGACACTTCTTCTGTTCGCTACAGAATTGGATATATTCAGTACCAAAATAGAAACTATCCTGCCGCTTTGGGTTCGTTTATAAAAAGCCAGGACACGAATGAAAACGACACTCATCTTTTACTTGCCCTTGCAAACACTTTGAATTTGAGTGGAGACAATTATATTGCGCGCGGATATTATGAAAGGCTTCTTTCTATTCTTGATGTTGAACGTGAAAAATACGGCGTTGTGCTTCCGCAGATTCGCGATGACCATGCTGATATTGTTGACACTTACATGAAGGCTTCTAATAATCTTGGAGTTACGCTTTCAAGAATTGCGTCGGCAACAGGAAACAGCTCATTGAATGCAAAATCGATTGTATGCTTGCAGGAAAGTCTTAGAGCGTGGGACACAATGACAAGAAACCAGACAACAATGATAAGGCTTGACGGTTCAAATCTTGCCGAGCAAAACATAAAATATATAACGCGTCCTGTTTCTGGATATGAGCCTGAAATCTATACAGAAATTCCGCGGCTTTTAAATGGAGAGGAAGGACTGGAATAATTATGATGGCTCTTTTCTCAAAAAAATACAGCGGAATAATTTCTCGTCAGAAAATAATTGGAATCTTAAAAGAGCTTTTCAGAAAGTCGATTCATCTGTGCAGCGCGTTTGTTCCGTGTTTCCTTTGGATTGCGTACAAGCCGACTATTGCGTGCCTTTTTGCGCTGGTTGTTTTTTATTCTGTTGCGGAAATTTTGCGCCTGAATGGAAAAGAAGTTTTTTTGATTTCCGCCGTAACAGAAGCCGCCGCTAGAAAACGCGATGAAAACAAATTCGTTCTAGGTCCTGTAACGCTGGTTTTGGGAATTATTTCAAGCGCAATTCTATGGGAAAAACTTCCTGCTGCAATTGGAATTTACGCTCTCGCCTTTGGAGACGGTCTTGCAAGTCTTGCTGGAAAACTTTTTGGAAGAATTCAGATTCCGTTTACAGAAGGAAAAACTGTCGCCGGAAGCCTCACTTGTTTTACCGCGATTTTTATTTCTTGCTACTTGGCTTGCTTTTTTATGTTTCAAGGTCAGGCGGACATAACAAAAGTTTCGCTCATAGTTGCAGGAGCCGGAATGCTAATTGAAATTCTTCCGCTAAAGGATTTTGACAATCTTTTTATTCCGATTTTGCTCGGCGGATTGGCGCAGTATTTGCTTTGCTAGTTCCAAGTATTTTCCAAATAGTGAACGGTCTTTAAATAAAGAACGCATCCTGAAACATAAAGAATAATCGCAATGAAAAATTCAAGCCAGCAGTCTGTGTTGCATAAAAGACCGTAGCCTGCCGCAAGAATTACAACGCCCAATGCTTTTATGTAAATCCCTTTTATTCCTTTTGTGTATGCTTCTACCAGAACTGAAAAAATTGTTACTACAACAATAAAAACTCTTATGACCGCGAAAAATTTTCTAAAGCCCCAAAGAACCGTGCAAGTAGAAATTGTTATTGTTGTGTCCATCGGATAAAAAAATCCGAATGCGCAAGTTGAAGCAAGCAAAATAAAAATGTTCCGTTCCGCATTTTGAAGTTCTTCCGCGGAAGAAAAAACTGCCGCAAAGAAAAGGCTCATCGGCGCAAGAAATCTTCCGGCTGCAACAATCCGTCCGATGTAAATTAAAAAAAGCGAATTCGTTTTCCAGAATCCAAAAAGCGGCAAAAGAATTCTCGCGCTTTCTGTAACGCAACTGATTATAAATCCGGAAAAAAATAAAATTTCAAGTGAAGGAGTTTTTTCAAATCCTTTAAAAATTGCAATTGAAAGTGCCGGAGCTGAAAGGCTGAATGTGATTATTGCTGCCAGCGATGAATTAAAATTGTACGGACACAATCCGCCTTTTGGAATGAGGACGAACGGCCGCATCGGATTTATCGGCGGAACTATTGATTTTGCCGCAGCCGCAATGCAAAGAACTGTAATATTGAACAAAAAAATTATCACGCTGAATATAAATAAAAAAAGAAAAATTCTGTTCTTGTTTTTTAAAGTCATGCCTAAAGAATACTCCAGCGGTTTCTTTTTATCAAGGGAAGCAGTTTTTTCTTTCAGCGGAAATCTTTTCTAAAGATTTATTTTTGCTTGCCGAAAATTTACTTGTGGGAACTTCCAGCATTTTCTTGCGAAGTTTTTTCCGGGAGGAATAAAATGAAAAAGATTTTAGTTTGCGCATTTTCTGTTTTTTTTGCCGTGTGCAGTGCATTTGCAGGAGACGCCGCTTCTTTTGACGATATAGGTTTTTCTGAAGACGGAAAATATTATCTTTTTGGCCAGTACGGAAAAACAGACAAAACTTACGAGCCTTGGGCGGAAATTTTCACAGTTGATGTCGCCGCGAATGATTTTGTAAAAGGCGAAGTTTTCAAGTCAAAAGATTCCTCGGACATTTCAGGAAAAACTGCTTATGAAAATTTAAAGGCAAAATGCAACTGGAAAATTTCAAAGTACAATGCAAAGCCAGCCGGAGTCGGAACACTTTTGTATTTGCGCGAGTCAGAAACAAAATCTCCTACAGAAGAAATCGTGTTCAAGGATTTTGAAGGAATATCTGATGTTTCTGGAATTCTTTATCATGTGCGCCTTGTTCCGTCTTTTAACGGAAGCGGAAAAAACTGCCGGTCAAAATTTTTTATTGAAGTTCTAAAAAAAGATTCTTATGGAAACACAGTTTCTTCTTTTGCTGTTGGAACTCCTGACTTTGAGCGCAAGGGGATCACGGCGTATCAGATTGAAAGAATTTTTGCAGACAAATCAGGAAAAAGCCTTGTCTTTGTTGTAAAGAAAACCCTTGAAGATGACACAGGAACTTCAATCAGATACATGGTTGAAACTTACCGAATAAAATAATTTTCCTTATTCATAAACCTCCTTCGTTTTTGGCCTTCTGTTTTTTCAGAAGGTCGTTTTTTTTCTTTTATTTTTTTCATTGTAGCAAACTTGCAAAAATGCTAAACTTTTCAAAAATCGAACAGAGGAAGTCAAAATGATAAAGAAAAACAAAAATTACACAAATCTTGCAAAGGGCTATCTTTTCCCGGAAATTGCAAAAAGACGCAAGGCGTTTCAGGCTCAGCATCCAGAAGCAAAAATAATCAGCCTTGGAATTGGAAACACAACCGAGCCGCTCGCTCCTCACATTGTTGAAGGAATGAAAAATTTTGTGGAAGCTCTTGGCACAAAAGAAGGCTACGAAGGTTATCAGGATGACAGCGCAGGAATGCCAAAACTTCGCGAGCGCATTTCTCAGGCAATTTATAACGGCGAAATCAAGCCAACTGAAATTTTTGTTTCGGATGGAGCAAAGTGCGATCTTGGACGGCTTCAGGCAATGTTTGGCGCGGATGTGAATGTTGCGGTTCAAGATCCTTCTTATCCAGTTTATGTTGACGGAACTGTAATGGCTGGAGCGGGCGGAAAAGAGCCTGTTACAGAAAACGGATTCAAGGACATAACTTATATGCCGTGTCTTCCTGAAAATGGATTTTTCCCGGATTTGTCTGTTGTAAAAAAAGACAGCCTGATTTATATATGCTCGCCGAACAATCCTACTGGCGCAGTTGCAACAAAAGAAAATCTTACAGAGCTTGTGAAGTTTGCAAAAGCGAATGGATGCGTTGTTCTTTTTGACGCGGCGTATTCAGCATTTATCCGTGACAAAAATCTTCCGAAGTCAATTTATGAAATCGAAGGCGCAAAGGACTGTGCAATTGAAATGCAGTCATTTTCAAAGCCGGCAGGATTCACTGGAGTTCGCCTTGGATGGTGCGTAGTTCCAGAAAATTTAAAATTTGATGACGGCTCAAAAATCGCAGACGCTTGGGCGCGCATAACAAACACTGCATTTAACGGAGCAAGCAATATTGCACAGGCTGGAGGATTTGCCGCCTTGGATGAAACCGGCCTTAAAGAAATGCAGGAAACAATAAGCTATTATCTTGAAAACGCCGCATTGATTCGTTCTGCTTTGGAAAGTGAAAATTTCAAGGCGATGGGCGTTGAAGTTTATTCCGGCGGAAACGCTCCTTACGTTTGGGCAAAATTTCCAGGAAAGAAAAGCTGGGACGTGTTCGACCAAATTCTTAGCCAGTGCAATGTAGTTGTAACTCCGGGCGCAGGATTCGGACCGAGCGGCGAAAGTTTTATCCGCTTCAGTTCATTCGGACACCGCGAAAATATTCAGGAAGCCTGCGAAAGACTCAAGTCATTTAAAATGTAGCTAAAAAAAATCTGCTGCTTTTTCTGCGGCAGGTTTTACAAAAATTGAATCTGCATATTTTTTCGAGGTAAAAATGTTATCTGAACGATTAGAAAATCTTCATCCTTATGTTCCGGGCGAGCAGCCAAAAGACAGAATTTATATAAAGCTGAACGCGAATGAAAATCCGTATCCGCCGAGCAAGAACGTTGCAAAAGCTGTAAAAAAAGCCGCGTCTTGCCACCGTGAAAAACTTGGACTTTATCCAGACCCGGATTCCGTTGAGCTTAGGACTGCGATTGCCGATATGCTGAATTCCACGGGCGGAGTTCTTTGCAATTCTCAGAATGCAAAAAAAGAACTTGGATTTAAAATAACGCCGCAAATGATTTTCTGCGGAAACGGAAGCGATGAAGTTCTTTCGTTTATTTTTTATACATTTTTTGGAAGCAAATGCCCGCTTGTTCTTCCCGAATTCACTTACAGTTTTTATCCCGTTTACTGCGGATTCTATAACATTCCGATGAAAAAAATTCCGCTCAAAAATGACTGGAGCTTGAATACGGATAAAATGCTTTCCGAGTCTGAAAAAAACAACAGCCCGATAATTTTTGCAAATCCAAACGCTCCAACAGGAATTGCCTTGAAGCGCGCGGAAGTTGAATCTCTCCTGAAAAAAATTCCTTCGGAACGGATTCTTGTTGTGGACGAAGCTTATGCGGATTTTGGCGAAGAAAGCTGCCTTTCACTTTTAAAGGATTACAAAAATCTTGTCATCGTGCGCACGTTCAGCAAAAGTTTTTCGCTTGCAGGAATGAGGCTTGGTTTTTCCATTGCGAATCCTGAACTTATAAATTCAGTTTTTACAGTAAAAAATTCATTCAATCATTTTCCTGTTGATTTTCTTGCGCAGACAGCAGGAAAAGCCGCTTGTAAAAATTATTCTTATTATGAAGAAAATGCAAAAAAAATTGTGAATGAAAGAAATCTTTTAACTGAATTTTTGCGTTCAAAAAATTGGTTTGTGATTGAAAGCAAGACAAATTTTATTTTTGCAAAAAAAGACGGAATGAGCGGAACTTCAATTTACGAAGCTGTAAAAAAAGCTGGAATTCTTATCCGCCATTTTGACACGCCGGGCATCGAGGATTTTGTGCGCATAACGATTGGAACGAAAAATCAGATGGACAAGCTTAAAAAAATTCTTGCTGAAATTTAAACTGAAATTGTTCGGAGGCATTAAAATGAAATTTTTAGTAATATCAGATTTGCACGGAAATTTGGATGTTCTTGATAAAATGGATGAAATTTTCAAGCAGGCGGACGGCGTTATTTTTGCAGGCGACTTTGCGAAATTTGGCAACGAGGAAACTGGACTTCCGGCTCTTGAAAAACTTTGCTCCAAGCACGATACAATTTTTTCTGTAATCGGAAACTGCGACAATCCTTCATTTATTGAAGAAACTGAAAAGCATGATATTTCCGTGGAAAAGCAGCTTGTGATGTACGAAGGTCTTGCGTTTGCAGGAAGCGGCGGCGGAAGCAAATTCACCGGCACAACTCCGAATGAAAAATCAGAAGAAGAACTTATGGCGGACTTTAAAATTATTACGGAGCAAGGCGAGCAGGAATGGAGCAACTTGATTGCGGTAAGCCACAATCCTCCAAAGAATACAGACTGCGATAAAATTTCAAGTGGCGTTCATGTTGGAAGCGAGCTTTTTACGCAGTTCATTGAGCAGTACAAGCCGCTTGCAGTTATTACAGGACACATCCACGAAAGCGCAGGAATCTGCAAAGTTGGAACTACAACTGTCATAAATCCCGGCGCGCTTCTTGAAGGAAAATATGCCTGGCTTGAAGTTGCAAAAGAAAACGGCGAATGGAAAGTTGTTTCCGCTGAATTAAAGTCGCTTTAAAATTTCAGGCTGAAAAAATCCGCATTGAAACTTGTTTTGTTTTCTATATAATTTCAGTGTGGACAAAAAATATTATTCAAATGAAAACTCAGCTCCTTCAATTGATTCCGCTTTTTATTATGACGGAAACGATCTTGGCTTAACCTTGAACGGAACTTCTGCAAGTTTTAAATGTTGGGCACCGACTGCTGACAACGTGCGCCTTTTGCTGTTTAAAGATTCAGCTGCAAAAAAATTGTGCGCCGCAAAGCAAATGGAACGCAAGGAAAAAGGCGTTTGGTTTTTCAGCGGCTCTTATGAAGGCTGCTCTTATTATCAGTATGAAATTTCTTTTGGCGAGGAAGTTTATAAAGTTGCTGACATTTGGCACACGGTTGCCGGCCCGGATTCTGTTGCATCGCAAATCGCAGTCATCGAAAAATCAGAATATGAAAATCCATTTAAAGAAACTGATTATTCAAAAGCTGTAATTTACGAAATGCACATCCGGGACTGGAGCCGCGCTGTAAATCCTGCTTCAACTGGAAAATTTCTTGAAGTTGCTGACCCAAAAATAATTTCGCATTTGAAAGAGCTTGGCGTAACTCATGTTCAGATTCTTCCGATGTTCGATTATGCGCAAAAAAATTCAGACCTTTCATACAACTGGGGCTACAATCCTTTTCACTTCAATGTTCCAGAAGGCCGCTATGTTTCTCAAGGATACACTGACGGAATTCAGGCCGTAAAAGAAATGCAGCAAATGGTAAAGTCGTTCCATGACGCTGGAATCGCCGTGATAATGGATGTCGTTTACAATCACACTGACGGCACGCAAAATAATTCGCTTTATGATATGACCGTTCCAAAATATTTTTACAGGCTTAATTCTGAAGGCGGATATTCCAACGGTTCAGGCTGCGGAAACGAAATCGCCACAAATCATAAAATGGTAAAAAAATATGTTATTGACTCTCTCAAGCACTGGATGAAAGATTTTCACATAAACGGATTCCGCTTTGATCTTATGGGAGTTCAGGAACAGGAAACTATGTCGGAAATTTTTTACGAGCTGAAAAAAATTGATCCGTGCGTAATGGTTTACGGCGAGCCTTGGACCGGCGGAGAATGCGCTGTAAAAAACGGTTGCTCTGCTTCTGTTGCTTGCGGAAAAAATTGCGGAGTCGGCGCGTTCAATGATGATTTTAGAGACGCAATAAAAGGAAGCGAATTCGGCGGATTTGCAAAAGGCCAGGTTCAGGGAAACTTCTGCGATTCAGAAATTGAAAAAGGACTTCTTGGCGCGACTGGAAAAAACAACAGAAATCCAAGCGGAATTCCAAACCTTTCAATTCATTACGTTGAATGCCATGACAATTACACTTTGTTCGACAAGCTTGCAATTTCGTATCTTGAAAAAACTTCTTATTCGGGAAATCTTTTTGAGGCAATCGGAAACGTTGGGCTTGAAAAAGTTAAAAGACAGGACATTCTTGCGGCGGCGTATATTATTCTTGCACAGGGAACGCCTTTTATAAATGGCGGTCAAGAATTTCTTCGCACAAAGCAAGGAAATGAAAATAGCTACAATTCAAGCGATGAAATAAATCAAATCAGCTTGGAATTTAAAACACGTTATTCTGATGTCTTTAACGCATACAAAGGACTTATTGCTTTCCGCAGGAAAAAACCTGACTCGTTTGGCTCAAAAACTGATTGCTTGGCAAAGACAATTTCCCCGGGACTTACAAAATACACTGCCGGAAACTTCTGCATATATTTTAACGCTACAGATTCTTCTGCAAAAATTGATTCAGCCGGATTTGCAAATTCCATAGAAGTTTTAAGCGGAAAACCGGAGCAAAAAGATTTTATTCCAGACACTGTGGATGCAAAAAGTTTTGTGATTTTAAAGAAACTTGATTGATAATCTGCTAGGCTCAAAATATTAGGTCGAATGTCGAGTTTTATGATTTCTTGAAATTTCTAGTCATTATCGGGCTTGACCCTGCGATGTTTCTGAAAGAAACTCGGTTGATAATCTATTGCACTTTTTTTGCAAGATTGCCGTGTCAGGCTCAAAATGTTCAAAAACCGGCAAAGCCAGGCTTCATTTGTTCCAGTTATTTTCCAAACCGCCTGATGAATTCCTTTTTGTCGTTGATGCCGGTTTTTTCGTAGATGCTTGAGATATAGTTTTCCACGGCGCGCTGTCTTATCTGCAGTTTTTCGGCAATCTGCGTGTTGGAGAAATTTTGCAGAATCAAGGCCATCACCTGCTTTTCTCTTTGCGTAAGCGCGTCTGTAAACGAATTGAATTCTACAAGATTTTCCCGCAATTCTTTTTGTACAAAAGTTCTTCCGCTGAAAGCGTTGTCCATGCATTCTATGAGCTCGTCCGACGGCGCGTTTTTTGAAACATAGCCCGAAGCTCCGTTTTGAATTGCAGTCTGGACCATTCCTGCCGAAAAGAACATTGAGTACACTATGATTTTTAGTTCCGGATAAAGCGAGTGAAGCTCTGCGATAAAGTCAAAGCCCGCGTCGTCGCCAGAAAAATTAAGGTCGGAAATCACAAGGTCAGGAAGCGTGTTTCCGCCCGACAAAAGCGAAAGCTCAGAAAGCGCCTGTTCAGGCTCGCCGGCATTACCTTTGCAAACCCAGCCAGATTTTTTTTCGATGTAGGAAATCGTGCCGATGCGCAAAAGCTCGTGGTCGTCAACAATGTAAAATGTTTTCGCCATTTTTCACACCTCCACCGTTATCTGCGTTCCAAAATCCGGCGCGGAAGAGAACGTCACTTTTCCATTTAGAAGCCTTGCCCTCTCGCAGATATTGCGGACTCCAAAATGGGATTCCTTGGACTTCTCAAAAACGGCACAGTTTATCTCTTTTACAAGCTCCCCGTCCATTCCGCAGCCGTCGTCGGAAATTATGATTTTAAAATGGCTTCCTGGATTTTTTGCGGCCATCGCCAGCGCCGGAAATGCCTTTTTCAATGTCGCTTTTTGTCCGGCGTTTTCAACAGACCAGGACTCCGGTGCGCTTCTCTTAAAAAACACCGTGACTTCGTTCGCGCCCGCGTGATTTTTTATATTCTGCAGCGCTTCCTGCACAATCCGGTAAACATTCAAGAGCCCGTCGCCATTCAAGCAGGAAAAATCAACACCGTTTTCCGCAATCAGACGGAACTGGAAAGCGTCTCCGAAAATCTTTTTTGCAAAGACATTCACCAAAGAAAGCAGATTGTCTTTTGTAATGCTCGGCGGAGTCAGGTTGTAGCAGAGATTTCTGATTTCCTCAATGTTCTGATTTTGCGTTTCAATAATCTTAGCCGCCGTGCCTTTGTCGTAAATATTTTCCGCAAGAAGAGAAACATACCGCAAATTCTGCGCGACGCTGTCGTGGAGCTCCCGGCTGATTCTTTTG